>NZ_JAPNJZ010000015.1:65000-457334 GCF_026626765.1 Corallococcus sp. bb12-1 | reverse complement strand
GAGGTACGGGGCGGCGAAGGCGCGCATCTTCATGAACCAGCAGGCCGGCAGCGACTTCGCGGTGGTGAACGCGGACGACGCGGCGGTGATGACGCTGGCGGCTTCCGCGCGCGTGCCGGTGTACGGCTTCAGCGTCACGGGCCGCCCGGTGGCGGACGTGCCGAAGCTCGCGGGGCTCGCGGTGGCCCGTGAGGGCGGCTTCCGCCTGGAGTTCTCCGGCGAGGACTTCGTCCTGCGCAACCGCGCGCTCCGGGGTGCCCACAACGCCCAGAACGCGATGGCGGCCACGCTGCTCGCGCGGCTGGGCGGCGTGTCCGCGGAAGCAGTGCAGGCGGGACTGGATGGCTACCCGGGCCTGCCGCACCGGCTGGAGAGCGTGCGCGTGCTGGACGGCGTGGAGTGGGTGAACGACTCCAAGGCCACCAACGTGGACTCGGTGCTGGTGGCGCTCAAGGCCTTCGCGGGCGGTGTGTGGCTCATCGCGGGCGGCAAGGGCAAGGGCGCGCCGTACGCGCCCATGGTGGAAGCGGGGCAGGGGAAGGTGAAGGGCGTGCTCACCCTCGGGCAGGACGCGGATGCGCTCGCGCGGGCCTACGCCAACGACGCCCCGGTGCACGCGTGCGGCACGCTGGACGCGGCGGTGACGAAGGCTCGCTCGCTCGCGGTGGAGGGGGACACGGTCCTCCTGTCGCCCGCGTGCGCGTCGTACGACCAGTTCAAGAACTTCGAGGACCGGGGCGACACGTTCAAGCGCCTCGTCGGAGCGCTCTGACCTTCATGAAGACCTCTCCTCCGACCGTTCCCGTGCGGTTCGATCCCATCCTGCTGTGCGCCGTGCTGGCGCTCGTCTCGCTGGGCCTCGTCATGACGTACTCGGCCAGCGCGGTGCTGGCCCAGGACAAGCTGGGCGACAGCCTGTACTTCCTCAAGCGCCAGCTGGTGGCCGCGGGCCTGGGCGTCGTGGGCATGGCGGTGATGATGAAGCTGGGCTGGCGGCGGCTGGCGCGGCTGGCGTACCCGCTGCTGCTCGTGGCCATCGTGCTGATGGTGCTGGTGGCCATCCCCGGCATCGGCACGACGGCGGGTGGCGCGCGGCGGTGGATCCGCCTGCCGGGCTTCAGCCTCCAGCCGGCGGAGGTCGCCAAGTTCGCGTGGCTCGTCTACCTGTCCTATTCGCTCGCGAAGAAGCGGGAGAAGGTGGCCACGTTCTCCATCGGCTTCCTGCCGCACCTCGCGCTGTGCGGCATCCTGGTGTTCCTGTGCATGCTCCAGCCGGACTTCGGCAGCAGCGTGCTGTTGGTGTTCATGCTCTTCGTGCTGCTGTTCGCGGCGGGCACCAAGCTCAGCTACCTGGTGGGGTCGGTGCTGCTGGCGCTGCCGCTTGCCTTCGTGGCCATCGCGACCAGCCCCTACCGCATGAAGCGCATCCTCGCGTTCATGGATCCGTGGGCCCACCGGCATGACGTGGGCTACCAGGTGGCGGAGTCGCTGATGTCCATCGGCTCGGGCGGCATCACTGGCCTGGGCCTGGGCGACGGCCGGCAGAAGCTGTTCTTCCTGCCGGAGGCGCACACGGACTTCATCTTCTCCATCCTGGGGGAGGAGCTGGGCCTCATCGGCGTGGGCCTGCTCGTGTCCCTGTACGCCATCGTCCTCTGGCGCGGCATCCGCGCGAGCCTCGCGGCCGGGGAGACGTTCGGCACCTACCTGGGCCTGGGCATCAGCTCCATCATCGCGTTCCAGGCCACGGTGAACATGTGCGTGGCCATGGGCCTGTTGCCCACGAAGGGCCTGACGCTGCCGTTCGTGTCCTACGGCGGCACGTCGCTGGTGGTGCTGATGGGCTCCGCGGGTGTGCTGTTGTCGTTGAGCGCGAACACGCAGGGGGCCACTCGGCCCATCCGGGCGGGTTCGTCGGACCTGCGGGAGGTGACGGCGTGAAGGTGCTCATCGCGGGTGGCGGCACCGGGGGACACCTGTTCCCGGGCATCGCGCTGGCGGAGGAAGTTGTCACGCGCCACCATGCCAACGAGGTCGTCTTCGTGGGCACCGAGCGGGGCCTGGAGGCCCGCGTCGTGCCGAAGGAGGGCTACCCGCTGGAGTTCGTGAAGGTGCAGGGGCTCAAGGGCAAGGGCTTCATCGGCCTGCTCAAGGGCCTCATCGCATTGCCCCTGGCGTTCCTCGCGTCGTTCCGCATCCTGTCGCGCCAGAAGCCGGACGTGGTGGTGGGCGTGGGCGGCTACGCGAGCGGGCCGGTGGTGCTGGCCGCGTGGATGATGGGGATTCCCACCGCCATCCAGGAGCAGAACGCGCTGCCCGGGCTCACCAACAAGATATTGGGCCGCATCGTGAAGGTCGTCTTCACCGCCTTCGAGGAAGCGAAAGCGTTCTTCCCCGAGGGCAAGGTGCAGATGATTGGCAACCCCATCCGCCGCAAGCTGATGGACAACTACCTGCGCAGCAGCGCGGCGCACGAGAAGTTCTCCGTGCTGGTGTTCGGCGGCAGCCTGGGCGCGCGCGGCCTCAACAACCGCATGCTGGACGCGCTGGATTCGCTGGGCGACCTGAAGGATCAGATCTCCATCGTCCACCAGACGGGCAAGAACGACCTGGAGACGGTGAAGAAGGGCTACGCGGACAAGGGCTTCGGCGCGCAGGCCACGGTGGTGGAGTTCATCGACGACATGTCCTCCGCCTATGCCCAGGCGGACCTGGTCATCTGCCGCGCGGGCGCGACGTCCCTGGCGGAGCTGACGGTGTGCAAGAAGGCCAGCATCCTGGTGCCCTTCCCGCACGCGACGGACAACCACCAGGAAGTGAATGCCCGGGCGCTGGTGGACGCGGGCGCGGCGCTGATGTTCCGCGAGTCGGAGCTCACCGGCCAGAAGCTGGCGGAGACGCTGCGCGGGCTGATGACGGACCCGGCGAAGCTCAAGCAGATGGCGAAGAAGGCCGGCATCCTGGGCCGGCCCGCGGCCGCGAAGGAGCTGGCGGACGTGTGCGTGGACCTGACGACGCAGGCGTGGGGTCCCCAGGGCCGCGACCGAGGGCCCAAGGATCCGAAGGACGCCAAGGACGCGAAGAAGGCACCCGGGAGCAAGGCATGAGCAAGTCCGTCAGCAACAAGCCCGGCAGCCTCTACAAGACGCGCCACGCGGCGCATGTGCACTTCGTGGGCGTGGGCGGCATCGGCATGAGCGGCATCGCGGAGGTGCTGCTCAACCTGGGCTACCGCGTGTCCGGCTCCGACCTGCGCGAGAGCGACATCACCCGCCGGCTCGCGAAGCTGGGGGCCACGCTGTACGAGGGCCACCGCGCGGCGAACCTGGTGCACGCGGACGTGGTCGTCATCTCCTCCGCGGTGCGCAAGGACAACCCGGAGGTGGTGGCGGCGCGCCAGCGCAAGATTCCCGTCATCCCTCGCGCGGAGATGCTCGCGGAGCTGATGCGCCTGAAGTACGCGGTCGCCGTCGCCGGCAGCCACGGCAAGACGACGACGACGTCCATGGTGGCCACGGTGCTGTCCGCGGCGGGCCTGGACCCGACGGCGGTGGTGGGCGGCAAGGTGAACGTGCTCGACTCCAACGCCAAGCTGGGCAAGAGCGAGCTGATGGTGGTGGAGGCCGACGAGTCCGACGGCAGCTTCCTCAAGCTGCACCCGTCCATCGCGGTCGTCACCAACATCGACCCGGAGCACATGGACCACTACGGCAACCTGGAGACGCTCCAGTCCGCCTTCGTGGAGTTCTGCAACCGCGTTCCCTTCTACGGCCTCAACGTGCTGTGCCTGGACAACCCCAACGTCCAGGCGCTGCTGCCGCGCATCGAGAAGCGCTTCGTCACCTACGGCAGCTCGCACATGGCGGACTACCGGCTGGAAGGCATCACGCTGGACGGCTTCACCACGACCTTCCGTGCGTTCCGCCGCGAAGAGGACCTGGGGGAGTTCCGCGTGCGCATGGTGGGCGCGCACAACGCCTTCAACGCGCTGGCCGTCGTGGCCATCGCGGAGGAGATGGACATCCCGCTGGAGACGGTGCGCGGTGCGCTGGCCGAGTTCGGTGGCGTGCAGCGCCGCTTCACCGTGCGCGGCGAGGTGGGCGGCATCACCGTGGTGGACGACTACGGGCACCACCCCACGGAGGTGATGGCCACGCTGTCGGGCGCGCGCCGGGCCTTCGGGCGCCGGGTGGTGGCCGCCTTCCAGCCGCACCGCTACACGCGCACGCATGACCTGATGAAGGAGTTCGCCACGTCCTTCAACGACGCGGACGTGCTCTTCGTCACCAGCGTGTACGCGGCGGGCGAGGAGCCCATCCCGGGCGCCACCGGGGACGCGCTGGCGGAGGCCATCCGCGCGCACGGACACCGCGACGTGACGTTCGTGGAGAAGCGCGCGGACGTGGCGAAGGCGCTCCAGGAGCGCGTGCGCGAAGGTGACCTGGTGCTGACGCTGGGGGCGGGCGACATCACCCAGGTGGGCCCGGACCTGCTGAACCTGATGGGCGCGGCGAAGGGCGGGTAGGGGATGGAGGCGGGTGTCGTCACACCGCTCGCGGCGCGCCTGGCGCGGCTGCCGGGCCTGGACGTGAAGCCGGGCGAACCCCTGGCGCCGCTCATCAGCGTGCGCGTGGGTGGCCCGGCCGAGGCCCTGGTGCGTCCCCGTTCGGCGGACGCGCTGGTGGACCTGCTGCGCTTCGCCCGCGACGAGGGGGTCCCCGTCACGGTGCTGGGTGGCGGCGCCAACACGCTGGTGGGCGATGGCGGCGTGCCCGGCATCACGCTCAAGCTGCCCTCGGATTTGTTCCCGGAGGTGCTCGACGTCGGCCCGGCCGAGGGGCGGGTGACGCTGGGGACGGGCGCGGCCATTGCCCGGCTCGTTACCGTGATGCGGGTGCAGGGGCTGGTGGGCGCGGAGTTCCTCGCGGGCATTCCCGGCACCCTGGGCGGCGCGGTGACCATGAACGCGGGCACCAAGAACGGCGAGTGCTTCCGCGTGGTGGAGGCCGTCGAGGTTGCCACGGCGGACGGCGTGGGGTGGTTGACGAAAGCGCAGGTGCCCCACACCTACCGTCACGCCACGCTGCCGCCTGGAGGTATCGTCACCCGCGTGCGCTTCGTGCTTCCCAGGGGTGATGTCGTGGCCAGCAAGGCGGCGATGGACGCGGACCTGGGATACCGCAAGCGCACGCAGCCCTTGAGTCAGCCCAACTTCGGCAGTGTGTTCACCAACCCGCCGGGCGACGCCGCCGGGCGGCTGATTGAACTTGTCGGCCTGAAGGGGCACACCCTGGGACGCGCGCAGATATCCACGCTGCACGCCAATTGGATCGTCAACCTGGGCGGCGCTGCCGCTCGCGACGTGCGGGGCCTCATCACCCTGATGCAGCAGCGGGTGTTGGAAGCCTCGGGCGTTTCCATGCAACCCGAAGTCAAGTTCGTCGGAGCGTTCCTTCCATGACCCTCGGTTCCCGTGGCTTCACCCCGGAAGAGTTGAAGGCCAAGCGCGTGGGCGTGCTGTACGGCGGCCTCTCCTCCGAGCGCGAAGTCTCCCTGCGCACCGGCGCCGCGGTGGCCGGCGCCCTCCGGGGCCTGGGCTACGACGTGGTGGACATCGACGTGGGCAAGGACCTGCCCGCGCGCCTCATCGCGGAGAAGGTGGACGTGGCGTGGCTCGCGCTGCACGGCCGCTTCGGCGAGGACGGCTGCATCCAGGGCCTGCTGGAGGCCATGTTCATCCCCTACACCGGCAGCGGCGTGATGGCCTCCGCGGTGGGCATGGACAAGGTGTACGCCAAGGAGATCTTCGTCTCGCGCGGCATCCCCACGCCCCCCTACCGCGCCTTCCCCTCGGCGACGGCGGCGCTGGCGCAGGCGGATCGGCTGCCGTTCCCCTTCCCGGTGGTGGTGAAGCCCAGCCGCGAGGGCAGCAGCGTGGGCGTGCACATCTGCAAGACGCACGAGGACTACGCGGCCGCCGTCGAGGACGCGTCGAAGCACGCCGGCACCCTGCTGGTGGAGCAGTTCATCAAGGGCCGCGAGGTGCAGGGCGGCGTGCTGGACAACGAGGCCCTGGGCGTCATCGAAGTGAAGGCCGCTCGCGAGTTCTACGACTACGAAGCGAAGTACAAGGCCGGCAGCGGCACCCAGTACCTGTTCCCCGCGCCCCTGTCGCCGGACCTCTACGCGCGGGTCAACGAAGTGTCGCTCGCCGCGCACGTGGCGCTGGGGTGTTCGGGCGGCTCCCGCTCGGACGTCATCGTCACGGAAACGGGCGACGTCTTCCTGCTGGAAATCAACACGTTGCCCGGAATGACGGCGTCCAGCCTGCTGCCGAAAATCGCGGCGGGGCGGGGCATCGACTTCCCGGCGCTGTGTGAGCGGCTGCTCCAGGGCGCGTCGCTCAAGGCCTGAGTCGTCGTGTCCCCTGGAGTTCCGGCCCCTTGGCGGGCCGGCGTGTCCCTTCGGGCCGCTACAGCGACGTGCCTGTAGCCAAAAACTGGCGTCAAGCAGTGTCCGCACGCAGCATGCGCATCCCTCCCCATGGCTTTCGGAAAGAACAAGAAACGCCGGCATCTGGATGCTGCGGCGCGCAACACCGCGGTGACGGGCGCCGTGCGCTCGCACGGGCCCCGGGTGGCGAAGGCGTTGGGGCTGACGGTGGCGACGGCGGCGCTGGTGTGGGGCGGCATCGAACTGCGCGCCTGGGCGCGGGTGTCTCCGCGCTTCGCGCTGGAGTCCGTGACGTTCACCGGGCTGGAGCGGGCCTCGCGCCCGGAGCTGCTGAAGCTGTCGGGGCTGGCGGCGGGGCAGAACCTGTGGTCGCTGGACGCGGCGGCGCTGGCGAAGGCCATGGGCCAGCACCCCTGGGTGCGCACGGTGGAGGTGACGCGGCGGTTTCCGCGCGGGGTGTCGGTGGAGGTGTCGGAGCATGCGCCAGCGGCACTGGTGGTGCTGGGCGACCTGTACGTGCTGGACGAGGAGGGCGAACCCTTCAAGCGCGTCACCCCGGGGGACGGGCTGGACCTGCCGCTCGTCACGGGGTTGGAGCGCGACGCGTACGTCGCGGACGCGGACGCGGTGCGTGCGCGCTTCCGCGAGGCTTTGGATGTAACCCGTGCTTATGCACGGCTGTTGCCGGGGCGATCCGAGCGGTTGTCCGAGGTGCGCCTGGAGAACAGCGGGCTTGCGCTGGTGACGGCGACGGGGCAGGAGGTGCGCCTCGGCGCGGGCGATACGGAAGTCAAGCTCCAGCGGCTGGCGCGCGTTCGTCGCGAGCTCAGCACGAGGGGGCTTGCGGCCGAGATCATTCGCCTGGATAACCGTGCCCGACCGGGTTGGGTGGCGGTGAGGCTTTCGAGCGGGTCCGACTCCGTGAGGAGCGGGGGCTCGACGCAGTGAGGATGCTTCCTTCACGAGAGTGAGGGGGCCTGGGAGGATTCATGGCGAAGCAGAAGTCGGGGGAGATCATCGTCGGCCTCGACATCGGCACGACGAAGATCTGCGCCATCGTCGGCGAGCTGACCGATAGCGGGATCGACATCATCGGCATCGGCACGCATCCGTCGAAGGGATTGCGCAAGGGCGTCGTGGTGAACATCGAGGCCACGGTGTCGTCCATCCGGCGCGCCGTGGAGGAAGCCGAGTTGATGGCCGGGGCGGAGATCTCCCACGTGTACACGGGGATCGCCGGCGGCCACATCAAGGGCTTCAACTCCCAGGGCATCGTCGCGGTGAAGGACAAGGAGGTCCGCGAGGCGGACATCGCGCGCGTCATCGACGCCGCGAAGGCGGTGGCCATCCCCCTGGACCGGGAGGTCATCCACGTCCTGCCCCAGGAGTTCATCATCGACGACCAGGGCGGCATCAAGGAGCCCCTGGGCATGGCCGGCGTGCGCCTGGAGGCCAAGGTGCACATCGTCACGGGCGCCGTCTCCAGCGCGCAGAACATCGTCAAGTGCGCGAACCGCACGGGGCTGAATGTCTCCGACATCGTGCTCCAGCCGCTGGCCTCCGCGGAGGCGGTGCTGAGCGAGGACGAGAAGGAGCTGGGCGTGTGCCTCGTCGACATCGGCGGCGGCACCACGGACATCGCCATCTTCTCCGGCGGCTCCATCGTCCACACGGCCGTGATTGCCCTGGGCGGCAACAACCTGACGAGCGACATCGCCATCGGTCTGCGCACCCCCGCGCACGAGGCCGAGCGCATCAAGCAGAAGTATGGCTGCGCGCTCGCGTCCATGATCAACAAGGACGAGACGATCGAAGTGCCCAGCGTGGGCGGCCGTCAGCCGCGCGTCCTGGGCCGGCAGATCCTCTCGGAGATTCTGGAGCCGCGCGTGGAGGAGATCTTCCAGCTCGTCCACCGCGAAATCCAGAAGTGCGGCTACGAGGACCTGCTCGCGTCCGGCATCGTCATCACGGGCGGCTCCACGCTGCTCGCGGGCATGCCGGAGCTGGCCGAAGAGGTGTTGGGCCTGCCGGTGCGCCGGGGCATGCCGCGCGGCATTGGCGGTCTGGTGGACGTGGTGAAGAGCCCCATGTACGCGACGGGCGTGGGCCTGGTCGTCTACGGTGCGCGTCACATGGATCGCCGCATGTTCCGCAACCGCGAGGACAGCAACGTCTACAAGAAGGTGAAGGGCCGGATGCGCGAGTGGCTGGAAGAGATCTTCTAGCCGCACCCGGTGGGGTGATGCGCTGAGTCAGGGCTCCCTTCGGGGGGCCCTTTCGCGTTTCTGGGGGACGTGCGGGGTAGGGCGGACGCGTCAACGGCGCACGCTGACGCGTCAGGAAGCGACGCGGGAAGTAGTTCCAGATTCTGGAATCTGGATCCACCTTCCGGACGCCGCTCGTAAGGACGCTGGGCAAGCCGCGCAAGTGCCCGGATTTGGTGGGAATGAAAATCCGACAGAGGATGGCGCTCGGCTTGCTAGGGGAGCTTCAGGCCCCCGGAACCATCCCGCTGTTCCCGCGAGCCCCTGACCTTATGACTCCACAAAAGACGATGCGGTTGCTGACGCCCCTTCCGGGAGTTCGCCGCTCCGCCGCAGGCCTCCTGGCCCTGCTGTGCGCCGTGTTCATGGCGCCGCCGGCGATGGCGGAACCGGACACCTTCGGCCTGGGCAACGGCCACAACGGCGCGCTGACCGTCAACGCGGCCAACACGGTGGTCAACACGTACGCCCGGCTGACCGCCAATGCCCCCCTGGGCCAGACGTTCGTCACCGTGACGGACACCACGGGCTTCGCCACCGGCGACCTGGTGATGATCTACCAGTCCACGGGCTTCACCGGCACGGTGACCTCGGGCGCGGCGGGCCCGTTCGACTTCAACGCTACTGCGGTGGGCAACTGGCAGTTCGTCCGTGTGACGGCGCTGACGGGCACGCGCCTGACCTTCACGGGCAACGCGCTCACGGCGGCGTTCACGGGAAGCAACAGCGCCGCCAACAACAGCGTGCTCCTCCGGTCATCGGCGCAGGCCATCCGGGTGCCGGAGTACACGACTGTGACCATCAACGCCGGGGCCAGCATCACTGCCCGGCCGTGGTCCAGCGCGGACATCAACGACACCGTGGGTGGCATCGCCATCTTCTTCGCCACGGGGGCGGTGCAGAACAACGGCACCATCTCCGCCACGGGCGCGGGATTCCGCGGCGCGGAGTACTTCAACGGTGATGGCGATAACTGCCCCGCCACCGCATTGGACCTGGCCAATCCCGAGGGCGCCATGAAGGGCGAGGGGCTCGTGCCGGCCCGCTACAAGCAGCCCACGGTGTTCCTGCAGACCGCGCCCCTCTCGGGCCGGGGCAACACCCTCAACGCGGGTGGTGGCGGCATCTGCCACAACTCCGGTGGCGGCGGTGGTGGCAACGGCGGTGCGGGTGGCATCGGTGGCCGGACGTGGACGGGTGACACCGGCCCGGCGCGCGCGGTGGGTGGCCTGCCCGGTGGCCGGATGCTCTTCAGCCCGGCGACGCGCGCCCTCTTCGGAGGCGGTGGCGGTTCTGGTCATGGCAATGACGGCACGGGCACCGGCGGCGGCAATGCGGGTGGCATCGTGTTCGTGCGCGGCGCGTCGCTCGCGGGAGCGGGCAGCATCACGGCGGACGGCGTTGGGGCGCTCGCCTCCGAGAACGACGCGGCGGGTGGTGGTGGCGCGGGCGGTACCCTTTCCCTGCGGTTCACGGGCGCCCTGTCCTGCTCCGGCGCGCTGTCCGCGAAGGGTGGCAATGGCGGTAACAGCATCTTCGTTGCGTCGCCACACGGCACGGGCGGCGGTGGTGGTGGTGGCAACATCCACTTGCAGGCCAGCTCCTACTCCTGCCCCCCGTCCGTCGCGGGAGGACTCGCGGGCACCCAGCCCACGGCCTCGGCTCCGGATGGTGTGACCTACGGCTCGGTGCCGGGCAACCCGGGTGTCATCACCATGGGCCCGGCTCCCACGGTGCTGACGCCGGCCAATGGTTCGTCCACGTCGAACACCACGCCCCCCATCACGGGCACGACGCCGAGCCCGAATCAGACCGTCCGCATCTACATCGACGGCCAGCCGCAGGCCGTGACGGTGACGTCCGACGCGGCAGGCAACTTCACCTTCACGCCGTCGACGCCGCTGACCGTGGCGGCGCACACCGTTTATGCGGTCACGGTGACCAGTGGCGTCGAGAGCGCCCCGAGCAACACCAACACCTTCACGGTGACGGGTGCCCCGGCGCCGACGGTGACCATCACCACGCCTGCCAACGGCTCGACGGTGACCAATCCTAGCAACGTGGTGGTGTCGGGCACGGCGACGAACGCGACGTCCGTCACGTTCACGCTGAATGGGACGAGCTACGGCCCCTACACGGTGACGGGCGGTAACTGGACCGCCACGGTCCCGGGCCCGCTGGCCAATGGCAGCTACACCGTGAACGCGGTGTCCACCAATGGCACCACGAACAGCACGACCGCGACCTCCACCTTCACGGTGGCCGTGCCGGCGCCGACGGTGGCCATCAGCACGCCTGCCAACGGCTCGACGGTGACCAATCCCAGCAACGTGGTGGTGTCGGGCACGGCGACGAATGCGACGTCCGTCACGTTCACGCTGAACGGGACGAGCTACGGCCCCTACCCGGTGACGGGCGGTAACTGGACCGCCACGGTCCCGGGCCCCCTGGCCAACGGCAGCTACACCGTGAATGCGGTGTCCACCAATGGCACCACGAACAGCACGGCCGCGACCTCCACCTTCACGGTGGCGGGCCCGACGGTGGCTGTCACGACGCCTGCCAACGGCTCGACGGTGACCAATCCCAGCAACGTGGTGGTGGCGGGCACGGCGGCGAATGCGACGTCCGTCACGTTCACGTTGAACGGGACGAGCTACGGCCCCTACCCGGTGACGGGCGGTAACTGGACCGCCACGGTCCCGGGCCCCCTGGCCAACGGCAGCTACACCGTGAACGCGGTGTCCACCAATGGCACCACGAACAGCACGACCGCGACCTCCACCTTCACGGTGGCCGTGCCGGCGCCGACGGTGGCCATCACGGCGCCCGCCAACGGCTCGACGGTGACCAATCCCAGCAACGTGGTGGTGGCGGGCACGGCGGCGAATGCGACGTCCGTCACGTTCACGCTGAACGGGACGAGCTACGGCCCCTACCCGGTGACGGGCGGTAACTGGACCGCGACGGTCCCGGGCCCCCTGGCCAACGGCTCGTACACGGTGTCGGCGGTGTCCACCAACGGCACCACCAACAGCACGGCCGCGACCTCCACCTTCACGGTGGCGGGCCCGACGGTGGCTGTCACGACGCCTGCCAACGGCTCGACGGTGACCAATCCCAGCAACGTGGTGGTGTCGGGCACGGCGGCGAACGCGACGTCCGTTTCGTTCACTCTGAACGGGACGAGCTACGGCCCCTACACGGTGACGGGCGGGAACTGGACCGCCACGGTGCCAGGCCCGCTGGCCAACGGCAGCTACACGGTGTCGGCGGTGTCCACCAATGGCACCACGAACAGCACGGCCGCGACCTCCACCTTCACGGTGGCCGTGTCAGCTCCGACGGTGGCCATCACCACGCCGGCCAACGGCTCGACGACGACCAACCCGAACGTGACGGTGACGGGCACGGCCACGAACGCGACCTCGGTCACGGTCACGTTCCAGGGCACGAACTACGGCCCCATCACGGTGACCGGCGGCAACTGGAGCCAGGCGCTGCCCGGCCCCCTGGCGGACGGCCCGTACACGGTGACGGCGGTGTCCACGAACGGCTCGGGCACCAACAGCACGACCGCTTCCTCCACCTTCACGGTGGATCAGACGGCGCCGGCGGTGGCCATCAGCACGCCGGCCAACGGCTCGATCATCAACACCCCCACGGTGACGGTCACCGGCACGACCTCCGGTGGCGCTTCGTTCGTGACGCTCACCTTCGACAACACGAGCTACGGCCCCATCGCGGTGGATGCATCGGGTAACTGGAGCTACGCGCTGCCGGGTCCGCTGTCCGAGGGCCCGTACACCGTGACGGCCACGTCCACGGACGCGGCGGGCAACGAAAGCCCCACCGCGACCTCCAGCTTCACCCTGGACCTGACGGCCCCGACGGTCGCCATTAGCACGCCGGCCAACGGCTCGACGATTGGCACCACCTCCGTGACGGTGACGGGAACGTCCACGGGCGCGACGTCCGTGACGCTCACCTTCGAGGGCACGGACTACGAGAACATCCCGGTGGATGCGTCCGGCAACTGGAGCTTCCAGCCGCCGGTCACCCTGTCGGAACAGTCGTACACCGTCACGGCCGTGTCCGTGGACGCGGCGGGCAACGAGAGCACGCCCGCGACCTCCACCTTCACGGTGGACCTGACCGGACCGTCGGTGGCCATCACCACGCCGGCCAATGGCACCTCCGTCAGCACCGACACTGTGACCGTGACGGGCACGACCTCCGGTGGCGCGACGTTCGTGACGCTCACCTTCGACAACACGGAGTACGGCCCCATCGCCGTGGACGCCTCGGGCAACTGGAGCCAGGCGCTGCCTGGCCCCCTGACCGAGGGCTCGTACACCGTGACCGTGGTGGCCGAGGACGGTTCGGGCAACGAAAGCCCCCCCGCGACCTCCACCTTCACGGTGGACCTGACGCCTCCGACGGTGGCCATCAGCACGCCGGTGGACGGCACGGTGCTCAACTCCGACACCGTGACGGTGACGGGTACGTCCACGGGCGCCACGTCCGTGACGCTGACCTACGCCGGCACGAACTACGGCCCCATCCCGGTGGATGGCGCGGGCAACTGGACCTACCTGCTGCCCGTGAGCTTCCCCGAGGGCTCGTACACCGTGACCGCGGTGGCCACGGACGCGGCGGGCAACGTGAGCTCGCCTGACACCACCTCCTTCGAGGTGGACCTGACGGCGCCGACGGTCGACATCACGGCGCCCACCAACGGCGCGGTGGTCAACACCAACACGGTGGCGGTGACGGGCACGTCCACGGGCGCGACGTCCGTGACGGTGACCTTCGAAGGGACGGACTACTCGGTCCCGGTGGACGCGGCGGGCAACTGGACCTTCACGACCCCGGGCACCCTGACCGATGGCACCACGTACACCGCGACCGCGGTGGCCGTGGACGCGGCGGGCAACGAGAGCGCGCCCGAGAGCACCACCTTCACGGTGGACCTGACGGCGCCGACGGTCGCCATCACCACGCCGGCCAATGGCTCCACGGTTGGCACCGACACGGTGACGGTGACGGGTACGTCCACGGGCGCGACGTCCGTGACGGTCACCTTCCAGGGCAACAACTACGGCCCCATCGCCGTGGACGCCTCGGGCAACTGGAGCCAGGTGCTCCCGGGCCCGCTGGCCAACGGTTCGTACACCGTGACCGCGGTGGCCGAGGACGCGGCGGGCAACGACAGCCCCACCGCGACCTCCACCTTCACGGTGAACGTGACGTCTCCGACCGTGGCCATCACCTCGCCGGCCAACGGTTCGACCATCACCGCCACCACCGTGACGGTGTCGGGTACGGCCGCGAACGCGACGACCGTGACGGTCACCTTCCAGGGCAACAGCTACGGCCCCATCACGGTGACGGGCGGTAACTGGAGCCAGGCGCTGCCCGGCCCCCTGGCCGACGGCACGTACACGGTGACGGCGGTGTCCACGGACGGGACGGCCACGAGCTCGACCGCGAGCACCTCCTTCACGGTGGACTCGACGGGGCTGGTGGACACGGACGGCGACGGTCTGCCGGACGCGGAGGAGGCCCTCATCGGCACCGATCCGACCAACCCGGACACGGACGGCGACGGCATCCCCGACGGCGTCGAGGTCAAGGTCGGCGGGACGGATCCGCTGGACGATGACTCGGATGACGACGGCATCCTGGACGGCAACGAGGACAAGGACCACGACGGCATCGTCGATGCGGACGAGACCGACCCGAACGAGGCGGACACCGACGGTGACGGCCTGACGGACGGCGTGGAGCTGGGTCTCACCGTGCCCCAGGGTGACGACACCGACCCGTCGAAGTTCGTGGCGGACAAGGACCCCTCGACGAAGACGAACCCGCTGGACGACGACTCGGATGACGACGGCCTCAAGGACGGCAACGAGGACGCCAACCACGACGGCTTCGTGGACCCCACGGAGACCAACCCGAACAGCATCGACACGGACGGCGACGGCCTGACGGACGGCCTGGAGCTGGGCCTCACCACGCCGCAGGGGACGGATACCGACCCGACGAAGTTCGTCGCGGACCAGGATCCCGACACGAAGACGAACCCGCTCAACAAGGACACCGACGGTGGCAGCGTGTTCGACGGCATCGAGGACGCGAACCACAATGGCCGCGTGGACGTGCTGGAGACGGATCCGAACAACCCCGCGGACGACACCGACGCGGACGGCGACGGCATCAGCAACGCTCGTGAAATCGAAGCCGGTACGGATCCGTTCGACTCCGACTCCGACGACGACGGCGTGCCGGACGGCATCGACGGGCTGACCGACACGGACGGCGACGGCATCATCGACGCGCTGGATCCGGACAGCGACAACGACGGCATCAACGACGGCACGGAGCTGGGCGTCACCGCCGAGACCGCGCCGCCGGGCACCGACCAGACGTCTCCGAACTTCAAGCCGGACGCGGACCCGTCGACGAAGACGGATCCGAAGAACCCGGACTCGGACGGTGACGGCCTGAAGGACGGGGCGGAAGACGCCAACCACGACGGTCGCCGCGACGCCACGGAGACGGATCCGACGATGAAGGACACCGACCAGGGCGGCATCGACGACGGCGTGGAAGTGCAGGGCGGCTCCGACCCGCTCGACGCCAACGACGACTTCCTCGTCGTGGGCCATGGCTGCAGCACGGGTGGGACGGGCTCGCTGGCGCCCTTCGCGCTGATGCTGCTGGCCCTGCCCCTGGTGGGGCGCCGCTTCCGCAAGGCCGGGCAGCTCCTGGTCCGCGCGGGTGGGGCGGTCGCCATGTTCGTGGCCGCGCTCTTCGCGGCCCCGGCAGCCCTGGCCCAGGCCGGGGCGGTGTCGCAGGCCATCGACGTGCAGCAGTACAAGCCGGGCCCGGGCGTGTCGGACGTGCTCGCCCTGCACGGCGCGAAGGTGCAGCGGCACCTGGGGTGGAACGTGGGGCTTTCGGTCAACTACGCCGACAAGCCGCTCAACTTCTTCGACCCCCGCAAGGACGAGTACGTCACCTCCCTGGTGAAGAGCCAGGTGGGCGTGGACCTGATGGGCGCGGTGGGCTTCCTCGACCGCTTCGAAATCGGCGTCGTGCTGCCCATCACCATCCAGGGCTCGGAGAACTCTCCGGGGGTGGACCCCTCTTTCGCCAACGGGGTGAGCGGGGGCGGCATCGGCGATCTGCGGCTCATCCCGAAGGCGCGGCTGCTGGAAGGTGAGAGCTACGGCCTGTCGCTGGCGGTGCCCCTGTCGCTGCCCACGGGCGGTGCCTCGGACTTCCTCGGCGGGTCGGGCGTGTCCGTGAACCCGCGCCTGGTGGGTGAGTACGGCCGCACCTTCCGCGTGCTGGCCAACCTGGGCGTGGACATCCGCAAGTCGGAGCAGCTTCGCAACCTCAACACCGGCAGCGCGCTGGCGTACGGGGTGGGCGCGGAGGTCCCGTTCGAGCTGGGCAAGGTGCCCCTGGCCGTGGCCGCCACGCTGGCGGGCTCGCTGGGGTTCAAGGAGCAGGATGCGGAGGAGCGTCCGTTGGAGCTGCTCGCGGCCCTGAAGTACCGCGCGGTCAGCGGGCTCTCCGCCCAGGTGGGCGCGGGCCCGGGCCTGACGCGTGGCTACGGCACGCCGTCCTTCCGAGTGCTCGCGGGCCTCAGCTACAGCACCCCTGACCGTGCCCCGGCGCCTCCCCGGCCGGTGTGCCCGGAAGGTCCGGAGGACTTCGACGGCTTCCAGGACGCGGACGGCTGCGCGGACCCGGACAACGACAACGACGGCATCCCGGACACGGCGGACAAGTGCCCGAACGAGCCGGAGACGTTCAACAGCTACGAGGACACCGACGGTTGCCCGGACACGAAGCCCGCTCCGCCTCCGCCCGCGCCGGTGGACACCGACGGCGATGGCCTGATGGATCCGGACGACAAGTGCCCGAACGCGCCCGAGGACAAGGACGGCTTCCAGGACGAGGACGGCTGCCCGGATCCGGACAACGACCGCGACGGTATCCCGGACACGGCGGACAAGTGCCCGAACGAGCCGGAGACCATCAACGGCGTGGACGACGAGGACGGCTGCCCGGACAAGGGCAAGGTCAAGGTGACCGTCGAGGGTGAGCGCATCTTCATCCTGGAGAAGGTCTACTTCGCCACGAGCAAGGACATCATCCTGCCGCGCTCGTTCCCGCTCTTGAAGCAGGTGGCCGCCGTGCTGCGCGCCAACCCGCAGGTGGAGCTGCTGCGCATCGAGGGCCACACGGACGACCAGGGCAAGGACGCCGCCAACCTGGACCTGTCCAAGCGCCGCGCCGCCAACGTGCGCACGTTCCTGGTGAACGAAGGCATCGCTTCGGAGCGCCTGGAGTCCGAGGGCTTCGGTGAGACCAAGCCGGTGGACACCAACAAGACGGCCGCGGGCCGGGAGAACAACCGCCGCGTGGAGTTCAACATCCTGAAGCTGGGCAAGGTCGAAATCGAGCGTCCGGCCCCGTAGCGCTTCACCGTCGTGCTTGAACGCGAAGGCCCGGTTCCCGTAGAGGGAGCTGGGCCTTTTCGTCATCCGGACCCCGTCTTCACACGTCCCCAGGCGTGCGAGGCGCGCACAACCGACCACGGCGAGTCATGCGCGCGAGTCAAGAGGGCGTTTCACCCACCGCCGCGCACGCATGACCGCTTCCGCCGCGCGCGTAAGTGGGCGTCAGGACTCGACACCGCAGCAGGGCGCTACAGGCTGGTAGCGGAATACTTGCCAAAGCGCCTGACTTCCTGATGATTGTCGAAGGCGGCAGTCATCGCGGACGGCGCTGGGGTGCTTCCGCCAAGAGGAACGACATGGACCAGTTCGAGCAGAACAAGCAGGCCGCGAAGATTCGTGTCGTGGGCGCGGGCGGGGCGGGCTGCAACGCGGTCAACACCATGATTCTGTCGAAGCTGGATCGCGTCGATTTCATCGCCGCCAACACCGATGTCCAGGCGCTCGCCGCCAGCAAGGCGCCCACCCGTCTGCAGCTGGGCCAGGCCCTCACCAAGGGGCTGGGCGCCGGCGCCAACCCGGAGATGGGCCGTGAAGCCGCGCTGGAGTCGCGCGATCAGATCGCCGCGGTGCTGGAAGGCGCCGACATGGTCTTCGTGACGGCCGGCATGGGCGGTGGCACCGGCACCGGCGCCGCGCCCATCATCGCGGACATCGCCAAGAGCCTGGGCTGCCTCACCGTCGGCGTCGTCACCAAGCCGTTCCTCTTCGAAGGCAACAAGCGCCGCAAGCAGGCCGAGCAGGGCATCGTGGAGCTCAAGGCCGCGGTGGACACGCTCATCACCATCCCCAACCAGCGCCTGCTGTCGCTCTCCAATGAGCCCATGCCGCTCCTGGAGACGTTCAAGCGCGCGGACGAGGTCCTGCTCAACGCCGTGCAGGGCATCAGCGACCTCATCCAGTACCACGGCTACATCAACGTGGACTTCGCGGACGTGAAGACCATCATGAGCGACAAGGGCCTGGCGCTCATGGGCACGGGCAACGCCTGCGGCGACCGGCGCGCGGTCATCGCCATGCAGCAGGCCATCTCCAGCCCGCTGCTGGAGGACGTCTCCATCGACGGCGCCACGGGCCTGCTCATCAACATCACGGGCGGCCGCGACATGACCCTGCAGGAGGTCAACGAGGCGCTGACGCTGGTGCACGACGCGGCGGATGGCGAGGCGGAGATCATCTTCGGGTCGCTCATCGACGAGCAGATCCAGGACGAGGTGAAGATCACCATCATCGCCACGGGCTTCGTGCACCGTGAAGCGGCCAAGATGCGGCCCATGGCGCAGGTGGTCCAGGTGCCGCTGTCCAGCCGTCCCGCGCCGTCGGTGCTGTCCTCGTCGCGCGAGGAGGTGGCCAGCCTGGTCCCCGCGAAGAGCACGCCCCGTCCGGCCATGTCCACGGTGGAGAACCCGAAGTCCTCCATGCAGAGCGCGCGCACGTCGGTGGTGAAGGACGCGGCGCTGCCCCTGGACGAGGATCAGTTCGACATCCCCACGTTCCTGCGCCGTCAGGGCCAGACGGAACTGCCGTAAGGCGAAGGCCTAGCGGCGGGGGAGGCGGGCGACGCTCGCCGTGCCCCGGCCGGTGAGGCGGTCACAGCGGGTGAACAGGCCGTCCACCTCGTCGTAGAGCGCGTCGATGCGCTCCGACGCACGGGGGGCGGGCAGCACGCCGGTTCCACCCAGCTCCTCCAGCTTGATGCCCACGCGCTGCAGCAACTGGAGGGCCTTCAGGAGCGAGCGGCCCTGCTTCGTGCCGTCGGGCGTGAAGAGGGTGCCACCCTGGTAGAGCGTCACCAGATTGGCGCGAGTGTCCTGCACCCGCTCGTTGAGCCGGGTGCGGTACAAATCCAGACGGCGAGCGCGACGGGCACCATGCAGGTCCACGACGCCTTCCGTTCCTGTCGAAGGAGGCTTCACGTCGGGCAAGGTACGCCAGGGCTGCTCAACCCCGCAAATTTACGGGACTGTACGGACCTGTTGCGCGCCTGCCCGAGCGCTTGTCAGGCAGGGGGGTGGGGGTTAGTTTGGCCGCCCTTCGCAACGCCGGGGTCTTCGCCATGTTCCAGAAGCTGCTGATCGCCAATCGGGGTGAAATCGCGCGCCGCATCGGGACGGTCGCCCGGGGCATGGGGGTCAAGACGGTCGCTGTGCACTCGGACGCGGACGCGACGCTGCCCTTCGTGAAGGAAGCGGACGAAGCGGTGCGCATCGGTCCCGCGCCGGCCAGGGACAGCTACCTGAGCATCCCCGCCATCCTGGAGGCGGCGAAGAAGACGGGCGCGCAGGCCGTGCACCCCGGCTACGGCTTCCTGTCGGAGAACGGCGAGTTCGCGCAGGCGTGCGCGGACGCGGGCCTGGTGTTCGTGGGGCCGCCGCCGGAGGCCATGGCGCGGATGAAGGACAAGAGCCAGGCGCGCAAGCTGGTGTCCGCCGCGGGCGTACCGGTGGTGCCGGGCAGCGACGGCGTGCTGCCGGACGTGCAGAGCGCCCTGGAGGCCGCGGAGCGCATCGGCTACCCGGTGCTGTGCAAGGCCGCCAGCGGCGGTGGCGGCATCGGCATGGCGGCGGCGAACAACCCCGCGGAGCTGGAGAAGGTGTACCGCCAGTGCACGGACCGCGCGAAGGCCGCCTTCGGCCGCGAAGGCGTGTACCTGGAGCGCTACTTCCCGGCGCCCCGCCACATCGAGGTGCAGATTCTAGGGGACACCCACGGCCACCTCATCCACGGCCTGGAGCGCGAGTGCTCCATCCAGCGCCGGCACCAGAAGGTGGTGGAGGAGGCCCCGTCGGTGTTGTTCGCCAATGGGCAGAACGCCGCGCTGTCGGAGCAGCTCTTTACGGCGGCCGTCACCGCGGCCAAGGCGTTCGGCTACGCGAACGCGGGCACGGTGGAGTTCCTGTACTCGGACGGGCAGGTGTACTTCATCGAGATGAACGCTCGCCTCCAGGTGGAGCACCCGGTGACGGAGCTGACCACGGGCCTGGACCTCATCGGCTGGCAGTTGAGAATCGCCGCGGGCGAGAAGCTGACGGTGAAGCAGGAGGACGTGAAGCGGAAGGGCGCGGCGCTGGAGTTCCGCATCTACGCGGAGGACCCGGTGAAGTACTTCCCGTCCCCTGGCCCGCTGAAGGTGTACCAGCCGCCCACGGGCGAGGGCGTGCGCCTGGACTCGGGCTATGCCGAGGGCGATGTGGTGACGCCGAACTACGACCCGATGATCGCGAAGCTCATCATCACTGGCGCCACGCGCGACGAGGCGATTGCCCGCGCGGTGAAGGCGCTGGAGGACTTCCGCATCGAAGGCATCAAGACGAACATCCCGCTGCACCTGCGCATCCTGAAGGACCCTGCCTTCAGCGCCGGAGAGCTGGACACGCATTTCCTGGATCATCACGCGAAGCCGTAGGGAGCGCGGCAGGTCGCGCTTCGTTTTTCACACCCGAGGAGGGACTGGCTCATGGCGGACGTTGCGGCGCACATCACAGGCACGGTGTGGAAGATCGAGGTGAAGGTGGGCGACGCGGTGAAGTCCGGTGACACGCTCGTCATCCTCGAGTCGATGAAGATGGAGATGCCGGTGGAGGTCCCCGACGACGTGAGCGGCACGGTGACGGAGATCCGCTGCAAGGAAGCGCAGTCGGTCAACGAGGGCGACGTCCTCGTGGTGGTCGGCTAGTCCGGTCACGGATTCCAGGAGACGGCGATGGAGCCCACGCTGGAAGTGGAGGACCGCGACGGCGGCGTCCGGGTGCTCACCGTCTCCAACCCCTCGCGGCGCAATGCCCTCAACGACGCGCTGCTGGCCCGCCTGGACGCGGCGCTGGAGCCCGCCCCCCACGTCCGCGTGCTGCTGGTGCGCGGGCAGGGAGGGCACTTCTGCGCGGGCTATGACCTGACGCACCTGGGCCCGCCCGGCGCGGATGGACGACTGCCGGATGACCCGCTGGTGGCGTGCCTGCTGAAGCTGGAGCGGCACCCGGTGCCCTCGGTGGCGCTGGTGCAGGGCGGCGCGGTGGGCGCGGGCTTCGACCTGGCGGCCTCCTGCGACTTCCGCGTGGGCGCCCAGGACGCGTTCTTCCTCATGCCCCCGGCCCGGCTGGGCATCGTGTACTCGCCGGAGGGCCTGGCGCGGGCGGTGCGGCTGGTGGGGCTGTCCCGGGCCAAGCAGCTCTTCCTCACCGCGCGAAGGCTGCCGGCGCCCGAAGCGCTGGCGTGGGGGCTGCTGGACGAGTGCCCGGAGGATGCGGAGGCGCGCGCGCTGGCGCTGTGCGCGACGCTTGCCGCGCAGGCCCCGAAGGCGGTGACGGGGATGAAGGAGGCGTTCGGGTTGCTGTCGCGCTCCGGATTGGCTCCGGAGGACGTCGCGCGGCTGCGTCAGGTGCGCGGCGAGGCGTTCGGCAGCGAGGATGCGAAGGAGGGGCGCGCGGCTTTCTTGGAAAAGCGCGCGCCCCTGTTCAACGGGCGCTAGGTGTCGCCGAACAGCTCGCCCATCCGCAACTGAAGCGCGGAGGCGATCTTGTAGAGCGACGAGATGGATGCGGAGGATTCCGCGCGTTCAATCTGCGACAGCAGGGACACGGACAGGCCGGTGCGGCGGGCAAGCTGCTTGAGCGTGAGCTCCTGCGTCTTGCGGGCGTCGCGGATGGTGCGGCCGATGGCACGGTGAAGGTCCGCCTCCGGGTCCTGCGACAGACCCTTCTTCTGGAGGGCATTGCGCACGGCGGCAATGAACTGATCCGGCTCCATGGGCTTCTTCACGTAGTCGGACGCCTGCGCCTTGAGCGAGGCGACCGCCGTGTCCACCGTGGGGTAGGCCGTGGCGACGATGACAGCGACGTCCGTGTCGTACTTGCGGATGAGCTCCAGCACTTCGGTGCCCGACATCTGCGGCATCATCATGTCGAGGATGACGAGGTGGAAGTCAGAGCCCCGGAGGATGTCCACCGTCTGGGTGGGGTCGGTGGTGGTGACCACCTCGTAGCCCTCTCGGGTCAGCACCAGCTTGAGGTAGTCGCAGTTGTCCTGCTCGTCATCAACTACCAGGATGCGAATCTGCACAGCGTCTCCTCGCTGCAGGGTTGAGGGAAGTGCTGCGGGGGGGGTTACTGGGTGTTCTTCTTGTCGGCCTGACTTCCGGGCGGAGTCTCGGCCGCGTTGAGTTTGCTCAGCGCCTTGACGACCAGGTCCCGCTTGGAGTGGCCCGCGGACGTGAGCAGGAGGAACTTCTCGTAGTGGCTCACGCTCATCTTGCTGTTCTTGAGCTTGGCGTACACCACTCCCAGCATCAGATGGCATTCAGGGAGTTCGGAAACCAGCTGGGCGCAATCCTTGGCGATCGCCAGGGCCTCGTTCGGACTCTGCGTGATGAGGCCCCGGACCTTGGCCTGGATCTCTTCAATGTCCCTGGTGACATCCGCGGGCTTCTTGCCCTGCATGTACTCGGATTCAAGGGCCTGCCCCGAGGCTTTGGTTCCAGCAGGGGGCTTGGGGGGCTCCACCGGAGGCGGTGTCTCCTGGGCCGCCTGCTGCTGAGCGGCGAGCTTCGCGCCCAGATCGCTGTAGCGGGTGGCGAAGACCACGGTGTTCGCGGGGGTGGCCTTGAGGGCGGTGGCCGCCTCGGCGAACTTGCCGCTATTGAACGACTCCTCGGCGAGGGTGAGCTGTTGCTGCGCCTTGGTCTCCAGGGTCAGGCGCTGCTGCATGTCCTTCGCCTTGGGGGGTGGGACGCCCTTCGTCTTTCGCAGCGTCTCCAGGGCCGTGCCGGCCGTGGCGAAGTCGCCTGCCTGGAGCGCGTTCTCGAAGTCCTGCTCCGTCACCTTCACTTCGGGCGGCGTCTCCGGGGGCGCCGTCTCGGGCGGCGTCGGCGCGGTCACGGTCTCCGGAGGCGTCTTCGGTGTCTCCGGCGGCGGCTGGTTGTCGGTGACGACGGGCGGCGTCGGCGACGGGCCGAACCACTCCTCGCCCTTCACGACGAAGAGCGCGGCGCCCGCGGCGATGGACAGGAACGCGACCGCCGCGGTCACCAGCATCTTCTTCGAACCCGAGCGGCCCTGCGCGGCGATGTCCTCCGCCAGCGTGCCGGGGCCCACGAAGCGCAGCTTCACGTGGCCCATCTCGATGACGTCGCCGTGGGACAGCGTGGCCTGGGCGTAGCTTTCGCCGTTGACCGTCATCCCGTTGGCCGACTGCATGTCGATGACGCGCCACTCGCCGGTCTCCTCGCGCACGATCTTCGCGTGCGTGCGGGACAGCGAGCGGTGGTCCAGGGCAATGTCGTTCTCCGACGTGCGACCGATCCGCAGCTCCGTGCGGTTGCAGTCGTACTCCTGGCCCTTGAATTCAGTGGGGGCGAGCACCAGCAGCCGGGGCTGCTCGTCCTCCGGGACGCGCTCCACCTTGCGGGGGCGGTCCGCCTCCATCTGATCCATGCGGATGATGGAGGTGGCGTTGCGCCGCATCTCCGCGGACGGAGGCGTGTGGTCGTGTTCGTCGCCATCCTCGGCGTCGTCCTCGTCCTCCTCGTCGGCCCGCGCCGCGGCGGCCGCTGGGGCGTCGTCCTCGTCGTCGGGGTCCGCCCGGCGGGAGGCAGGCACCTTGGCGGTGATGGCGCCAGTAGGGGCGGCGGTGGCGGCCGCGCCTTCGACCTGCAGCGCCAGATCGTAGTCGCCGATCTGGATGAGGTCGCCCTCCTTGAGAGGGAGCTGGCCTGCGACGCGTTCACCGTTGATCCGGGTGCCGTTGTAGCTCCCCAGGTCTTCGAGCACGACGTGACCATTGAGGCGCACGAGTCGCGCGTGTCGACGTGACACGTTGCGCTCGGTCAGGCGGATCGTGTTGCCCTCCTGACGGCCAATGGTGATTTCGTCGCGCACGAAGGGAACAACGGTCTTGCGCCCCTCGTCGTCTTCGATGATGAGCTTCAGCACGGGTCCGGTCCGAGTACAGCTATAGCAGAATGCCCTTTGCCGAGACAAGCCATGTATCCCCCGGGAACAACAGGGTTTTTTGCCCATCCCAGGGTCAGGGAGGCAGTGTTGTCCATCGGTCGATTGGCCGGAAAGGGTGGGGAGTCGAGGCTACCTTGGCTCACCGTAGCACTGGTAGCGGCACAGGCCATTCTGTACGTCATCCTGGCGCCCGGTGGCCCCCCTGGAGTGGATGCACTGGTGCGATGGGGCGCCAAGACGGGCCCCCTGGTGACGGACGTGGGCCAGGGCTGGCGGCTCTTGGCGGCCAACCTGCTGCACCGGGACGGGCTGCACCTGGGGCTCAATCTGCTGGTGTTCACGGTGGTGGGCTCGGCGGTGGAGCGGGCGTGCCGCTGGTGGGACTACCTGGCGCTGCTCGGGGTGGCGGGGCTTGCGACCATGGCGGGCTCGCTCTGGTGGTCGCCCACGGTGAGCGTGGGCGCGTCAGGGCTCGTGTTCGGCTGCGTGGGCGCGCTGCTGGTGCTGGGGCGGCGCTCGCGAAACGGGCCGGGGGCGCGCTTCCGGTGGTTCTCCGGGGAGAGCGCCCTGCCCACGGTGCTCGTCTTCCTGTGGCTCGGGTGGACGAGCGCGGGCGTGGACAACGCGGGGCACCTGGGCGGCCTGCTGGCGGGGCTGCTCGTGGGCGTCTTCCTGCGCTCGCGGACGCTGGGGGCCGGCGTTCCGGGCGTGGCGCGCGCGGCGGGGGTGGTGGTGCTGGCGGCGCTGGGGGCGGCGGTGGTGGTGGCGGAGCGTTCGGGGTGGCGGGTGGAGCGAGATGACGGCTTCGGCCTGGCGGTGTCGCTTCCGGAGGGCTGGCGGCGGGAGGACGACGGTCGGGGCCGGCGGGCCTTCTCCAACGGGCTGACGGGCCTGGGGCGCGCCACGCTCGCGGCGGAGGCCATCGAGGCGGGCGAGCCCGGGGATGGTTCGGTGCAGGCGCGGCACTTCCGGGATGAAGCGCTGGTGCCCGGCGTGGCGGGGCCGGAGGGGCGCACGGTGTCCGTGGGTGGCCTGGAGCCCGCGTCCCTGGGCGGCCGGCCCGCGCAGCGGATCCGCGCGGAGCTGGACGGTACCGGGGGCCCCACGCATCTGGTGGCGTGGTTCGTGCCCCGGGGGGAATGGGTGTACCGGCTCGTCTTCACGTGGCCCCATGCCTATCCCGCCTATGGGCGGGTGGTGGAGCGGATGGTGGCGGACGTGCGCTTCGAGGAGCCCGCGGAGCTGCGGATCGCCCGGGCCCGGGCGTTGCTCGTGCCGGGGGTCGCGGGGCCGCTGCGCGAGCTGGGGCATGGGCTGCGGCGGTGGGGGCTTCCAGCGGACGCGGTGGAGCCGCTGACCTCGGCGGTGCGGCTGGCGCCGGCGCACGTCGACACGCGGGTGGAGCTGGCCCGGGCGTTCTTCGAATCCGGGCAGGTGGAGGAAGGCTGTCACGCGGCGGAAGAAGCGCGCGTGTACGGGCCGTCCGACACGGGCGCGATGGAGGCGGGCGTGCGGTGCGAACTGGCGCGGGGCGACACGGCGAAGGCCCTGCTGCGGCTGGAGGAGGCCCGCCGCCTGGATCCTCGCGATGCCCGGCTGCGCGCGGCCGAGGGCGCGTTGAAGGCGGCGCTCGAAACGCAGGCACCGTAAGGCGGGGGCCATGCGGGCGACGAACGCTTCGGTTCGCCTTCAGCGCTCACCGAACGGGCGCACCATGAGCCCGGCGCTCAGCATCGCTTCGTCGCGCCGTGCGAGCCCCGCGTCACCGAGCACGCCCGTGGCCGCCAGACGCAGGGACACCGGCGCGTCATTGATGGCCAGGAGCACGTGCTCCAGCGCGACCTCTCCCCGGGCGCGGAAGTGGGAGCCTCCGTCGAAGTCGAAAGCCCAGCCCACGAGCCCCGTCGCGCGCAGCGCCCAGCGTCCGTCCCGCGTCTCCCAGCCCGTGTCGAGCAGCAGCGACGTGAACGGCGACACCTCGTGTTGGGTGCCGTCCCGGTCGTGGCGCAGGGTGTGACTCGCGGCGGGGCCCACGGCCAGCCAGCCCCACTCGGTGTTCGTGCGCACGGGATCCAACAGCAGGCCCACGCGCCCGGTCTCCAGCGTCCAGCCCGGTCCCTCCCAGACGCGCCGCTCCAAGTGGGCCGCGCGCAGGGCCATGGCCACGTCGAAGGGGAAGGGGATGCGCACGGGCCTGCCGAAGGACACGAGGAGCGAGCCCTCGTCGACGTGCCTTCGCAGCAGGCCGTCATACCCGGTGAAGCTCAGGGCCTTGTGCGTGCCTCCCCGGGCCTCCGTCATGAAGAGGCGGTGTGAATCAAACCAGCTCGAGTCCCCCTTGCTGTTGCTGGTGCGCACCACCCTCAGGAGGATGCCGGTGCGCAGGAGCAGGGCGGCCTCCTCGTCCTGCACGTGGAGCACGGTGCCCAGCACCCAGCCGGTTCCGGGATCGAAGCAGGTGGGGAACGTCTCCCCGGCGTCCGTGGAGCCCTCGCAGGCCACGTCCGGGGGGGGCAGGGTGCTCAGGAGCAGGGCCAGCGCGAGTGCCACCATCCCCGTGCCTATTCCTTCCCGCCCTGCGCCCCGGGAGCATCACGCCGCGCCGGAGCCCAGAGGGAGAAGCGCAGTCCCGCCTGGGCGGACCACTCCCAGCCGGCGGGCGCGTTCGCCAGGTCGTCGCGCCACGTCCCGCGTCCGTCCAGCGTCAGGCTCACGGGCTGGTCGTTGATGGCCAGGGCGATGACCTCGTAGCTCGCGCGCAGCCGCAGCCGTTCCGGGCGCAGGGGCCGGCCCTCCACGCGCTCCGCGAGCAGGACCTTCTGGGCCTCCACGCCGAAGAGCACATGGTGGAAGCCATCGCGGTCCACCGTGAGGTCCCCCTCCAGCGCAGCGGCGGGGACCAGCGTGAGGAAGCCGTTCGTCCGGTCGCGCTCCACGGAGGGGCCCGCCCTCAGGCGCACGTAGGACACCAGGTCCCGCGAATGCCACAGGTCCAGCGTCGCCTGCGTGGAGCCCAGGGTGAGGAAGTCCGCCTTCACGTCCTCTCGGCGGACCTGCTCGGCGTGGAGCACCTCCAGCCAGAAGCCCAGGTTGGCGAAGACGTCGAAGCGCCGGGGCCTGCCGTAGAAGGTCGTCACCCGGAAGAGCGGCTCGTCGCGCTCGCTGCGGAAGTCGTAGCTCAGGAGCGTGGCTTCGAACGACGACGCGTCCCCCAGGTACAGCTCCGTGTCCAGGAGCGTCATGCGGTGCAACTGTCCGGGGTCCCCCGGCCACTCCAGGTCCACGCCGAAGTCCACCCGCACGCGGTCGTCCCGTCCCGCCGTCTCATGCAGCCAGCGCGGCGCCCAGGCGCCCCCCACCCGGATGCGCCGGTGCAGATCGAAGTTGTACTGCAACACCCGCCCGCGCTCGTCGCGGTACCAGCCGGGGGGCGCCTCCGCGATGGCGGGCACCAGCCGGTAGGCACGCGCCATCGCGGCGGGCATCACCTCCAGGCACATGGACACGCGCTCCAGAGGCTTGCCTGTCTCATGTCCCTCCGAGTCCAGCTCCCAGGCGGGGGCGACCAGGCACTCCTTCTTCGTCTCGTCACACTGCGCGCGCCACTGGCCCGAAGGGACGGCGGGCGTGGGCGGAAGGTTCAGGCACAGCACCCTTGATGCCGAGGACTGTCGGGGCGAGTTCGTGTCCGGCACGGCCATCTGGAAGGCCCACGTGTCCGGATCCGCTTGCGCGCGGGGCTGCTCCAGCGCCTCCACCAGGGCCTTCACCGGAGCGTCCGTCGGAGCTTCTGTTGGGACTGGGGGCACCTCCGCCTCCGGCATCTCCACCTGCCCGAACAGGAGGGCACAGCCCAGGGTCACCGCTGAGACCAGCATCCATTCTCCTCAAGGAGAGCCCCGCGCTGTCGGCCACGCGGGTGCAGCTTGTGACGGGGCGGCCATTACAAAGCCCGTGCCCCCGGCTGGTGGACGGGCTTTCGCGGACTTGCCCCGGCCGACTGTGCAGGCGCCTGCACACCGCCTGCACAGTCTGGGGCACGCACTGACGCGAGAATGGCGCACCCCCTTCCAGGTCGGTCGACCGGAGGGGATGGGGGGGATATAAGCCCCCCGGCCCCGTGCCTCTCACGAAGGGCCCGTCCCGGATGACGAAGGAGCACGTGCGCGTGGCAAGCGACGGCGAACAGACCCCGCAGCGGGAAGAGACCTTCACCCAGGCCCTCCTGGGTGAGGACACCCTGACGTCGGCATGGGCGAAGAAGTGGTTGGCCCTGTCCCTCAGCGCGCGCGTGGTCCTGGCGACCGCGGGCTTCGCGGCACTGCTCTTCGTGCCCTACCTGGGCGCGGTCGGCCTGTGGGACCCCTGGGAGACGCACTACGGCGAAGTCGGCCGTCAGATGATCCAGCGCAGCGACTACGTCTATCCCTTCTGGGAGAACGCGTGGTTCTTCTCCAAGCCGCCCCTCACCATGTGGATGCAGGCGCTGGGCATGAACATCGTCGGCGCCCTCCGGGGCGACGGCGCCATGGGCCTCTACACGGAGTGGGGCATGCGCATGCCCTTCGCGCTCCTGAGCATCGCGGCGGTGTCGCTCTTGTCGCTTGCCGTGGCCCGGGTGGTGAACACGCGCGCGGGACTGGCCACGGGCTTCGTGCTGGCCACCATGCCGCTGTACTTCCTGCTCACCCGGCAGACCGTCACCGACACGCCCTTCGTCACCACCTTCGTGTGCGCGATGGCGTGCGCGATCATCGGCCAGCTGGACGACACGACGAAGCACCGCGCGGGCTGGTGGTACGGCTTCTATGTCTTCGCGGGTCTGGCCACGCTGGCCAAGGGCCTGCTGGGCGTGGGCCTGCCCGCGGTCATCCTCGTCCTCTACGCGGCCGCCGCCGTCATCCCGTGGGACCGCGAGGGCCTGGAGGCGCACCTGCGCTGGCTCACGAGCGGGGTGATGCGCGCCCAGGTGCGCGCGGGCACCCGGAAGATGCCGGTGCTGTGGGCGCAGATGTACCGGATGAAGCTGGGCACGGGCATCCTCGTGTTCTTCGCCGTGGCGGTGCCCTGGTACCTGACGCTGTGCCTGTTCGACAGCGTGGACGACGAGGGCAAGCTGTTCTGGTACCGCTTCTTCATCCACGACCACCTGAACCGCCTCACTGCGGGCGTGCACACCACCACCCCGGGCGGGTCGTTCACCTACTTCATCGAACAGGGCGGCTTCGCCATCTTCCCCTGGGTGGCGCTCCTGCCCGGCGCGTTCGCCGTGGTGTCGCGGCTCAAGCTGCGCTCGCGCGACAAGGCGGACCACCTGGCGCTCATCGCCGTCGTCTGGGTGGCGTTCGCGTTCTACCTGCTGGCCTCCAGCGCGACGAAGTTCCACCACTACGTGTTCCCGGTGCTGCCGGGCCTGGCCATCCTCATCGCGCTGTTCGTGGACCGGCTGTGGAAGGACGGCGTCTCCGAGCACTCGGTGAGCCTCATCTTCGGCCTGGTGCTCTTCATCCTCGTGGGCAAGGACCTGGCGGAGAACCCCAAGGACTTCACCGACCTGTTCGTCTACAACTACGACCGGCCCTATCCGCAGGACCTGGTCTCCAAGCCCATCGCGTTCTTCGCCTCGCGCCCGCTGTGGATGGGCGACCTGGTGACGCTGGTGCTGCTGGCCTTCGGCGTCTACCTCTCCTTCGAGGCCTTCTCCTCCAAGGACAAGGCGGAGCGTCCGGGCGCGGCTCGCGCGGTGGCGCTGGGCCTGCTGCTCACCGGCGTCGCCACGCTGGTCGCGGTGGCCACGCAGGGGCAGGTGTCCGCGATGGGGCTGTGGGGCGTGGCGCTGGTGGCGCTGGCGGGCTTCGTCTTCTGGCAGGCGTCGCGGCCGGAGGAGGCTCCGGGCCGCACGATGTTCCAGGCGGTGGGCTTCCTCCTCGCGCTCGTGGGCGTAGTGCTGGCGGTGCGCGGCTTCAAGGGCCCGGCCGCTTCGGACGCGCTCTTCAAGGCCTTCTCCGGCACCATCAACGTGAAGACGGGCCTGGGCTTCGCGTTCGGCGTGGCCGGCGTGCTGGCGGTGGTGGCCGCGCTGCAGCGCTCGCGCGTGATGCTGTTCGGCACGTTCTGGGGGCTGGCCGTGGGCTTCGCGCTCTGGTTCAACTGGGGCCACTGGGTGGACCTGTCCCACCACTGGACGCAGCGCGACCTGTTCTGGCGCTACTACTCCCAGCGTCAGGCGGGGGAGCCCATCGCCGCGTACATGATGAACTGGCGCGGGGAGACGTTCTACTCGCGCAACACGGTGGAGCAGTTCCGCGCGGGCGACGCCAACACGCGCATGCGCCAGTACGCGGCGCGGCCGGGTCGTGAGTGGGCGCTGGTGGAGCACAGCCGCGTGTCCCTGCTGCGCAGCGCGGTGGGCACCGACAAGACCGTCACGCTCATCGACCGCGACATCAACAACAAGTTCGTCCTGGTGACCATCGAGTGACGCACTCCCTCCCGGTGCCGCGCGTGGAAGCTCCTGCCGAGGGCGGCATCCGCGTGCGGGGGCTCGCCAAGCGCTTCGGTGAACGCCTCGCGGTGGAGGGGCTCACCTTCGACGTGCGGCCCGGCGAGGTGTTCGGCCTGCTGGGCCCCAACGGCGCCGGCAAGACGACGACGGTGCGCATGCTGACGGGCCTCTTGCGTCCCTCCGAGGGCGAAGCGGAGGTGTGGGGCCACTCCGTCACCCGGGACGGCGAGTCCCTGCGCAAGGTGGTGGGCCTGCTCACCGAACAGCCCGGCCTCTACGACAGGCTCACCGCGCGCGAGAACCTGCGCTTCTTCATGAAGCTGCATGAGCTGGACGAAGCCACCGCGTGGCCCCGGGCCCTGCACTACCTGGAGCGCTTCGGGCTGGGCGGCCGTGAGAACGAGGCGTGCGGCGGCTTCAGCAAGGGCATGCGCCAGAAGCTGGCCATCGTGCGCACGCTGGTGCACGACCCGCGCGTCATCTTCCTGGATGAACCGACCAGCGGCCTGGATCCGGAGTCCGCGCGCACCGTGCGCGACGCGGTGGCGGAGCTGGCGTCGGAGGGGCGCACCATCGTCCTGTGTTCGCACAACCTGTCGGAGGTGGAGCGGCTGTGCGAACGCGTGGCCGTGGTGCGACGGCGTCTCCTGGCGCTGGGGCCGGTGCGTGAGCTGCGCCGCTCGGGTCAGGCGCTGGACGTGCGCGTGGAAGGGGACGCGGAAGTGTTCCGACCCGCGCTGGCCCGGCTGCCCTTCGCGCCCAACGTGCTGCTGGAGGGCGGACGCCTGCGGGTGATGCTGGCGGACGAAGCGCAGGCGCCCGACGTGGTGGCGTGCCTGGTGGGCGCGGGCGCGCGCGTGCACAGCGTGGTGCCGTCGCAGCGGCCGCTGGAAGAGGTGTACCTGGATCTGCTCAAGGACGGGGTGGCGTGAGCATGGCGTTCCGACCGCGACGGGCGATGGCGGTGTTCTGGAAGGACTCGCTGGACCTGCGCAAGAACCTGGGCCTGCTCCTGTCCATGGGGGTGCTGCCGCTGGTGATGGTGACGGTGCCCATCGGGGTGGTGTGGACGTACGTGTCGCAGCCGGACCATTCGGACCTGCGCACGGTGGCGCTCTTCTACGACCCCACGTTGCCCCTGGGCGCGAGCGCGGCGCGCTTCCTCATCGACAAGTCGCTCACCGACTGGTTCGGCATGTTCCTGGTGATGCCCGTCTTCATCCCCATCCTCATCGCGTCGCAGAGCGTGGCGGGGGAGAAGGAGCGCCGCACGCTGGAGCCGCTCCTGGCCTCGCCGGTGTCGGCGGCGGAGTTGGTGATGGGCAAGAGCCTGGCGGCGCTGGTGCCGGCGGTGCTGATGACCTGGTTCGCCTTCGCCCTGTTCTGCGTGGGCGTGGACATCGTGGCGTGGCCGCTGGTGCAGGGGCCCCTGATGCCCAACGCGCTGTGGGGCTTCGGCGTGTTCGTGTTCGCGCCGCTGTTCGCCTTCTTCGGCAACGGGGTCGCGGTGCTCATCTCCGCCCGGGTGGCGGAGGCGCGCATGGCGCAGCAATTGTCCGCCCTGGTGGTGCTGCCGCTGGTGGGCATGGTGGGCGGACAGGTGGCGGGCGTGCTCAAGGCGGACCTGGGGTACTACGCCATCCAGGCAGGGGTGGTGCTGGTGTTGGATCTCATCCTCCTGGTGGCCAGCATTCGCGTCCTGGACCGGGAACGTCTGGTCAGCCGCTGGGGTTGAACCACTGGCGGGTCGGGGACTGGACTCCCGGTGGGCTGCCAGACGGGCAGGGGCTCGTGAAGCTGTTATGTTCCGGGTGGGACGTCGGGTCGGAAGCGGAAGCGCTTTCGTGCCGGTGGCCATGCATTTAGGGGATGGGGTTACGGAGCTTTGAAGACCTGCCGCCCAGGCGGCCACGGAGGCGCTGAAACAGACATGGGGATCTTCGACAGCATCAAGGGCGAGGCGAAGCGGAACTTCATTGCCCGCGCGGACGAGGCGAAGGGCGAGATCGTCTACAAGTATCCGGAGAAGAACGTCCGGATGATGACGCAGCTCACCGTCGACGCCGACGAGGTGGCGCTGTTCGTCAAGGACGGCAAGGTGGAGGGCAAGCTGGGGCCCGGCCGTCATCAGTTGGACACCAGCAACATCCCGTTCCTGGGGAAGCTGATTGAGGGCTTCACCGGCGGCAACATGTTCATGGCGGAGATCTTCTTTGTCTCCACGCGTGAGCACACGGGCGTGAAGTTCGGCGGCCCCATTGGCGATGTGCGCGACCCGGAGACGGGCCTGGGCATCGGCACCATGGTGTACGGCGACTTCTCCATCCGCGTGACGGAGCCGGAGAAGCTGGTGGTGGGCCTGGTGGGCATGGGCCGCGCGAGCAACGAGGAGTTCCTGGGCTGGTTCAAGGGCCAGGTCCTCAAGGTGACGCGCGACCGCACCGCCGAAATGCTGGTGAAGAAGAAGTGGCCGCTGCTGGATGTGACGAGCGGCGCCTACCTGGAAGAGATGGAGGTGGAGATCCTCGCCGGCCTCAAGCCGCACGTGGACAGCTACGGCCTCACCATCGTCCGGATGGGCAACTTCCACGTCAGCATCAAGCCCGAGGACGAGGCGACGCTGAAGAAGCTGTCCAAGGACGTGGCGTACTCGCGGCTGGCGGGCGGCTTCCAGCAGTACGCGCAGGGCCAGGCGATGCTCGGCGCGTCCGAGGGCATGGCCAAGGGCGGTGGCGGATCCGACGGCGCGCTGCAGGGCATGGGGATGGGCATGGGCTTCGGCATGGCCCAGCAGTTCGCCAACCAGCAGCAGCAGCGGCCCCCGCAGCCCGCGGAGGCGGCGGCGCCCGCGGGCGACACGCGCAGCCCGGCGCAGCGGCTCAAGGAGATCAAGGAGCTGAAGGACGCGGGCGTGCTCTCCGATGAGGAGTACGCCGCCAAGCGCACGGAGCTGATGAAGCTCCTGTAGTCAGCGGTTTCCGTAGCACCCGAGGGCCCTGTCTCCCAGGTGGAGGCGGGGCCTTCGTCGCGTTCAGGGGGAGGGCATGCCGGGCGCCGCGAGGCGCAGGTGTTCGTGCAGCGTCTCCGCGCGCAGGTAGAGGAACTGCACGTCGCCGAAGGCCAGCGTGGCGCCGTCGTGGAGCATCACCTGGGCCTTGAAGCCCAGGGGGGCGCCGTTGATGAATGTGCCATTCATGGACTGGGCGTCGCGCACGGAGAAGTCTCCGGAGGTGGCGTTCCAGCGCAGGGTGGCGTGGTGCTGGGACACGGAGAGCTCGGGCACGACGAGGTCCGCTTCGGAGCGGCCCACGGTGAACTCCTCGCCGTCCTGGTTCGGCTGGAGGAAGTGCACCTCCAGGTTGTCGAAGTCGCGCAGCATCGCGAGCAGCCGCTCCGCCATCCGGGAGCGGTGCGCCATGCCCACCGTGCGCGCGCCGATGAAGTGGGGCGTCGGGTCGCGGAAGACGGCCTCCACCGGCTGCTGGATGAGGGCCACGGAACCGGAAGCGGCCCGGAACGAGTCCAGCGAAGCCTCCGCGAAGGGACGAAGCTGATTCACGGACACCATGGCCCGGAACCCTACGTGCTGGCAGCGGGGACGGGAAGTGCCGTCCAGTGCCAGCCCTGGAGGGAGGCCCCGCGTCCGTGGCCAGCGGCACGGACGCGGACATCCCGGATGGATTTTTGCTGGCTGCCTTGAGCGCGGAGCGCGGCGGGCACGCCTACGACGGCACGGACGCGGACGTGGAAGACGGCTTCACGTGGGGCGTCGCGGAGGGCTTCACGGCGGGCGGCGGCTCCGTGGGCGCGTCGGGCGTTGGTGCCGGGGGAGTGTCGTCCAGTCGGCGCAGGTCCAGCTTCATGGGCACCTGAAGCGTGGTGCTCAGCCGCAGCAGCAGCACGTCCGGCGCGAGCCCGTTCTCACCAATCGCCTGGGTGATTTCGCGCGCGGAGGGCGCGCTGCCCCGGGCCCAGAGCTCCTTGAGGAACGCGCCCGCTTCCGGTGCGTGCCACCACGCCGGACCGAAGCGCGCCTTCAACTGTCCCTGCAACTGGCCCGCGAGGAACCACGCCCGGAAGCTGTCGGCGGATTGGTAGAAGTCCTCCTGCTCCACGAGGTAGCGCTCCACGTCGTCCTCCGTCATGGGCATGGCGCCCGCGCGCGCCATCAGCGCGCGGTACAGCTCGCGCGGATCCACCTCCACGCGCCGGTGCAATTCCAACTGGTAGAGCAGCCGGCCCGCCGCGTGACGGATGAGGTACAGCTTGTGCGCGCTGGAGGCCGCCAGGAACTGGGCACGCTTGTCGTTGTCGCCGAGCACGCCCGCGTGCTCCTCCAGCCACACCGGATCCTCCAGCAGATCCTCGAAGAGCGCCGAGTACGCCTCGCCCACCGTGGGGTTGCCCAGCCGGGCCAGCTCGAAGCGGGGCTCCTGCGTGAAGGCCACGTGCATCAGGTGCCCCACCTCGTGCAGCACGCGGCCCTGGTGCAGCACGCCCGTGCCGGGCTTGAACGACAGCCGCACGTCGGACGGCACGCGCACCGCCATGGCCAGGGGGCGCGGGTTCTTCCGGGGCAGGTCGCGCGCATCCACCTTCACGTTGGGCAGCGCGGCCAGGTCGATGCCCAGCCCCGCCACCGTGGCCTGGGCCTTCGCCAGCGACTCGCCCTTGGGGAACGCGTCCTCCACCTCGCGCGAGCGGAACAGGCGCGGGATGTCCGCGCGGGTAATCTGCGCGAAGGGCAGTCCCAGCTCGCGCTGGCTCAGCCGCTCCATCACCTGCTTGTACGGTTCCTGGGTGGCCTGGAGCACCTCCTCCGCCAGTTGGGAGAGCCGCTCCAGGTCCGCCTGGCGCAGCTCGCTGCCGAAGGCCTCGTAGGACTCGAAGCCCATCTGCTTCACCAGCTCTTCGGTGCGCTCCGCCTTGCGGTACAGCGTCTGGTTGAGGCGCGTGAGCGCGGGCGTGGCCGCCGTGTAGAGCGCCTTGCGCTTCGCCGCGCTCTTCTCGTTGGCGAGCAGCCGCTCCATGTCGCGGTAGCGCACCTCGCGCCCGTCCACGTTCAGCCGGAGCGCTGACTCCAGGTTGGCGGAGGCGTCGTTGTATTCGGCCAGCTCGCGCGCCAGGAACTCGCCGGCGAAGTGGCCGTGCAGCGCGGTGAGGGCGCGCAGTTCGCGCGGGTCCTTCGTCAGGTGCCGGAGCCGGTCGATGCGCCGCAGGTTCTCCAGACTGAAGAGGACCTCCTTGCCGGTGTACGTCGCCGCGATGTCCGCGACCTTGCCTTCGGTCCAGAAGTCCCACACCAGCCGGTGCTGCTCCTCCAGGAGCAGGGCCGCCTCCGTGGCCAGGGCGTTCACCTCCCCGGTCAGTTGTTGCTCCTCACTCAGAGGGGGGACTGGCGCCGCGGGCGGGGCCTTGTGACAGGCGCCCAGCAGACAGAGGGCGGCGGCGAGGAGGGCGGGAATCCTTGGGGACATGAGGCCGCCCATGTTACTTCCGACCTGCCGATGCCCAACGTAAACCCATGGCGGGCGGCCCGGGGACGCCAGGGCCTGTATTCCGCCCTGCGCCAGTTCTTCGCCGGCCAGGGATACCTGGAAGTCGAAACGCCCCTGCTCGTGCCCACGCCCGGCATGGAGCCGTACATCACCGCCTTCGAGGCCCCCTTCGTCCCTGAAACGGACCTGGGGAAGGCCCGCACCCTGTACCTGCACACCAGCCCCGAATACGCGATGAAGCGCCTGCTCGCCGAAGGGGCCGGGCCGCTGTTCCAGATCTGCAAGGTGTTCCGCAACGGCGAGGTGTCCCAGACGCACAACCCGGAGTTCTCGCTGCTGGAGTTCTACCGGCCGCACGCGGACTACCACGCCATCATGGATGACCTGGAGGGCGCGCTGGTGGCGGCCGGAGCAGCGGCGGCCACCTCGGGTGAAGGGGCTCCGGGCGCGGATCCTTCGTTCTTCACGCGCACCCCCTACGAGCGGGTGACGGTGCGGGATGCCGTCCTCAGGGCCACGGGCGTGGACATCCGGAAGCACGCGGACGGCCCTTCGCTCAAGCGGGCGGTGGAGGCCACGGGCGTGCGCACCGGGGACGCGGAGTCCTTCGACGACGTCTTCTTCCACCTGTTCCTGCAGAAGGTGGAGACGGGGCTGGGGCACGAGCGGCCCACCTTCCTCATCGAATACCCGGCCTCCATGGCGGCCCTGTCCCGGCTGAAGCCCGGCGACAGCGCGGTGGCGGAGCGGGTGGAGCTGTACGCGAAGGGGCTGGAGCTGGCGAACGGCTTCTCCGAGCTGACGGACGCGGTGGAGCAGCGCGCGCGGCTGGTGGAGGAACAGGATTTGCGTCGGCGGTTGGGGCGCTCCGTGTATCCGTTGGATGAGCGCTTCCTGGAAGCGGTGGGGCGCATGCCTCCGGCGGCGGGCATCGCCGTCGGACTCGACCGAATCCTCATGCTGCTGCTCGGGGTCCAGCGCATCGAGGACGTCCTCTTGTTCCCCGCACACGGGTTCGTCTGATGCGCAAGCTGCTCCAGACGGTGTTCGCCGGCACGGCCGCGGTGGGGCTCACGGGCGCGGCGTCGGCGACGGTGTCGGTGCTGTCCGGGTTCGACCCGCTGGCGGCGGACAAGGTGCTGCGTGCGTGGGGCCGCTCGTCGCTGGCGGCGGCGGGCGTGCGGCATGATGCGTACGGGCTGGAGCACATCCCGGAGGACGGCAACGTCGTCTTCGTGTGCAACCACCAGTCGCACTTCGACGCGATGGTGAACTTCGCCCACATCCGCAAGCACACGCGCTACGTGGCCAAGGCGGAGCTGTTCAAGATTCCCGTGTTCGGCCGGGCGATGCGGCGCGCGGGCAACATCCCCGTCCAGCGCACCGGAGGGGCGGGTGACAAGGCGCGGCTGTCGGAGGCGGTGACGGCCTTGCGCGAACGGGTGAGCGTGCTGTTCTTCGCGGAGGGCACGCGCAGTCCGGACGGGGAGCTGAAGCCGTTCAAGAAGGGCGCCGCCACGCTGGCCATCCAGGCGCAGGTTCCCGTCGTACCGATGGCGCTCTCAGGGACGCGGCTCATCCTCCCCAAGGGAGGCCGAGCGGTCCGCTGGGGACAGCGGGTGGCGTTGGTGGTGGGCAGGCCCGTGCCGACGCAGGGGCTTACGCTGGAAGACCGGGACACCCTCACGCGACGCCTGGAAGAGGCCGTCGCCGGGCTCTATGCCGAGGCGCGAGAGCGCTCGGGAGACACGCCATGAAGAAGTCGAACCAGACCACGTTCCAAAGCCATCCCTGGCACGGCATCTCGCCGGGTCCGGAGTCTCCTGAAATCGTCAACGCGTACATCGAGATCGTCCCCACGGACGCGGTGAAGTACGAGTTGGACAAGGAGTCCGGCATCCTCAAGGTGGACCGCCCCCAGCGCTTCAGCAGCCAGTGCCCCACGCTCTACGGGTTCATCCCGCAGACGTACTGCGGCGACCAGGTGGCGAAGCGCTGCGCGGAGCGCACCGGCTACAAGGACATCCACGGCGACGGGGATCCCATCGACATCTGCGTGCTGACGGAGAAGGTCGTCTCCAACGGCAACCTGCTGGTGCACGCGGTTCCCATCGGCGGCTTCCGGATGGTCGACGGCAACGAAGCCGACGACAAGATCATCGCGGTGCTGGAGTCGGACCTGGTGTACGGCGAGCTCCAGTACATCGCGCAGCTGCCGCGCCCCCTGCTGGATCGCCTCAAGCACTACTTCCTCACCTACAAGCAGATCCCCGGTGAGGGAAAGCGCAGCGTGGAGATCGCGGAGGTCTACGATCGGTCGGAGGCGCTGGAGGTCATCCGCCGCAGCATGCGCGACTACGACAAGCTCTTCACGGAACAGGAACCGTCGAAGCCCTCGCGCAAGGCGGCTTCCGCACCGGCGCCCCGTCGCAAGAGCGCTGCCAGCAAGACCCCTGTTGGCAAGAGCCCGGGGAGCAAGGCTGCGTCGGGCAAGGGCGTGATGGGCAGGAGCGCGGGCAAGGGCTCGAAGTAGTTCCCCTGCCCGAAGGCGCGCGGAAGGGTGGCGGCACGCCCTCCTTTCCGCGCGGCCTCGCGGGCTACGAGCGGCGCGCGCGCTTCGGCGCCGCGGCGGGGGTGCGCTTGCCCCGGGCAGGAGCCGCGGCCTTGCGGGTGGGCGCGACCTTCTTGGCGGCGGCCGGCACCTTCTTCGCGACCTGCCTGGCCACGGACTGCACGCGCGCGGCGGCCTTCTTGGCGGCGGACTTCACCTGGGCCACGACCTTCTTGGCGGCCTTCTTCACCGGGGCCACGACCTTCCTGGCGGCCTTCTTCACCGGAGCCGCGACCTTCGTTGCGGCCTTCTTCACCGGGGCGGTGGCCTTGCGGGTGGCGGCGCCCGCGCGGGCGCTGGGGCTGGCACCGCGCTTGGCGGCGACGGGCTTCGAGGGCTTGGAGGCGGGGCCGGGCACGGTGGTGCCGCGCTCGGGCAACTGGCTCACGAGCTTCTTGGGCGCGATGGCGCGGTAGCTCTCGTCGATCCACGCCTTGATGACGGGCACCGGCACCTGCGCGGCCGCTTCGAAGTGGGCCGTCACCCAGCCGCTCTTGCCCAGGCCGTACTCGGTGGGCTCGGTGAAGGGCAGCGTGAGCGCGGCGTCCTTGGAGTCGGGCAGCTTGGCGGAGAGGTTCAGCTTCTCGCCCTCCACGGTCATGAAGAGGAAGGTCTTGTCATTGACCTTCATCGCGCGGTGACCCCAGGGGAAGTCCTCGTGGGCGCCGGGGTAGCTCAGCGCATGTTCGCGCAGTACCGCTTCGACCTTCTGCGTCTCGTTCTCTGCGGGCATGGGCACCTTGGCTTCGTTGTGAGTCCGGACAGCTTAACCGGACCTGTCGCGGCGGGCGTATTCCCAGATGTGTTGGTCCGTGAAGAAGCGGGTGACAGGACACCCGTGTCTCGCCCCCCGAGCTTCTTCACCCCGCATCCTTCCGGACGCGAGGCATTAGGTAACGGGTGGGCGTGACGCATAGTCTTTGGGTCAACAAGGAGCCCTGCCTCAATGTCTCAGTCGCTGCTCGCCACGGATGGCTACAAGTTCAGCATGGCGGAGGCCGGCTGGCCCCTGCGGAAGGAGACGTTCTACTACTCGCACCGCAAGGGCGGGCCGCAGGTGATGCCGCTGGACCTGGAGGCGTACGTGCGCCGGCTGCTGCCCGTGCCCCGTCCGGAGGACTATGCCTTCCTCGCCCAGCACGACTACGAGATGGGCGTGGGCTTCAAGGCGGCCATCCTGCGCACGGAGCGCTTGTCCGTGCGCGCCGTCCCCCGGGGCGCGGTGTTCCTGCCGCGCGAGCCCATCCTCACGCTCACCGGCTCCTCCGCGCTGGTGTCCTGGCTGGAGCCGCTGCTGCTCCAGCTCAACTACCGCATCCAGGTGGCCACCCAGGCGCTGCAGGACCGCGAGGCGCTGGCGCGCGCGCTCGCCACGGTGACGTGCGAGGAGGAGAAGCGCATCGCGCTGGAGACGCTGGACCAGGTGGGCGTGAAGCCCTTCCCCATCCGGGTGGACACGGAGGGCTACCTGCAACGCGTGCGGGCGCAGGTGAAGGAGCTGGTGGACATCGTCGAGGAGCCGGCCCGCATCTTCGAGGTGGGCCTGCGCGCGGCCACCTGCCTGGAGCAGCACGAGCTGGCTTTGAGGGCCTGCCAGGATGCGGGCGTGCAGCGCACGAGCAACGTGGAGGGCGCTCGGGTGCTGGGGATGATTCCCGTGGGCACCATGGGCCACGAGCACGTGCAGCGCTACGGCTCCGACGACGCGGCCTTCCGCGCGATGCACGAGCGGCGGCCGCAGCGCTCCAGCTACCTGCTGGACACCTTCGACACGCTTATGTCGGGCATCCCGGCCGCGTTCAAGCTCATCTCCGAGGAGCCGCAGGGTGGGGACTCCATCCGGTTCGACTCCGGCAACAAGAAGCTCCAGTACCTGTACGCGGTGACGCGCGCCCGGGACATGGGCATCAAGCCGGTGCTCATCCTGGAGGACGGCCTGGACGCGCAGATGACGCGCGAGTTCGAGGAGCTGCGCAGGCAGGTGGGCTGGGAGCCGACCGCGCAGTTCTACGGCTACGGCGGCCACATCGTCGCGCGGACCATGTCGCACGCGATGACGCGCGACCGGGTGGCGGCCGTCTACAAGCTGTCGTGTACGGGTGCGACGCCGGTGATGAAGTTCGGCAACGAGCTGACCGAGGGCAAGCAGAGCGTCCCCGGCACGCCCATCATCTTCCGCCGCCGCACCGGCACGGGGCCGCTGGGACTGGTGGGGCAGGCGGGTGAGGCGACACCCCAGGGCTACTTCCCGCTGATGGAGTCGGAGGCCGGGACGCCGTCGCTGTCCATCGCCGAGGGCGTGACGCCGGAGGAGCAGCGCATCGGCTACACTGCGACCACTCAGGCGCTGGTGGAATCGCTCACGCGGCGCCACTTCCCACAGGGACGCTGACGCTTCCGGTAGGACGACGGGGTGGGCGGCGTCATGCGGTCTGGAGACGACGTCATGTATCTGCCCCTCCCCGGGTTTCTCGACATCAACCGCGTCGGTGAGCTGTACCTGGAGCGCGTCGCGGAGGTCTCCGCGGAGGCCTTCCGCTACGCCGCCGAGAACCGCGTGCGTCCTGCGCGCGAGGATCCCATCCGCGTCGCGGCGTTCGGCATCGACGTGCAGGTGGGCTTCTGCATGCCCGGCGCGGCCCTCTTCGTCCCCGGCGCGGTGGATGACACCGCGCGCGCGCTGCTGTGGCTGTACACGAACATGGCCCACATCACGGAGCTCGTGTTCTCGTTGGACACGCATCGCGTGTTTCAAATCTTCCACCCCGCGTGGTGGAAGGACGCGGAGGGTCGTCCGCCCGCGCCCATGACGGTCATCAGCGCGAAGGACGTGCGCAGTGGCCGCTGGCGCCCCACGCGCCACCCGCAGGAGAGCCTGTCGTACTGCGAGCAATTGGAGGCGAGCGGACGGTACGTGCTCAACATCTGGCCGTACCACTCGCTCTTGGGCGGGATGAGCCACGCGCTGATGCCGGCGATGTACGAGGCCAGCCTCTTCCACGCGCTCGTGCGCGACACGCCCACCCGGTTCGACCTGAAGGGCGAGCACCCGCTGACGGAGAGCTACTCCGTGATGTCGCCGGAGGTGAAGGAGGTGAAGGGCCAGCGCGTGGGCGAGTTCAACCAGGGCCTCATGGATCACCTGATGACGTTCGACCGCGTGTATGTCTTCGGGCAGGCCAGCTCCCACTGCGTGCTGTCCACGCTGCGGGACCTGCAGCAGTACCTGGAGCGCACGGATCCGTCGAAGCTGTCGCGCATCCATATCCTCGAGGACGCGATGAGCCCCGTGCCCGCGCCCCCGGTGAGCCCGCTGCCCGCCGCGCTGGACTTCCCCCGCATCGCGAAGGAGGCATTGGAGAGCTTCCGCGCCTCGGGGATGCGCGTGGTGCGCACGACGGACGGGGTGGGGGAGTAACGGGAAGGGAGGGGCCGGCTACCGACCCAGCCGGCCCATCGCCCACCGCGCCGTCGCTTCGCGCAGGGTGTCCTGGGCGCTGGCGCCGGGGCGGGCCTGTCCGTTCAGCTCCACCACGTCGCGGAAGAGCGACAGGTCCAACAGGGCATCCGCGTGCACGCTGCCCGTGAAGAGCACCACCTGGGTGCCGTGCTCGCGCGCCAGCCTCGCGAGCGCGCCGGGGCCCTTGCCCAGCCACGTCTGCCGGTCGAAGCGGCCCTCTCCGGTGAGCACCAGGTCCGCGAGCAGCACGCGCCGCTCCAGCCCCAGCGCCCGCGCCACCAGCACGTAGCCGGATGTCAGCTTCGCGCCCGTGAGCGCCGCCAGTCCGTAGCCCATGCCGCCCGCCGCGCCCGCGCCGGGAGTGGAGGCGGTCGCTTCACCCGCCACGCGCGCGAAGTGGGCCAACGCCGCTTCCAACTCCTCCACCGCCTCCGGTGACGCGCCCTTCTGTGGACCGAAGAGGCGCGCGGCACCGTCCTCGCCCAACAGCGGCGTGATGACGTCCGTGGCCCCCAGCAGCTCCACCTTGCCCAGGCGGGGATGCCGTGCGTCGGACTCCACGCGCACGAGCTTCGCGAGGGCCGCGCCTCCCGGGGGCAGCGGGTCTCCGCGCGCGTCCAGGAAGCGGTAGCCCAGCGCCTCCAGCGCGCCCTTGCCGCCATCCGTGCTCGCGCTGCCGCCCAGTCCGACGATGAGCCGCTCGCAGCCCTCGTCCAGGGCCGCGCGGATCAACTCGCCCGTGCCGTACGTGCACGCGGCGCGGGCATCCCGTGCTTCGGCCGGAACCAGGGACAGGCCCGACGCCGCCGCCATCTCCACCACCGCCGTGCGGCCATCTTCCAGTCGGGCCCACGCGGCCTCCACCGGCGCGCCCATCGGGCCCCGCACGGTGCGCAGCCGACGCTCGCCGCGTCCGCCCGCGAGCAGCGCGTCCACGGTGCCGGGACCTCCATCCGCGAGCGGTGCCACGTCCAGCACCACGTCCAGCGACGCCTGCCGCAGCCCTTCCGCCATGGCGACCGAGGCCTCGGCGGCGCTCAGGGTGCCCTTGAACTCCTGGGGCGCGATGAGCCAGCGCGGACGGATCACGTGGGGGACCCCGCCGGTGCGCGAGGCGTGGAACGGAGCACTGCCGTGAAGGGGGGCTTCGCGAACACGACTGGACTCCGGTGGGCGTTCCGCCACCGCGTCAGCAACATGGACTTCACGGTTCCTCCCGGGCCGGGGCGGTACGTGCCTCGGCATACCATTCCAGGAGGGGGCGGGGGCCCTGGAGCGACGGCATCACCCGCTGTGAAATCCGCTCCAGCCGGAGCAACAGGCGCGTCACGTCCTCGGCGGGCTGCCGGGCCGGGCCGCGGATCCGTTCACAGAAGAACGTCCGACAGCCGAACGGCCGGTCCTCGTACACCGTGCAGCGCTTCCCCGCGGCGTCCAGGAAGGGACAGCCGCCATCCGCGCGGGGCGGGGGGAGTTCGCGGCCCCGGGAGAGGACTTCCCATTCGGGACGCCACAACCAGGGCTGCCGCTTCGTGGTCGCCAGCTGGCAGCACTCGCCGCTGGCGGGGCAGGAGTAGGGGACGTACGCCGCGTCCGCCTGCCGGTAGACGGTGCGCGTCTCCTGCATGGCGCGCTCCATCTCACGCGTACCGGACGCGGGGGCTTCATCCTCTGCGTCGTCCCAGTCCCGGTGCGCCATCCCTTGAACCGTTCTCGCACGTCGGGGCCCGAAGGACGGACCCCTTGGGTCCTACCCTAACTCACAGCATGCGCAGCACGAAACATTTGAGGTAGCGCGTCTCGCGCAGGTTCATGAGCACGGGGTGATCACGCCCGGCGCCGCGCCGTTCGATGATCTGCACCCGGCGCCGCGCGTCCGACGCCGCGGAGGCGAGCATGTCCTCGAAGCCCTGTTCGTCCACATGGTAGGTGCAGCTGGCCGTCACCAGGATTCCACCCGGGCGCAGCAACTGGAAGGCGCGCAGGTTGAGCTCGTTGTAGCCGCGCAATGCCGCCGGGATGGCGTCCTTGTTCTTCGCGAACGAGGGCGGATCCAACACGATGGTGTCGTAGCGCTTGCCCTCGTCCACCGCGTCGCGCAGGAAGTCGAACGCGTTGCCCGTCACCACGTCCAGGTTGGTGAGCTTGTTGGCCTGGGCGTTCTCCTTGAGCTGCGCGGAGGCCGCGTCTGAAATCTCCACCGCGGTGACGTGCTTCGCCTTGGTGGCCAGTTGGAGCGCGAAGCCGCCCACGTAGCTGAAGCAGTCCAGCGCGTCGCCGAAGGCGTAGTGCGCCGCCATCACGTGGTTCTCACGCTGGTCCAGGAAGGCGCCCGTCTTCTGGCCTTCCAGCAGGTCCGCGCGCATGCGCACGAGTCCCTCGTCGAAGGACACGGGGCCCGGGGGCAGCGTTCCGCGCAGGAGGCCCTTCTCCGGCAGCATGCCTTCCAGGTGGCGCACGCTCACGTCGGAGCGGTTGACGATGCCCTTGGGGTGGAACTGCTCCTCCAGGAGGTCCGCGATGAGGTCCTTGCGCTGCTCCATGGCGGGGATGAGGAACTGCACGCTCAGGTAGTCGCCATAGCGGTCCACCACGAGGCCGGGCAGGCCGTCCGCCTCACCGTGCACCAGCCGGTACGTCGTCTCGCCGGGGAGCGCCAGCGTGCGCAGGGCCTCCGCGGACTGGAGGCGCTTCCTGAAGAAGTCCACGTCCACCGCGATGTCGTCGCTGGTGAGCCAGCGCAGCGAGATCTTGGACACCTTCGAATAGAAGGCCTTGCCCATGAACCAGCCGCGGCCGTCCACCACGCGGACGACTTCGCCGCCCTGGAGGCCAGGGTCGCCGTTGAGGTCGGCGCGGTAGATCCATGGCGGGCCGGCCTGCCATCGGTCCGAGCCTCGGCGCAGGAGCATCACCTGGGGGGTGCCGTCGGGGCCCAGGTCGGGCGTCTTGCGGTCGGGGTGGTGCTTCTCCGGACGCGAGCCGGGCCTCCCGCTTCCAGGAGGAAGGGAGCCGGACCTTGCGCCGCCAGAAGACGCGTCACCGGGCCTCCCTCGGCCGGGAGGAGGGGAGCCGGGCCGGCCGGAGCGGGGGGGAGGTGAGGGCTTCATCAAGGCGTCTCGGGGGGAAAGGGGGCGGGTACAGCCCCGCGCGGCGTATACTCGTAACCCGCGTGAGATACGAGTTGGTCCTTCAACCGATGGCCCCGGGCGTCCCATACGACGCGGCGCGGGTGGAAGCCCTCCTGGCGGCGAAGTCGGGGGCCGCCCGCCCGGACGGCGCGCGCGACTGGGCCCTGTCCCAGGGCGACGTGGAGGTGGCGCCACTCCACGACAAGGGCCGGGTCGTGGCCCTGGAGCTGCGCGTGCCCCTGCTGGACCACCCGGACCTCATCCGCGAGGTGCTGGCGGAGGCGGCGGCCCTGGCCCGCGAGGCGAAGGTCCGGCTGTTCGACCCGCAGCTCGGGCAGGTCCTGGCGGCCGCCGACACGGAGCGAGTGGTGACGCAGTACACGCGCACGGAGCAGTACGCGCGCACGGCGCCGCGCATGGAGCTCACTCCCGGCCTGGCGGAGGCGATGGACGCGGCGGCCCGGTACGAACCGAAGGGGCCTGGGATGTCGCTGCCCACGAAGCTCATCCTCTTCGGCGTGGGGGGCTTCGCGATCCTCTACTTCGTGATGACGTCCCTGCTCCGTCAGCTCAACGGGGAATGAGTCGGCCCGTGGCCTCACCGGTGCGGCTCCAGCGGGAGCGCCTGGTCGGCTCGAAGTGGACGGCGGTCCAGCCCCTGGAGCGGGAGAAGCATTTCGTCGTCCTGCGCTGGGTGGGGGAAGGCGGGGAGCGGCCCCAGGAACTGGAGCTGGAGGCGCTTCTTACCCGGCGGGTGCACCGGGTCCCCTGGCGGGCGCTCGCGGACCGGGAACACTGGGTGTCTGGCTGGAGATGAGCGCGGAGGCCGATCTGGCGTTAACGTGCCGACGTGCTCAAGGCCCTCGTCATCGTCTGCATCCTGTTGCCCCTGGCGGAGCTGTACCTGCTGATCACGCTCGGGCATCACATCGGGCTGGGGTCCACGCTCGGGTTGCTCGCTGCTTCCGCGGTGCTGGGAAGCCTCATCGCCCGGAAGCAGGGCGAGCGGGTGTTCCGCAACTGGCGTGAGGCGATGGCCGGCGGCGGAGTGCCCGAGGAGGGCCTGCTCAGCGGCGTGCTGGTGATGGTGGGCGGTGCGCTGCTCATCGCGCCAGGGTTCCTCTCGGACATCATCGGGCTGGCGCTGATGGTGCCGCCGGTGCGCCGCTACATGACGGCGCGCGTCCGGCGCTCGCTGGAGCAGACCCTGCGCTCGGGCGCCGTGCGCGTGACGCACTTCGGGGGCATCGGGCCGGTTCCGGATGGGACGCCGCTCGACCCGAACCCGCCGGCGGGGCCCTTCCAGGATGCCCGGCGCTTCGACACCTCGGAGGTGCCCGCTTCCGTCGAGCCCTCGGAGGGGCCCGCGACCTTCCGCCGCCCCCGGAGCGAGGGCGGCGAGGTGGACGCGGACTTCACCAGCGACGAGGAACCCCGGGGCTGACGGGCGTCCGCTGGGGCGAGCCCGTGCCTCCCGGAGCGTTCCACCGGGGCGTGGTGGGCGTGGGCTTCGGCACGGGGGCGCTTTCGGGAGTCCCAGGCGCGGGCTTGATGGGCAGACCCAGGGCCGCGCGGGCCTCGGGGGCGTAGCGGCCGGTGGAGAACTCGCGCAGGTACTGACGGTATTCGTCGTCGGCGGCCGCGGATTGACGCTGCTTCGTGAAGCAGCGACCCCGGAGGGCGCGGGCCTCCTCGCGGTGGTTCGCGCGGGGGCTGGCTTCGGCGATTTCTCCCAGGCCCACGAGGAAGCGTCCGCACGTCGAGCGATGGGATTGCAAGCGGGCGTACCCGAGGAAGCGCTCGTCGGAGTCGTCCGACAGCAGCCCGCCCGGGACGAGCATGCCCAGCGTCTTGCGCCGACGCGGTGGCGTTGGAGGCACCGGGGCGATGGAGGGCGCCTGCACCGACCCTGGCGTCAGCAGGGGCGCGGCGGACGCGAGCGCGTCCCCCGTGGATCCGGGGTAGGGCACGAAGCCGTCGTCGGAGGACGCGGGCGCCGTGGCCACGGCGGCGTCGCTTCCTGGATGCGGGGTTTCGGATCCGGCCGCCGGGGACTCCAAGGGATTGGCGGCGGTGGCAATGGACTGGCGCGGCGTGGAGTCCGTGGCGGCGACCGCTGTGTCTGGCTTCACCTCCGGCGCAGGGGAGGGCGGCGAGGCCACGCCGGTCCGCATGGGCTCCCTGTTCGACGGAGTGACACTCGCGACGGTCGGTCGCGGCTCGGCGGCCCGCAGGTCCCGGAAGGCCTGCTGGTCCCCAGCGGAGAGCGCGCGAGGCTTCAGCACGCCTCCGGTCTGGGCGAGCTCCACGCGTTCACCCGCGTCCACGAAGCGAGGAGGTTGTCCCTCCGCCTCCACGCGCACGCGGCCTTCGAGCACCGCGACCGCGGCGCCACCCGGGGTGCGCTCCACGGAGAAGACAGTTCCGACGACGGTGACGCGCAGGCCCGCGGACTCCACGAGGAAGGCTTCCCGCTGGGCGTGCGAGGCCTTCACGGAGAGCCGTCCCTGCTGGACGGTGAGGTGCACGGCGTTCGTCTCCGCGCGAGCGAACACCACGTCCGAGCCGGCTGACAGCCGCACGCGGCTCTCGTCCGGAAGCCGCAGTACGGCGGAGGCCTTCGGAGGCGTACGGACCGCCATCCCCGAGCGCAACCGCATGCCCGAGGCCAGCGCGTGCTCCGACCCGGTGACCTCACGCACGAGCGCGCCAGTCACCCGCTCCACCTCGGTGGTGGAGGCAGCATCGGAGCGTACCGCGATGGCGTCCGGAGCCTTCTGGGCCTCTCCCGTCGAGGGCGTGGTCCCCGGTCCGGTCGCCACGGCCGATGGATCCTCCCGTGCATCCCCAGACGGATGCGCGGGAACAGGTCCAGGCGGGCCCACCGTCGGAGACTCCCCATCGCGCTGAGTCCGCACCGCGATGGGGGATGTCCCCACGTCCGCGTTCCTCCGAGCGAACAGCGCACCGCCCAGCCACAGCACGACAACGGCGGCACAGGCCCCCGCGAGCGTCAGCGCCCAGGGTGACAGGAACCGGCGCTCGGGCACGGCCATCCGCTTCGCCGCCGCGGCCTTCAGCCTGGCCCCGGTCTCCTCCCACCGCACGGTGGGCGCCACCTCGCGAGCGGTGTGCAAGAGCGCCCGGGCCTCCACCACCCGCTTCAGTTCCGCCGCGCAGGCCTCGCAGGCCGCCACGTGCGCCTCCACGCGGGCCTTCGCTCCGGCCTCCAATTCGTCCGCGGCCAGGGCCCACAGGGCCTGGGTCTCATGGCCGGCCATGGGAGCCTCCCATCGGACGGGCGACGACCAGACGCTGCATGGCTTCGGTGAACTCCACTCTCGCGTGGTGAAGGCGGCTGCGCACGGTGTTGACGGAGCTTCCCACGGCCAGGGCGATCTCGTCCGGACTCATGCCGCACAGCTCGTGGTAGACGAAGACGATCCGCTTCTTGGGCTTGAGCTTCTCCAGCGCCGCCTCCACCAGCCGGGCCGCCTGACGGCGCTCCGCGGCGCGCTCCGGATCCTCCCCCGGGGCCACCACCTCCGGCGGCTCCGCGAACGAATCCTCCGGCCGCCTCCGTTTCCAGCGCAGGTGGCTCAGCGCCACGTTGGAGCACACCCGGTAGAGGAACGTGCGGAAGCGTGACTCGCCCCGGAAGCCCTTCACCGCCGTGAGCAGCCGCAGGTACGTCTCTTGAAGCAGGTCCTCGACCTCCACGCGGTTGCCCACCAGATGGCGCAGCGTGCGCGCCGCGTCCTCGCGCGTGGCCTCATAGAGCTGCTCGAAGGCGGAGAGCTCCCCGGCCTGGATGCGGCGCACCAGGAGGAGCAGGTGGGCTTCGTCCGCGGACTGCTGCGCACGCGCGGCCCCCTCGCCCGACCCGGCTTCGGGTGGGTTCGCGGCCGCCCACGAGCGCGCTCCACGGATGAACACCGCCGCTTCTCCTTCAAGGTGACGCAGGACGCGCCCCCCATCGAGGAACGCCCTCCAGTCTGTGTCGGTGGTCCAGACGAGCACACTGCCTCCGTGCCCCTGGGTCTCCGAAGAGACGAAAAAAGATCAAAATTATTTGATCGATTCGGCCCCCTCTTGCGTCGAAGCCTCACGAAATCGGATGACCCCCCCGGCGGCCGGTCCGGACCCATCCTATTCCTTTGGAGCCCCCACTCATGAGGAACACCTCGCTTCGCGGCACTCTGTTCGTGCCGTTCCTTGCGCTGTTAGGCCTGTTGTCGGGTTGCATCCTCGATACGCGAGGCGACGGCTACTGGCCTGACGACGACTACGACTACGACACCAGCTGCGTCAGCGCGTCCGACTGTGGCTCCGACCAGTACTGTCGGGCCGGCAGTTGCTGGGACCTCTCCTCCGACGCCAACGCCTGTGTGTACTCCAGCGAGTGTCCCGGCACGCAGATGTGCATCAACGGCTGGTGCGCCCAGTCGTGCTACCGCGACTCGGACTGCGGCTCCTCCGGCCGCTGCCAGGACAACTTCTGCACCCCCAAGCCCGGCGGCGGCTCGACGGACGCGGGCACCAAGCCGGACGCGGGCACCAAGCCGGACGCGGGCACCACGGACGGCGGCACGAAGCCGGACGGTGGCTCCACGTCGGACGGTGGCACCAGGCCGGACGCGGGCACCACGGACGGCGGCTCCGGCCCGGCCTGCCGGGTCAATACGGACTGCGGCGCGGACCGCTACTGCATCAACAGCGTCTGCAGGGCCGGGTGTGACACGGATGCCAAGTGCGGCCCCAACGGCGTGTGCATCCAGGGCCTGTGCGAGCCCCGCCAGCAGGACCCGAACGCCTGCACCACGCAGGCCCAGTGCCCGGCCAACAACGACTGCGTGAACGGCCAGTGCCGCTCGCCCTGCACCTCCACCACGGAGTGCTCGGCGGACACGAAGTGCGAGATTGGCTACTGCCTGCCCATCCCCTCCGGTGGCGCGTGCAAGGCCAACTGCGAGTGCCCCGCCGGCCAGGTCTGCACCAGCGGCCAGTGCAAGTCGCCGCAGCCGGATCCGGGCCAGTCGTGCCAGGCCAACTGCGACTGCCCCTCGGGCCAGGTCTGCACCAGCGGCAAGTGCAAGGCGCCCACGCCGGACCCCGGCACGGGCAGCGGCATGTCCTGCACGGTGAACTGCGAGTGCCCGTCGGGTGAGGTCTGCACCAGCGGCAAGTGCAAGCTGCCCCCGACGCAGCCGTCCCAGGACGCGGGCACGTCCGGCTCCGTGTGCCGGGCCAACTGCGAGTGCCCCGCCGGCCAGATGTGCGCGAGTGGCCAGTGCAAGCCGGTGAACCACGGCTCCGGCAATGCCTGCCAGGCCAACTGCGAGTGCCCGTCCGGCGAGCGCTGCCTGGAGAACGTCTGCTGGCTGTAGTCGCCGCCAGCGGGTGACGGCTTTCAGCGCGAGGGGGCCACCATGCGCCAGCAGCGGTGGATCTCCTTGCGGTGGAAGTCCTCGGGGATGGAGCGGGGGGTGAGTTCCTCCACCTGCTCCAGGCCCCGGGTCGCGGAGTCCTTCAGTTCGAAGCCCAGGTAGTTGGTGGAGAAGTACAGGACACCTCCGGGCGACAAGAGCGCCTGGAGGTGTTCGAGCATCCGCACGTGGTCGCGCTGCACGTCGAAGTTCCCCGACATCTTCTTCGACGTGGAGAACGACGGCGGATCGCAGACGATGACGTCATAGCGGTCGTCCCCATTGCGTGCCTGGTCCTCCAGCCACGCCTTCGCGTCCGCGCGGATGAGCACGTGGCGCGGATCCGCGAGCTTGTTGAGGACCAGGTTGTCCTCCGCCCAGTCCAGGTACGTGTTGGACAGGTCCACGCTCACGCTGCCCGCCGCGCCGCCGGCCGCCGCGTACACCGTGAACGCGCCCGTGTACGCGAAGAGGTTGAGGAACTGCTTGCCCTTGGCCTCCGTGCGCACGCGAGCGCGGGTGTTGCGGTGGTCCATGAAGAGGCCGGTGTCCAGGTAGTCGCCCAGGTTCACCCAGAACTTCAGGCCCTGCTCCTCCACCACCAGTCGCTCGCTGCCCTGGCCCACGCGGCCGTACTGCGAGCGGCCCCAGGGCTGGGGCGTGTGCGTCTTCACGGACGTCTTCTCCGCGGGCACGCCCAGGACAGAGGTGACGGCGGCGAGCACCTCCGCGCGTTCGGAGTCCGTGCTGGCACCCTTTGCGTGGGCCTTGCGGCGCGGGTACTCCACGACGTGCGCGTGGTCGCCGTAGAGGTCCACCGCGTAGGAGTACTCCGGGATGTCCCGGTCATAGACGCGGAAGGCGGTGAGCCCCTGCGCGCGGGCCCACTTGCGCAGGCGCTTCGCGTTCTTGCGCAGGCGGTTCTCGAACATGCTCGTGCCCGCCGCCGCGTCCTGTGTGTCCTGCTTGCCTTCGTCCGCCATGCCCCGTCGGTCCTTCCTGTTTCGCACCCGCGCGCCGCCCCTCATATTGCAGGCCGGACGCGGGGCGGGGGAAAACCCGGGGCCATGAGCGTGCGCGTCGAGAAGAACGGCCCCGTCACCACCGTCATCCTCCACCGCCCGGAGGTGCGCAACGCGGTGGACCGCGACACGGCGGCCGAACTGGCGGACGCCTTCCGTGCCTTCGACGCGGACCCCGATGCACGCGTGGGCGTGCTCTTCGGCGAGGAGGGCACGTTCTGCTCGGGCGCGGACCTGAAGGCCGTGGCGGAAGGGCGCCTGTCGCGCCTGGAGCCGGAGGGGGATGGCCCCATGGGCCCTTCGCGCATGCTGCTGTCCAAGCCGGTGGTGGCGGCCATCGCCGGGCACGCGGTCGCGGGAGGCCTGGAACTGGCCCTGTGGTGTGATTTGCGCGTGGCGGAGGAGGACGCGGTGCTGGGCGTCTTCTGCCGCCGCTGGGGCGTGCCGCTCATCGACGGGGGCACCGTGCGCCTGCCCCGCCTGATTGGCCTGTCCCGGGCCCTGGACCTCATCCTCACCGGCCGCCCCGTGCCCGCCGCCGAAGCGCTGGGCATGGGGCTCATCAACCGCGTGGTGCCGAAGGGCGAGGCCCGGTCGGCGGCGGAGGCCCTGGCGCACCAACTGGCCGCGTTCCCCCAGGCGTGCATGAACGCGGACCGGCTTTCTGCCTACGCGCAGGCCGGGCTCGGCCTGGAAGACGCATTGCGCCAGGAGTTCCAGGAGGGGGTGAAGGTTCTCCAATCGGAGTCCATCGCCGGGGCCACGCGCTTCGCCGGGGGAGCGGGCCGGCACGGCCAGTTCGAGTAGGCACCCAAAGGCACCCGGGAGCGCTGCGCGGCACGTGGGACTGTGTTAGTTCGCGGGCCATGCGCTTCGACACGCTCGCCATCCACGCCGGCCAGGAGCCGGACCCCACCACGGGCGCCATCATGACGCCCGTCTACCTGACCTCCACCTACGTCCAGGACGGGCCAGGAGAGCACAAGGGCTACGAGTACAGCCGCACGCAGAACCCCACGCGCAAGGCCCTGCAGGACTGCCTGGCCGCGCTGGAAGGCGCGAAGTACGGCGCCGCGTTCGCGTCCGGCCTCGCTGGCACCGACATGCTGATGCACATGCTGGAGGTCGGTGACCACGTCATCGTCTCCGACGACGTGTACGGCGGCACCTTCCGCCTCTTCGACAAGGTGTGGAAGCGCGCGGGCATCACGTACTCCTTCGTGGACCTCTCCAAGCCGGAGAACTTCGAAGCGGCCATCACCCCCAAGACGAAGATGGTCTGGGTGGAGACGCCGACGAACCCGATGCTCAAGCTCATCGACCTGGGCCGCATCGCGGAGATCGCCAAGAAGCGCGGCATCCTGTCCGTCGCGGACAACACGTTCATGACGCCGTACTTCCAGAAGCCGCTGGCGCTGGGCTTCGACGTCGTCGCGCACTCCACGACGAAGTACCTCAACGGCCACAGCGACGTGGTGGGCGGCTTCGTCTGCACCAGCCGCGATGACGTCGCGGAGCGGATGTACTTCCTGCAGAACGCGGTGGGCGGCGTGTCCGGCGCCTTCGACAGCTTCCTCGTGCTGCGCGGCGTGAAGACGCTGCACGTGCGCATGGACCGCCACGCGCACAACGCGATGAAGGTCGCCCAGTACCTGGCCACGCACAAGCAGGTGAAGAAGGTCACCTACCCGGGCCTGGAGACGCACCCGCAGCACGCCCTTGCGCGCCAGCAGATGACCGGCTTCGGCGGCATGCTGACGTTCGACATCCACGGTGGCCTGGAGGCGGCGCGCACCTTCCTCAAAACGGTGAAGGTCTTCGCCTGCGCCGAGTCCCTGGGCGGCGTCGAGTCCCTCATCGAGCACCCCGCCATCATGACCCACGCCTCCGTCCCCCAGGAGACGCGCGAGAAGCTGGGCATCACCGACGGCTTCATCCGCCTGTCCGTGGGCATCGAGGACTCGCAGGACCTCATCGACGACCTCGCGCAGGCGCTCGAGCGGGTGAAGTAGTCCCGCACTCCGAAGCCTCCCGAACGCAGGGCCTTCACGCTCCCCCACACCGGGCGCGTGGAGGCCCTTCGTCGTTTCCGGCCCCGGAGCGCGGCCCACGCCTGCCTCCTCTCCAGGCTTGCCTGGATGCCCTCCAGGGCAGGAGGAATGTCGGTTGGAGCACAACGTTTTCGCCGCGATGCGCAAACGACTGCTTGTCTCCACCGGCCTCCTGGGCGCGTGGCTCGCGACTGGCTGCGAGTCCCCGCCTGTTCCCACTGACTCCGATGACCCTCCCGCCGCGCTTCCCGCGCCGGCGGCCCAAGACGAAGAAGCGTCCCTCTCCGCGTCCAACTGCAACCAGCTCGCCCCGAAGGCCGTGACGGCCAGCGGGGATGACGGCAACGTCGCCGCGAACACGCAGGACGACAACCTGGGCACGCGCTGGAGCGCGCAGGGGCAGGGCGTCTGGCTCCAGATGGACCTGGGCTCCGTGCAGTCCCTCACCGGCACCACCATCGCGTGGCACCGGGGCAACGAGCGCCAGAACCACTTCGTTCTCGCCACCTCCACGGACGGCTTCACCTTCACGCAGGCGTACGCGGGCGACAGCGCCCTCAACGCCTCCGCGCAGACGACGTCCTTCTCCGCTCGCAACGCGCGCTACGTGCGCATCACCGTCAACGGCAACACGGTGAACGACTGGAACTCCATCGCGGAGACCCGGGCGTGCGCGGCGGGCGCGGCTCCTCCGCCTGCCTCCACATCCGACTCCGGCCCCGTGCTGCCCCGGCTGCCCTACCTGCAGAGCGTGAAGCAGACCTCCGCCATCGTGGCCTTCCGCACGGCCGGCGCTTGCACGCCCACCGTGCGCTACGGCGAAGGCACCAGCCTGACGAACACGGTCAGCGCGGGCGTGTCCGGCACGCGCCACGCGGTGAAGCTGTCGGACCTGACCGCGGGCCGCACCTACGGCTACGTGGTGTCCGCGTGCGGCAGCACCACGGGCCTGCGCGGGTTCCAGACGTCCACCCCCTCTGGCGCCACGAAGGTCCACTTCACCGCGATGGGTGACTTCGGCACGGGCGGCAGCTTCCAGAAGAAGGTGATGGCGGTGATGTCCACGCCCGCGTGGCGTTCGGAGTTGCTGCTGGCGCTGGGCGACAACGCCTATCCGGATGGCACCGACGCGGAGTTCCAGGCGCACCTCTTCACGCCCATGGCCTCGCTCTTGCGCGAGGTGCCCATGTTCGCCACGCCCGGCAACCACGAGTACGTGACGAACCAGGCGCAGCCCTACCTGGACAACCTCTACCTGCCGGCCAACAACCCGGCGGGCACGGAGCGTTACTACTCCTTCGACTGGGGTCCGGTGCACTTCATCTCGCTGGACTCCAACTGCGCGGTGGGGCTCGCGTCCGCGGACCGGTGCACGCTCGCGGCGCAGAAGGCGTGGGCGGAGAGTGACCTGGCCGCGAACACGCGCCCGTGGACGGTGGCCTTCTTCCACCACCCGTCCTGGTCCAGCGGTGAGCACGGCTCGCAGCTCACCATGCGTCGCCAGTTCGGCCCGCTGTTCGAGAAGTACGGCGTGGACCTGGTGCTCACCGGGCATGACCACGACTACGAGCGCAGCAAGCCGATGTTCGGCGACAACGTGGCGTCGGGGAGCCAGCGCGGCATCCCGTACCTCGTGGTGGGCAGTGGTGGCGCGACGCTGCGTCCCTTCGCCACCAGCCAGCCCGCGTGGACGGCGCTGCGCGACAACCAGGCCTACGGCTTCCTGGACGTGACAGTGGATGGCGGCACGTTGACGGCGCGGCTCATCACCTCCAGCAACACCGTGCGCGACACGCTCACCCTGAAGAAGACCCTGGCGAAGAGCGCGGCCCGGGTGGCGAACAGCGCGGACGAGGCCGCGGCGGAGGAGGCCCACGACACGCCTCCGGGACCGACGGATGACCGAGCGGAACCTCGCGTCCTCCGGCCAGTGCCGCCCGCGGACACCCTGGAGTCCGTGGCGGATCCCGAAGAGCCGCTTCCGCAGTAGCCGAAGGGGCCCGCCGGAAGGTAGGGAAGGGCGGACACCGTTCCACCCCTTCCACCGCCGGCGGGCCGGCACCTTCCGAGGGACACCATGCGCTACTTCGACGACTTCCCCATCGGTGAGATCGTGGAGCTGGGGCCGTATGTGGTGACGCGCGAGGAGATCCTCGCGTTCGCGCACCAGTTCGACCCCCAGCCCTTCCATGTCGACGAGGACGCCGCGCGCCAGAGCATCTTCGGCGGCATCATCGCCAGCGGCTGGCACACCGCCTCCATCTGCCACAAGCTCCTCGTGCGAGACCTGCTGAGCACGTCCGCCAGCATGGGCTCCCCGGGTCTGGATGAGCTGCGCTGGAAGAAGCCGGTGCGCCCGGGCGACTCACTCAAGGTGCGCGTCGAGACGCTGGAGGCCCGTCCCTCCGCGAGCAAGCCGGACCGGGGCGCCATCAAGTTCCGCTTCGAGGTCGTCAACCAGCAGGGCGACGTGGTGATGACGGAGATCGCCAACGCCCTCTTCGCGCGTCGCCCGCCGGCTCCCTGACGAAAACCGGGACACTTTGAGTTCCAGGGGCAACCTGGGCTAGCAATAGCCCCCAAGGAGATGCCCATGTCCGACAAGAACGAAGTGGTTGCCCCTCCGGCGCCGAGCCGGCTGAAGCGTCCGGTGGAGGTGGTGCGCGCGGAGCTGCTGGCCGACGCGGACGTGAAGCAGCAGGCGGAGATGCTCAAGCTCCCCGTCGAGGCGTACGTGGAGAAGATCCTCGACTACGCCATCCACCCGGACAAGCCGCCCCAGCTCCAGATCGTCCCCGACGAGGAGCTCAAGGCGCGCGACCCGAAGATCGCCACGGTGGAGGAGATCGGCGCCCACCTGCAGAAGATCATCGACGGCGAGGTCGTCATCAGCCCCGCCCAGCAGCGCGACGGCTTCAGCAGCGACAAGAGCCATGATCAGCGCTACAGCGCCGCGCTCGGCAGCGAGAACAAGCCCGGCGAGACCGTGGCCCCGAAGCCCGGCACCCCCGCCGCGGATCCGGCCACCACCAAGAAGGGCCCCATCCGGGGCTGAGTTCCGCAAACCCTCGGAACTCCAGGGGTTTTCCCGGAATAATCCTGATTATTCCAGGACCGGAAACTAATCGCCCCTCGGACCGACAATCCTTCAACGTTTCACTTCGAGGGCCGCCTGGCGGTCCTCCCCGAAAAGGATTCGACCATGGGCGGCATCGGCAAGGCACTCGGCAAGGTGATGGACATCGTCAAGCCGTTCGTGACGATGGTGAACCCGCTGCTCGGCGCGGCGATGAGCTTCGCCAGCGGCCTGATGCAGGGCAAGAACCCCCTCCAGTCGCTGCTGGGCGCGGCCACCGACCTCATCCCGGGCGGCGGCGTGCTCAAGAACGCCATGGGCATGTTCGCCAACTCCGGCCTGATGGACGGCGCGGGCGGCAACAGCCTGCTGTCCGGCGCGCTGAACCTGGCGACCGGCAAGAGCAAGGTCACGGACGTCATCGGCGACCTGTTCAAGTCGAACAAGAAGAGCCCGCTCACCGACATCGGCATGAGCAACACGGCGGAGCTCGCCGCGCAGCGCATGTCGACGTTCGTCGCCTAGTCCATGAAGCCCGTTCCCTTCGACCCCAAGCTGCACCATGGGTTGCTCGAGCTGTGGCGCAAGCCATGGGACGAGACCATGACCCCGGATGCCCTTCCTCAGACGGGCTTCGTGGTCCCGGACAAGGCCGCGGGTTTTCTGTACCGGACGGACAGCTCGGTGGCGCTGATCGAAGGGATCATCGCCGCCCCCGGGCTGAGCAAGGAAGTTCGCAACGAGGCCGTCAACGCCATCGTCGCCGCGATTCGCGACGAGGCCCGGCGGCTGGGCTTCAAGCTGCTCCTGGGCTACTCGCAGCTGGACGTCATCATGGAGCGCGCCAAGCGCTTCGGCTTCATCCACGTGGGCCCTGGCTTCCACATGGTGGCCCTGGACCTGACGAAGCCGGATCCCTGAAGCACCGCTGAAGAGATGGATGCACGAAGGGCCCGAAGGGAGGTTTTTCCTCCTTCCGGGCCCTCGGTGTTTTGCGGCGCCTGCCGCGTCGCCTTAAGCGGCGGTGCGGTGCAGGTAGTCGATGAGGTCGATCTTCGTGACGATGGCGATGACCTTCTCGCCGTCCTTCACCACGGCCACGTTGTCGCGCGCGAAGATTTCACGCAGCCGGTCGATGCTGGCCTCGGCGGCCACGGCGCCCTGGAGCGGGGCGACGATGGGGTCGATGGTGTCCTGGAACTTCACCTTGTTGGCGACCAGGGCGTTGAGCAGGTCGTACTCGTGCACCATGCCCGCGGCGCGCCCGTCGTCGGACACCACCGGCATCTGGCTGATGCCGTGGCTGCGCATCGTCTCCACCACGCGGTCCACGCGGTCCCCGCGCTTCGCCGTCTTCAGCTCGCGGGGCTTCGCGCCGATGATGTCGCGCACGGTGCCGGCGCCCTTCTCCTGCATGAAGCCGTTGTCGCGCATCCACTCGTCGGAGTGGAACTTGGAGATGTAGCTGCTGCCGGAGTCGGGCAGGACGACCACGATGGTCTTGCCCTTGCCAATCTCCTTCGCCAACTCCACCGCCACGTGCACCGCGGCGCCGGAGGAACCACCCGCGAAGATGCCCTCCTCGCGCGCGAGCCGGCGGGCCGCGTTGAAGCACTGGCGGTCATCCACCTGGCGCACGTCGTCCACGACGGAGAAGTCCATCGCGCCGCAGAGCATGTCCTCGCCGATGCCCTCCACCTTGTAGACGTGCGGCTCGCTGAGCTTGCCCGTCTTGAAGTAGCCCTCGTAGACGGAGCCCTCCGGATCCACGCCCACGTTCTTCAGGCCGGGGATCTTCTCCTTCAGGAACTTGCCAGCGCCGCTCATCGTGCCGCCGGTGCCCAGGCCCGACACGAAGTAGTCGAACTTGCCCTCGGTCTGCTCGAAGATCTCCGGACCCGTCGTGTGGTAGTGCGCCTCGATGTTGTCCGGGTTGTGGTACTGGTTCAGCATGAACGCGCCGGGGGTCTCCTTGGCCAGCCGCTTGGACGTCTCGTAGTAGCTGCGAGGATCCTCCGCGGGCACGTTCGTCGGCGTGACGACGACCTGGGCGCCCATGGCCTTCAGGCGGTTGATCTTCTCCAGGGACATCTTGTCCGGCATGGTGAAGATGCACTTGTAGCCCTTCACCGCCGCCGCCAGCGCCACGCCCATGCCGGTGTTGCCGGACGTGTTCTCCACGATGGTGCCGCCGGGCTTGAGCGTGCCCGCCCGTTCGGCCTTTTCGATGATGTAGAGCGCCATGCGGTCCTTGATGGACGCGCCGGGGTTCATGAACTCGCACTTCACGAGCACGGTGGCGTCGTTCGGACCGACCAGCTTGTTGAGCTTCACCAGCGGCGTGTGGCCAATGGCGGTGAGGATGTTCTCTTGGATGTCCATCGTGCGTGGCTTCCCGAAAAGGGGGGTATCGGGGCCTTATACGTGCTCCGCCCCGTCAGGGGGAACATGCCCGGAGGCCCCAGGCTTCCTGACGCGTGAGGACGCAAAGCGTTGCGGCCTCCCGGCCCGTGCCAGGCAGGGCCCCCCGGGGCAGGCGTCCCCTCGTCGCTTAGGCGACAGGCCGGACGGTCGCCGGGCCAGCGGCCCACGCGGGCTTTGACCCGCCGCGCCGTGCCTCCGATACTCGCGGGCGATTTTCCTTCCCCCGCTGGAGCACCCGCCCCCCATGGAACTTGAGGCCGCCCTTCGCGACCAGGTGGGACAGGCCATTGGCCGTCCCGTTCCCGACGCACCCATCACGAAGCTCAAGGGCGAGGCGAGCAGTCGCTCCTACTACCGCGTCGGCGCGCCCCCGGAGAGCTGGGTGGCCATGGTGATGCCGCCGGACGCGACGAAGAAGAGCGACGAGGCCACCAAGGGCGAGCCCCCGAAGGAGCTGCCCTTCGTCAACGTCCACCGCTACCTGAGCGGGCTGGGCGTTCGCGTGCCGCGCATCCACCGCTACGACGAGCCCGCCGGCATCATGATTCTGGAGGACCTGAGCGACATCACCTTCGAGTCCGCGCTGGAGGGGGGCCGTCACAACCAGGCGCTCTACACGCGCGCCGTCGAACTGCTGGCGCGCCTGCGCGTGCAGGCGGAGAAGAAGCAGGATCCGGAGTGTCTGGCCTTCACGCGCGCCTTCGATGAAGACCTGTACGACTGGGAGCTGCACCACTTCCGCGAGTGGGGCCTGGAGGCCTGGAGCGGCAAGAAGCCCACGGACGCGGAGCGCGCTGAGCTGGACGCCACGTTCAAGGACATCGCGAAGCAACTGGCGGCCGCGCCGCGCGGCTTCACGCACCGCGACTACCAGAGCCGCAACATCATGGTGAAGGAGGGCGAGCTCATCGTCATCGACTTCCAGGACGCGCTCCAGGGCCCCCGTCAGTACGACCTGGTGGCGCTGCTGCGCGACAGCTACGTGGAGCTGGACCGCGCGTTCGTGGACACGATGTTGGATGTCTACATCGCCACGTTCGAGCAGGAGAGCGGGGAGAAGATCGACGCGAAGGCGTTCAAGGCGTTCTTCGACCTGCTCACCATCCAGCGCAAGCTGAAGGACGCGGGCCGCTTCGAATTCATCAACCGCGTGAAGGGCAACCCGGGCTTCCTGGTGTCCATCCCCGCGTCGCTGCGCTACGTGAAGGACGCGTTCGCGCTCCGGCCAGAGCTGTCGAAGCTCCAGGCGCTGGTGGCGAAGTACGTGCCCGAGCTGGCGGCCTGAGCGCATGAAGGCCATGGTCCTCTGCGCGGGTCTGGGCACGCGCCTGCGCCCGCTCACCGAGCGGTGGCCCAAGCCGGCCATGCCGTTTCTTGGCCAGCCGCTGCTGCGCTACCACCTGGCGGTGCTGAAGGCCGCGGGCGTGACGGCGGTGGGCATCAACACGCACCACCTGCCGGACACGATGGCGGCGGTGGCCCGCGCGGAGTGCGAGCGCGCGGGGCTGTCCCTGCACGTCGTGCACGAGCCCGTCATCCAGGGCACCGGCGGCGGCATCCGCGGCCTGAAGGACTTCCTCGCGGGCGAGGACTTCGTCGTGTTCAACGGGGACATCCTCTTCCCGGTGGACCTCAAGCCCGTGGTCGCGGCGCACCGGGAGTCCGGCGCGGTGGCGACGATGGTGCTGCTGCCCATGCCGGAAGGGGAGACGTACGCGGCGGTGGAGGCGGACGCGGGCATGCAGGTGAAGCGCATCGCGGGGTACGGGCCGGGCGGCGACGGGCTCAAGCCCTGGCACTTCACCGGTGTGCACGTGATGTCCCCCAGCGTGTTCGACTTCATGACGGCCGAAGGCCCCGAGGACATCAACCGCGAGGTCTACGTGCGGGTGATGCAGGCGGGGCTCAAGGTGCGTGGGCACGCGGTGGACGCGTACTGGTCCGATCTGGGCATGCCTTCGCGTTACCTGGCCACCGTGCGGGACGTGCTGGAGGGGCGCGTGCCGCTGGCGGCGCTGGGGACGGACTCTCCGCTCGCGGGGCTGAAGGCGGATGCCGCCGGGGTGTGGGTGCATCCGGAGGCTCGCGTCGCGGGGACGGTGCGCGGGCCCGCGTACGTGGGCGCCGGGGCCGTCGTGGACGCGGGGGCCTCCGTGGGCCCGGGCGTGTCCGTGGGGCCGGGGGCCCGGGTGGGGCAGGGGGCTCGGCTGGAGCGCTGCGCCGTGTTCGAGCAGACGCAGGTGGCGCCCGGTGAGTCGCTCACCGAAGTGCTCGCGTGGGGCCCGCACAGGGTGCCCGCTTCACTCGCGGGGCGCTGAGGCTTCGGGCTTTCCGCTGACGGGGCCCGTCCTCCTCTTGGGAGTCCGGGCCCTTGTCATGGGCTTCAGGCGGCGTGGTAGCGCGCGAGCACGCAGGTGACGTTGTCGTTGCCGCCCGCCGCGTTGGCCAGGTCGATGAGCTGGCCGCACGCCTTCTCCAGCTCCGGCGTGCGCGACAGGATGTCCTGCATCTGCGCGTCGGTGACCATGCCGCTCAGGCCGTCCGAGCACAGCAGGAAGACGTCGTTCTCCAGCGGATCCACGCGGGTGACGTCCACCTGCACCTGCTCCTTCATCCCCAGCGCGCGCACGATGACGTTCTTGTGGGGGAAGTTCTCAATCTCCTCCGGCGAGAGCTTCTTCGCCTTGAGGTAGTCGTTGAGCAGCGAGTGGTCTTCCGTCACCTGCTGGAGCATTCCGCCGCGGAAGAAGTACACCCGGCTGTCGCCCACGTGGCCCACATAGACCGCGCTGTCGGCGAAGTGCACGGACACGATGGTGGTGCCCATGCCCTTGTACTTGGTGTCCACGGTGGCGCGCTCGAAGATGCGGGCGTTGGCCAGCTTGATGCCGGTGGACAGCCGGTTCTCATCGTAGTTGCGCTGCTTGTCCATCTTGAATGGCCAGGTGGCGTCCTGGTCCTTGGACGTCATGCGGAAGAACTCACCCAGCTCGTCCACCGCGATGCGGCTGGCGATCTCACCGGACGAGTGACCGCCCATGCCGTCCGCCACGACCACGAGGTTCTCCTCGGTGAGCACGAGGTAGTTGTCCTCGTTGTGGTTCCGCTTCATCCCGACGTGGGTGCTGCCGGCGACCTCGATGCGCATGCGTGGGGACTCTTCCGGGAGAGGCGTGAAAATCGGGCCGCGACGTTAACAAAGCGGTCGGAAAGGGGTCAAAAAGCTCTCGTCGATGAAGTTCCCACCCTCCGGGTGTGGGTGGGCGGGGAGGCGGGAGCGATGCTTCCTTTTCAGGAGGTAACAGTCTCCGCTGGCGCGAACAGCAGCCGGTCACCCTCCTGGGTGCCGCTCGCCAGCAGGACGCCCGAGGGCAGCTCCAGCACCGAGCGGGCCCGGCGGTAGATGGAGGTGGCACGCCACGGGGGAAGCGCGGACAGTTGCTTGACGATGCGCCCTTCCGCGTCCAGGAAGGCGACGTCGATGGGGATGCGCATGAAGAACGTGTGGATGGAGTTGCAGGGCTCGATGTGCATCCCGGCCCCCATCGGCAGCGAGGCGCGGCCCATGAGGCCCTGGAAGCGCTCGACGAAGGACTCGGCCCGTTCGGCGTTGTCCGCGAGCAGCCGCTGCCGCGTTTCGTTGGTCACCCTCCAGTGCATGTCCCGTGTTCTACCCCATGCTTGAGCCCCTGGCGTCCCCCCTGCATCTGGTCCTGGTCTCCCCCCAGATTCCGCCCAACACGGGCAACGTGGCCCGGCTGTGCGCGGTGACGGGCTGCCGGCTCATCCTGGTGGAGCCCCTGGGGTTCTCCATCGACGACAAGAACCTCAAGCGGGCGGGGCTGGACTACTGGGACAAGGTGTTCCTGAAGCTGTACCCGACCTACGACGCCTATGTGGCGGAGTACCCGGCCGCCCGGCGGTGGCTGTTCTCCGCCCGGGCGGAGACGTCGCTCTACGCGGCCCGGTTCCAGGCGGGGGACCACCTGGTGTTCGGCTCGGAGGTAACAGGGCTGTTGCCGGAGGTGATGGCGGGGGGGACGGGGACGGCGGTGTCCATCCCGATGCTGCCGGAGCGCCGGAGCTTGAATCTTTCGACGTCGGTGGGGATTGGCGCCTACGAGGCCCTGCGGCAGGTGCAACTGGGGGCGGCGGGCGGGCAGGCACCGCCGTCGAATTGAGGGTCGGGCGGGAAGGGCTACACTCCCGGGCCGAATGTCCGCCTCGCAGGTCGCCGAAGCGCTGTACGCCGCCCACAAGTCCCGAGCCACCGGCCGGCTGACGCTGCACGCCGGTGGACGCGAGTCCGCGCTGTGGCTGCGCGAGGGCGACCTGGTGGGCGCGAAGCTGGGCTTTGGCTACCAGAGTCCGGCGCAGGCGCTGTTCCAGAACGGGCTGTTGGGCGTGGACGCCCTGGATGCGCTGTGGGCGCGGGGTGGGGCGGGGGCTCCGGACGAGGAGTTGCTGGAGGACAGCGGGCTGAAGCTGTCGGTGGTGCACGAGCAGCAGGTGCTCGCGCAGGTGCGGCGCCTGAGCGAGCTGGCGGAGCGCGCGGACTTCGCGGCGGAGGCGGTGGACGCGTCGAAGGACTTCGCGCCCATCGCGGGTGTGCGGGTGGTGCGGGCCGCGCTGGAGCCGACCCCGAGCGAGGCGGTGCCGGCGCGGGTGTACCGGTGCCCGGAGGTGGCCGCGTGCGAGCCGTGGCTGACGGACGCGTCCGAGCGGGAGTTGTTGGAGACGCTGGGGGCGTTCCGGAGGCCGGAGGCGTTGACGGGGGCGCAGCAGGCGCTGCTGCGCGTGCTGGAGCGCGAGGGCCGCATCGAGGCCCTGTCGGTGGAGGACTGGGAGGAGCGCGAGCGGCTGCGGCGTGAGGAGGAGCTGCGGCAGGCGGAGGAGGAGGCCTGGATCATCGAGGAGGCTCTCCGGCGCGAAGAGGCGGCGCGCCGGGCGGAAGAGGCCCGGCTGGCGGAGCTTGCGCGCATCGAGGCGGAGCGGCTGGCGGAGCTTGCGCGCGTCGAGGCGGAGCGGGTGGCGGAGGAGGCCCGGCTCGCGGAAGAGGCCCGGCTCGCGGAGCTGGCGCGCATCGAGGCGGCTCGGCTGGAGGAGGAGGCCCGGCTTCGGGCGATTGAGGAGGCCCGGCTCGCCGAGGAAGCCCGGCTGCGCGCGGTGGAGGAAGCGCGGCTGGCGGAAGAGGCTCGGCTCGCGGAGGAAGCACGGCTGGCGGAGGAGGCTCGGCTTCGGGCGATTGAAGAGGCTCGGCTGGCGGAGGAGGCTCGGCTTCGGGCGATTGAAGAGGCTCGGCTGGCGGAAGAGGCTCGGCTGGCTGAAGAGGCCCGTCTCGCCGAAGAGGCCCGCCTCGCCGAAGAGGCTCGGCTGGCGGAAGAGGCTCGACTCGCTGAAGAGGCTCGACTCGCTGAAGAGGCCCGTCTCGCTGAAGAGGCCCGTCTCGCCGAAGAGGCTCGGCTGGCGGAAGAGGCTCGACTCGCTGAAGAGGCCCGCGTCGCGGAGGAGGCTCGTCTCGCCGAAGAGGCCCGCGTCGCGGAGGAGGCTCGTCTCGCCGAAGAGGCCCGTCTCGCCGAAGAGGCCCGTCTCGCCGAAGAGGCCCGCGTCGCGGAGGAGGCTCGTCTCGCCGAAGAGGCTCGGCTGGCGGAAGAGGCTCGTCTCGCCGAAGAGGCCCGCCTCGCCGAAGAGGCCCGGCAGGCCGAAGAGGCTTGGCTCGCTGAAGAAGTGCGCCTCGCGGAAGAGGCTCGACTCGCCGAACAGGCTCGGCTGGCTGAAGAGGCTTGGCTCGCTGAAGAAGTGCGCCTCGCGGAAGAGGCCCGTCTCGCCGAAGAGGCTCGGCTGGCTGAAGAGGCTCGGCTGGCTGAAGAGGCTTGGCTCGCTGAAGAAGTGCGCCTTGCGGAAGAGGCTCGACTCGCCGAAGAGGCCCGTCTCGCGGAAGAGGTTCGCCTTCGTTCGGAGGAAGAAGCACGGCTCGCGGAAGAGATCCGTGTTGCAGAAGAGGCTCAGCTTCGTGAGGAAGAAGCTCGGCTCGCCGACGAAGCAAGACTCGCTGATGAAGAGAGGCTTCGCGTAGAAGAAGCAGCGTGGCTTGCCGAAGAAGTACGGCTGGCTGAAGAGGCGCGCCTGGCCGAAGAGGCGCGCCTGGCCGAAGAGGCGCGCCTGGCCGAAGAGGCCCGCCTGGCCGAAGAGGCCCGCCTGGCCGAAGAGGCCCGCCTGGCCGAAGAGGCCCGCTTGGCCGAAGAGGCCCGCTTGGCCGAAGAGGCCCGACTCGCGGAAGAGGCTCGTCTCGCCGAAGAGGCCCGACTCGCCGAAGAGGCCCGCGTCACGGAGGAGGCCCGTCTCGCCGAAGAGGCCCGTCTCGCTGAAGAGGCCCGCGTCGCGGAGGAGGCCCGGCTCGCCGAAGAGGCTCGACTGGCCGAAGAGGCTCGCCTCGCCGAGGAGGTTCGACTCGCGGAAGAGGCCCGACTCGCGGAAGAGGCCCGACTCGCGGAAGAGGCCCGACTGGCCGATGAGGCCCGCGTCGCGGAAGAGGCCCGACTGGTCGAAGAGGCTCGCCTCGCGGAGGAGGCTCGCCTCGCGGAAGAAGCCCGCGTCGCGGAGGAGGCCCGGCTCGCCGAAGAGGCTCGACTGGCCGAAGAGGCTCGCCTCGCGGAGGAAGTTCGACTCGCGGAAGAGGCCCGACTGGCCGAAGAGGCCCGCGTCGCGGAAGAGGCCCGACTGGTCGAAGAGGCTCGCCTCGCGGAAGAGGCCCGACTGGTCGAAGAGGCCCGTCTCGCCGAAGAGGCCCGCGTCGCGGAGGAGGCCCGGCTCGCCGAAGAGGCCCGGCTCGCCGAAGAGGCTCGACTGGCCGAGGAGGCCCGTCTCGCTGAAGAGGCCCGCGTCGCGGAGGAGGCCCGGCTCGCCGAAGAGGCTCGACTGGCCGAAGAGGCCCGACTGGCCGAAGAGGCCCGCATCGCGGAAGAGGCCCGACTGGCCGAAGAGGCCCGCGTCGCGGAAGAGGCCCGCGTCGCGGAAGAGGCCCGTCTCGCCGAAGAGGCTCGCCTCGCAGAAGAGGCTCGCCTCGCGGAAGAAGCCCGACTGGTCGAAGAGGCCCGCGTCGCGGAGGAGGCTCGCCTCGCGGAAGAAGCCCGACTGGTCGAAGAGGCCCGCGTCGCGGAGGAGGCGCGCCTCGCGGAAGAGGCCCGCGTCGCGGAGGAGGCCCGGCTCGCCGAAGAGGCTCACCTCGCCGAAGAGGCTCACCTCGCCGAAGAGGCCCGGCTCGCAGAAGAGGCTCGACTCGCCGAAGAGGCTCGACTCGCCGAAGAGGCCCGTCTCGCCGAAGAGGCTCGACTCGCCGAAGAGGCTCGACTCGCCGAAGAGGCTCGACTCGCCGAAGAGGCCCGACTGGCCGAAGAGGCCCGCGTCGCGGAAGAGGCCCGGCTCGCCGAAGAGGCCCGTCTCGCCGAAGAGGCCCGCGTCGCGGAGGAGGCCCGTCTCGCCGAAGAGGCCCGCGTCGCGGAGGAGGCCCGCCTCGCCGAAGAGGCTCGACTGGCCGAAGAGACCCGCCTCGCGGAAGAGGCTCGACTGGCCGAAGAGGCACGCGTCGCGGAAGAGACCCGACTGGCCGAAGAGGCACGCGTCGCGGAAGAGACCCGACTGGCCGAAGAGGCACGCCTCGCGGAAGAGGCCCGACTGGCCGAAGAGGCTCGCCTCGCGGAAGAGGCCCGGCTCGCCGAAGAGGCTCGATTGGCCGAAGAGGCCCGACTCGCGGAAGAGGCCCGACTGGCCGAAGAGGCTCGACTGGCCGAAGAGACCCGCCTCGCGGAAGAGGCTCGACTGGCCGAAGAGGCACGCGTCGCGGAAGAGACCCGACTGGCCGAAGAGGCACGCGTCGCGGAAGAGACCCGACTGGCCGAAGAGGCACGCCTCGCGGAAGAGGCCCGACTGGCCGAAGAGGCCCGCGTCGCGGAAGAGGCCCGGCTCGCCGAAGAGGCTCGATTGGCCGAAGAGGCCCGACTGGCCGAAGAGGCTCGATTCGCGGAAGAGGCTCGGCTGGCCGATGAGGCCCGGCTCGCCGATGAGGCTCGCCTCGCTGAAGAGGCCCGCGTCGCGGAGGAGGCCCGTCTCGCTGAAGAGGCCCGCGTCGCGGAGGAGGCCCGTCTCGCTGAAGAGGCCCGCGTCGCGGAGGAGGCCCGTCTCGCTGAAGAGGCCCGCGTCGCGGAGGAGGCCCGCCTCGCCGAAGAGGCTCAGCGTCGTGTCGAGGAAACGGCACGGATCGCTGAAGAGATCCGTCTCGCGGAAGAGGCGCAGCTTCGTGAAGAAGAAGCCCGCCTCGCCGAAGAGGCCCGCCTCGCCGAAGAGGCTCGCCTTGCCGAAGAGGCTCGCCTCCACGCCGAAGCCCAGCGCGCAGAATCCCTGAGACAGGCTGAACTGGCCCGTCAGGCCGAACTCCATCGCTTCGCGGAGGAAGCCCGCGCCGCTGAAGCCCAGCTTCAGGCTGAGCAGGCCCGCCGCGCCCAGGAACCCGCCCAACCTCCGGCGCTGCCCCGGCGTGCACGTCCGACCGCGCCCGCCACGCCGCCCCCCGTCCTCGTCCCTGTCGCCGCGGACGAGCCGGAACTCCTGTCGCTCGAACCCGAGGACATCGTCCTCACCGCGGAGCCCGAACCGTCCACCGACGCGAACTCGTGGGCGGACTCCATCCCCGCGTCCCCTCGCGATGCGCTGGAACTGCCCGCCACCGACAATACCTCCGCCCTTCGTGACGCCCGCAAGCGCGCCCAGGCGGCCCTGCTCGAGGACATGGCGGAGGCCCTGCGCCGCTCGGCGTCACAACCCCTGGATCCGTGGCTCACCGAGGAGCCCTCGCGCTTCCCCGTCGCTCCGCCTCCGGAAGCCGACCTCCCGCTCCTCGAATTGGAACCGGAGAGCTGGGGCGACGTCGTTCCTATCGCCTCGCCTCTTCCCGCCCTCGTCGACTCCGCTCCCTCGCCCTCCGTCATCCCCGCCGAGGCCGCGCCCCAGCCGGACCTCTGGTCCGTCCAGCCCCCGAAGTTCCCCGCCGCCGCCACCCCGCCGCTGCGCCTGGGGCCCGTGCGCGCCAGCGAGGACGACCTGTGGCGTATCGTCTCCTTCGACGAATCCAACGACCCCGCCCAGAACCTCACCGCGTCCTTCGAAGCCGCCCTCCAGCAGGTGGATGCCCACCTGGAAGCGCTCATCCGCTCGGACGTCGGGTCGGCGGCGGGCGAAGCGAATGAATTCCTCGTCGAAGCCATCGTCGAGACAACGTTCGAACCGGAAGCAACCTTCGAACCCCTCCCTTCCCCCCGGTTCGCCGCCTTCCCCGGTGACAACGGAGGGGGTTCTGGCCAGACTGATGAATCCGAGCTGTCCGGTGACCTGGACGACTGGGATTTTGACGAGGACGACGTGGCGGCCGAAGACCCCTCCAATCCCGACGAAGCCTCCAAGCTCCGGCGCCAGCGCCTCCTGCGCCGCGCCATGGAGAACATGGGTGCGCTCGGAGGACGCCCCCTCCCGCCCGCCGCTGCTCCCACCCCGGCCACTGGCGGCGACCCTTCCGCCGCCGCCGCGCCCGTCGCGCCCCCGGAACCCCCCAAGCCCGATGAGGGCCGGCTCGCGCAGCAGATCGAACAGCGGTTCGCGGACATCCAGGCCAAGCGCGACCACTTCCTCGTGCTCGGCGTGCCCCAGGACGCCTCGCGCGACACCGTGAAGGCCGCTTTCCTCAGCCTCGCGAAGCTCTACCACCCGGACCGGCTGCCCCCGTCGCTGCCCCACCTGGCGCAGAAGATCACCTCCGTCTTCGAGTCCATCCGCGAGGCCTACGAGGTCCTCCACGACGACACGCGCCGCAACAGCTACCTCCAGTCGTTGCAGGGCGCCCAGGCCGCGCCCAAGCCCCCGCCGCAGCAGGCGACCCCGGGCCGCCCCGCCGCCCGGGGCCCGGCGAACGCGGAGGACCTCTTCAAGATGGCGGAGGTCTACTTCCGCAAGCGCGACTTCGTCGCCGCCAACGAGCACTACGAGCGCGCGCACACGCTGGACCCCAGGCCCCTGTACCTGGCCGCCCGCGCGTGGGCCATCTACATGGACCCCAGCCGCAAGGCCGACATGGCCCGCGCCAAACAGTGGATGGCGGATGCGGTGCGCACGGACCCGAACTGTGATCGCGCCCACTACCAGTTGGGCGTCATCGCTCGGGTGGAGAACGACATGGACCGCGCCGAGCGCCACTTCCGCGAGGCGGTGCGCGCCAACCCCAAGCACCTGGAAGCGAACCAGGAGCTGCGGCTCATCGACATGCGCAAGAAGAACCCCCCCAAGAAGGGCCTCTTCCGCTGACCTGCCTGTCCTCCAGGGAGGGAACCGGACGGTTTTCCGGACACTCCCGCCCATTGACACACCTGGAAAGCGGGCCCGATGCTTGCCCCTGCGGGGCGCATCCGCTGGATCCGCTGCCCCTCCCGTTTTGAAAGGCATGCAACGTGGCCAAGCAGCACCTGCTCCTGGTCGATGGTGACGCGAAGAGCCTGCGTGTGATGGAGGTCAGCCTGAAGAAGGCGGGCTTCTCCGTCACCACGGCGATCCACGGCAAGGATGCGCTGGAGAAGGTCCAGATCAGCCCTCCGGATCTCGTGCTGGCCGACACGAAGATGCCGGAGATGGACGGCTTCGAACTCTGCAAGACGCTCAAGTCCGACGAGCGCTTCAAGTCCATCCCGTTCGTCTTCCTGACGAACCAGAAGTCGGTCGAGTTCAAGGTGCGCGGCCTTGAGCTGGGCAGCGACGACTACCTGACGAAGCCGATCTACATCAAAGAGATCGTCGCCCGCGTGAAGATGATCCTTCAGAAGGCCGAGAAGGAACGCATCGAGAAGCGCGAGACGACCAAGGGCGGCTTCGCGGGCAGCCTCGCCGACATGGGCGTCGTGGACCTGGTCCAGACCTTCGAAATCGGCCGCAAGACGGGCGTCATCGCCATCCAGGGTGAGCGCACCGGCACCGTCTACTTCAAGGAAGGCCGCGTCGTGGACGCGGAGCTGGGCCGGCTCAAGGGCGAGAACGCCTTCTACCGGCTGCTCAACACGTTCGAAGGCCAGTTCGACGTGCAGTTCACCACGTTGGACCGGCCCGAACGCATCGAGGTCTCCACGCAGGGCCTGCTCATGGAGGGCATGCGCCGGCTCGACGAGTGGGGCCGGATGCTCGAGCAGCTTCCGCCGCTGGAGACGGTCTTCGAGATCGATTACCACCAGCTGGCGGACCGCCTGTCGGAGATCCCCGACGAGGTGAACGGCCTGTTGCGCCTGTTCGACGGCAAGCGCGCGCTGTCGCGCGTGGTGGAGGACTCGGACTTCGAGGACCTGGCCGCGCTGGGCATCATCAGCAAGCTGTACTTCGAAGGGCTGATCCGCGAGCTGGGCAACGCGCCGCTGGAGCCCGTGCAGAGCAGCAAGCCCGGCATCGAGCAGTGGCTGAACGCCGCCCCGCCCATCCCGGTGGAGCTCTCGCCCGCGCCCGTGGAGGCCGCCCCCGCGCCCGTGGAGGACGTGGCCCCGGAGCCGGAACCCGCCCCCGTGGCGGAGGCTGCGCCCGTGGAGGACGTGGCGCCCGAGCCGGAACCCGTGCCCGTGGAGGATGTCACGCCCGTCGCGGAGGTGGCGTCCACCACGCCGGCCCCGGTGCAGCCGGCGCAGGTGATCCTCTTCCCGCCGCGCTCCCGTCCCGGTGAAGGCCAGCCCCCCGCGTTCGGACAAGAGGCCGCGGAGCCCGTCGCCCCGCCGCTGTCGCAGGAGGGCTCCTCCTTCCTCGTGGAGCCGCCCCCGGCGCACCGCGCGGTGGATCACGCGCGGCGCAGCCTGCTGCTCGACTGGGGCCGGGTGGACACGGAGGGCCTGAGCGCTTCCAGCACCTGGGGCCCCGGCTCCGTCTGGTCGCCCGCGCCCCGCGCGCCCATGTCGCCGCAGGGGCCCGCCGTCGCCGCCGCACCGGTGCCGACCGCCGTGGACGCACCGCCGCTCACCAAGGCGCCCATCTTCGGGGGCGCCGCCATCGCGCCCAGCCCGCTGGCGCACGTGCCGCCGCCGACACCGGCCCCGCCCTCGGACGAGGTGACGCTGGTCAGCGGCCATGAGTCCTCGCACGGGGACATGTCCCCCCAGGACCTGGAGCCGATGGACGAGGCCTCCGAAACGGCCCCGCCCCAGCAGCTCGCGCTGCCGCCGTATCCGGGGCACGGCATCGTCCCGCCCCAGGTGGGCCCGGCGAGCCTCAACGTCGAGTTCCCCGCGACGACGCCCTTCGAGACGCCCGCCTCCGCCAGCGCACCAGTGGAGCCCGCGGTGGTGGAGGAGCTGCCGGTATCGGAGGCGTCCTTCACGGAGCCCGCTCCCCAGGCTCCCGCTCCCCAGCAGGTTCCCGCCCCCGCGCCTGTCACGCCCGCCGTGACGGCCCCGGTCGCCACGCCCGCGCCTTTGACGCCGAAGAAGCCGGCGCTCGACGAGGACGACGCGGCGCTCCAGGCCGCGCTGAAGCCCAAGCGCACGGGGCTCTATGTCGCGGGAGGCCTGGTCCTCCTGGCGGCCGTGGCCGCGGTGGTGATCTCCCGGGGGTCGGGTACGGAAACGCCCCCGGTGCCCGAGCCGAAGCAGCCCTCGCAGCCGGTGGAGGCGCGCAAGCCTCCGGAAACCCCGAAGCCCCCTGACGTCGTCGCGCCGCCGCCCGTGAAGACCGTGGAAGCCCCCGTCGATGCGGGCACGCCTCCTCCCCAGACGGAGGTTGTCGCGGCCGTCCTGGATGCGGGCGCGCCCGTGACGACGACCACGCCCGAGCCCGCGGCGGTCCCCGATGCGGGCCTCGCGGTCGCGCCCACTGCTCCGCCCGACGCCGCGCCGGCGAAGGTCGCCACCTACGCCGACCTGATCAAGGAAGGCCGCACGGCGATGGGCAGCAAGCGCTGGAAGTCGGCGGTGGGGGCCTACCGCAAGGCGCTCGCGCTCGACGCGAACTCGACGGAGGCCAAGGCCGGCCTGGGCATCTCGCTCGCCAACAACAGCAACGCGAGCGAGGCGGGCTTCCGCGAGGCGGCCAAGCTGCTCCAGGACGTGGTCCGCGAGGAGCCCAAGAACGCGAGGGCCTGGTTCTGGCTGGGCAGCTCGCTCCAGCTCTCCGGACAGGAACCCCGAGCGGCCGAGGCCTATAAGAAGTATCTGTACCTGGAACCGACGGGAAGTTCGGCGGAAGAGGTGCGCGTCCTGCTCAAGGGGATGGGTACCTAGGCGACCGTCCTTCCGCCTTCCCGTCCTCCTGGAGTCGTCGTGCTCGTCCTCGGACTCGAAACCTCGTGCGATGAAACCGCCGCCGCCGTCGTGGAGGACGGCCGGCGCGTGCTGTCGGATGTCGTCTCCACGCAGGTGGACATCCACCGTCGCTGGGGCGGCGTGGTGCCGGAGCTGGCCAGCCGCAACCACATCGTCCAGGTGATGCCCGTGCTCCACGAGGCCCTCACCCGCGCGGGCAAGACGCTGGACGACATCGACCTGCTGGCCGTCACGTCCGGCCCCGGCCTCATCGGCGCGTTGCTCGTGGGACTCCAGGTGGCCAAGGGGCTGAGCCTCGCCACCGGAAAGCCCTTCGTCGGCGCCAACCACCTGGAAGGGCACCTGCTCGCCATCCGCCTGCTGGAGGACGCGCCATCGCCGCCGTTCCTCGGGCTGGTGGTCTCCGGTGGCCACACGAGCCTCTACGAGGTGCGCGACTACGGGAACTACCGGCTCATCGGCCGCACGCGCGATGACGCCGCGGGCGAGGCCTACGACAAGACGGCGCGCATCCTCGGCCTGCCATACCCGGGCGGGCAGCCCATCGACGAACTGGCGCAGAAGGGCAATCCGGAGGCCATCCGCTTCCCGCGCGCGCTGCCGGGCGACAACTTCGATGTGTCCTTCTCCGGCCTGAAGACAGCGGTGCTGCACCACGTGCAGAAGCACGGCGTGCCGGAAGGCCAGGCGCTCCACGACCTCTGTGCGTCGTTCCAGGAGGCGGTGGCGGACGTGCTGTCGAAGAAGCTCGTCGCCGCGGCGAAGAGGCTGGGCCACACGCAACTGGTGCTGTGCGGCGGCGTGGCGGCCAATTCCCGGTTGAGGGCCCTGTGCAAGCAGCGCGCGGAGGAGCGGGGGCTGCGCATGTTCCTGCCCCCGGTGCGGCTGTGCACGGACAATGGGGCGATGATCGCCGTCGCGGGGTATGAAGCGTGGCGCCGCGGTCTGCGCGGTGATTTCCGCCTCGCGGCCGACCCCGCCTGGCGCATGGAGTAGGGAAGGGAATCCCCCAAGTGGAATCGCCGCGCGAAATCCTCAAGCGCCACGGACTGCGCGCAAAGCACAGCTGGGGCCAGAACTTCCTCGGAGACGCGGACGCGCTCCAGTCCATCGCGGATGCGCTGGAATTGCGTCCCGGTGAGCCCGTCGTGGAACTGGGCCCGGGCCTGGGCCACCTCACGCGCTTCCTCGCCGCCACGGGCGCGCAGGTGACGGCCGTGGAGCGCGACCGCGACATGGTGGCCGTGCTGGAGAAGGAGGCCATCCCCGGCGTGCGCGTGGTGTCCGGCAACGCCGCCACGGTGGACTTCGCCCAGGTGGCCGGCGCGCCCGAAATCGCCCTGGTGGGCAACCTGCCGTACCACCTCACCAGCCCCATCCTCTTCCAGGTGCTCGCGCAGCGCGCCCACCTGTCGCGCGCCGTCTTCACCCTCCAGAAGGAGGTCGTGGTGCGCCTGGCCGCGGAGCCCGGCAACCGCGACTACGGCCTGCTCACGGTGCTGCTCGGCCTGCACTTCGACATCGAGCAGGTGCTCACGCTGGAGGCGTGGCGCTTCCATCCGCCCCCGAAGGTGGACTCCGCCGTGCTGCGCCTCACGCGGCTGTCCAAGCCCCGTGCGCCGCTGGTGGATGAAGCGCGCTTCACGCGGCTGGTGAAGGCCGGCTTCGCGCAGCGCCGCAAGACGCTGATCAACTCGCTCAAGTCCGACAAGGGGCTCGCGACGCCAGAGGTGATGCTGGCCGCGCTCCAGACGGCGGGCGTGGATCCGGGCCGCCGCGCGGAGACGCTGTCGCCCGCGGAGTTCGCCGCCATCGAGCGCGCGCTCGGGCCTGTCACCGCGATGGCGCCGCCGCCTCCGGACGCACCCGAGCCCGAAGCGGACTCCGGACCGGACGCGGATTAGGGATTCAGTGCTTCTGGCCCAGCGCGGCCAGGAGCCCACCCTGCTGGGCGAGGAAGGCGCGGAACTCGCCCTCGTCGATGCGCAGGCGCGCGAGCACCGCGCTCAGCACTTCGTCCACGGAGCCCTCCGGGCGGCGCTTCAATTCGAAGGCCGTCTTCAGCAGGGCCACGCCGTAGAGTGGATCCACGTCCACGGGAGGTGCGGGCGGGGCCGTGGCCTGGCGCTGTGCGGGCGCGGCTTCCTCGTGCGCCTCCAGTTCCACCACCGCCGTCTTCACCCGCTGCCTGCCGCGCATCTGGCCGAACACTCCCGTGATTCTCGTGCGTGTTGGCGGGCACCGTAGGGGATGGCCCGGGGGCAGTGCAAGGCCGGGATGGGCCGGCGAAAATTGCCGGATGCACGGGGTCATGGTTGTGTTATCCGCCCCCCGCGCGCATGCGTCGCATGCGTTGTCACCGGGGGCGGAGGCCTCGGGCCGATGGACCACCGCTACATCGTCGTCGAAGGGCCCATCGGCGTGGGCAAGACGAGCCTCGCCAACCTCCTCACGGAGCGCCTGGGCAGCCGTCGCATCCTGGAAGTGGTGGAGGAGAACCCCTTCCTCTCCAGCTTCTACGCGGACCGTCAGAAGTTCGCGTTCCAGACGCAGGTGTTCTTCCTGCTGTCGCGCTTCCGCCAGCAGCAGGAGCTCTTCCAGCAGGACCTGTTCCGCTCCGTCACGGTCAGCGACTACCTGTTCGCCAAGGACCGCATCTTCGCCAACCTCACGCTGGCGTCGGACGAGCTGGCTCTCTACGACCGCGTCTTCGAGGCGCTCGGGCCCCGCGTCACCCGGCCCGACCTGGTCATCTACCTCCAGGCGCAGTTGGATGTGCTCCTGCACCGCATCAAGAAGCGCGGCCGCGAGTTCGAGCGCAAGTTCGACGCGGGCTACCTGGAGTCGCTGACGCACGCCTACAACGACTTCTTCTCCCACTACACGGACACGCCGCTGCTCATCGTGAACACCTCGGAAATCGACTTCGTGCACAACGAAGCCGACCGCGAGGAGTTGATGCAGGCCATCCAGTCGGCGAAGCCCGGCGTGCAGCACTACGTGCCGAAGGCGTCCCGGCGGCCCTGACGCCGCCCGCCTGGCCGGCTGTTCATATCGCGGTGATCCCCCACGAAGCCCCGAGGGGCGTTAGAGTGCACCTTCGTGGAGCCCCGGCCTCCGGCGATCCCCTCTGGGGACGGCGAGGGGCCTGAAGCTCCACGAGGCTGTCCCACCCGTCTCCACAGGAGGTGAACCGTGAAGGATAAGGTCACCATCCATACGCTGAAGCGCCTGAAGCAGTCCGGCCAGAAGATCTGCATGGTCACCGCCTACGACGCGACGTTCGCGCGCATCCTTGACGAGGGTGGAGCGGATGTCCTCCTGGTCGGTGACTCGTTGGGCATGGTCATCCAGGGGCAGGACTCCACGCTCCCGGTGACGATGGACCAGATGGTCTACCACTCGGCGGCGGTGAGCCGGGGCGCGAAGCGGGCGCACGTCGTGGGCGACCTGCCCTTCATGAGCTACCAGGTGTCGCCGCAGGATGCGGTGCGCAACGCGGGCAGGCTCGTGGCCGAAGGCAACGTGGGCAGCGTGAAGTTGGAGGGCGGCGCGGAGTTCGCCGACACCGTGCGCGCCATCGTGCGCGCCAGCATCCCCGTCATGGGCCACCTGGGGCTGACGCCGCAGTCGGTGCACAAGATGGGCGGCTATGTGGTTCAGGGCCGCGATGAGGATGCCGCGCGCCGCATGCTGGATGACGCGCTGGCGCTGGAGGAGGCCGGGGCGTACGCGCTGGTGCTGGAGGGCGTGCCGCTGGAACTGGCGCGCACCATCACGCAGAGCCTGAAGATTCCGACCATCGGCATCGGCGCGGGCAAGCACTGCGATGGACAGGTGCTGGTCTGCTACGACCTGCTGGGCATGAACCCGGACTTCAAGCCGAAGTTCGTCAAGCGCTTCGCCAACCTGCACGGCAACATCACCGAAGCGGCGGGCACGTTCTTCTCGGAGGTCCGTGCGGGCACGTTCCCCGACGAGGACCACAGCTTCAAGGCGAACAAGAACGTCCGCCTCGTGGCCGCGACGCCCGTGGGCCCGGAAGCGGATGCGCCCGTCGAGGGCGCGGAGAAGGTCGGCGCCATCTACGGGGCTCCGGTCTAGCCATGGCCCCTCGCGTCCTGCGCACCGTGCCGGAAGTGAAGGCCTGGGTGGCCACCCTCCAGAAGGAGGGCCGTCGCCTGGCGCTCGTGCCCACCATGGGCTTCCTCCATGAGGGCCACGTCTCGCTCATGACGGAGGGCGGCCGGCGCGCGGACGTGGTGGCCGCTTCCATCTTCGTGAACCCCACGCAGTTCGGTCCCCGCGAGGACCTCGCGCGCTACCCGCGCGACTTCGAGGGGGACCTGGGCCGCTGCGCGAGCGCGGGCGTGGAGGCCGTGTTCGCGCCCGAGCCCGCTGAAATGTATCCGCCTGGCTACCAGACCTATGTGGACGTCACCGACGTCAGCCAGGGGCTGTGCGGCGAGCGGCGTCCCGGACACTTCCGGGGCGTCGCCACCATCGTCACGCAGCTGCTGTCGCTGTTCCGGCCCGCGGTGGCCCTGTTCGGTGAGAAGGACTACCAGCAGCTCCAGGTCATCCGGGCGCTCAACCGCGACCTGCACCTGGGGGCGGACATCGTGGGCATGCCCACGGTGCGCGAAGCGGACGGGCTGGCGATGAGCAGCCGCAATGCCTACCTGTCCGCCGACGAGCGGCAGCGGGCGCTCGCCCTGTCGAAGGGCCTGCGGGCAGCCCAGGCGCTGCTGGCCTCGGGTACGCGGGACACGGGCGCGCTGGTGGACGTCGCCCGGCGCGAGCTGAAGGCGGCGGACCTGCGCGAGGACTATGTGGAGGTGCGGGACGCGGAAACGCTCTCGCCCCTCGGGACGGTGGCGCCGGGCCAGACGGCGCGCATGCTGGTGGCGGCCTTCTCGGGCGCCACACGGCTCATCGACAACATGCCCCTGGGCGGTTAGGAGACTCGGGACACGTTATGGCCGGAAAGTCGAAGGGTGTGGGTGCGGAGCCGGGGGTGAAGGTCATTGCCGAGAACCGGCGTGCGCGCTTCGACTACACGGTGGACGACACGATCGAAGCGGGACTGTCGCTCACCGGGAGCGAGGTGAAGTCTTTGCGGAGTGGTATCGCCAACCTGTCGGACGCCTATGCGCTGCAGAAGGGCACGGAGCTGTTCCTGCTCAATGCGCACATCGGCTCCTACAAGGCGGCGAGCGTGTTCGACCACCTCCCCACCCGGGGCCGGAAGCTGTTGATGCACCGGGCGGAGATCGACCGCTGGACGGCGAAGGTTCGCGAGCGCGGTTACTCCATCATCCCGCTCGTGCTGTACTTCAGGAAGGGACGGGCCAAGGTGGAACTGGCACTGTGCCGCGGCAAGACGCACGAAGATCGCCGTCACGACATCAAGGAACGGGAGACGAAGCGGGAGATGGACCGGGAAGTGCGCCGTCGTTGAAGGGCGCGCCCGAATTTCCCCCGCCGGACAGGCTGGAATGGACAAGAAGGTTTCCGACAAGAAGGAGCGGCTGCTGGCCGCGCTGGATCAGGGGATGGTGATGATCCACCTGGACGCGCGCCGCCCCGGCGTGCTCGTCCCCGCCAGCCTCCGAGGCGAAGCGCACCTGCGCCTCAACCTCTCCTACCGCTTCGAGCCGCCCGACCTCACGGTGGGCGAGTGGGGCGTGCGCTCCACGTTGAGCTTCTCCGGTTCGCGCTTCACGGTGGCGGTGCCCTGGTCGGCGCTGTTCGCCATCGCCAGCCACGTGACGAAGGAGTTCTGGATGTACCCGGAGGAGATGCCGCCGGAGCTGCTTCAGCAGCCACCCGTGGCGTCCGCCTCCGTCGCGCGTCCGCCGCAGCCCGCGCCGGTGCCCATGCCCGTCGCCGCGGAGCGGCCCCGCACCTTCCTGCGAGAGGTGCAGAGCGACCACTCCGACGAGCCGGAGATGCGTCCGGAAGTCGCGGCCGCGCCCCCGCCCGAGGGTGGCCCGCCCGAGGAGCCCCAGCCCCCGCGTCGCGGCGGTCACCTGCGGCTGGTGAAGTAGGGTCAGCCCCGGCGAAGGGCGGAACGGCGGACGTCAGCGTGAGAGCTGCGCGTCCACGTCCGCCTTCATGCCGCCCATGAACGAGCCCGTCCACGTGCGATGTCCCCGGAGCTTGAGCTGCACGGGGATGGAGCGCGCCGGGTAGGCGTTGTCCATCACCAGCGGCGTCACGCCCATGTCCACGCCGTCCACCATCACTTTCGCCCCGGAAGGCTCGCTGCGGATGGTGAGGGCAGGCGTCTGGCCGCCGCGCAGGGTGTTCATCACCTGGGCCTCGTAGCGCGGCCACAAGAACACCACGCCCCCCGCGAGCACCGTGGCGACGGTGAACAGCGCCACCGCGAGTCCCCACCGTCCACGCCCGCGGGGAAGGGCGGAGGCAGGGGGCTCCAGCTCCCACGACGTGCCTTCCGGCCGGGGAGCGCGGTCTTCGAGCTCCAGGTCGCCCGAGCCCGCCTGCTGGATGCTGGGGCGGTTCCTGGGAGCGGCCTCATCGATGTCCGCGAGCGACTGCGCGGCAAAGGACGGCGCTGCGTTGTCCACGCGGGGGCCGGAGGAAGCGCCCGACGCGGATGTTCCACCACCTGAAGGTGAGCCCCGGGGCGCACCGCCGGAGGTGACGCCGAGGGAAGGGCGTCCAGCGGAAGCCACACCTCCGGGAGCTGTCCTGCCTGGCGCTCCGCTCCCAGTGCCTCCCGGGCCCGAAGCACCCGGTGTCATCCGGCCCTGCGAGCCGCCTCCAGGCACGCCATGACCCGAAGCGTTTCCGCCAGACGAAGCCGAAGCGTCAGGAGGTGACACCCGCGATGCTGCTGAACGTCCATGCGCGGAAGGAATGCCCACGGCGCTCGAAGTCTCGGTGGCGGAACTCCAGGGCGATGAAGCAGGCCCCTGCGTGCACGCCTCACAGGGCGAATCGAGCGAAGCCAGGGCCAAACCGCACAGCGCACAGGCATGGACCACCTCGCCCGAAGCGGACAGCGCCACGCCGCCGGGGCTCGGGCTCCAGGGCTCCTCTTCTTCTGCGCTCACGGGCACGGACGCCGGCCCCGCTGCCTTCCACGGTGCTCCGCCCGAGCCGAAAGCCGCCGTCCCTGAGCCCCCCTTCGGACCCACGCCCTCGCGATGCCCGACGGACGCCGCGAACGGAACGGAAGAGGCCTCCGCACCCTGGCGAGGCTCCGGGTTGGACGTCACGAACGACACGGACGGTGCCTGCGCGCCCTGCTGGGCCGCGGCCCGGGCCAGCTCTCCCACGGACGGAGGCAGCCGCACCCCGCGCAGGAACGTGGCCAGGGCATGCGACGACGCGGGCTCGCCTGTCTGCGCCAGCCACCGCGCGAGCGCCTCGGACACATCCTCCGGTTCCGGAAAACGGTTCGTCGGATCGCGCGACAGCATGCGCAGCACCAGCGTGGCCAACGATGCCGGCACGTCCGGCAGCGACGCGGGCGCCCGGTTGAGGATGGAGTACGCCACCGCCACCGGCTCCGCGGCCGGACCGAACGGGTGCTGCCCGGCGAGCAGCTCCGACAGGATGATCCCCAGTGAGAACTGGTCGCTCAGCGCCGTGGCGGGCTCTCCCTGCAACACCTCCGGTGCGGCATAGGGCACCTTGCCCTTGAAGGCCCCGGGCTCCGTGCGCGAGATGCCCTCCAGCCGCGCGATGCCGAAGTCGGTGACCTTCACCTCGCCTTCACGGGACACCAGCAGGTTGGACGGGGACACATCCCGGTGCGCGGTCATCACCGGCTGTCCGTCGTGCTGGCGTCGGTATGCGTGCTGGAGCCCTGCCTGTGCCTGGCTCGCGATGAACACGGCCAGGTGCGGCGGGATGCGCAGGCCCTGCCGGTTCACCGCCCGGAGGATGGCGCCCAGGTCCCACCCATCCACCAGCTCCATCACCAGGAAGAGCCCTTCGGAGCCCTCGCCCACGTCGTGCACGGTGACGATGTTCTGATGCTGCAACAGCATGGACAGCCGCGCCTCCGCGACGAACATGCTCGCGATGCCCGGCTCGCGCGCCAGGTGCGGCAGCACGCGCTTGATGGCCACGGTGCGCTCGAAGCCCTCCGCGCCCTTCGCCACCCCCAGGAACAACTCCGCCATGCCTCCCGTGGCCAGTGGTTGCAGCAGCCGATAGCGCGAAGTCACGAAGTGCTCCAGGGGGCTGAAGGCTTCAGCCCTGCGACTGGGTGATGTCGCGCAGGTGCTTCCACGGGTAGATGCCGGTGTTGTGCTGGTCGCTGAAGACGAACGCGAGCGCGTAGTTGCCCACCGGTTGCATCTGCAACACGCGCAGGTTCGCGGGCACCTGCGCGGGATCCAACGTGCGCTTCGCCGTCCATTCGTCCACGCACGCGGCGCACGGACACTGCTGACGCAGCACCTGCGCGGTGGCGGTCGTTGTCACGCCGTCATCCCACGTGAGCGTCAGGGCCTCACCGTCGGGCGACAGCTTGGCGTCCGTCGCGCTGATGGGCTTGGCCGCGGGCTTGATGCGGTCCCAGAAGTTGCTCACCGATCCACCTTCCAGAGTCTTGGGCAGGAAGCCCCCTCCCTACCATCCTTCCGGCGGGGTGGGGGCCTCGCCACGCGCCGGAGCAAGGCGCGCGGACGGAATGCGCTCAGGACGCCAGCTTGACCGGTTGCCGGTGACCTTCCACTCGCACGCCCCGCTGGGCGAGCACCGCGCGCAGGGCCAGCACCACCTTGGGGTCCAACTGCGCGCCGCTCAGGTTGTCCAAAATCTCCATCGCCTTCTCCAGCGGCATGGCCTTCTGGTACGGGCGCGTGGAGGTGCACGCATCGAAGGTGTCCGCGCACGCCACGATGCGCGCCAGCAGCGGGATGGACTCCCCCTTGAGCTTGTCCGGGTAGCCCGTGCCGTCCCAGCGCTCGTGGTGGTGGCGCACGCACGCGCGCACCGGGCCCAGGAACGTCACCGGCCCGATGATGGCGTCGCCGATGGCGGGGTGCTCGCGCATCGTGGCCATCTCCTGGTCCGTCAGCCGGGACTGCTTGGTGAGGATGCTCTCCACGATGCCAATCTTCCCGATGTCGTGGAGGATGCCGCCGTACTGGAGCTGACGCAGCTCGCGCTCGGTGAGCTTCATCTCCTTGCCGATCTCCACCGCCACGTCGCCCACCCGCTGGCTGTGGCCGCGCGTGTACGCGTCCTTGGAGTCGATGGAGTTGGCGAGCGCGACGATGGTCTCCAGGTAGCCCTTCTCCAGGCTCTCGTAGAGGCCGCGCGTCTCCATGTCGTACGCGAGCAGTTGCTTGCTCATGTAGTTGAACGTCTGGGCCAGCTCCCCCAGCTCGTTCTTCTGGCGCAGGTTCACCTCCACGCCGAACTTGCCGCGCGCCAGCTCCATCGACGTCGCCATGAAGGTCTTCAAGGGCTGCGTCAGGTTGCGGGAGAAGATGGCCGCCAGGACCAGCGCGACCAGGATGGCGCCGCCCAGGCCCGCCAGGATGCGCCGCTCCATCGTCTCCACCTGCCGGTAGGCATGCTCCACCGGCTGCTCGGACACGATGGCCCAGCCCGCTTCCGGCAACACGGAGTACGCCGCCACCACCGCGTCGCGTCCCTCGCCGAAGTTGCCCACGTGGAACAGCTCCGTGTCGGGCGAGCCTTCACGCTGTTTGATCAGATGCGCCAGCGGCGTCCGCTTCGACACGTCCTCACCCACCGCGCCCAGGTCTCCGCCGCCGGTGATGAGCCGTCCGTGCCGGTCCGCCAGATACGCGAACCCCGTGCTGCCCACGCGCTCCTGCGCCAGCATCTGCCGCAGGCCCGCGAGCGTCAGGTCCGCCGCCATGTAGCCCTGCACCGGGTCGCCCACGGGGAACGCCAGCGTCACCACCGGGCCACCGCCGCCCGGGGACGCCACCACGTCCGAATAGCGCACCCCGGTGAGTCCCGCGTCGAGCAGGGCCCGGGCGCGCTCCTCGTGCTCGGCCACCGCGCTGGGGGCCATGTCGTGCACCGCGAAGGCCTGCAGGCCCGGCTGCCGCTGCTTGTCCGCGCCGAACACGGTGAGCGCCAGCACCTCCTGGCGCTGGTTGAGCACCGCGGCGATGTGCGAGCGCTGCGTGTCGCGCGGCAGGGTGAAGAAGCCGCCCGGCACGCTGGACAGCCCCACCACCATCTCCGTGGGGTCCTCCAGGAAGCGCTCCGCCTTGAGCCGCAGCTGCTTCACGCGCTCCTGCGCCAGCTCCTGCGCGTCGCGGATGAGCAGCTCGCGCGTATGGGACACCGACAACCAGCCCACCATCACCGTGGGGATGATGCTGACCACGAGCATCAGCAGGAGGATGGCTTTGAAAAGACGCACGGGCGGTCGCTCCTCACCGACTGGCTACTTCTGCCAGCCGTCCTTCACCTTGATGTTGAGTTCGAGCGCATCCGCGGCCAGCTCGAAACGCCGTGCCGGAGAAGGGACGGACCGGCCTTGTCCCGGGCTCACCGCCGTCACCGTCCAGCGGTAACGGCCCGCTGGCAGCGCCGGCAACGCCCATTTCCGGGCGTCCAGCACCTCGCGCACGGGCAGGGGCAGGGGGCCCGCCTCCACCGTTTCCGCGATGACCTCCACCTCGTACCGCGTGGCGCTCTCCACCGCGGCCCACGACAGCGTCACCGGCCCCAGCAGGCCTCCGGCCGACGGCTTCAGCGTGAAGCGGTACTTGTCCGTGGGCTGCACCGGCTGGGGCGCGGAGGGCGGCTCCGGCAGGACGGTGCCCTGCTGCACGCGTACGGACTCGCCCTTCGCGAGGATGCGGGTGGCGTGCTGGGCCTCCACCGTGACGGGCGGCCCCTGGCGGTGGGTGACGGTGGTGGTGCCACCATCCTTGCCCACCTCCACCGTGAAGAGGGAGGGCTGGGGCGGGTTGAGCAGCGCCCAGGCCTCGTCCGCCTTGTGCAGCGCGTCCGCATAGCGCGCCTGCTGGAAGTGCGTTTCGGCGTCCTTCAGCCGGCCTTCCGCCTCGCGGCGACGCGCATCCTCCGGGGCGGCCTTCACCGCCGCGCGCGACATCTCCAGCGCCTTGAGCGCCGTCTGCGGCTCCGCGCCCGGCGACTTCGTCGGGGTCCCCGAACCCCCGCTGCCGCGAAGGGCGGGGGGCTCCGCGGGTTCGCGTCCCACCACCGCCGGGGCCGACGGCACCGCGGACAGCCCCATCCATGCGCTGAGCCAGAGGGCGGCCTTCATTGGAACTCGATCTTCCTGCCAGCCCGAACCGTGGCGGATGGCGTGGTGACGGACAAGGACTGCGTGGCCGGCTTCTCCAGCGTGGCATCCACCCGTCCCCGAAGGACGGTGACATCCGTGCGCAGCTTGCTCTCCGCGATTCCCACCAGGGAATCGCCCCCCAGGTGCACCGCGCTGCCGTTGGCGAACACCACCTGGGCACTGGCCCCGGACTCGGTGCGCACCTTGTCGTTCTCGTACAGGGGCAGCTCGTTCCGGGCGGCGCTCCACTCGTCGGCGATCGCGCGTTTGATCTGCACATCCCCCGTCAAATCCCGCAGGTGCGCGCGCGGCACCGGGGACGGAAGCGGCGCTTCCGTGGGCCCACGCGGTTTCTCATCGGCCGTGCAGCCGGGAGGGAGGGCCGCGAGTGCGACCATGAGCAACAGGGGAGGCCAGCGTCTTCTGTTCACCACCGTGGGACGGGAGTCTAACCCCAAAGCGCCCCCGGAAAGGGGGCCGCCCCGGACGCGCTTTCGCCTAGTCCAACCGCCGGTGCGCCAGGCATGGAAGATTGCGCCGGATGCGTGCTTGCAGCTCCGGGTCCACCGGCGCCACCGCCAGCCCCTCGCCCTCGGAGGCCCGCGCCGTGACGAGCCCCCACGGGTCCACCACCATCGCGTGCCCGTACGTCAGCCGCTGGGCCGAGTGCCGCCCGCCCTGGGCCGGCGCCAGCACGTACGCCTGGTTCTCAATTGCCCGGGCGCGCAGCAGCACCTCCCAGTGGTCCTTGCCGGTCATCATCGTGAAAGCCGCCGGCACCGCCAGCAGGGTCGCCCCGTCCTTGGACAGCCGGCGGTACAGCTCCGGGAAGCGCAGGTCGTAGCAGACGCTCAGCCCCAGCCGTCCCACCTCCGTGTCCGCCGCCACCACCTCCGTCCCCGGCGCCACCGCCGCGGACTCCTGATAGGTGGCACCATCACCCACATCCACGTCGAACAGGTGCATCTTCCGGTACACCGCGAGCCGCGCGCCGTCCGGGCCGAACAGGACGCTGGTGTTGTAGAGCCGGCCACCGGGCGCGCCTTCCTCCAGGATGGAGCCGGAGAGCAGGGTGAGCTTCGTCTCCCGGGCCAGGTCCGCCATCCGGCTGAGCGTGGGGCCGTCCAGGGCTTCGGCGGCGCTGGCGCGTTCGGGCTCCGGGCCCATCCAGGAGAAGTTCTCGGGCAGGCCCACCAGGCGGGCTCCCAGGGCAGCGGCCTGGCGCACGAGACGGGCAGCCACGTCCAGGTTGTGGCCCTTGTCCGCGGTGGACACCATCTGGGCGGCGGCGATGAGGTGCATGGCGGCCGTTATAACGCCACCGGGGGGCTCGCGAACCCCTGGGAATCCTTCAATCCAGGGCCGCGTTGATCAGGCGCCTCGGGGTGTGTCCTTCCTTTACACCCCGAGGGGGCGTGTGTTACGGACGCCCCGACATTTTTCGACGCACGACATCGAAAAGTGGGCCGCCGTGCCCGCTTTTCGCGTTTTTGGAGACCTGCATCCCGGTATGGAGTCGAAGAACATCAAACAGACGGTGGAAGAGAAGGCGGCGACGCTGCTCGACCCCATCGTGGCGAACGAAGGCCTGGAGCTGGTGGACCTGGAGTACGTCCGCGAGCGTGAGGGCTGGGTGTTGCGGTTGTTCATCGACAAGCCAGGCGGCCGGGTCGGTCTGGAAGAGTGCTCCCAGGCGTCGCGCGCCGTGGAACTGGTGCTCGACGTGGAGGACTTCATCCCCCAGGAATACAACCTGGAGGTTTCCAGCCCCGGGGTGGACCGGCCGTTGAGGAAGCCGGCGCACTTCGAGCGGGTGAAGGGACAGAAGGTCAAGGTGAAGACCTTCGGTCCGTTGGGCGATCCTCCGCGAAAGAACTTCGCCGGAACGCTCACCGACGTGGCGGCCGACGCCATTTCCGTGGACGTGGAAGGGGGCGGCAACTTCCGCATCCCCTTCAAGGACATCGCCAAGGCCAATCTGGAGTTCGAGTTCTAGTTGTCGACATACAGGGGACCCTGATCGCGCCAGGGCCGCCCGTGGACCCATTTTAGGAGAACGTCATGGCAACCCCAGCCAACCCGGCCGTCAACCTCAACCTCGTTCTGGACCAGGTCGCCAAGGACAAGGGCATCGAGCGGGCTGTGCTCATCGCGACCCTCGAAGACGCGATGAAGACCGCGGCCAAGAAGCACTTTGGCCAGGAGCGCAACCTCGAGGCCAAGTACGACCCGGACAAGGGCGTGGTGGAGCTGTTCCAGGCCATCACCGTCGTCGAGCAGATCGTCGACCCCATCCAGGCGGTCAACCAGATCGCCATGGAAGAGGCCCACAAGAAGGGCATGGAGGTCGAAGCTGAAGACGAGCTCGTCTTCCAGATCTTCTACCGTGACGAGGACGCTGCGGAGGCCAAGGCCCAGGACGACCAGTACGGGGACATCCTCCGGCTGAAGACCTTCCGCCGCGGCTTCGGCCGCATCGCGGCCCAGACGGCCAAGCAGGTCATCCTCCAGCGCACGCGGGACGCCGAGCGCGAGAACGTCTTCAACGAGTACCGCGACCGCAAGAACGAGATCGTGACGGGCATCGCCCGCCGGTTCGAGCGCGGCAACATCGTGGTGGACCTGGGCCGCGCGGAAGCCGTGCTGCCCGTGCGCGAGCAGGTCCCGCGTGAGACCTACCGCCCGGGCGACCGCGTCCAGGCCTACGTGCTGGACGTGCTGCGCGAGTCCAAGGGCCCGCAGATCGTCCTGTCGCGCGCGTCCGTCAACCTGCTCACCAAGCTCTTCGAGATGGAGGTGCCGGAGATCGCCGAAGGCATCGTCGTCATCGAGGCGGCGGCCCGCGAGCCCGGTGGCCGCGCGAAGATCGCCGTGTCCAGCCGCGACTCGGACGTGGACCCGGTGGGCGCGTGCGTCGGCATGAAGGGCAGCCGCGTGCAGGCGGTGGTGCAGGAGCTTCGCGGGGAGAAGATCGACATCGTCCCCTACGACGAGGACCCGGCCCGCTTCGTGTGCTCGGCCCTGGCCCCGGCGGAGGTCAGCCGCGTCATCATCGACGAGGCCAACCACGCCATGGAGCTCATCGTCCCGGACGACCAGCTCTCGCTCGCCATCGGTCGGCGCGGGCAGAACGTGCGCCTGGCCGCCCAGCTGACGGGCTGGAAGCTGGACATCAACAGCGAGAGCCGCGTGCGTGAGATGCGCGAGTTCGCGAGCCGCTCGCTGGGCGCGCTGCCGGGCGTCAACGAGATGCTGGTGGAGACGCTCTACGCCCACGGCTTCCGACAGGCGCGGGACGTGGCGGACGCGAACGCGGAGATGCTGGCGCAGATCCCCGGCATCGACCCCGCTCGCATCCCCTCCATGCAGGAGGAGGCGCGCAAGCGCATGGTCGAGGACCAGCAGGAGCTGTCGCGCATGGACCACGAGCGCGAGCAGGCCCGGCTGGCCGAGGCCCGTCGCCACCCGGACGAGCTGTCCCAGCCGGAGCGCATGGCGCGCGTGCGCGGCGTCGGCGAGAAGACCATCGAGCAGCTCATCCTCGCCGGCTATCGCACGGTGGAGGACATCGCGAACGAGAAGGACCTCACCCGCCTGGGCGACGTGCCAGGGGTGGGCATCAAGAAGGCCCGCCAGCTCAAGAGCGCGGCCGAGAACTACCTTGTGGAAGAGGTCAAGCTCCGCGCCGAACTGAACGCGGAGAGGAGTCTGCTGGCATCGGCCGGCGGCTCGGAGGGCGCGGAAGCGGCCAAGGCACCGTAAGCTCACGGGGGACGGGGAGATGCGCCGCGCAACGAAACGGCCTGGGATACATCCGATTGAAATCACGACGTCAGGTCCCGTCCGGACCTGCGTCGGGTGCGGTTCGCGCAAGGCACAGGCGGAACTCACCCGGTTCGTGGTAGGTCCCCAGGGCGGCGTGGTGGCGGACAGGCGGCGGAGGCTGCCAGGGCGGGGGGCGTACCTGTGCGGTGCCGGTTGTTTGACGGCAGCGCTCAAGCGTAAGGCGCTGGGCAGGGCCTTCCGAGGCAAGGCGGGGCAGGTTGACCCGTTGCAGCTCGGACAGGCTTGGGAGTGAGGGCGGGTGGGTGGAGAGGTTGCGGGGGAAGGTGGCTGTTAAGCACCACTCGCACACAATTTCGGCTTTGGACTAGGGTGCTCGGCCTCGTCGCTGGCGGAGCAGAAGGCCAATCAAGGTATGTCGAAGAAGCGCGTTCACGAAATCGCCAAGGAGCTCAAGAGCCACGGGATTGAGCTCGACAACAAGGAGGTCGTGACCGAGCTCTCTGGGCTGGGTTACGACGTCAAGAGCCACTCGTCCTCTCTGGATGACGACCAGGCCACTGCCGCGGTCCAGAAGATTTTGGACAAGCGCAAGCCGAAGCAGGCCGCCGCGCCCGTCGCCGCCAAGGGGTTCGTGGTGCGCCGTCGGGTGGGTCCGCCCGCGGGTGCCACCCACACGGAGGCCCAGGACGCCTACGCCCAGTCGAACGACCAGGGCTACGACAATCCCGACACCTCGTACGAGCAGTCCGAGCAGACGGAGGCCGCCCAGGCTTCCGCCATGGAGACCGCTCCCGCTGCCGTGGAGCAGGCTCCCCAGGCGCATGCCGCCCCGGAGGCACCGGCCGTGACGGCCGCGCCCACGGAAGCCTCCGCCACCCCCGCCGCACCGGAGGCGCCGTCCGCCCCCGAGACCCCGGCGACGACCGCATCTGTTTCCGCCACCCAGCCCGTGACGCCGCCTTCCACTCCGCCGACCGCGGCCGTGGTGGAGACGCCGCGGGCCGCCGCGCCGACCCAGGCTCCGGCGACACCGCGCACCCCTGCTCAGGAGAGCACCCACTTGCCCAACCCCCCTACGCGCTCGCCGGTTCCGCCCACCGCACGGACGCCTTCCACGTCGACGTCCGCGACGGTCATCTCCCGAGGTCCCGGTTACGTGCAGCGTCCGGGTTCCACGGGTGGGCGTCCGGGTGGTCCTCCGGGCAGCCGCCCCGGTGGTCCGAGCGGGCCGGGCGGTCGTCCGGGAGGCCCTGGCGGGCCGGGCAGCCGTCCTGGCGCGCCCATGCAGGGCCGCCCGGGTGGGCCGCCGATGCAGAGCCGTCCGGGTGGGCCGCCGATGCAGGCGCGTCCGGGCCAGACGGGTCCGGTGCGTCCGTCCTCGCCGCCTCCGGGCGCCGCGGGGGCCCCCGTGCAGCCCAGCGGTCCGACCATCATGGTGGGCGGCGTGCCGCACGCCCAGGTCGCGCCCACGCCGGGCGCCCAGGCGCGCCCCACGGCCACCCAGGCCGTGGTCATCTCGCGCCCGCTCATCCAGGTCCGCCGCGTCACGCCGACCACGACCCAGGCCAAGCAGTACCCCATGGCCCCGGGCCGCACGGCGCTCGGCACCGAGAAGCGTGAGTACAAGGTCGTCCCGGATCACCTGGGTCGCGGCCGCGAGTTGGTGGACGTCTCCAAGAACAAGGAGCGTGGCCAGCGCAAGCGCACGGGGGGGCCTGAGACGACGACCGTGTCGAAGCAGGAGCTGTCCGACATGGTCTGGGGCCGGATCGCGATTCCGATCCGTGGCAAGAAGCGCAAGCCGACCAAGAAGGGCGCCAAGACGCAGATCACCCAGATGGCCGACGACAAGAAGGTCATCAAGCTCCAGGAGGGCATCAGCGTGTCCGACCTGGGCCAGCGCATGGGTGTGCGCACCACGGAGCTCATCAAGAAGTTGATGGCCATGCAGAAGATGGCCACCGCGAACTTCATCCTGGACGCGGACACCGCGGAGCTGATCGCCACCGACTACCACTGGAAGGTGGAGCGCGTGGGCTTCGAGGTGGAGGACTACCTGCCGGAGGTCGCGGCCAAGGTGGAGGACGAGCGTCCCCGTCCGCCGGTCATCACCATCATGGGCCACGTCGACCACGGCAAGACGTCCCTGCTCGACGCCATCCGCCAGGCCAGTGTGGCCGCGGGCGAGGCGGGCGGCATCACCCAGCACATCGGCGCGTACAGCGTCACGACGGCGCGCGGCGACGTCACGTTCCTGGACACGCCGGGTCACGAAGCCTTCACGTCCATGCGCGCCCGTGGCGCCAACGTGACGGACATCGTGGTGCTCGTGGTGGCCGCGGACGACGGCGTGATGCCCCAGACCATCGAGGCCATCAAGCACGCGAAGCTGGCGGAAGTGCCCATCGTCGTCGCCATCAACAAGGTCGACGTGCCGGGCGCGAACCTGGACCGCGTGAAGAAGGACCTGGCCAGCCACGAACTGGTCCCGGAAGAGTGGGGCGGCGACACCATCATGGTGCCCGTCTCCGCGAAGACGAAGCAGAACCTGGACCTCCTCCTGGAGAACCTGGCGCTGCAGGCGGAGGTGTTGGAGCTGACGGCCAACCCCACCCGTCCGTCCGTGGGCGCCATCGTGGAAGCCAAGCTGGATCGTGGCCGCGGTCCCGTGGCCACGGTGCTGGTGCAGGAGGGCACGCTCAAGCTGGGCGACGCCATCGTCACCGGCACGCACTACGGCCGCGTCCGCGCCATGAACAACAGCCGTGGCGAGTCCGTGAAGGAAGTGAAGCCGGGCTACTGCGCGGAGGTCATCGGTCTGTCCGGCGTGCCCACCGCGGGTGATGCCATCAACGTGGTGGCGGACGAGAAGGCGGCCAAGCAGATCGCCGACCACCGCGGCATGAAGGATCGTCAGCAGGAGCTCAGCAAGGTCAGCCGCGAGTCCCTGGAGCAGTTGTTCGCCAAGACGAAGGCGGGCGGCGGTCCCAAGGAACTGCGCGTCGTCATCAAGGCGGACGTGCAGGGTTCGGCGGAGGCAGTGCGCCAGGCGGTGGAGAAGCTCACCACGCACAAGGTGCGGGTGGTCATCATCGACGCGGGCGTGGGCGCCGTCACCGAGACGGACGTCATGCGCGCCGCTGCTTCCAAGGGCGTCGTGCTCGCCTTCAACGTGAAGCCGGAGTCCGGTGCCGAGGCCGCTGCCAAGGTCCAGCAGGTCACGCTGCAGAGCTACTCCATCATCTACGAGCTCATCGACGGTGTGCGCCTGGAGATGGAGAACCTCCTGGAGCCCATCCGCACCGAGCGCAAGCTGGGCCGTGCGGAAGTGCGCAACACCTTCAACGTGCCCAAGCTGGGCACCATCGCCGGTGCGGCCGTCCTGGACGGCGTCATCAAGCGCGGCTCGTTCGTGCGCCTCATGCGCGAGAACAAGCAGCTCTTCTCCGGCAAGATGGCGTCGCTGCGTCGCTTCAAGGACGACGTCAAGGAGGTCGCGCAGGGCTTCGAGTGCGGTATCGGCATCGAGAACTTCAACGACCTCAAGGCCGGCGACATCATCGAGGCCTACGAGATCGAGGAGACGCGTCAGAGCCTCTCCTGAGCCCCGCGGTACGCACTCGACGGACCCCCGGGAAGGCCCCACCTTCTCCGGGGGAATGACGATGTGCCGGCGGTCGGCGCGCGCGGTTGACGCGTCGCGCCGCTGCCGGCCTGGGGGACCTTTATGTTCGTGGGTGTCGCACGCCTCACCCTCCAGATTCCGGAGAGCGCCTCGCTGAAGTCCAAGCGGCAGGTGCTCCGCCGGGTGACGGACCGGGTGAAGGCCCGCTTCAACGTGGCCGTCGCCGAGGTGGATGACCAGGACCTCTGGCAGAAGGCGTCGGTCGCGCTGGCGGTGGTAGGCAACGAGCGCCGCCACGTGGATGAGCAGTTGGAGAAGATCATCCACTTCATCGAAGAGATGTACGTCGCGCCGCTGATGGCCCGGGAGACGGAGATCCTCGCCTTTGGGGACCAGCTCCATCCGGACAGCGGCGCGGGGATGTTCCGGGCTCCGGCGAAGGTGCCGGATGAGGACCTGGACGCGGAGGCGGGGCTGTCGCCCGAGGCTGCGCACGCGCACTCGGAGGCGGCCATTGCCCGCTTCCTGCGCAGCGACCGGTCGCTGGCGGAGGCCGAAGGGCTGGGCTCCTGGGATCAGCGGCATGAAGGCGCGGCCCCGGGGGCTTCCCGGCCTGCCGCCGAAAGTGGAAACCTGACGCTGGACGACGCGAGGGCCCGTGCCCGTGCGCTGCGCAACCCGCGAGATTGGGAGAAGAAATGACGACGCATTCACGACCCGAGCGCGTGGGGCAGGAAATCCAGGCGGCCATTGGCGCCCTGCTGACGCGGGGGGAGCTGCGCGACCCGCGCATCGGTTTCATCACCATCACCGGCGTGAAGGTGTCGCCCGACCTGCGCGTGGCGAAGGTCTTCTATTCGATGATGGGCACCGACGAGGAGAAGAAGGCCACCCAGGCAGGGCTGGATGCGGCGAAGCCCTTCGTGCGCCGCGCGGTGACGTCCGCCGTCAAGCTGCGCGTGTCCCCGGAGGTCTTCTTCGCCTTCGACGCCTCCGTGGGAGAGGGCGACAAGATCGACCGCCTCCTGCGGGAGGTGCGCAGCAAGGAAGGTTGGTAGAACCCAGGTCATGGACGGCGTCCTCGTCATCGACAAGCCGCTCGGTCCCACGTCGTTCGACGTGGTCCGCCAGGTGCGCAGCCTGCTGAAGGTGAAGAAGGCGGGCCACACCGGCACGCTCGACCCCATGGCCACCGGCGTGCTGCCGGTGTGCCTGGGGGAAGCCACCAAGGTGGCGGGCTACATCACCGAAGGCGACAAGGCCTACGACGCGGTGGTGCGCCTTGGCACCGAGACGGACACCCAGGACGCCCAGGGCAAGCCCACGGCGGAAGCGCCGGTGCCGCCCCTGACGGCCACGGTGCTGGAGGCGGTGCTCGCGCCCTTCCGGGGCACCTTCGAACAGGTGCCGCCCATGTATTCGGCGGTGAAGATCGCCGGCAAGCGGCTGTACGAACTGGCGCGCGCGGGCGAAGAGGTGGAGCGCGCCAGCCGCACCGTGACGGTGTACGAACTGGTGCTGCGCGACTTCTCCGCGGACCGGCTGACGCTGTCGGTGCGCTGCTCGAAGGGCTTCTACGTGCGCACGCTCGCGTACGACATTGGCCGCGCGCTGGGCTGTGGGGCGCACCTGGAGGCCCTGCGGCGCACCGCGAGCGGTCCCTTCAACCTGTCGCGCGCGCTGCCCCTGGGGGAGCTGGCGTCGCTGTCGCGGGAGACCGTGGCGGGGCGGCTGGTGTCGCTGGGCGACGCGCTGACGGACCTGCCCCTGGTGCGGGTGGGCGCGGAGGACGCGAAGCGGGTGTCGCACGGCGTCCCCGTGGAGGTCGCGCCCCAGCCGGGCAAGGTGCGCGTGCTGGGCCCGGATGACGCGCTGCTCGCCATGGCCGAGGTGGTGGGCGGGCGGCTGCGCTACCTGCGGGTCTTCCTCTGAGTGGCCACCCGCTCGCATGACATCTCCGTGAGCGTCGCTCCGGGCCTGCGAAGCGCCTTCGACGGCCGGCGCGAGCTGACGCTGGGCGTGCCGGCGGCGGCGGGCATCGGCGACGTGGTGGAGGCCCTCCTCAGGCTGTACCCGCGCACGCGCTCGCTCCTGGCGGGCGACGGCGGCGAACCCGGCGGCCTGTACCTGCACGTGGCCCTGGACGCGGCGTCCGCGCAGGAACTGGCGACGGGGGAGGCGGGACTTCCGACGGGCTGCCGGCTGTACGTCTTCGCACTCTCCAGGCCGCCGAGGGGCGGACGGGCAGCCGGCGAAGGTTGACCCTACGGGGGGTGAAGCTTATAAGCGGCCCGCTCGTTAGAAGAACAATGGCCGGGTCTGTACCCCTCCGCGGACCCAGGCGGCACGAGCGATCATCCCGGAGTGGGATTCAGGAAGAAGCCCCCATGTCTCTGCATCAGGATCGCAAGAGCGAGCTGGTCTCGAAGTTCCGCACCCACGAGTCCGACACGGGCTCCCCCGAGGTGCAGGTGGCGCTGCTGTCCGAGCGCATCAACATGCTCACCGAGCACTTCAAGACCCACAAGAAGGACCACCACTCCCGGCGCGGTCTGCTGAAGCTGGTCGGTCAGCGCCGCCGTCTGCTGGACTACCTCAAGTCCAAGGACGTGGCGCGCTACAAGAAGCTCATCGAGAGCCTCGGCATCCGCAAGTAGGCACTCGCAAGCACCCGGGGCGCTGGCATTCACCAGCGCCCCGCGCGTTTGTGCGGCAAGGTTTTTCCATCGCCCGGTGTTCCATGCTCCGGGCGGTGGGTTGTTGGAAGTGTTTCAAGAAGCGCGGGTGTGGGTGAGTGGCGGGCAAGGGAGTGGTGGAGACGGGCTCTTTTGGTTTCCGTTCAGACCGGCCGACCTGAAGCAACGGGTGGGCGGGTGTGATCAGGGATCAAGAGGTTCGAGCCATCCCTCCGGCGCTCCGCAATGGAGCCCATTTCCGCAGTACAGGCAGCGGTGGTCTGGCACGTGCCTGCTTCAAGGCCCTGGCGACCGCTCATTCCCTAGAGGGCCCCTGTCGGGCGGCCCGGCCCCATTCATGCGGGCCGGCCGTGGCTGACGCGGGTCTTCGCACGCGAAGCAGGCACAGAGGCCACACGACATGTTGAAGAAGAGCGTCAAGATTGGTGAGAGCGAGCTGAGCATCGAGACGGGCCGTCTGGCCAAGCAGGCCGATGGCTCCGTGGTGGTCCGCTACGGCGACACCATGCTGCTCGTCACCGCGGTGAGCGCCCGGGAGAAGAAGGACATCGACTTCCTGCCCCTCACGGTGGAGTACCAGGAGAAGCTGTACTCGGCGGGCCGCATCCCGGGCAGCTTCTTCAAGCGCGAAGGCCGGCTGACGGAGAAGGAGACGCTGACGAGCCGTCTGATCGACCGCTCCTGCCGTCCGCTGTTCCCGGAAGGCTACGCGTACGAGACGCAGGTCATCATCAGCGTCATCTCCTCCGACCCGGACAACGAGGGCGACATCCACGGTCTCACCGGCGCCTCCGCGGCGCTGTGGGTGTCGGACATCCCGTTCAACGGCCCCATCGCGGGCGTTCGCGTGGGCCGCGTGGGTGGCCAGTTCGTCGCCAACCCCACCGCGAAGCAGCGTGAGCAGAGCGACCTGGACCTCGTCATGGCGGTGAGCCGCGAGGCCATCGTGATGGTGGAGGGCGGCGCGGAGGAGGTCAGCGAGGCGGACATGGTGGCCGCGCTGGAGTTCGGCCGCACCGCGGCCAAGCCCGCCCTGGACCTCCAGGACGAGATGCGCGCGGAGCTGAAGAAGCAGGTGCGCTCCTACGACAAGCCGGCCACCATCGACGAGGGGCTGCGCACCCAGGTGCGCGCCCTGGCCATGGACGGCGTCAAGGCTGGCTACGCCATCAAGGAGAAGGGCGCGCGCTACGAGGCGCTCTCCAAGGCCAAGAAGGCGGCCGTGGCGGCGCTCAAGGAGAAGCTGGGCGCGGAGTTCACCCCGCAGGTGGAGAAGCACGCCAAGCAGGTCGTCGAGGACCTGAAGTACGACCACATGCGTGAGCTCACCGTGAACGGTGGCCGCATCGGTGACCGTGGCCACGACGTGGTGCGCACCATCACCAACGAAGTGGGCGTGCTGCCCCGCGCGCACGGCAGCGCGGTGTTCACCCGCGGCGAGACGCAGGCGCTCGTGGTGGCCACGCTGGGCACCAGCGAGGATGAGCAGCGGCTGGAGCTGCTGAGCGGCCAGGCCTTCAAGCGCTTCCTCCTGCACTACAACTTCCCGCCGTTCAGCGTGAACGAGACCAAGCCCCTGCGCGGCCCCGGCCGGCGTGAGATTGGCCACGGCGCGCTGGCGGAGCGCGCGCTGCGCAACATGCTGCCGGCGGGCGAGAACTTCCCGTACACGGTGCGGCTGGTGTCGGAGATTCTCGAGTCCAACGGCTCCTCGTCCATGGCCTCCGTGTGCGGTGGCACGCTGGCGCTGATGGACGCGGGCGTCCCCATCAAGTCGCCGGTGGCCGGCATCGCCATGGGCCTCGTGAAGGAGGGCGAGAAGATCGCCATCCTCTCCGACATCCTCGGTGACGAGGATCACCTGGGCGACATGGACTTCAAGGTCTGCGGCACGTCCAAGGGCATCACGTCCATCCAGATGGACATCAAGATCACCGGCCTCACCACGGAGATCATGAGCCGCGCGCTGGAGCAGGCGCGTCAGGGCCGCGTGCACATCCTGGCGGAGATGGCGAAGACGCTGGACGCTCCCCGCAAGGAGATCAGCCAGTTCGCGCCGCGCATCACCACCATCCAGATCCGTCCCGAGTTCATCAAGAACGTCATCGGGCCGGGCGGCAAGGTGATCAAGGACATCATCGCTCGCACGGGCGCCGCCATCAACATCGAGGACACGGGCCGCGTGGACATCGCGAGCGCGAACGGCGAGGCCGTGAAGGCCGCCATCGCGATGATCCAGGCGCTCACGCGTGAGGCGGAGATCGGGAAGATCTACACGGGCACCGTGCGGAAGATCGCCGAGTTCGGCGCCTTCGTGGAGCTGTTCCCGGGCACCGACGGCCTCATCCACATCTCCGAGCTGTCCGACAAGCGCGTCAAGGCGGTGTCGGATGTGCTGAGCGAGGGCGACGAGGTGCTGGTGAAGGTCGTCAGCATCGACAAGACGGGCAAGATCCGCCTGTCCCGCAAGGAGGCCATGGCCGAGCGCACCGCCGCGCAGACGCCTCCTCCGGCCGCGGCCCCCACGGCGCCCACGCCCGACGCGAAGGCCTGATTCAGGCTGGAGCCTTCGCGACGGTCGCTGTTCGTGAAGGCTCCACCCAGGCGCCCCGTTTCCTTCGCCTCCGGGCGAAGGGGCGGGGCGTTTTCGTTGCGGGGGCCGGTGGTTTAAACCCTCCGAGGGGCTTCCCGCGTTGATGGGGGATGGCCCTGGAGGCGTGCATGCCGTCCCATCCGTCCAGCTCTTCCGCCCCGTCGAGCGGCTTCTTCACGGACGTGTCCCGCTTCCTGGGCGCGTTCCGCTGGGCGTTCATGCCGCTGGGCCTGCTGGCGCTGGTGGCGGTGGGCGTGCACGCGGCGGCGGACACGCTGGATGACCGGCTGCTCACGGTGGTGGACCGCCTGGATTCGGCGTTCGACGCGTTCGTGGGCCGGTATCAGGTGACGGCGTCCCTGGTGGACTGGGTGTCGCTGGAGCGGCGCACGCGGCTCGCGAAGGCACTCGCGCTGGGATGGGAGCTGGCGGCGGACCTGCTCCTGGCGATGCCCGCGCTGGGCTACCGCGAGGTGGCGGCGCCCAATCCGGTGGAAGCCTGGCGGTCGATGCTGGAGGCGTCGGAACCCGAGGCCTCGGGGCCCGCGTCGTGGCGGGGGCTGCTGCGGCGCTGTCTGCGCAGTCCCACACCGATGCGGTGGGTGCGGCCCCTGGCCACCGCGGGCGTGGTGCTGGCGGGCGCGTGCACGGTGGCGCGGCTGGTCCAGGGCACGGTGTACCTGTCGTGGCGGCCGCTGTTCGGTGACGCCGTGGCGGACCTGTCCGCCCGCGGCCTGGCGGTGGCGGCGCTGTGTGGCGTGAGCGTGTCCCTGGGGTGGCGCGCGGTGCTGCGCAATCTCCAGCACGCGGACGAGGCCTGCGAAGCGGTGGGCCCCCGGAGGGCGTGGACGCGTGGGCTGCTGGGCTGCGTGCTGGTGGCACCCCTGGGCGTGGCCGCGGTGTGGGACGCGTCTCCGGTGCTGTCCTTCCTTCGCTGAGGGCCCTGGCATGTTCGCTCAACGCGCCCGGGGACTGCTGGACTTCACCTTCGCCCTCTTGTGCGTGTGGTGCGCGTACCACCACACGCCCGCGGGGGCGCTGCTGCGGCGCGCGGGAGCCTGGGCCTTCAACACGCGCACCACGGCCCGGCCACTGCTGGCGTACTACGACGGCGTGAGTGGCACGTCGGTGCCCACGCCGGGCGCGCTGCCGGCCTCCATGCTCACGCGGGTGCCCACGAGCGCGGAAGCCCTGGCGTGGGGGACGCACTCGGCGCTGAAGGGCCTTGAGCCGAAGGCGCGCGAGCCCGCGCTGGCCCTGGCCCGTGAGGCGGGCATCGCTCCGGAGACGCTGTTGGATCCGGCGAAGGGACTCGCGGCGACGCGGCGCCTGCTGGACTCGCTGGCGAAGGACTTTCCTTCGGAGGAGGCGCGGCTGACGGCGGTGTTCGCGGGGCGGGTGCCCGCGCGCTTCGCGATGGAGCGGGTGGACGCGGAGGGGGGTGTGCCCACACTGGAGCGGCTGGCGAAGCAGTTGCCTCCAGGCTTCGACGGCTCGTCCGTGGGGGCGGCGCAGGCGCTGGCGCTGTCGACGGCGCTGATGCTCGGATGGCCGGTGGCGGAGAGCGCCCACGTGACGAGTCCGTTCGGCTACCGCGTCCACCCGACGCTGCGCACGCGCCGGATGCACACGGGCGTGGACCTGGCGGTGCGCACCGGCACCACCGTGTCCGCCGTGGCGGCGGGCGTGGTGCGCCGCGCGAGCGAGGACTCGGTGAATGGCCGCGTGCTGGTGCTGGACCACGGGCGGGGCGTGACGACGGCGTACTGTCACAACTCCGAGCTGCTGGTGAAGGCCGGCACCCGCGTGGAGAAGGGGCAGGCCATCGCCCTGTCGGGCAGCACGGGACGCTCCACGGGGCCCCACCTGCACTACCAGTTGGAGCTGGCCGCGCGCCCCGTGGACCCGTTCGGGTTCCGCACCGCCTTGCGCGTGGCGGACGGCGGCGCGACCGAGCTCTGAGCACTCCGACCTCCCGCGTTTCCGGGAGGACCCGTGACGTTGGATGTCCCCTGGAAGACGGCGGGGGACGCATGCTAGGGCGTGGGCGCATGGCCTCCACGCTGACCGTCTCCGTGCGCCGGGTGCGCTCGCATCCCGACCCGCTGCCCCTGCCCCGCTATGAGACGGAGCAGGCCGCTGGCATGGACCTGCGGGCGGACATCGACGGGGAGCGGGTGCTCCAGCCCCTGGAGCGGATGGCGGTGCCCACGGGGCTGGCGTTCGCGCTCCCCCCGGGCTTCGAGGGGCAGGTGCGGCCCCGTTCCGGGCTGGCGCTGCGCCACGGGGTGACGTGCCTCAACTCCCCGGGGACGGTGGACTCGGACTACCGGGGGGAGGTGCAGGTGCTGCTCATCAACCTGTCCCATGCGCCCTTCACGCTGCGTCGGGGGGACCGGGTGGCCCAACTGGTGGTGGCCCCCGTCACCCTGGCGGCGCTCCAGGAGGTGGACGTGTTGGAAGGGACTTCCAGGGGTGACGGAGGTTTCGGTTCCACGGGTCGTTGAGGCCCGGCGCGCAACGTCGTTCCGCAACGGCGCCAGAGCGGGCAGAATGGAGTCCCCCGGCCGTCCGCCGGGAGGTCGCCCCCCCCGCGACCTCGTTCCGGAGTTTCACTGCTTTGCTCTGCTATCGCTGCGGCAGCCATGTCCCCGACACGAGTGAAACCTGTGCCACGTGTGGCCAGAAGTTCGACGCGGCCGCGCGTCAGGCCGCGGGGGCGGCGCGCAAACGGGGCACGGAGGGCGCGCCCTACAAGCCGGGCGACGTCGTCGCCAACCGCTACTCCATCCAGGAGGTCGTCGGCTCCGGGCCGCTGGGGTTCGTCTTCCGCGCGCAGGACCAGGCCATCGACGTGGAGGTGGCGCTGAAGGTCATCCAGCCCCGGCTGGTGCAGCAGCCAGAGGAGCGCACGCAGTTCGCGCTGTCCATGCGGGTGGGCAAGAAGCTCAACCACCCCAACCTGGTGCGCGTGTACGAGGAGGGCGTGGACGGGGACCGGCCCTGGTTCGCGATGCAGTTGCTGGAGGGCATCACGCTGCGCCGGATGATGGAGCAACGCGCGACGAAGGGGCAGTTGTTCTCGCTGAAGGAAGTGGAGCCGCTGCTCGCGCAGATGGCGGCGGCGCTGGACGGGGCGCACCGCTTCGGGCCGCACTCGAACCTGAAGCCGGAGAACGTCTTCGTCCTGCCGGACCTGTTGAAGGTGACGGACTACGGGCTGGGGCTCGCGGTGCCGCACCTGCCCTTCGTGCAGGCGCAGCGGGGGCACCGCGCGGCGGCGTACATCGCGCCCGAGTACGTGAATGGCGCGGAGCTGGACACGCGCATGGACGTGTACTCGCTGGGCGTGTTGATGGGGGAGATGGTCACCGGCCTGTTGCCGGAGGACGGCGGTGTGCCGGAGGTGACGGTGCGCCACCCGGACCTGCCGCCCGCGTTCGAGTCCCTCTACCGGCGTGCGCTCAACCAGAACCCGCTGGCGCGTCCGAAGTCAGGCGGAGACCTGCACGCGGAGTTCGCGGCGCTGGTGCAGCGTCACCCGGCCGCCGCGTCCCGGCCGCGCGCGGTGCCGCCCACGGGCGCGCTTCCCGCCGCCGCGGTGGCCGCGCGAGCGGCGAGCAAGCCGCTGCCGCCGGTGCCCACCGGCATGCTGCCCATCGCGACCGTGCCTACACCTGCCGAGCCCGTGCAGGCGGAGGAGGAAGCGCCGCCTCCGGATGCGACCCAGCCGCTGGATGCGGCGACGCTGGCGGCCATCCTGGGCTCGAATGCGAAGGCGCTCGACTACATCACGGGCCCCGAAGCGCGCTCGGTTTCGGATGCGTCGACGCAGCAGGAGATGCGCGCGGTGCCGGAGCGTCCCACGGGGCGCGGTGGTGGGCGTGGCGCGGACGCTGGCGCTGCGCAGGATCCGCGGCTCTTGGGCCAGGCGCCGGATGCGGCGACGCAGCAGGAGCCCCGAGCGGCGGCTCCCGAGGCGCGTCCTCCGGCGGCGAAGGCCGCTGAGCCGGTGATGCGCATCTTCGCGAAGGCGGAGGAGCCCTCGTTCCCGGCGGATCCCCGCGCGGCGTCCCGCTCCTCGGAGTCAGGTGCGGACGCGCGTCAGGGGAACCGGAGCGCGGAGGGGGCCACTGGCGAGGGGCGTCAGGCGGGTCGCAACAGCGAGGCTTCCGCCGGAGAGTCACGGCGCGGAGGTGAGGCTTCGTCCGGGGATGCACGGCAGGGCGGACGCGGAACGGACTCCGGTCAAGGGCGCAACGGAGAGGCTTCGTCGGGCGGACGCGGAACGGACTCCGGTCAGGACGCGCGCGCGGGTCGCAGCGGCGAGGGCGGTTCAGGGGGGCGCGGATCCGAGGCCGGCCAGGACTCGCGCGCGGGCGGCCGCAGCGGAGAAGCTTCGTCCAGCGATGGGCGCTCGGGCGGTCGCGGTGCGGAGTCCAGCCAGGACGCGCGGTCAGGTCGCGGCACGGACGCGACGGGAAGCGACGGACGCCAGGGCGGCCGGAACTCCGACGACGATGAGTCCTCCGAGTCCCGTTCGTCGAGCCGGGGCGGTCGCAACCCCCGGAGCACGAACGCCTCACGCGGTGCGGAGGCCGCCGCGCCTCGCGGTTCCTCGCGCGCCCCCGCGGCGCAGGGCCCGGCCCGCTCCACCAACGCGCAGGGCGAGAACTCCACGGGCGGACGCGCCCGCAAGGGCGAACCGTCGGGAGGCCGCGCCTCGTCGCGCAACCTGCCGCCCTCGGTCTCCGGCCTGCACACGATGCCGTCCACTCGCGCCACGCAGCCGAAGCCGGCCCGTTCGGGTCCGAGCTCGATGATGTGGATGGTGATCCTCGCGGTGATGGGCATCGTGCTCGGCGCGGGTGGCGGCTATGCCTGGCTGCGCATCCGTCAGGCCCGGGCCGCGAAGAACGCGACCGTGCCCGCCACGCCCGGCGCCGCCGCCGGTACAGCGGGCGGCCTCATGGCGACGGGGCAATGTCCCCCCGGCATGAAGCTGGTGAGTGGAGGCACCTTCAAGCGGGGCTCCACCAAGGAGGACCGGCAGTCGTCCGGCTCCAGTGACGAGCTGGCGCTCGAAAGCGTCATGGTGGGCTCGTTCTGCGTGGACGAATTCGAGTTCCCCAACAAGCGGGGCCGCCTGCCCAGGGTCTCCGTGAGCCTGCTCGATGCGAAGTCCCTCTGCGAGGCCGCCAGCAAGCGGTTGTGCTCGGAGGATGAGTGGGAGAAGGCCTGCAAGGGCCCGGGCAACGCGCGCTACTCGCGCGGGGAGGACAGCCCTACGGCCTGCAACACCGGCACGGCCACGGGCTCCGCGGCGACCCTCGCGCACGCCGGGGGCTTCCCGTCCTGCCAGCACTCTGAATTCCTGCCGTCGGACATGTCGGGCAACGCGGCGGAGTGGACCGACACCCAGTTCAAGAAGGGTGGTGCCGACATGACCATCAAGGGGGGCTCCTTCATGGGCGCCAGCGACACGTCCCGGTGCGCCGCGCGCAAGCAGGGCGCTCCGAAGATGACGGCCCCGGACCTGGGCTTCCGCTGCTGCGCGAACGTGCTGCCATGAGGTGGCTCCGGGGCCTCCCGCTCCTGACGCTCCTCCTGCCTGTCGTCGTCCTCGCGCAGGCCCCGTCGCGCAGTCCCGCCCGTCCCCGCGTGGTCGCGGTGAAATCCGCGAGCCTCGCGCCGTACGCCTCCTTCCTCGCTGGCTTCAGTTCGGAGGCGCGCGCCGACGTCACCGAGGTGACGCTGGAAGAGAGCCCCACGGAGGCCGCGCGCGTCTTCAAGTCGCTGGCCGCGCAGAAGCCGGCGCTGGTGCTGGCCCTGGGCCCGTTGGCGGCCAATGCCGCGCGGCGCTCGCTGGGCGGTGACGTGCCCGTGCTGTTCGCGATGGTGCCGTATCACGAGAAGTACGGCCTGGAGGCGCCGCACGTCACCGGCATCGCGCTCACCAGCGACTTCGGGCCGGAGTTGGCCGCGCTCAAGGCCCTGGCTCCGGCCGCGAAGCGCGTGGGCATCCTGCACGACCCGCGCTCCTCGGCGGGCTCGGTGACGCAGGCGCGCTCCGCGGGAAGTGGGCTGGGTCTCAGCATCGTTCCGCTGGCCGTGGAGTCGCAGGAGCGCGTGGGTGAAGTGCTGGAGGGCGCCGTCGGGAAGGTGGACGGCCTCTTGATGGTTGCGGACAAGACCGTGGGCAACGCGTCCGTCGTCCAGGCGCTCATCGCCTTCAGCGCCGCCCGCCGCATCCCGCTGGTGGCGCTCACGGCCAGCCAGGTGAAGGAGGGCGCGACGATTGCCCTCTCGCCGGCCCCGCTGGCGCTCGGACAGCAGGCGGGGAGGCTCGCCAACCGCATCATCCACGAGAGGGTCGATCCCGGTGCGCTGGCGGTGGCGCGGCCTGAAGGCCTGGACCTCTCGTTCAACCTCACCGCCGCGAAGAAGTCAGGTCCGTCCTGTGACGTCGCGCTGGAAGTGCTCCGGTTCGCGGCGCGCCGGGACTTTGCCGTGAAGGTCTACGAGTGATTCCACGATACAGCCGTCAGGAGATGGCCTCCCTCTGGTCCGACGTCGCCCGCTACCGCCGCTGGCGCGACGTGGAGCTCGCCGCGCTGGAGGGCATGGTCGCGCAGGGACTCGCCCCGAAGGACGCGCTGGAGGACTGCCTGGCCCGCGCCGGTGACTTCTCCACCGAGGACGCCGCGCGCATCGACGAAATCGAGCGCACCACCAAGCACGACGTCATCGCCTTCCTCACCTTCGTGGAGGAGCGCGTGGGGCCCAGCGCGCGCTGGCTGCACCTGGGGATGACGTCCTCGGACGTGCTGGACACGTCGCTGGGGCTCACCCTGCGCGACGCGGTGGACCTCATCCTCAAGGGCATGGACCGCGTGATGGCCGCGGTGGAGAAGCGCGCCTTCGAGCACAAGCACACGCTGCAGATGGGCCGCAGCCACGGCATCCACGCGGAGCCCATCACCTTCGGGCACAAGCTGGCCATCTGGTACGACGAGCTGCGCCGGGGCCGCACGCGCCTGGAGCACGCGCGGGACACCATCGCGGTGGGGAAGATTTCCGGCGCGGTGGGCACGTTCGCGCACCTGCCGCCCGCGGTGGAGGAGCACGTCTGCCAGAAGCTGGGCCTCAAGCCCGCGCCCGCCTCCAGCCAGGTGGTGCAGCGAGACCGGCACGCGGAGTTCTTCACCGCGCTCGCGCTCGTCGGCTCCAGCCTGGAGAAGTTCGCCGTCGAAATCCGTCACCTCCAGCGCACGGAGGTGCGTGAGGTGGAGGAGGCCTTCACGCCGGGCCAGAAGGGCTCCAGCGCGATGCCGCACAAGCGCAACCCCATCCTGTCGGAGAACCTCACCGGCCTCGCGCGCCTGCTGCGCGGCTACGCGGTGAGCGCCATGGAGGACGTGGCGCTGTGGCACGAGCGGGACATCTCGCACTCGTCCGTGGAGCGCGTCATCGGGCCGGACGCCACGGGGCTCTTGGACTTCATGCTCCACCGCTTCGCGGGGCTGGTGGAGAACATGCGCGTCTACCCGGAGCAGATGAAGAAGAACCTGGACCTGCTGGGCGGCGTGGTGAACTCGCAGCGGCTGTTGCTGGAGCTGGCGCGCAAGGGCATGGACCGGCAGGCCGCGTACGTCGTCGTCCAGCGCAACGCGATGAAGATGTTCGAGGAGGGCGTGGACTTCCGGCAGGCGCTGCTCGCGGACGCGGACCTGCTCAAGATGATGTCGCCCGAGGAGATTTCGGACTGCTTCTCCCCGGGCTACCACACGCGTCAGATGGACGCGGTGTTCCAGCGCGTGTTCGGCCGCGCGAGCTAGCGCGGCGTCTCCGAGCTGAAGGGCCAGAAAGGGCGACGGGGCCTACAGATAGCCCTTCGCCCGCAGGTTCTGTTCGATGCGCGCGTGCACGTCCCCGGGCGTCAGCGCGAGCGACGTGCCGGTGATGCGCTCGTAGGCGGCCACGTACTTGGTGGCCAGGTCCACGCGCACGTCGTCGGGGATGGCGGGAAGCTCCCCGTGGCCGGAGAAGTTCCGCTCGCGGATGAGCCACTGGCGGATGTTCTCCTTGTCGAGCATCCGCTGGTCCTCGCCCTTGGCGAAGCGCGCCTCGTACTCGTCCGCCACCCAGTAGCGGCTGGAGTCCGGGGTGTGCATCTCGTCGATGACGAAGAGCTCGTCGCCCACCTTGCCGAACTCGTACTTGGTGTCCACGAGGATGAGGCCGCGCGTCAGCGCCCACTTCTGGCCCTCCTGGAATAGGCCCCGGGCGGCTTCCGTGATGCGGGCCCAGTCGCGCGGCGTCGCGAGTCCCCGCGCCAGGATTTCCTTCTCGGAGATGGGCTCGTCGTGCTTGCCGTACTCGGCTTTGGTGGACGGCGTGAGGATGGGCGTGGGGAACGCGCTGTCCTTGCGCAGGCCTTCCGGGAAGGGCAGGCCGTAGGCGGTGTGCGTGCCCTTCTCGTAGTCGCGCCACAGGCTTCCGGTGAGGTAGCCGCGCACCACCACTTCCACGGAGAACGGCTCGCACGCGCGCGCCACGGTGACGTTCGCGTCGGGCACGTCCAGGACGTGGTTGGGGCAGATGTGCTTCGTGCGCTCGAACCAGAAGGCCGCCAGCCGGTTGAGCACCTCGCCCTTGAAGGGGATGGTGGTGAGGACGTGGTCGAAGGCGGAGAGCCGGTCGCTCGTCACCAGGATGAGCTTGTCGCCCTGGCGGTACGTGTCGCGGACCTTGCCCTTGTAGGGCTGGCCGAGTGTCGGCAGGTCCGTCTGCCGGAGCGTGTGGGAAAGCTGCGCGTGGAGGGCGGGGGTGTTCACGTCGGAGGCGCCTCGCGGCCCCGGCCACTCCGCCGGAAAGGGGCGGGAGCGGGGCCAGCTCATGAGGCGCGCGACTCTACTGGAGGCCCGCCGCCATGGAAGCGGGACCGTAGGCCGACGCCAGATAGAGGAACGCCGGGTTGATCCGCAGGATGCCGTCCACGTAGGCGACCGCGTACGGAGCGCCCGCGGCCCGGTCCACCTGCACCACGCCCTCCGGGTGGATGTCCCAGAGTGCCAGCAGCGTGCGCGCCACCAGCTCCGCGGCCTCGCGCTCGGACAGCCCCTGCAGGCTCTCCCGCCGATCCTCCGGCCACCGCTCGGCTGCCCGGCCGTCGAAGACGAACTGGAGGTTGCTGCCCGCGTCCGGCGGCTGGAGCAGGTCCGCGCGCGCCTCGAAGCCCGGCGCCGCGACGAACTCGTTGCCCTGGATGATGGGGAACAGCGCCACGCCCTGCGCGGACTGTCCGGCTTCCTGCTCCGACTGCCGGGCGATGTCCCGGAACAGCTCGAAGCGGACCGCCGGGGACTCGAACTCCACCACCTCGGGCGAGCTGGTGAGCGCCTGCCGCGACGTGAGCGACGGACGCACGGGCGTGCCCGCGCCACCGCACGCGGTGGTGAGGAGCGACAGCGACAGAAGCAAGCCAGGGACCCAGCGACGCATCAGCGGGAATATACCGATCACCCTGACGCACCACCAGCTAAACTCGGGGGCATGCGTCCAGGTTCGGAACTCACCGTCATCCTTCATCAGACCCGCTCACCCGACAACCTTGGGGCGGTCTGCAGGATCATGGCGAATTTCGATTTCCAACGCCTCGTCCTCTCGGAGCCCATCACCCGGGACTTCACCGGCGCGGAACGTCTGGCTGTCAAAAGTGACCACGTCCTCAAGGCCCTCACCGTCGCCCCGACGCTGGGGGAGGCTGTGCAGGATTGCGTGTACGTCGTGGGCAGCACGTCGCGCACCCAGGTCGTGGGGCGGTCTGCGCTGACCCCGGAGGAGGCCGCGCGGCGGCTGGCGGAGGAGAGCAAGCGGGGCCGGGTGGGGCTCTTGTTCGGCGGCGAGCAGCGCGGGCTGTCCGATGAGGACCTGACGCATTGCGCGGACGTGCTCGTCATCCCCACGTCGGACGTGCAGCCGTCCATGAACCTGGCGCAGTCGGCGTCGGTGCTGCTGTACCTCTGCCACCGTCAGGGCGTGGAGCCTTCCGGCCCGCCGGCGGAGGAGCCCGGGGCGCGGCTGGGGACGCTCGGCGCGCTGAGCAAGCGCATGCGCGAGACGATGCTGGCGGCGGACTTCCTGAACCGGCAGGCGCCGGACCATGTGCTGCACGAACTGGAGCAGACGTTGATGCGTTCGCGGCTGACCCAGCGGGAAGCGGAGCTTTGGCTCAACGCCTTCAAGCACCTGGGCCGCGCGGTGACGCCGGGGACCTCCCGCGAGTGAGGGCGGGAGGGGCGGCCGGCGCCACGTGAAGCGGGAACGACGGGCGACTTAAGCCGCGTCCTTCTTGTACGTCTCAGCGTAGTGCTTCTCGCACAGGCCGCCCTTGAGGACCTTGATGCGGCACTCCGGCTTGGAGCACACGCGGTAGCGCGAGTGCGGCAGGTCGCCCTGACGCCACTGCTTGTAGTGGAAGAAGCAGTAGTTCTTGGCGCGGTAGGGGCGCTTGCAGCCCTCCACGGTGCACGCCTTCTTGCCGTTGCCCTTGGCGGTACGCGGCCAATGGGTGGACTTCTTCGTCTGGGTGGCCTCGGCCATGGTGCGGACTCTCCTGCGAATCGATGCGCGAAAACCCGCGGCGCCACGTGGGTGGACCCGCCGCAGTATGGAAGGCGCACGGTGTATCGCCCGATTTCGCGGAACGCAAGGAGGCTGGCGGCCCGGAGGGGCCCCGGAGGTCCGTCCTGTCAGGGGACGGGCGTGCCCTTCGAGCCCCCGGAACCGCCCGTGCCCTGGCCGGCCGCCTGCCCCGCGCTCGCACGCGGCACCGGGGACAGCAGGTCCTCCAGGACGGACTTCGCCTCCGCCGAGCGTCCGCCCGGAGCGGCGTTCGAGGCCAGGGTGGCCGGCGGGACGTCGGCTTCCGTGAAGGGCAGGGCGTCCAGCTTCACCCGCATCGTCATGGGGCGGCCCACGCGGCGCACCTGGAGGCGGATGTGCTGGCCCACGCCCCGCGCGGCCACCTGCCAGCGCAGGGTGTGCGCGCGCTCCACCGTCCGGCGGTCCAGGTCGAGGATGACGTCGCCGGCCCGGAGGCCCGCGCGATCCGCCGGGCTGTCCTCCACCACGTCCGTCACCACCACCCCCCGGCCGCGCGGCATCAGGTTGAACGCCGCGGCCACCTCCGGGGAGAAGTCCTGCACGCTGATGCCAATCCACCCCCGGCGCATGCGGCCGTGGGCCTTGAGCTGCGGAATCACCGTCTTGGCGATGTCGATGGGGATGGCGAACCCGATGCCCTGGCCGGACACGTTCACCGCGTTGGCCACCGCCACCACGTCGCCGTGCAGGTCCAACACCGGCCCGCCGGAGTTGCCCGGGTTGATGGACGCGTCGATCTGCACGTAGTCGAAGTCGCCGTCGCGCCCGTTGGGCGTCACGTCGGTGCGGCCCAGGTAGCTCACCACACCCACCGTCACGGAGTGCGCCAGGCCGAACGGGTTGCCGATGACGACCACCCAGTCCGCGATGCCCACGTGGGACGCGGACGCGAGCTTGAGCACCGGCAGCTTCCGGGGCGCGTCCACCTTGAGCAGCGCGCAGTCGGTTCGCTCGTCCTCGCCCACCACGGTCGCGGGGAACTCCTCCACGTAGCCGTTGGCGCTGCGCACGGAGATGGTGACCTCGGAGGCCCCCTCCACCACGTGCGCGCTGGTGAGGATGTAGCCGTCCGGGTGGATGATGAAGCCGGAGCCGATGCCGCGCTGGGGCTCCTCGCCCTCGGGGACGTCGGCGCTGTCCTGTCGCGTGGTGATGGACACCACGGCGGGCATCGCCTTGCGGGCAACCTCGCTGATGTTGGAGTGCTGCCGGGACACGGCGCGGTTTTGCGCCTCCATCCACAGCTTCTTGTCCCGGGCCTCGGCGCGCGCCGCAGCTCCCAGCGCGCATGCCAAGACCGCCACCTTGATGACGCCCCCGAACCGCGTCCAACCCATGGGCCCGCCTCTCCACCACCGTCCAACCCAACGCCCCGGCGCAAGGTATGAACGGTGCCGGGCGGGCGGAAGGGGGCGGCGGTGCGATCAGCCGCGGCCGGCGCCTGGTTCGGTGCCTACTTCTTCTTGGCGATGATGTTGTTGATGGCCGCGCGGTCCTCTTCGGTGATGCGCTCGCGCGGCGCGGAGGCGTTGGCGGACTTCTGGGACACGACCTGCTTCGCGTCGTCCAGCGCGTCCTCGAAGCTGCCCTTCACCTTGTCCATCGCGGAAGGGTTCACCGAACGCTTCCAGGTGCGCTCCATGTGCTCCAGCGGCGAGCGACCGTCCACGTTGCCCCGCGCCAGGAAGACGCCCAGGCCCACCGCGCATGCCGTCCAGACCAGGAACTTCAACACGCCCATGATTCACATCCTCCTACGTCGTCTTACATCGACTCCAAAGCCATGGCGAGTTTCCGACCGGCGCGACGGGAGTCGCTGACAGGGGGCGGGCGGGCCCTTAAGGTCCACGGCCTTGCTGCCCGAAGAACTCATCAGGGCCGCCCAGACGCGGGCGGCGGGACTGGATGTGGGGCGGGGTGACGCGGCGCTGGAGCGCGTGCGGACCTCGGCCTCGGCGCTGTTCGCGAAGCTGCCGGAGCCCCCGGTGTACCGGCGGGCGGAGGACCCTTCACGCAAGGCGGCCCAGGCGCTGCTGCCGGAGATGGAGCGGGTGCTGGCGGAGGCCTTCGCGGTGGCGCGCGAACCGGCGATGTCGCCGCTGGTGGACCGGCTGGTGGCGGCCCTGCGCGCGCATGCGGAGGCGCTGGTGCACACGGCGGACGGCCGGTTGGAGGCGGCGGAGCTGGCGTGGCGAAAGGCCCAGGAGCTGGAGCGCTCGGCGCACCCCACGCGGCAGATGGTGGGCCCGCCGCCGCGTCCGCCGCCGGTGTTCGACAAGTCCAGTGGCCAGTCGCGCTACGACCCGCGCAACGCGGCGCAGGTGGGCGTGAAGCTGATGTGCCCCAACACCGGCTGCAAGCGGCTGGGGGACTACGCCTTCCTGCCGACGCATGCGTACCACCGCTTCGTGTGTCCGGCGTGTCGGGTGCCCTTCATGGCCTACTTCGGGGAGTTGAAGGGGCTGGAGGTGGAGGTCCGGCGCAGCTCCAAGCGCTACCGCTTCACGGTGGACGAGGTGGGCAGCGCCGTCACGACGCGCATCGACTTCGAGGAGGCCAGCGGGCAGGAGTTCCCGGCCGCGCGGCGCGACCTGCTGTCGTTCCTCTACACGGAGCAGCGCGAGCTGAAGGTGGTGATGAACCACACCAACATGAAGCTGATGTGGGTGAGCCCCGCGTCGTCGTGCTTCGTGGTGACCGCGGCCTTTGGCGAGGGCGCGCCGGAGCTGGTGGCGTTTCGCGCGTACCGGGACGAGGTTCTCAGGAAGAGCCGGCTCGGTCAGGGGTTCATCGACGGCTATTATCATTGGGGACCTCCGCTGGCGGCCTGGGTGGTGCGTCGGCCGCGTGTGCGGGCCGGGGTGCGCTGGGCCTTGACGCGGGTGCACGGCCGCCTGACACGAAGGGAACGCGGATGACACAGCAGGCTGGGACCGAGGGACCGAAGGCGCCGGGCACGCGCGGGGATGGCGCCAAGACGGCGCTGTCGGTGGTGGCCGTGCTGGGCCTGGCGGCGCTGGCGTTCCTGGGGGTGCGCGAGGGACAGCGGGCGCGACTGGTGCCGGATGGCTCGGCGCCGCCGGCCTTCCCGCTGCGCAAGCACGCGGGCGGCTCCATGGTGCTGGCGGACCTGAAGGGCCAGGTGGTGATGCTCGACTTCTGGGCGACCTGGTGTCCGCCGTGCCGCGAGGAGATGCCGTCGCTGGTGAAGCTGGCGAAGGAGTACGAGTCCCAGGGGCTCGTGTTCGTGGCGGCCAGCCGGGACGAAGGCGCCACGGCGGAGCAGGAGGTGGACTACTTCCTCAACCGCTTCCAGCCGGACCTGAAGCCCTACGTCGTCTACGCGGACGACGACATGGCGCGGGCCTTCCAGGTGAACGCGCTGCCCACGCTCTACTTCCTGGACCGCGACGGCAAGGTGACGGACGCCCAGCGCGGCATGCTGTCCGAGGACGGCCTGCGCCGCCGCATCGAGCGTGCGCTGAAGAAGTAGTCCCGGAGTGACGGGGACGGTCCTCCGCACGAGGGCCGTTCGCCGGGCGTCACACTGCCTGCCGCGGTGACGGGAGGAAGTCGTCCTCCCGGCCGTCCAGGCCCTTCGCGGTGACGGGAGGAAGTCGTCCCCCCGGCCGCGAGACAGCGGGACGGCCCGGATGCCGGACCGTCCCAACCGCCCTGTCTACTTCTTGCCGGCCGGCGTGCCCGCAGCCGGCGCGGCCGTTGGCTTCGGCGGGGTTGCCGGAGCCGGAGGCGTCGTCGCGCCAGGAGCAGGAGGCCCGCCCAGGCCGGGCAGGGGCTGGGTGCCGGGCGGAGGCGGCTGGCCGTTGGGGACGAGGGTCTCCTTCGGGCCGCTTTCGAGCTCCGCCTTCACGAGCTTGAAGTCGACGCGCCGGTTCTTCGCGCGGCCGAGCGCCGTGTCGTTGGTGTCGATGGGCCGGTCGAACCCGAAGCCCTGCGACGTCATGCGCTTGCGGTCGATCTTCTTGCCGACCAGGTAGTCGAGCACCGACTTCGCGCGCCGCTTGGACAGGTCCAGGTTGAGCGTGCGCGAACCCTTGTTGTCCGTGTGCCCTTCAATCTGCACCGGTCCCAGCGTCGGGTTCTTGGCGAGCACCGCCGCCACTTCATCGAGCAACGGGTAGGACTGCTTCTGGATGACCGCGGAGTTCGTCTCGAAGAGGATGTTGCCCTTGATGCGGATGCGGTCCGACTCCACGACCACGTAGGGCGGAGCGTCGTACGGGCAGCCGTTGTTCTCCGGCGGGCCGGCCACGTCGGGGCAGTCGTCCTCGCCGTCTGGAATCTCGTCCATGTCGGTGTCCGGGCAGCCGTCGAAGTCCTTCAGGCCGGGCACGTCCGGGCACTTGTCCAGCTTGTCGATGATGCCGTCGCCGTCGGTGTCCTTCTCCGGCTCCACCGGGCAGCCCTTGTTCTCCACGGTGCCCTTCACGCTGGGGCACGCGTCGTCGCCGTCCGCGATGCCGTCGCCGTCGTTGTCCGGATCCGGGCAGCCGTCGTAGTCCTCGAAGCCGTCCTTGTCCTCGGGCTGCGTGGGGCACCGGTCGAGCGTGTCGGGCACGCCGTCGCCATCCGAATCCAGACCGGACGTGTCGTAGCGGACCGCCAGCATCACGCGCAGGGCCTCGCGGCCGTAGCCGGTGTTGACGTTGAGCCCGCGGCCCACGTCCAGCTCCACGCCCCAGTTGCCCCACACCTTCGCGCGCGCGCCGACGAGCAGCTCCCACGGCGTCTTGAGCGAATCCGACTGGTCGAAGTTGAACGGGCGCACCAGCGGCGTGCGCAGGTGCATTTCCGCCACGCCCCGCACCTCGCGAAGCCGGCCGATGTCCGGCAGGTCCACGATGCCGCCCGCGCCCAACGTCAGCTCGTCGTCCACGCGCAGGTTCAGGTACTGCGCCGCCGGACGCAGCAGCACGCCCGCGTTGCCGAGCACGCGCACGGGAAGGGAGCCCACCTTCCAGTCCACCGCCAGGCGCGGGGCGAACACCACGCCGCGCTCACCGGTGAAGCTCTGCGCGCTGCCCGTGGGCAGGCGCACTTCCGTCACCACCGCGAGCCCGACCGGGAAGCGGTTTGGGTTCAGCAGGTTCACGCGCGGCAGCAGGCGGATGTCGCCCAGCGTGGTGCCGCTGACGCCCGCGGCGCCAGGGAAGTCCGGCGCGTTCAACGCGTCACCGAGCAGCGAGAAGTTGTCGCCCTGGATGAGCGTGACGGGCAGGTCCACACCCAGCTCCAACCGCTCCAGGAGCTGGTAGGAGAACAGCAGGTGCGCGTCCAGCCGGTACGGCAGCAGGTCGCCCAGCTTCTCGTCGCCCAGCTTCAGGGCGAGGATGCGCCAGTTGAAGTCCAGGAGCAGCGCGCCCCGGTAGCTGCCCACCGCTTCCGCGGTGGCGCCTTCCAACGCGATGCCGCTGGACTGCGCGGCCGTGGGCTTGACGGGAACGGCGTCGAAGCCGCGGGAGAACGGATCAGGCTGTGCGTGGGCCGCTGCCGTGGTGAGCAGCAGGCCCAGGGCCGCGAGCCGGATGGCTGCGCTGCCTGCGGACCGGCTCCACGAAACGTGCCCGGAGTCGGGGCATTGCATGCTGAGGCTCTTAGCACCCACCTCCCAGGGCCGGAAGAAAAGCCACCCTCCCGATGTGAGCTACAGCCCTGTGCCATTTCTACAATTCGGAGTGCCCACGAGAGGAGCGGGGCGCCCCGCCGTGAGGTGATGTGTCGTGTTGGTTACGTCACATTTCCCGGAGGCCTTCCGGATTCCCGGAGCGTCGGAGGCCATGCGAGAAACAGCGACATGAATCGCTGGCTCCTGTGGGGATGTGTCCTGGTGGTGGGCTGCGGCAACCGCGAGGCGACGGTGCGGCGCGAAGCCCTCGCGTCTCCTGCGCCGGTCGCTGAGCCCGTAGGCACGGTCGTCTTCGAGGGAAGCTGTGATGCATCCGGCGCGGTGGAGCTGGGCGGCGACCTGTTCATGGTGGCGGACGACGAGGACAACATCCTGCGCCTCTACGACGCGCGCAAAGGAGGCCGTCCGTTGAAGACGGTGGACCTGTCGCCGTCGCTGGAGCTGCCGGTGAAGAAGAAGCCCCCGGAGACGGACATCGAGGCGGGCTCGCGGCTGGGCAACCTGGCCTTCTGGCTCACGTCGCATGGCCGCAACAGCTCCGGCAAGAAGCAGCCCGCACGCCTGCGCTTCTTCGCCACGAACGCGAGCGATGCGGAGCACGTGCAGCTCATCGGCCAGCCGTACACGCAACTGCTGGAGGACCTGCTCGCGGAGCCGCGCCTCGCGCCGTACGGGTTGGTGGATGCGGAACCGCTGCCGCCGAAGCAGGCCGGGGGGCTCAACATCGAGGGCCTGACGGCGATGCTGGATGCGCCTGGGATGCTCATCGGCTTTCGCAGCCCGCTGACGCAGGGCAAGGCCCTGGTGGTGCCGCTGCTCAATCCGGAGGCGGTGGTGCGCGAGGGCGTGACGGCGCGCTTCGGTGCACCGCGCTTGCTGGACCTGGGGGGGCTGGGCATCCGCTCGCTGTCGTCGTGGCGGGGCCGCTACCTCATCACCGCGGGGGCCACTGGCTCGGAGGCGCGCTCGCGGCTGTTCACCTGGAAGGGCGGGGATGACCGCCCCGTGCCGGTAGAGTCGGTGGACCTGTCGCGGCTCAACCCGGAGGCGTTCTTCACGCCGGACACATCGGATGAGGTCCTGCTCCTGAGCGACGACGGCACCGTGTCGCTGGACGGGGTGGAGTGCAAGCGCCAGAAGGATCCGGCGCTCAAGCGCTTCCGCGGCGTGTGGACGGCGTTGCCGGAAAGCCCCTGAGCGCCGGAAGGCCGCGCGCCTCAGCGCTCCATGAACTCCGAGGCCGGGGCCACCTGGACGGCGTCCGGACGCACCGGCAGCTTCTGCTGGATGAGGATCTCATCCAGCTTCAGCAGCTCCGGCGGCTTGGGTGACGCGTAGGTGATGGGAGACGGCGCCCCCGACTTGAGCGTCTTGGCGAGCCCGTCCGCGTCCTCCGTGACGAACACGAACGCGAGCTTCTCCGGCTGGAGCTGGCGGCGCACGGCGGCGTTCACGGACTCCGGCGTCATCGTCTTCAGCGCCTCGCGGTAGGACTCCAGGAAGTTCGGAGTGCCGTAGAAGAGCGAGTCGATGGCGTACCCCAGCCGGCGCTGGTCGCTCTGCTCCCACAGGCGCGTGTAGCCTTGGAGGAAGCCGCGCACCAGGTCGAAGCGCTCCTGGGAGAGGGGCTGCTTCGACATCTGGTCCAGGAAGTACACGGCGCCGCGCGTGGCGAACACCGCGTTGGTGGGCACCACGGGCCGCAGCCACACGGACACGTCCTGCTGGGTGCGCACGATGTTGGTGCGGTTGAACGTGCCGTTGCCCCGGTCCTCGATGAAGTGCTCGGCGTAGGCGTAGTCGCCGTAGTTCAGGCCGCGCTGTTCGCGCAGCTCGTTGAAGAGCATGCCGACGAACTGACGGTGCTCGCCCAGGTTGGACAGCGCGAATGCCACCGGGAAGAAGTCCGGGTCCCCCCGGCGCATCGGCGTGACGAAGCCCATGCTCACGGCGGTGGAGAGCGTGGGCTTCTGGAGGATGAGCGTGCGGCCGGCGGAGGAAGGCACGGCAGGCAGCGCCACCCGGGGCGCCCCCGTGGCCGGCAGCGCGGAGAGGCGCGAGGTGACGGTCTGCTGGAGCGTGGCATCCACCGGACCCGCGAGCCCGATGACGAGCCGGTCCTGAGTGAAGACGCGGCGCGCGTGCGCCTTCACGTCCTCCAGCGTGAGCGATTGGAGGCCCTGTACGGTGCCGCCGGTGAAGTGGGCGTAGGGGTGGCCCGCGTAGAGCAGCGCGTCCAGGCCCACCTTGCCCAGCGTCTCGTCGTCCTCGCTGCGCAGGCCGTTGCGCACGGCATTGAGGGCGTTGGCGCGCAGGCGTTCGAACTCCGCGGGGTCGAAGCGCGGCTCCAGCAGCGTGTCCGTGTACAGCTCCAGGAAGCGCGGCAGGAAGTCCTGGTGGACGCGGCCGGAGAGGGTGGTCATCTCCTTGTCGGTGATGACCTTGAGCTCGGCGGCCATCGGGTAGAGGGCTTCCAGCAACTGCGCGGCGGTGAGCTTCCGCGTGCCACCCTCCGCCATCAGCTTCGCGGTGAGGGAGGTGAGACCCTCCTTGCCCTTCGGATCATCAATGGAGCCCGTGTGGAACACGAGCCGCAGGCTGACGAGCGGCGTGTCCTGCCGGGCCTGCACGACGAGCTCCATCGGCTTCGGCTGCTTCAGCGGCACGGCCGGCACCGGCGCGGCGGCCTTCGCGGTGTCGGTGGCGGCCGGAGGCGTCGTGGGCGGCGCGGCTTCGGGCATGGGCTTGGGGGTGGAGGCGCAACCGGCGAAGGACAGCGCGGCGGCGAACACCAGGGACACGGACGGGTTGGACTTCATCATCACGGCGTCCCTCCGGCGGCGGGCTTGGGGGTGAGGGTGAGGACGGTGAGGTTCGAATCGATAAGGTACTTCTTCGCGAACGCGGTGAGCTGCTTCGGCGTCACGGTGCCCAGCTGCTTCAGGTAGCTGGCGAGCGCGTCGGGCGGACCCATGACGCCCGAGTAGAAGGCCAGGTCGATGGCCACGTCGCGCGGGGTGTCCATGCCCATGAGCAGGCCGTAGCGCAGGTGGTCCTGGATGGCCTTCACACGCGCGGCGTCCACCTTGCCGTCGACCAGGGCCTTCACGTCGCGGCGCAGCGTCGCGTCCACGGCGGCGCGGTGCTTCTCGTCCTGGAGGGTGGCGTCGATGGGGAAGAGGTACGGGTCGCGGTGGGGCGCGCTGGAGACGTACAGCGATTCAACGAGCTGCTTCTCCAGCACCAGCTCCTTGTAGGCGGGGCTGGTGTCGCCCACGAGGTATTCAGCAAGGAGGGACTGGATGGCGGCGTCGGGCGTGTCGGCGCGGGCGGCGGGGGTGCGCCAGGCGAGCACGTGGCGCGGCTGGGTGGGCTGGGCCCAGTCCACGTGGACGGAGCGGGCCTTCGTCTGCGCGGGTTCGGCGGGGATGGCGACGGTGGCCAGCTCGCGCTTCCAGTTGCCGTAGTGCTTCGTCACGGCCTCCAGCACCTGGGCATCGTCGAAGTCACCGACGATGAAGAGGGTGATGTTGGCGGGGGTGTACCAGCGCTCGAAGAAGGTGCGGCTGTACGCGTAGGCCTTCGGCATGGCCTTGATGTCGTCGTAGAAGCCGAGCGTGGTGTGCTGGTACGTGTGGCGGGTGAAGGCCGTCTTCGCCAGGGACTCCTCCATCTTGAGGTCCGGGGCGGCGGCGCTCTTGTGGTACTCGCCGAGCACCGCGAGGGCCTCCGTCTGGAAGGACGGCTCGGAGTACTCCAGGTGCTGGAAGCGGTCGGCCTCCAGGGCGATGAGCTGCGGCAGGCCGGCGGTGGGGCCGTACGCCTGGTAGACGGTGATGTCGTCGGTGGTGAAGGCGTTGTCGTCGAAGCCGAAGCCGCCGAGGATCCGCTCGCGCTGACCTTCCGGGTTGGACTTCGTGCCCTTGAACATCATGTGTTCGAAGAAGTGGGCGAAGCCGGTGCGGCCGGCTTCCACCTCGTTGCGGGAGCCCACGCGCACGGAGGTGATGTACGCGACGATGCCGGGCGAGTTGAACGGCACGCGCACCACGGTGAGCCCGTTGGGCAGCTTCGTCGTCTTGAGCGTGTAGGGGAAGAAGCGGGAGGACTCCTGGGGCTGGGCGGCCGCCGGGAGGACCGGCGCCATCAGCATCAACAGGAGGGGCAACAGGCGGGGCATGCGCGAACCCTTTCAGTGCCGGGCCCGCCCATGCGCTCGCGAGCAGTCCCGGAAGTCGCGCGGGACGTTACGCCCAAGGTCGTCCTCCCAGGGGAGGGATTCTTCGGGCGCGCGTCGCGGTGTCCACCCGCGTCACACGGAGATGACGATCTTCCCGAAGTGGCCGCCGGACTCCATGTAGCGCAGGGCGTCGCGGGCCTGGTCGAAGGGGAAGACGCGGTCGATGACGGGCTTCGTCTTCTGGGGCGCCATGGCGCGCAGCATGTCCTCGAACATGGCGCGGCTGCCCACGTAGGTGCTCACGACGCGCAGCTGCTTGCTGCCGGTGACGGCGTTGTCGGGCTTGCCCGGGGCGCCGGTGAGCAGCCCGATGAGCGCGATGTGACCGCCCTCGCGGGTGGCGCGCACGGACTGGGACAGCGTCGCGGCGCCACCGACCTCCAGCACGTGGTCCACGCCCTGGCCGTCCGTGAGCGCGAGGACGTCCTGCTCCCAGGCCGGCGACTTCTTGTAGTTGACGAGCCCGTCCGCGCCGAGCTGCTTTCCCTTCGCCAGCTTGTCGTCGCTGCTGGAGGTGAGGATGACGCGGGCGCCGAGGATGCGGGCGAACTGGAGGGCGAAGATGGACACGCCGCCGGTGCCCTGGGCGAGCACCGTCTGCCCGGGCTTGAGGCCGCCCTGGGGGACGAGCGCGTTCCAGGCGGTGACGGCGGCGCAGGGGAGGGTGGCGCCCTCCTCGTAGGAGAGCCAGTCGGGCAGGAGCGCGAGCCCTTCGGCGTCCAGGCAGACGTATTCGGCGAGGACGCCGGGGACGCCGCCGCCGAGCGCATGGGTGACCTTCTCCGGGGTGCGCTCACCGTCGGTCCAGACCTGGAAGAACGTGGGGGCGACGCGGTTTCCGACCTTGACGCGGGTGACGCCGGAACCGACGGCGACGACTTCGCCCGCGCCGTCGGAGACGGGGATGAGGGGCGTCCGGGTGCCCGGGTAGGTGCCCCTGGCGATGATGAGATCCCGGTAGTTGAGGGACACGGCGTGGATGCGGACGAGCGCCTGGCCGGGGCCGGGTTGCGGCCGGGGCTTCTCGACGGGGACCCAGCCGTCGATGCCGGTGGTGTGCTGGAGCTCGTACGCCTTCATGGAGGTGTCTCCGGGAGGGGAGGGGGCCGGGGAAGGGCCCGGTGGGCTGCCCGAGGGGTGGGGGCAGGATGTTGGCGGAGCGACCCCGGGTGAAGCAGGAGGATTGACGGGAGGCGTTCAGCGGTTAATGTAAGTCGGGTGCGGAGACGTCGTGGCCGCATGCAGTACGGCGAATCTGGGGGCGACCTGGCTTCGACGGGGGCATTGAAGTTCGAGACGCGTGCCGAGCTTGTTGGGACCTCGTTAAACTGCCGACAACAACACAAAAGCCAACGACAACGTTGAGCTCGCGCTGGCTGCCTAATTAGCAGTCTTTAGTGCGCGGTCCCCCTGCTCTCGGTCCGTGGGGTGGGGATGGGCCGTCATAATGCGGACTGGTCACTGAGGGAGCCTGGGCCCGAGGTGACGAGATCTTTCCAGGACCGGCATCGGGAATCCCGTCCGTGGGAGTCCAGGTGACGTAAAAAATCGCGGACTACGCACGTAGGGTCAAAGAGCAGACGGCTTTCGGACGAGGGTTCGATTCCCTCCGCCTCCACAGTGGTTGCGTAGTCATTTCGGTCGGTTCCATTGAGCGTAGTGGCTGCGTAGTGATTCCGGAGAAACCCGAGGGGAGGTACCCCTCGGGGAGTTGTACCTTCAGCATCGCCACCTGCTCGCACAGCACGTGCCAGGGTAGTGACGTGTAGGCATCCACGATGTCGCCTTCGGGCCCGTGGGTCGCCCAGCGGAGCAGGTCCTTCTGAGCGCCATCCGCAATCGCCAACGTGATGAACGTCCGCCGGGCGTCGTGCTGCCTTCGTCGCCGAAGGCCTAACTGCGCCAGGTCCTCTTGGAGGCGCTTGTAGCTGGACGAGGAACTCAGGAGCCCTCCGTCCACGGATGGGACGATGAAGTCCTCCGGCCCGGGCTGGCGCCCGTACTGCCGGGCCCACCCCTCCGCCTGCCAGTCCGCGAGGATGCGCGCCAGGACGGAGTGGATGGGCATCTCCCGTACCACCCCTGTCTTCGTCGCCGGTTTCAGGACCTTCTTCTTCGAGTCCCAGCAGGTGTCGATGACCATCTTCCCCAGAGGCGTGATGTCGGGCAGGTAGTCCCGCCACCTTCGAGGGCTGATTTCGTTGATGCGCATGCCTCCCAGGTTCTCGACCGCATACAGGACGCGGTGCCGCTCCGAGACGCGCCGGTCGGTGATCAGCAGCATCAGTTCTTCGCGATCGAAGAGCGCCGTGCGTCGCCACTGCGGGTCCTTGTCGCGCTTCTTGGGCAGTTCGCCGCGGCGCCGCGTCAGCACGCAGGGGCTCGCGGGAATGAGTTCATCCCTGTGCGCGTCGCTGAACATCTGCCGAAGCGCGCCGTAGACGTGCAGGACCGTTCGCGGCGCGAGCTTCTTCGCCCCCTCCGCTGTCCGCTTCGCCTCCATCGCACGAACGACCGCGAGGATGTCCTTTGGCCGCACTTCGGCCAGAACCATCCCTCCGATGACTGGGAGCGCGTGCTGAAGGCGGTCTTCGTCCGAATCTGCCGCTGCGATTCCTCGCGCGCGTCGGTCCGCCAGCCATTGCTCGGCGTACCGGTGAACGGTGATAGGCCCCTTGTTCGCGCTGACGAGGCCGCTCTCCTTTTCCGCGCGCACCTTGCGCTCGACAACAGCCAGCAACTTCTCCGCGACCTGCTTGTCCTGACTCTTCGAGGATTTATCCTTCCGTTTCCCGTGCACGTCGACGAAGCCAACCCACCAGTTGGGTGAGTCGCTGCGCTTGTAGACGGAGCCCATCAGGTACCCCCTCCGACGAAGCTTGCCGCGAGCGCCTCGATGGCTTCCTCGCTCGTAACGTGTGCAGGACTTCGCTCCAGCACTGCGAGCAACTCGCCTCGGCTGACGAGGACACGACCCGGCGTCCCATGCCGCTTCAGAGTGCCGTCCTTGAACCAGTTGCGGATGATGCTCTGCCCACCCCGGGCGAGCGCTGCCGCCTCCGCAACCGTGAGGTACTCGCGGCCATCCGTCGCGACGTGCGCGCGCAATTCCTCCCGGACGACTTTCCGGATGCTCTCCACCAACTCCACTTCGGTCATCGACTTCTCCCACTCGGACGACACTGCACAAGATGATCGGTCAAGAAGATGAGCAACGACCCGTGAGGTCGAGGCTTCGTCCGTAGCTGCTGCGAGCTCGTATCGGGCTCCACAGTCACGCGCGCGTTGAGCAACTCCCGCGCCAACGATGTGTCGAGGGAGGTTTGCATACGACTCCGTCTCGTCATTCGGTGCGCATCCAGAACGGTGGACGGCGAGGCCGACGCAATGGCAGGTGTCGTGGGTGGGCGGGGATGGCTGTGCTGGCCTGCGTGACCCATGCGAACCCCACCCAGAAAAAAGTGGTGCTCCGCCGACGGACCTAAGAAACGCCGACGGAGCACCGGGAGGGCGGGTGTCCCGACATCACTCGGGTGTACCGGCCTTTTCTGGTAGCCAACCGCTCGAAGGCGGAGGCCAAGCTCGATTTGGGATGCGGTCCACCGCTTAGGTCACTGCTTCAGCGGACCGCTGGCACTACTGATACCTCGAAAGAGGTAGCACCAGTCAGGCAGTTGCGCAACTAGGTAGCTCAGGCCTTGCTGCGTCAACTACTTGCCGGCAGCGCGGTAGCACTTCCCCTTGTACTCGTACTGCTTGTCTCCGCACGGAGCCTTCTTCGAGGTCTCCACCCAGCAGGCTCCCTTGATCATTTGCTCGCTGGCGTCCGGGTCGCAGTCCTTCGTCTTCTGCCCTTGAAGAGGCCGGTCCGGAATATCCAGTGACAGTTCAGGTCGGTCCGGAGTGGACGCCGCGAGAACGAGGCCGACAGGTACGTGAGGCAGTTGCGTTGGCCTTGGGTCCGGAGCTTGGTTCGGCATCATGATGGAGCCCAGGATTGCTGCGCCCGCGAGCACGACAGAGATGTAGCCGCTCGTCAGGGCACTTCCCCATGCCTTCGCGAGCGCTTTTCGCGCGCGCCGCCAGTGCCTTCGCGACCGAAGGACGGGACCGCGAGGGCGTGCCGGTGCCCGAAGGTGCGCCATGGTTTCGGCCAGCTCGCTGCGCGTGCAGGTTGACTGGACCATCGCCTTGGCGAGGCTCAATGCGCCCTCCGTGACCCGGGCAACATCCTCATTGGACGCATCGGCGGACACATGCGCCAGTCGAAAGCGGAGGCGGGAAGGGGAGTCGGCGGTTGCAGCTCGCGCGGAGACGACCATGTCCATGTCCACGTCGGGCTGGAAGTCCGGATGCCGCCCCGTGGCATGGAGGTCGATCGATGGCGCGCCCGTCTTGGCGTCGCGCACTTGATACAGGCGGCCCAGCAAGATGCGCCGATAGCGGCGGATGACGATGTCGAGAGGTTGCTCACGGCTCCCTGTGCGCAGGGCCTTCGTGCCACTGCTTCGCGGAGACACCGACTCCGGACCCCGCCAAATATTCTCTATCTGCCGCATATGCCTGCCTCTCGCGCAGTCGCCTGATGCCGTGAAGCTCGACGCTTCTCCAGGCGGCCAAGCACGGAGAAATGTATCCCATAGGGGACCCAAGTCAAGGGCTGTGGGTTGCGAGTGGGATTCAGGTGGGATACAAATGGTGCCCGCACGCGGAGGTGTCGATGCTGTTCGAGCCCGAAGAAGAGAAGTTCGACGACCAGTTCAGCATGCGCGCCCCCGCGTCCCTCGGCGAGCGTGCCAAGGCAATGAAGGAGGCGGAGCGACTGCGATCCATCAACAGCGCCCGCGTCAAGGCGATGGTCCTGGGCTTCAGCGTGTACGACTGTCTCGCGAAGCACGCCGATGCGGTACGCGCGCTGGCGGCCAGCGAGCGACTCGGACCTGACGAGGTGGCGGTCCGTCTACTGGAGGATGCGCTCGCGGCCCGCGAGAAGAAGCGACGATAGGCCAGGTGGCGCCCCTTCTTCGTCGGAGGGGGATCCATGCGCCACCACCGACCCAGGCCGCCACCGCCTGAACTGCAACGCCACCGGCAGGTCCGCGCGGACTTCCTGCGTGACCTAGCCAAACTCCAGGGTGTGGCGGAACCGACCCCACCGCCACCGCGCGAGCTGTCCCCGGAAGAGCGCTGCCCGACCTGCGGCGGACCGACCTTCCTGATGAGCTACGGGCGGGTGTGCAGCCTGGGCCTGCATGACGGGTGAGCGGTACCTTGTCCTGTCTTGACTCTGGGTGCTAGGCATTCAGCAGGAGGAAGCCCCATGTTGCGGATGCTTGTTGTTGTCATAGCACTGTCTTCCATTGCCTGTTCGAAGGGGCTCGACACCATCGAGTCCGCCGAGGCATTCGCGAAGTCGCGCGGCGTCGTGCTCACCGAGAAGACGGAGGATACGAAGCAGGCCGTGGCGCCGCGGTGCTTCGACTACCGTTCAGGCGAGGTCTACGTCGGCATCCTTCAGTTCAATACTGCGGAGGCGGCAAAGGCATACAAGGAAGTGATGGATCAGTCCCCGCTATCGAGTGAGCAGAAGATCGTCCACGGGCCCATCATGTTCATGGTCGCTGAGGGCAGTGATTCCGAGCGTCAGAAGGTCGTCGCCGCGCTCCAGCCGTGAGCCTCACGCCTCCACCCGGAAGCGGACGCCGTCGAGCGAGAACTCCGTCGTGCTGCCGGACATGGGCGTGACGTTCCCGTCGGCGGTGATGTGGAGCCTGCCGAAGCCGGTGTTGCTCACCACCGGCAGGTGCAGTTCGTCGAGCGACCGGTAGCCAGCGGGCAGGGTGAATGCGGCACTGCCGAAGGAACCGTTCTTGATGGAGCCTGCGAGCACGACGTCGCCGGAGCTGTTCTTGTAGTACTTCGGGTTACCGCGCGGGAACCCCGTGGACACCCAGCCGGAGGTGGGGATCAGCACCGCGCCCTGGTAGTCCTGGGGACGGGACTGGACCTCCACGCGCGCCGAGTCCACGTAGAGGGTGTACGCGAGCGCGTTCAACTTGCCGATGTAGAGCTGGCAGTAGCGCGCGCCGGAGGGGGCGACGGCGTTGGCTCCGCGTCCCAGCTCCTGCCAGTTGAAAGCGAACTGCAGCCGGTCCACCTCGGTGATGCTGACGAGGTTGAAATTACCATCGAGCCACGCGAGCAGCAGCACGCTGTAGTAGCTGGAGTTGAACGCCTCCGGCCCGCCGCGCACCAGCGCGCTCGGAAAGAGCAGGTCTCCGGCCCGGACTGAGAAGCGCTGGCTGCCAATCTTCGTTGCCACCAGCGTTGGTGCCAGGCGGACAGCACGAATGCCGCTGTAGACGTTGCTCGCCTCGTCGGTAGCATCCACGCCCCAGGTGCCCGGGGAGATGCCCCATCCGTCCGGCGGCAGGGCTGGGTTGCTGAGCGCCTCGAAGTCGGCGTTGAGGGGACGCTCAGCGTACGTCACGGTGGGTTGCAGCATGGCCGGGGCGACGTACCTGGGCGCGAGCGTCACCTCGGCGCTGGCGGGGCCCGCGTTGCCCTTCTTGTCGCGCGGGATGACGCGCGCGTAGTACGCCCGGCCCGCCACCAGGTTGGCCACGTTGAAGCTCGTGGTGCGGCTGTTCTCCCGGTACGTCGCCTGGGAGGGGATGAAGCTCGCGGTGCTGCTCACGTGCAACTCGTACGAGTCCCACGAGGGCCCTGTGTCCGCCGGCATCCACGCGAGGGAGAAGCCGTTGACGGTGTTCGTCACCGTCAGGCCCGACGGTGCCGGGGGCCCGGTGAAGGGCGCGCTGGCGGCGACGCCGGGGCGTGCGTCCTTCTCCGCCCAGACGGCGCGGCTGGTGCTGGGCCGGCCCTGCAACTGGAGCTTCGTCCGGGCCTCGCCGGAGGACGCGCACTCGTGCTCCGCGGAGACGACGGCGATGCGCTGGGGTGTGTCGAAGTGCACGCCGTCCGGCAGCACCTCCACCAGGTCCGCCGCTTCCAGGTACCAGTGCACGCCGGGCAGTGTCAGCGACAGGCTGAGCGCCGACTCGGAGAGGTCGGCGAGGGCCGCGGCGGCCAGCCGCGTTGCCTCCACCTCGGTGTCGATGAGGGAGGAGGCGGCCTCCGCCACCTGCATCCAACGGCGCCCGTAGAGGGCGATGGAGGCGGCGTGGGTGGCCGTCACCGTCTTGCGCTTCTTCGCGCCGGTGGCGTCCTTGTCCGCCTTGTCCGAGTACACCACCTCCACGACGTTGCGCACGTGCTCCAGGCTGCGCTTGAGCTCGGAGAACTCCTGGACGTTGTCCGGGCCGAAGGTGGCCACGGGCACGTCCGTCGTGCGGTTGGGGCTCCCGAGGGTGAGGGCGAAGGCGCCCACGTCCTCGCGCCAGCGCATGCGCAAGTCCCAGCCAATCTGCTCGGCGAGGAACGTCACCGCGTCCAGCAGGGGCTCCCGCTCCTGCACGTACGGGCCGCGCACGGAGAGCGGATCCACCGGGGTGTAGAGGCCGAAGGAGGACATGCCGTTGTCGTTGAGGATGGACTGGATGACGGCCTGCACCGGCGTGCCCGCGGTGCTGCCGTAGGTGCGCTCCACCTCTGCCCACGTGTCCTGCAGCAGCCCGCCCAGGTCTCGCCCGGAGAGGCGCAGCTCGTCCCCACCCGCGTCCACCTCGTCGATGCGGCCGCGCCACACCTCGCGCCAGGTGCCAGAGGGGACGGCTGCGCGACGCGTGTCCAGCGGCACCGTGGCCAGCTCTACGCGGAAGTACGCGCCCTCGCGCAGGAGCGGCTGGTAGGCGGCGTCCACCGTGTTGAAGAGGCTGGCCACCACCATGGGCGCGAGCGCCAGGCGCTTGCCGTCCGGGCCGTTGCGCACCACGGAGACGCTGGCGGTGGAGACGGGCGCGTCGATGCTGTCCGACCAGGAGGCGCCCAGCAGGTAATCCCCGGGCAGCAGCGTGGAGAGGTCCGTCCAGGTGGCGCCGCGCAGCACCAGGACACGCACGTGCGAGGCGAAGCCCGCGCGGCAGGAGAGGGCGGCGGATTCGGCGGGGGAAAGGGTGCGCATGTCAGGTTCCTTCCGGCTGCTGCCAGAGTTCAAAGTCCAGGTACTGGCCCTGCACCCGCGCGCCGTTGTCGTCGACGTACTCCACGGCGGCCGCGTCGCCCGCCTGGCCCAGCACCTGGAAGGGGCCGGGCACGCCGTCGCCGGTGGCGGCGTGGTACGGCAGCGGGCCGAAGGGGTGGCCTGCCGCGCCCCACGCGTACCACTGGGGAATCCACGCCCGCGGCACCGCGTACGGCAGCAGCACGAGGTCATCGACGTCCAGCACGCTCGGCGTGCCGGTCTCGGCGGTGCGGTTGGCGACCGTGAGCGCCGACGGGGTGAGCAGGCCGACGCCCAGGTCGATGCCGGTTTCGCCGGTGAGGTCTCCCGCTGTGAGCCACTCCTCCCCGTTCTTCCAGGTCATGTCTGTGTTTGGGTCAACGATGACGTGCGTCCACGCTCCGGCGCTGAACGCGCCCTTGAACCACGCCCCCACGAGGTACGTGGTGGTGGTGCCCGTGGGCCACGTGACGGAGGCGTCGGCCGCGAGCACCAGGCCGCCCGCCCCGAAGCGCGGAGTGGAGCTGCCGGGTCCCACGCCGATGGTGCCGACGACGGTGCCGGGGACTCCCTTGCTGCTGTAGAGCCCGAAGCCGCTGTTGGCCTCGAAGGCCCAACTGTGGCCCTCCCCGTCGATGAGGCGGCGCAGGGCCTGTGCCTCGGCCAACGGCATGGGGGGCGTGCCACCGGACCATGTGTGGACGCGCGCGCGGGTGCCGCTCATCGCCCAGCCGCTGAAGGTCCGCATGCGTGGGCCCAGCAGCGTGGGCTTCTGCATGAGTCCCTTGGCGGTGGAGCAGCGGACCTCGATGCCGGACAGCGTGAGGTAGGCCATGCCCCAGAAGAAGGGGTGGCCCGGGCGCTACGCGTACCGGCTGGTGACGGGAGCCGCGGTGCCGAAGAGCCGGATGCCGAGGCGGCGCTGCATGGCCTCGGCATTCCGCATCGCCTCCGCCATGGCCTCTTCCGTGTCGTAGCCGGTGATGTTGAAGATGTAGTTGAAGAGGGAGCCGCCGGAGGTTTCGGGCGCGGACACCGAGCCTCCTCCCGACGGCGACGGCGACGGGGGCGGCTGTGTGGGCGTAGGTGTCGCGCTGCCTCCGGACGTGTTGGGCCCCTCCTGTTCGTCCTGTGAGTCGAAGCGCCGAAGCGCCACCTTCCAGAGGGCGGGCACGTTGCTGAGCGCCTCGTTGACGTCCGCGAGTGCCTCCTTGTTCTTGAGGACCTCCGCCGTCTCCTCGGCCTTCCGCTTCGCGGCGTCCCAGGTGACATCCTTCAGGTTCGAGATGCTCTCGTTCAGCGAGTCCGTGTTGATCTTCGCGGACTCCATGCTGTCCCCCCAATCGCGGAGGAAGCCGAGCGGGTGCGCGCCGAAGATGGAGATGTCCCCCAGCTTCTTGAACACCCACTGGATGGCGCTGACGATGCCGTTCCACGCGGAAGCCAGCCCCTTGATGATGTAGAGGATTGCCAGACCCACGTAGCGCAGCACCTCGAAGACGCCCTTCAGGACGCCCTCCACGAGCCAACTGATGGCCGACGCGAGCGCCTTGAAGGCACCGCTCAGGACGGGCGTGAGGGCCTGGAGGATTTCGCCCACCATGACGATGACGGGCGCGAAGTCCTCCAGAATGTCCCCGAGCATTTCCAGGAACGGCTGGATGAGATTGACGACGACTTCAATCACATAGCCCACCGCGCCCAGGAGGGGTTGGAGCCCGCGGCCAATCGCCCCGAAGATGTCCGACACCTGCGAGACGATGCCGTTGAGGATTTCGATGGCGCCGGCCATCTCCTCGGTCCCCATGAGCAGTTCGCCGATGGCGGCGATGACGGCGCCCCAGAAGCCGCCCGCCTCGAAGCCCTGCTTCGCGGAGTTGATGATGCCGCCCAGCTCGCCCAGGCGATTGACGAAGCCCGCGATGAGGGCGGCCTTCGCCGCATCCGCCGCTACTTCCGCGTCCTCGGCGGCCCGGCGGATGGACTCCGCGAGGGCCTTCGCCTGGTCCTCCACCATCTTGGAGTAGGCCGTCAGGGCGGGCGAGGGGTCCACCTTGCGCAGGTTCGCAGCGTAGTTCTCCGTCCCCTTGTGCCCGGCCGCATCCACTTCGATGCCGTTCTTGTCTGCCGTGCGGAGGTGGGCCTGTGCGTTCCCATCAAAGAGTGAGCCGAGGAGGTCCTTCAGGTCCTCCATCTTCGCCTTCCACTCCTCGACCGTCTTCGAGTTCAGGACGGCCTTCATCATCTCCTCGAGGCCGGAGGCGGAGTGCTGGAGCCCAACGCCCACCGTGTCCTTGACTGCCGCGCCTGCGGCTTTCGCCGCGTCTGCTGCCTTCGTCGCGATGAGGACGGCACCCTTCTTCAACTCCGAGGCCTCCTTGGCCATCTTCTCGATGAAGGCGTTCCCGCCTGCGGCGAGTGCGTCCAGGATGCTCGCCTTCAATCCCTTTCCGGTGAGTTTTTCTGCTTCCTTCAGTGCCCCGGTCACATTGTGCATCTTGGCCGCCTCGGCAATGGGGCGAAGGATGCTTGCGGATTTGCTCACAAGGAATGCGACGAAGTCGAGGGACCGGTCAACCATGGCCTCGATGGTGGATCCGAGGGCGCTGAAGGCGAGGCCGAAGACGTCCGCCAGTTTCATCGCGACGTCGCTCAGCCCTCCCATCATCTCAGCGACGGACTGAGACATCGCGCTCCAGGCTTCCTTGGCCAGGAGCTTGATGTCACCCCAGCTCTTGTAGACGCTGCCAGCGACCAGGGCGATGGCAGCGAGGGCCGCGACGACGGCCAGGATTGGAAGGGCCGCCGTCGCGAAGCCCAGCGCCATCCGCCCAATGCTTGCCATTAGGGACGGCATGGACGTGGTGAACTCCGCCACCGAGGCACCCAGGCCTCCCATGCCCGACTTCATGCCCGCCAGGGCCTTCCCGATGTCCACCTTCGACAGCGCCTGGATGGACTGGAAGGCTTTGCCCGCGCCCTCGCCCAGGTAGGTGAACGCCGGCAGGACCTTCTTGCTCGTCTCCAGCACGAGCGCCATGCCCTTGGTCATCCCCTCCATCGCGCCGGCCAGCTTCCCGACGGCGCCGACGCCCAGGCCCACGCCGGCCACCCACGCGGCGATACCCGCGCCCGCGCGCTTCGTGGCGGGTGAGAGGGATTGGAGCTTGGCCACCACCTGCTCGATGACGTGCGCCACCTTCTTCACCAGGGGCGCGAAGAGGTCCCCCAGCTCGGCGGCGAGCGTGATGAGCAGGTCCTTGATGCGCTCGGTCTGCTCCTTCATCGCCGCGTTGGACTCGGCGGAGGCCGCCACCGCCGCGGCGATGCCGGCCGCCACCACGGCGCCGATGTTGCCGATGGGCTCCGCTGCCTCCTTCACCTGCTTGGCGGCTCGCTCAATGCCTTTCACCAGCTTGCCCACGCTGACGAGGGCTTCGCCGATGCTCGCGGTGACGGCGACGTAGAGGTCTCCAACTTTCAGCGCACCCATGAGAGGACTCCAGAGGCGTGCCGTCTACCGCTTCGGTTTGGGGCCGAAGCGGTAGACGGTGGTGGTGCTCTTCGAGGCTGGGCCCCGGGAGGAAGGAGCAGAGGCGCCAGGCGCTGGAAGGCGCGCCTTCATCTCCTCGTTCTCCTGCTCGCAGTAGGCCAGCAGGTGCACGACATCGGACCAGGGCCAGTCGCGCACTGCTTCGGGCGACACGCCCATCAACTTCGCCACCCCGTAAATGACGCTCAGCTCGGGGTGGCTTCGGAGTTTCCCCGCGCCTCCTCCACCGTCGGGCCTCCGAAGGCGGCGGAGAAGTCCTTGCCGTACTCGTCGAGCCAGGGCTCGTTCTTCACGGCGGCGTTCTCCTCCTGCTCGAAGACGCGCTGCACACCGCCCGGGTGGTAGAGGCACACGATGGCGATCCGCGCGAGGAAGTGCATGCCGGCGTCCTCGTCGACGGGGTGGTTCTTGTCGTCGAGTTCGCCGGCCTTCCTGCTGCTCGCCAGCGCGGCCGTCTTGTCTCCCGACGACGGCTCGCAGATGTCGTAGTCCGCGCCGCTGATGGTGATGCGCTTGACGAACTTCCGGCGGGTGCCGAGGGGCTTGCGGTATTGGGGGGCGTCGTTCATGTCTGGCTTCTCCAGGTGGACGGCTGCGAGGTGAAGAAGGGGCGGCTACAAAGCGACGGGAGCGCCCTGGCCGGTGAGGCTGACGGTGAGCTTGTCCACGTCGGAGGACGGGCCTCCGGAGTCGAAGGTCATGACGCGCACCGCGTAGCGCTTGCCTCGCTGGCCCACCGTCGCGTCCGCGTCCCGGATGACGTGCAGGTAGCCGAGCTTCCGGAACTGCCCCTCCAGCGCATTCTGCGCGGCGTTGTCCCGGACGCGGTGGCCACTGAGGCTGATGGTCAACCCGGTGAGGGTGGCGGCGTTCTTCTTGTACCCGTCGCTGCCGTAGTAGTTCGTGTCCACGCTGTCGGCCGCCTCGGAGACGGAGCACTCCGTGATGCCGTCCAGCTCGGTGGCGACGGGCTCGGGGTCGACCTCCGCCTCTTCGAGGGTGACGAGCGGGGTGGTGGGCAGGAGGGTGAAGTGGACCTTCTGCGCGTAGAGGACTTCCGGGTCAGCCATGGCCATGCCTTTCGCTACTTCGGGGGGAACATCTTCTTCAGCGCCTGTTCGAGGGCCTGGTTCACGCCCTTGCGGCCCAAGGAGCGCGAGCGACGGAAGGCCTTCTTGAGGAAGTGGGGGGGTGGGTTGATGATCTGGTCGCCCCAGTGGAAGCCCTCGTGGATGGCGCCGGCCGCGTGGTGCGCGTAGCCGGCCACCCACGTGGTGGAGAGGCGCTTGTCCATGCGGTACGCGGGCCCGTCGATGAAGCCCGTGTCCGCGAGCGGGCGCGTCTGCTGCTTCTCGTTCCCGTGCTTATCGTATTCGACGTCCCGGTCCCCGCGCGGCACGTCGAACTGCGAGAGGTCCAGCGCGTGGCGGACGGTGGCGCGCAGCGGCTTGTCCAACTCGCGCAGCACCTCGGGCGCGCGCTGGCGCAGCTTCAGGAGGGGGCGGAGGTCGAGCTTCACGCGGACAGGCATACGCACCCAGAAGGGGCGCCCGCCTCGCGTCAGCCGGCGTAGGCCAGGGTGACGGTGAAGGCGAAGCGGTGGTGGTCTTTTCCGTCCGGGCCCATGTACGCGGGAGCACCCTGGGCACGGCAGGAGACGTAGCCGGGGACGGCCGCCAGGTGCAGCGCGCTCCAGCACCGGCGGGCCAGGGCCTGTGCCGCCGCGTACGTGAGGCCGCGCACGAGGACCTGCACGTCGGGCTGGAGGTAGCTGCGGCCCGTGCCCAGGTAGTCCTCGGGCGCGTCACCGTTCACCTCGCGCACCGCCACCACCTGGGGCGGCGCGGAGACGGGCCAGGGTCCCGTGTAGAGGCTGGGCGGCGCTGCCGTCATGGAGACGCCCAGGGCCGCGCCCTCCAGCACCTGGGCCACGTGCAGCTCCACGTCCTTAAGCGTGGCGCCCATCAGACGTACACCTCGTAGTGGTCCAGGCCCCCGCGGATGTTGAAGCAGGGGGTGACGCGCAGCGGCCGGCGCTGGGTGTTGAGGTCGCCCGGGGTGTCGCCGGGCAGCCAGAGGGCGTCCCCGGGCCCCACTTTCACGTGGGTGAAGAAGACGGCCTCGGTGGTGGCGTCGGTGCCGTCCGAGGCGACGAGGCGTTTCGTGCTGCCCTCGTAGCGGCAGGCATGCACGGTGGGCTCGGAGTACTCCTCCTCGCCCCGGGCGTTGGTGGACAGCAACCGGGCCAGGCCGAAGCGCTGGCGGAAGCGGTGGCCCAGGAGGCTCACGGGCCTGCCCCGTGGCGCGGCCGGCAGTACCGGGCGACGAGGCGCCGCGCGCGGGCGGGCACCGCGGGCAGCTGCCCGTCCTCGTCCGTGGCGCGCGTCAGGGAGGTGCCGCCGATGGACTCGGAGATGGCTTCCTCCGCGCCGTCCCCGTGCACCAGCGCGCCCACCACCATCTGCGCGGCCAACTGGAGGTCCGCCGGCAGGTCCACCACCAGCGTCCCGTCCAGGGCCGCCTGCCCGGGCGTCACCCAGCCAGCGTCGTAGGTGACGAGCAGATCCCCGGTGTCCTCCACGTGCAGCGGCGTGGAGGAGACGCCGGGCGAGTAGCGGCCGGTGAAGGGCCACGCCTCGCCGCGCGACACCACGCGCCCCATGAGGACGGACTCCAGCGCGTACGCGGTGGCGGGCAGCTCCACGCCGCGCACCTCCACGCTCTGCACCTGGCGCACGCCGCCGGCACGCAGCCAGAGGTAGCGCCCGCCCTGGCTGGCCACGGACTCCACCACGCCCGTGCGGCGGTGCAGCGGGTAGCCCACGTGCCCGGCGAGGGCGAGGGAGGCGGCGGTGATGAGCAGCGGCAGGCGCTCGGGCTCGGCCGCGTCGCGCACGGTGGCGGGCAGCTGCGCGGCGGTGAGCAGGTCCTCGACGGCGGGCATGGGCACCTCGGGAAGAAAGAGGGCCGGGGCGGCACGGGGCCGCCCCGGCCCGGGCAGGCACGGAGGGGGGAGGGCGTGCCCGCCGCTACACGGGGAGACGGTTGGAGCCGCCGAGCACCAGCACGGCGCCGGTGGCGAGCGTCGGCGAGGTGCCGCCGGTGAAGGCCAGCACCTGCTTCACGCGCACCTGGTCGTGGTCATCGCCCAGGAAGGAGAAGTCCACGTCGAGCTCCACGGCGCCGTCCACCGCGGTGGCGACGACGGACAGCGTCTGGCCGTCGCGGTCCACCACGGCGGCCCAGTCACCCGGCACACCCTCGGGGCCCGCCGTGCTGCCGCGCGACTCCAGCGTGAAGGTGGCGCTGAGGGTGGTGGGCGCGCCGGTGGCGGCCCCCACCGCGACGGCGAGCACCGCCGAGCGGAAGGAGAGGACGTCGAGGGTGGGCCCCTGGACGGTGCCGGCGGCGCGCGCGGCCGGCGCGAGGGCCAGGGTGTTCGTCTTGATGTACGCGCCGATGTTGGCGAGCGAGGGATGCATGGAAGGACTCCGGGAAGAGAGGGAGGGGGGAGGACGGGGACGCGGGCTAGTAGGTGACGCCCGTGCGGATGGAGAAGGCCTTCGGACGGCGCACCTGCCAGTCGCCCTCCTGCACCCCGCGCAGCGTCTTGCGGTCGCGCTTGAAGTCGTTGCCGTTCTCGCCCAGCTCAATCTCCAGCGGCGCGGCGTTGCCGAAGTACAGCTCCTGCGCGAGGCCGAAGCCGATGATGTTCTTGCCCGCCAGCGTCTGGGAGTGGCCCACCGGGAAGCCGTTGATGGTGGGATTCTGCAAGTCCTGGAGGCCGGGGAACACCCAGCCGCCGGTTCCCGACGAGGCCGCGTCGCGCAGGCTGGACAGGTGCATCATCGTCGTGGACGTCATGAAGTAGAACGGGTTGGCGCCCTCCAGCGGGATGTTGGCCTCCATGACGTCGGCCACCATGGCCTTCAGGTCCGCCACCTTCTGCTCGATGGTGATGCCGGTGATGGCCTTCTTCGTGATGCCGGCGGTGTTGAGGATGCCCGTGGGCGTCTTCGGGCCCTTGCCCACGAGGCCCGCCTGGTCGAAGGCCAACCCCATGGCGCGGCCGACGTCGGCGGCGAGCTGTTCGGCGGAGCGCAGGCTGCCCTTGCGCATCAGCCCGTTGCTGATGCGGATGGTGCCCATCGCCTTGTAGGCGCCGAGGATGAGGTCGCCCGTGTCCAGGTCGGACTCGCTGCCCTCCTCGTCCTCGCCCTCCCACTGCACCTGCACGCCCTGGTTGATGACGCCGATGGTGAGCTTGGCGCCGTAGCCCGACTCGATGCGCGGGCCCGCGCGCAGGAGGATGGAGGCGGGGCGCAGCACGTCGATGATCTCCTCGCTCACCGACTCGCGCGCCCAGAGGCTACCGCCCTGGCCGAAGACGGACTCGAAGACGCCCGCCGACTTCAGCTTCTCCAGCCACTCGCGCAGCGGCTGGTTGAGTCCCTTGGACTTCTCGCGCGCGGTGCGGTCCTCGTACTCCAGGAAGGCCGTCTTCATGCGCACGCCCAGCAGCGCGTGCGAGGGGCTCTCCGTGTCGAACATGCCCTTGAACTTCAGCAGGGCCGGGCCACGGCCGGGCGCCGCGTGGTTGGTGATGGCGGGGCGCGCGGCGAGCGCGGCCTCGACGTGCTTGAGGATGAGGGGCGCGAGCGCGGCTTCCACCACCGGGGGGACGGGAGCGGGCGTGGTGGGCTTCGGGGTCGTGGGCATGACGATTCCTTCGGGAAGGTGTGGTGGTGCGTCCTGGAGGGAGAGAAGGGGCGGCGGGCGCGGGCTACTTGCCCGTCTTCGTGATGAGGCCCCGGAAGTACTTCGTCACCGCGTCCTCGCCCTCGGCGGGCGCGTCCTCGGTCGTCCCGTCGTCCGCGCCCTTCGTCTCGTCGGCCGGGGGCGCGAGCTTCGTCACCAGGGCCAGCAGCTCAACAACCTTCGCCTTCGTCTCGGCGACGTCCTTGGCCATCTGGTCAAACGCCTGCTGCACTTCTTCGGGGGTCGCCATGCTCTTCAACCTCTGCGCGGAGCGCTTTGCGGGAATGCCGGTGATGGACACCTCCAGCAGCTCTGCCTCCTGCACGTCCTCGCCGCCCCGGGAGTTGGGGCGGGCGGACAGCGTGAGGTAGCCGATGGAGCACGCGCGGAGGGTGCCGGCCTGCACCTTCTCCGCGCACAACTGGGACAGCTCGCCGACGCCGTCGAAGACGGGGGACATGAGCGGCTCGCCGCCCTCGAACCAGATGCGAGCGCGACCGACGGGCAGGCGGTTCTTCGCCGACGGGTCCTTGTGGCTGTGGTCCCAGAAGAGGGGCACGTCCACTTCGCCAGCCGGCAGACGCAGCGCGCCCGCCGCCATGCGGTCCCCGTCGCGGTCGTACTCCTCCGGTGGATCCACGAGCCGGAAGACGGGGAGGGTGTTGGCCGGAGCGGGGGTGGTGGGCTCGAAGAGCTTCAGCGTGAGGGCGCGCGTGCTGCGTTGGGTGCGCGGGCGTCTGTCCATGCCCCAAGAGAAGGGGCGACGCCTGCCGCTACACGCGCCCCTCTTCGCCGCTGCGGTCGCGCGGTGGGGTGGGCGTGGCGTTCGCGGACGCCGACTGCGGGTTGGTGCCCCCGCCCGCGCCGGGCAGGGGAGGGGGGCGCTTGCCCTCGAGGGCTGGGTCAGGCTCGTAGCCCGCCAGCTCGCGCACCTCGTTCCAGGTGAAGGCCTCGGTGGGCGGCGTCGTCATGAGACGGAAGACGCGCTCGAACTCCTGGGGGCGCGGGTCCTCGTAGTCGAGGATGGCGTCCCGGTCGACGAGGGGCACCAAGCAGTGCTGGAGCCAGGAGCGCCAGAACTCCAGGCGCGGCAGGACGGCGAAGTCCGCCAGGGTGTACTCGGCGCTCTCCGCGGTGGAGCGGTTGCTGGAGGTGAGGTCGCCCACCAGCTCCGGCGGCACGTTGTACGTCTGGCGGATGAAGTCCAGCAGGCCCTTCTTCAGCTCCTCCGTCTGGAGCTCCCGGAAGTTCACCTGCACCTGGGCGAGGGAGACGCCTGCGGGCGCGAACCACACCTTGCCCGAGCTGCCTGGGCCAGCGAACGCCTCCTGGTACTTCTTCTCCAGGTCGAGCACCGTCTCCTCGAGGTCGGTGCCTGACGACTTCGCGTCCAGGCCGACGATGGCGGCGGGGATGCCCCCGCGCTCGAAGGTGGACTTCGTCGCGCGAGAGATGGCTTCCACCGTGTCCAGTTCATCGCCCAGCGCCATGCCGGCGCCGGCGCCGCGGTCCTCGGGCGCCTCCGGATCCAGGTGCTTGAACCAGAGGACGTCCGCCTCGGGTACCGCGCCGATGAAGGTGTTGTAGCTGAGGAAGAAGGCGGGGCTCTCCGGTGTGGGCGTCATCATCACCCGGTGCGGGGGCACAACCTCCCAGCCCACCACGCGCCCGGTGTCGTCCCGGCGCAGCCAGAGGAAGGCCTCGCCCACCAGGTCCACGTGCACCTGGCTGAGCTTCCGGAAGGCGCGGCCGGGGTAGCGCGGGTGCGGCGCCTCCAGCAGGCGCAGCAGCTCGTGGTCCGGCAGCTCCACCAGTTCACCGGAGGCGGTGGCCTCCTTCAGTGCCTTGGTGCGCAGCCGTGGGTTGGCGGACTTCAGCCGCTGGTCGAGCACGCCCAGGACTCCGGGCCGGGTCCGCTTGTAGACGCGCCAGCGGGGCGTGGCCACGGCCTCGGCGACGGTGTCCACGACGGTGCGCAGCCAGCCGTTCTCCTTGTACGCGCGGAGCACTTCGCGACTCCCCCGGCGCGGACTGAAGCTGACGATGGGCAGGGCGTGGACCAGACTTCCCTGGGGACCGGGCAGCAGTCCCAATGCTTTAAGTGCGCGGTGGAGGAGAGTAGCCATACCCGAGAAGAAGGGGCGATGGCTCTCCCCATCTATTGGCGCCTCGACCATCGGCAGCAACGCGCTTGATGATAGTAGAGTGTTGAATTTGCGGCTAAGTTTTCACGTTTACTGGTTCATGAGCAAGGAACGCCTGATGACACCGCCGATTGAGGATGAGGCAAAGACGAAGGATGTGGAGTCCACGGTCGGGGCCGTGCCGCAACTCCCAATTCCAGTGATAATTGACTCGTCGGCCTTCCGATATGAGGTGTCAGCGCGCTCTACAGCGCTGAAGCGGCTTGAAGAACTTGTGCAAAAAGGGGTGGCCCAGGTTCTTGTTCCTATTGTGGTCCAACGCGAACTTTCAACAGGCATTTCTTTTGACGTAAAGAAATTCGAGCAAAAGGCTTGGCGTGAGCCGCTTAAGGCAATTTCGTGGTGTCATCCACAAGCGGATATTGAAGATATGGAGAACGCGCACGCCATGGCCGCCAGCGTGGCTTCTAGGGTCGACAAGGCAGCCGAAGAGGGTGTTGCTGCTCGCTTGGCCGCTCTAAATGCTCGAATTTTGCCTGTTACGGCGATGGCTGCGGAAAAGGCATTCGATTTCTATTTTACTGGCAGTGGCCCTGTGCAGCACCTGAAGAATCGCGATGACTTGCCGGATGCATTTATTGCAGCCATTGCTCTGGAAGAGCAGGCGCGGCTGGGTCGCAAGTGTCACGCCATTGTTGGCGATAAGGCTCTGAGGGTGTTTCTCGCTAAGTGTCGGTTTGAGGTTCATGAGAACATTGGGGCATTCAATACTTCGACTGTCGTTCTGTCTGCGTATGGTGAATTGAAGAGGGGTGATGCGCCTCAGGAAGGAGAGTTCGCTTATGTGGATGATCAATACCGAGAGGGGACTGAAAAGCTGGTTTCGATTATTCGCGCGCGCAGGCAGGAGGTTGAGGGTGGAGTCAAGGCAATGCTATTTAATTTCGTGGATGGGATGTCGTTGTCGGTAGGTTTTCTGCCGTCGGAGGGGGATGTTGATGTTGTGGGTGGCGGGTCCGTAGTTAAGATTGATTTTAACTTCAACCATTTAATGAGGTTTGTGAAAGAGGAGATTTTGCTCCCGACGAAGATTCTGGTGAGGGGGGTGCTTGTTAGGTTTATGTCGACGATGGCTGGTTATTCTTCGTGGAGGGGAGGGGGAAAGGATTTGTTTAGGGTGATTAGTTCGGCTCCGGATGGTGGGGCTGTTTGGATTGAAGGAAGTGTCGATCTTCAGGTGTCATTGCTTTCTAGGGTGAATTTTAGTTTCGCCGATGCCTCGGAGCCGGTGATATCGAGTTCTGTTGTTGATGTTTTTGAGGACATCGTTGCGGTTGAGGCAGGGAGCGATGGCGCTGCGGGCGGATTGCGCTAACTTGGGTCCATGGCGCCTTGCGGTGCCGATTTGCGCTCACAGTGCGACAGAAGACTGTGTTGCCTTTCATTGTGCTGAGTGAGCGTTCTCGGTTTCGCCGCTAGAGGCTATGAGTGTCGCGCCTCTTCCGGCGGCGCCTGCGTTACGGCGCCTCGGGATGACGTAGAGGTAGATGGGCCACGCGAAGGCGTCCGCACGGTCGTCCCTCGCGTGGCCGCCCTCCTGGCCGGTGAACTTCGCGAGCTGCGCCTCCAGCTTGTCGTGCTTGCCCACCATGTGGACGAGGCCCGCCTTCGCGTAGGAAGAGACGGGAGCCGCGCGCTCGGCCTTCGACTGCATGGCGCGTTCGGTGAGCACCTTCACCTTCTCCACGGTGCGGATGGTGCTCTTCACCATGGAGCCGCCGGTGTTGGACTCGGCGAACACCCACGCGTTTGGCTGCCCGTTGCTGCGCTTCTTCGCGGCGGGCGCCCACGCCTTGAAGCACTTGATGGCCTCGCGCGCCCAGACCTCGGGCTCCGGTGTGCGCAGTGAGGCGTCCTGCAGCACGTAGACGTGGTCCAGCCCGTCTGCCTCCAGGCGCACGCCCAGCACGACGATGCCGTGCATGTCCGCGCCTTTCTTCTCGCCCGTGGCCGGATCCACCGAGACGATGATGGCGTCGTACTCCTTCGGCGCCTTCTTCGGGTCGATGCGCGAGGCGTTCCAGTTGACGCCCCGGTAGAGCGCCGGGTCCAGGTCGAACCGCAGCTCGCCCATGAACTCGCGCCGGCCCTCGGGCGTCTCCATCACCCGGCGCACGTAGGCCTCGTAATCCGGGGCCAAGTTGGCGAGGTTCTCCAGCGTGGAGCTGCGCGCGAGCACCAGGCCCTCGCGGTCGCCGAGCATCTCCCGGAAGAGCACCGTGGGCGCGGGCGTGGTGGTGATGACCATGCGCGGTGGCAGGCCCTGCGCGCGCATCCGCGTGGTGGTGAGGCGGTTGACGACGCGGCACTCCTTGTAGACGGCCACCGCGTCGCCCTTCCAGGCCACCGGCTCGTCCGCCCAGATGAACGTGTACTGGTGCCCGCGGAACTTGTCCGCGTTCTTCGCCGGCAGCCACGTGGCCTGCGCGCCGTTGGGCCACACCAGCTTGCGGCGCGACTTCTCCACCTTCGGGAAGAACCAGGGCGCGGAGATGGTGAGGATGCCGCTCGTGCCCTCCAGCTGGTTCTTCACGATTTCGGAGTAGGTGGGGCCCACGATGAGGATGCGCGCTTCGGGGTCCGCGCGGGCCTCATCAATGACAGCGGCGGCACCCGCGTACGTCTTCCCGGTGCCGCGCCCACCCATGAAGAACCAGGTGCGGAAGTGCGCGGGCGGGCGCTGGACGGGGCGCAGCCAGTAGCGGTGCTCGTGGTAGAGGAGCACCAGCTCCTGGGGCGTGAAGGCCAGGGCGTTGCAGTGGCCGGTGGTGGTGCCGTCCGCCGCGTGGGCCGCCAGCGCGAGCTGCTGGATGAGGTTGTAGGGGCCGTGGCTGTCCGCCGTGATGACGGGGATGCCGTCCAGCAGCGACTCCCCGGACTTCGCCACGCCCGCGTCAGCCCCCATCGTCGTCCTCGGGGGCGGGCTCTGGGGGCACGTCCGTCGCCACCTGGGCCCTCAGGTGCTTGGCGATGAAGGCGGCGAGCTTCTCGTCCAGCTTCGCGCGCGCGTCGTCCGGGGTGATGACCTCGAAGAGGGGGCCGAAGCCATTGCCCGCGGGCGTGGCGGGCTCGCGCGGGATGGTGAAGTCCTTGGGGGCGGTCACCGCGAGGAACCAGCGGGCGCCGCGGCCGTCCATCGTCTTGTCGCTGATGGAGTCCAGCGCGTCCTTCACCCGGCTCTTCTGGAACTCGGCTTGGGCGCGCTCCACCTCCACGACGAACTCGGTGTAGCGGCTGCGCTTGCCGGCCTCGATGGCCTCGCGCCCGCGGCGCAGCCAGTTCTGCAGCCGCGCGTCGGTGGTGCCCGCGAGCGCGGCGGCCATGCGCTTCGTGGAGCCCTGGCGCAGCTCCGCGACGATGGCCGTCTGAATCTTGTAGGTGAGGGTGGTGGCGGGCCCGGAGAACTTCGGCGCGCGCTTCCCCCCGGCCGGCTTGCCGGGAGGGGGCTTCGGGTCGTAGCCGCGCGGAGGGGACACCCCCTCCAGAAGGGGCGGCTACGCGGGGCAGGCGAGGGCGCGCGCCATCACCCACCGGCCCGGGGCGGGCGTCGCGGCCGTGCCGACCGTCTTCTGCGCCTCGTCGTGCGGAGGCGAACTGCCCGCGGCGGCGCTGGAGTCGGTGAGGCGCCAGCGGGACGGGGGGGTGGGCGAGGCGGACTCGGGGGTGGGCGTGATCATCGGCTGCTCCTGGATGTTGCGAGTGGGACTGCACCACGCAGAAGGGGCGCCGCTGGCCCGCTGACGTACGCGGCGCCGGGACGCCCACGGCCCCGGCTGAAGTGACAGGACGCGCCTACGGGCCGCCAGGAACGCGCAGGGCCCCAAAAAATGGGGGGTCGTCTGTCAGTTCCCCTCGGAAAAACGCTGAAGAATCCGTGACGCGAGATTGCAGCGCGCCGAGCAATCCCGAATTTGTCCTACATTGTCGGTTTCCCACCCCAGGGGGCTGGCGAATACGTGCATGCCTGCTCTGGGTGGCCGCAGAGCGCCCCGGTGCATAGGGTTCGTCAGTGGCCGCCTCCCAACCGCCGTTGCTTCTTGTCGTCGAACAACTGGATGACCTTCGCGAAGCGTTGGGGGATCTACTCGGTACGGAGGGATATGCCATCGCGACGGCGGCCACTCCCCAGCGCGCGCTGGAGCTGCTCGCCGGGGAGGTTCCCTCGCCCTCCCTCATCCTCTTGAGTGTGGGGATGGACCAACGCGATGCTGAGGAGTTCCTGGGGCGCCTTACCCTCATGACTCGGGTGCGCTCTTCTCCCGTCGTTATCATCACCGCCGCAACTTCCATTACCGAGCCGTTGCCGGGCTCGGTCGCACTCCTGCGCAAGCTGACAGGAGTCGAGGAGTTGTTGGCCACGGTTGCTCGGCACCGCCGTTACGATGAGCCGCCCGGCTAACTCCTGCCCACCCGCCACGCCGAACGAGCGCAGGCAGCGTCCTCATCTACAGGCGTCACACGAAGGGCTCGCTGGCGACACCGTAACATCCTGCTTAGGCTGTCCACCGTGCCAACAGCATCCCCGCGCTCCACCATTCTCATCGTTGAAGCCGAGCCGGATCTCCGTGAGGTGATGGCGGAATTGCTTGAATCCGAGGGCTACCAGGTGCTCCAAACCTCCAACGGTCGCGATGCGCTGGACGTGCTGGCGACACTGGGCCAGCCCTGCCTGGTGCTGCTGGACCTGATGATGCCGGTGATGGATGGAAACGAGTTCCTCCACCACGTTCAGCAGGACGCGCGGCTCCGCGAGCTGCCAGTGCTGATGTTCAACGCCGACTACTTGGTCCAAGCACCAGCGGGCACCGTGGGTCTGCTGCGCAAGCCAGCGCACCTCGCCGAGCTGATGGCGGCGGTGGCCCTCCACTGCCCCACCTGCTGACGGCAAGCATCCGCCCTATGCGTTCACGTCCGCCCGCCAGTCCCCTCGGGCGCACACCGCTTCCCGAACACGGGCGCGCAGGACGTCCCCGGGCAGGACCTCCAGCAGCCGCGCCACGAGCCGCGCCTTCCCAGCGGAGCGCAGGCCTCGCGCCTCGCCCGCTTCCTCCAGCAGCGCCAGCAGCTCACCCCGCCAGAGCAGTTGCAGCGTGGCGCCCGGGCTCGGGCTCGGGTTGTCCGCCGCCGGCCGCACCTCCTCCAGCGTGATGCCTTCCGCGCCACCGCATGCGAGCACCAGCCCCCACCAACTCGGCACCAGGTCCTGTCCGCGCACTAGGTGGCGGGCTCCCGCGACGAGGGTGCGCCTGTCCAGGACGGAGCTGTAGCAGTAGTGGGCCTGGGCCGGCAGCGCAGGGTGTCCGCGTCCGCCTTCACCTCGTACCCGTGGAGCCGCGCCGGGCTGAGCGCGGCCATGTCCACTCGCACCAGCCCGTACTCGAGCCCCAGCTCCGGCAGCACCCGTGCCTCCGGGTACGTGGCCTTGACCATGTGCATCAGCGGCGGGCGGACATCGGCGTCGTGCATGCCCGGGTTGAAGGGGCGCCCGCTGTAACGTGATAGTGATTGGCGCCATGCCCGCCCTGACAGAATACCCCAACGTCTCCGACACAGCCCTGATCATCCTGAAACAGAAAGGCTTTCAGGTCTGGTACGACAAGATGGCGGAGGCCTTCTGCGCAGAGAAGGACGGCTGGGACTTCATGGCCACCTCGCCGTGCGGACTCCTTGGCGTCGTTGCCATCTACGAGCACAAGCACCCCGAGAAGTTTGCGGAGTACTGGTGGCGTGAGCGACGTTCCCCGTCTCTCTACGACAACCTTCCAGACGGGCCGCGTCCATATACCCCCGTTTGGCAGAAGTAGTTTGGGCGGGACCGGCCCGAACGGGGGGGCCACATCGGATGTGACCCCTTCCACCTGGGCATGCCCTGCCCGCCGTCCACCTGCCCCGTCTGCGCCGCGCAGATGCCGAAGCGCGCGGGCCCCGGGCGTCCGTCCTCCTCCTGCTCCACGGAGCGCTGCCGGCTGGTGGTGGAGCGCAACCGGAAGCGCGAGCGATGCGCCCGGTGTGCGGACCGCGTCGCGACACATGCCGAGCGCATGGCCGCGCTGTGCCGCACCTGCCAGGGCGAGGTTGCTCGGCTGTCCGCCCCTTCCTCCCGGGCATGACCAGCTACCCAGGCCGCATGACAGTGACGGACCACGAGGGGCGCGAGGTAGGCGCCCTGGAGCCCGTGGCTCCGTGGCTCGATGGACTCCTGTATGACAGCAGCATCCCTCGGTCGCGCGTCGATGAGGCGGTGGGCCGTCTCCACCTCGGCTGGTACGGATGGGATGCGGACGGCCGGGAAGCGAGCCCGTGATGGCCTGCCTCTGCCCCTGCGAGCGCGCGGACCTGCCGTGCCCGGTGCCGCAGTGCCCTGCCGGCGTGGCGCTCCCTCGCGGCTTCTACGAGGACGTCCGTGGTGCTCGCTGGGGCCGCCTCCTCGTACCTGTGCTGGGCGATATGTCCCGGTGGGCGTGGCAGCCGTGGGAAGCCGCCGAGCCGCGCGGTCCTCGCGCTCCCGGGTGAGGGCTCCAGCCCACGAATTACGAAATCTGTGAAGTCGGCCCTGGGCGAGGGGCCGCCCCTTCTGTCCGGGCATGAGCGCCTCCCCCGCCCAGACCGAACCTCCCCGCCCGCTCTCTGCGGGCACCACCGTGACGCTGTCCCTCGCGGGCAGCCTCGTCATTGCTGCCTTCTCCGCTGGCGGCACCCTCGCGGTGATGACTCGCCTCCAGCAGGACGTGGTGGACGTGCGCGCCAAGCAGGACGCCCAGGCCAGCGCCCTCCACACCACCGAGCTGCGTCAGGAGCGGATGGACGGCGTCCTCACCGGCATCCGCAACGACGTGAGCGACATGCGGGAGCTGCTCCGGCGAGCGGTGGAGGAGCCGCGGCCCGCGCTCTACCGCACGCGCCCGTGAGCGAGCTCCGATTCGCCGCTCACGTGCTCGCCGTGTGTGCGGTCCTGGCCCTGGCCGTGTGGCGCGCCGGCAGGCCTGTTTCCCTGTTGCGCCCCCGGAGTCGCACGATGGCAGCCGTCACGCAGCGCGCGTTGTTCCTCCAGCTTGTCCTCAACCAGGTGGGTGCCCCGTACCGGTGGGGCGCGAAGGGCGCGCTCCCGGACCCCAAGGGCCCCCGCCTCTTCGATTGCAGTGGCCTCGTGACGTGGTGCCTGCACCAGGTGGGTGGGCCCGACTGGCGCGCGACTCACAACACGGACCGGCTGTGGGACGCGTGCAAGCCGGTGGCGAGCGTGGCGGAGCTGCTGCCCGGGGACCTGGTGCTGTACGGCAAGGCGGGCGACCCGGACCACGTGATGGTGCACGTGGGCGCGGGCGTGGTGGTGGGCGCCTCCGGTGGCGGCCGCCGCACGCTCACCCTGGAGGATGCGGCGCGCACGGACGCCAAGGTGAAGCCGTTCGCGCGCATCGCCTACCGGGGCGATGTGCTGGGCTTCCGTCGCCCGCCGTTCGTCTCCTGACATGGGCATGCCACCGAAGTGCCGCCTGTGCGGCAAGCGTCTGGGCCAGTGCGGCCACCCGCGCTGGCTGCTGCGTCACGGGCTGGCCGAGTCGTCCGGGAGCTGCTCGCTCACGTCCGTGGGCGCCTCCCGGTCCGCCTCGCGCAGCGCATCGTCCACGAGGTGAGCGATGCGCTCCATATTGGCCGGCAGCTTCCCGCCCGTCTCGCACGCCTCCGCGTGAAGGCTCGCCGCTGCGGCGGTGAGGTGCATCTTCACGACGGGCATCCGACTGTAGGGCATGGCTTCCCTCCGCGCGGGAAGGTGCGCATGGGCACGAGGGACGGCAACGACAACAAGCGCCCCTTCCTCCTGGTGCAGTCAACTCGCAGCACCAGGAGACACCCGTGACCACTCCCGACACGAAGATCCCCACGTCGTCCGCCGCCCCGCAGTCCGAAGACATCCTGAAGTACTTCAAGCACGCGCACCTGCCGCCGCACCTCGCGGCGGTCAGCAAGCCCTTCAGCGACATCGCGCACGCCCTGGTCGCGGGCGACAACACGCCGGAGAGCGGCACCGTCACGATGGGCGGGCCGCTGCCGCGCAACCCCGAGCGCGCCATGGCCCTGCGCAAGCTGCTGGAGGCCAAGGACTGCGCCGTGCGCGCGCTGGTGCCGTAGTCCGGCTGTCCTCTGCCCGGGGCGTCCCCGGGCTCACCCTCACATGAGCAGGAGCATCACCATGAAGAAGCGCATCATCCTCGCCGCCGCGTTGGCGGCCGTCCTCACCGCGCCGGTCGCCCTGGCCCAGGCCACCACCGGCACCGGCAGCAGCATCCTCGACGCGCTGTTCACCCCCACCAACATGGGTGTCGCCCTGGGCATCATCGTGGGTGCCGTCGGCCTCTTCGCCGGGGGTACCTGGCTCACCGCCCAGCGTAAGCGGCGCATCGCGCTGGGCGCCTACCACGCCTTCCACGTCGTGGAGGACATCGCCGCCGAGGATCCGGCGGACAACGCCTGGGACAAGGCGGCGAAGGGGCTCCAGGTCCTCGACGCGTGGCTGGTGGCCCAGGGCTGGCGCCCGCTGAAGCCCGGCGAGCAGGAGCTCGTGAAGCTGGAGTTCAAGTCGATGCACGGCGAGCAGAAGGCGTCGGAGAAGGTGCAGGAGCAGGCCCTGTCCGTCGCGCTGGGCGCCATCGGCAGCACGGCGGCCCTGGCCACGGCGGTCCCTTCGACGCCCCGCGGGTAGCAGTCGCCGCGGGGCTGTCGCGGGTGCTGAGCGACGTGCCCGTCCGAACCGGTTACCTGGAGGCCTCCGCCGGTGCCTCCTCCCTCACGGGCGCCTACGCGCGCCTGGAGGGCGGGGCGAGGCTCCGGGATAACCTCGGCCTCTTCGCCTTCGCGGAGGCCAACCAGCGCGAGCGGATGGCAGGCGCGGGCGTGCGGTGGACGTTCGGCCAGTGAGGTGCTTGCGGCCCGCCCCAGTCACCTGGGGCGGGCCGCTTCGCGGGGGTTCAGCTACTTCTTCGAGCCGTTCGACTTGATGCACTCGCAGGTAGGGATTTCAGGGTCCTTGCTGTCGGATACCTGGATGTTGGAAGGCCGCACCGTCCGGCCATCCTGGCACTGGGCGGCGCTTCCGGCCTCGCAGTTGATGGCGCATCTCCCTCCCTTGGGACCGGTCGCCGTGCAGCGAGAGCCTCCTGCCGCGCTGACAGGCGTTTCCTCCTGTTTCGTCGGTGAGGGGGACTGAGCAAGGGCGGCGGACGCCACCAGGAGAGACGCAACGGCAGTCAGAAGTCGCATGCGACGGAGACTACTGAGGCGCCCGGCGCAAGGGCTACCTAAGTCAGCAGGGACGAATGCTCCCTCGTGGGTCGGCAGCAGCGAGGAACGACCCGGCATCCCTCGTGCACCACGCGCGCGTGTGGTGCCACCCCCGGCACCACTCCCCCGAGGTCCCCCAGAGTGAAGCCCTACTACGCGAACGACACCATCACCCTGTTCCACGGCGACTGCCGCGACCACCTGCTCGGACTGCCGTCCGAATCCGTGGACCTGCTCCTCACCGACCCGCCCTACGGCATGGCCTACGAGGCGAAGGGAAGGAGCGGCGCGGCCATCCGCGCGGACGGCTCGCGCCAGGGCATGCGCGTCTTCCGCCAGGCGCTCACGTCCGCGGGCCACGCGCTGAAGCCGGACATGCACGCCTACGTCTTCTGCCACTGGGAGAGCTGGCCGGACTTCTTCGACGCGGCGTCGGCGCACCTGCGCATCAAGGGCGCGCTGGTGTGGTGGAAGGCCCGGGGCGGCATGGGCGACTGCGCGGCCGGCTACGCGCCGGACTACGAGGTGGTGTTGCACGGGACCGGGCCGAAGCGCCGGCCGCTCACCGGCAAGCGCCACGGCGCCGTGCTCGCGGGCTACCCGCCGGTGCCCGCGCGGGCGCGGACGCACCCGACGGAGAAGCCCGTCAACCTGCTGGCCTACCTGGTCGAGCGCTCCTGCCCGAAGGGAGGCCTCGTCCTGGATCCGTTCGTTGGCACCGGTGCGACGCTGGTGGCCGCGCAGCAGCTCGGGCGCCGGGCCGTGGGCGTGGAGATCGAGGAGCGCTACTGCGAGGCCGCCGCGCGCCGGCTGGAGGCGGGTGGCGCCGCGCTCCGGAACGCGGCCTGATCCGCCCGGTTCATGTTCTGCCCCCTCAAACGAGGGCACGAAACCGGAACCACCCCGGGCGCGAAGGGTCAGAACGGATCTGACCCTTCCCCCCGACCGTCGGTCTTGCCGACGGTCGGCGCCCAGCGCCCCTTCTGTCCTGGCATGGACAGACGCACGGCAGGTGCCCGGTGAGGCAGGAGGACGCGAAGCCCTGTGAGGTGCGGCTGGTGCTGCCGTACCCGCCCAGCGCGAACACGTACTGGAAGCCGTCCCGGGGCCGCGGGCTGGTGCCCTCCAAGGAGGCCCTGGCCTACAAGGCGACCGTGGCCCGGCTGGTGGGCGCCACCCGCGCGCAGCCGCTCGCCGGGCCCGTGCGCTACACGCTCACCGCGTACCGCCCGCGCCGTGTGGGCGACCTGGACAACACGCTGAAGGTGCTGGGCGACGCCCTCAACGGGCTGGCCTGGCTGGATGACGAGCAGGTGGTGGGCATCCACGCCGAGCGCGCGGACGATGCGAAGGCGCCCCGCGTGGAGCTCGTGGCCACCGCGGCGCGCTTCGCCACGCCGGAGGAGGCCGCCGCCCACCGGCAGGCCCGGGTGGAGCGGGCCGCGAAGGCGCGCGCCACGCGGAACCGGAACCGCGCGGCGAAGGCGAAGGGAGCGAAGCGCTCGCGTGGGCTGGCGGCCCTGGCGACGCCCGCGGTGAGACGGGGCCGGGCGGGTGTTGTCGGGTAGGCGTGGTAGCGGAAAAGACGACGGGCCCGACCGGGGAAGACGGTCGAGCCCGCTGAAGCCAGGAGCGCCGGGGAAGCACCGCTGGGGACGCCAGTATACCGTCCCTGCGCGCGTTCGCAGGTGCAGGAGTCCTCGATGCCCGCCTGTGCCCGTCGTCTTCACGTTGCCCGCCACCCGCTGCACCCGCCCGGCCCGCCGTCGGCACCCACCCCCAACGATGAGATGGAGGCGCTGCTCCACCTCCTGCGCGAGCTGCCCGACGGCTGCCCGGAGCAGCGTCGCGCGGAAGGGCGCCTCGCCCAGCTGGTGCGGCCGCACCTGGTGCGCGCGGCCGCTGCCGTCGCCCGGGAGTGGAAGGTGCCCGCCGAGGACCTGGAGCAGGAGGGACTGCTGGCCACCTGCAGGGCGTGGCAGGACTTCACCCCGGGCCGCGTCCCGGGCCGCTGCCTCTACCCGGCCTACGTCCTCCAACTGGGCAAGCAGGCCATGGTGCGCGCGGCCACCGCGGAGCGCAGCGCCGTCCACGTCACCCGCCACGCGCGGCGGAAGCTGGCGCGCGCGAAGAAGGCGGCCCGGGACGAGGGCCTGCCGCTGGACGCCGCGCTGCGCGCGCAGGGCCTGGACGAGGCCTCCGTGCTGACGCTGGGCGATGGCAGCATCCGCACCACCTCGCTGGAGGGGCTGCTGGCCGGGGCCGCCGCGGAGGGCGACGGGCCCGGGGCGAACGCGGAGGCGCGGCTGGGGCTGGTGGACACGACGGCCGCGCGCCTGGCGCACGTGGCCCAGCGCGAGGCGGCTCTGGGCGTGCTGTACCGGCTGCCCCGCCTGCAGCGCGTGGTGGTGCAGGCCCTGGCGGGCTTCGGCCGGGCCGGCGGACTGGAGTCCACGGAGCGGACGGTGGCCCAGGAGATGCGCCTGCCGGTGGCCCGGGTGCGCAGGTTGCACGCGCAGGGGCTGAAGAAGCTGCGCGTGGCGCTCGACGCCCTGGGGCACGGGCCAGAGCTGCCCGCGCGCTCTGCCGGGACGGTGCGCCGGCAGCGCGCGGCCGCGCCACGGGACGCGCGGCCGCGTCCGGTGGGGCAGGGTGCCCAACTCGGCCTCGCGCTCACCGCGTTGGAGTCGTAGCCGTGCCCGTCATCGTCGCGAAGAAGGCCGGCACGTGCACCGCCGACGGGTGCGGCGGGCGCGTGCTGAAGGGCGAGTTCGTGGAGTACTCCGCCGCCACCGGCACGCGGCACCTGGAGTGCGCGGGTGCGGAGCAGGGCAGGCGGCCCAACCTGAAGGCGGGGAAGTGCCGGTGCGGCGCGCAGGTGGCCCCGCGCGAGGGCTCCCTCACGCTGAAGGAAACGTCGCGCGCGGGCCGCTTCCGGAAGGAGTGGCTGGTGCTGTGCTCAAGGTGCGGTTGAGCGCAGCGTCAGTCCAGGTCTCCAAGCTCGAGCTCCGCCTGTTCGCGGTAGAGCGGCACTGTCTCCACGTCGAGCAGCTCTTCGAGAAGCTTCCGCGCGCCGGCCGCATCGCCAGCCTGCGCGAGGTCGCTGGCCAGGGTCCTCGTGCGCGCAAGGCGGATGGCGCCGACTCGAATCCGCGCTCGAACTTCGCGCAAGAGGGACGTCGCGGTGACTACGCCCTGCACGGCCATCTGCGCATCGGCGTCGGGGATGGCCACCTGCTGGGCCGTGCGCAATAACAGCTCGCGCACATCGGAAGTGAGCGCCAGCGCCTCGCCTGCCTCGACGCGGTCAAACAACTCGCGCAGCAGTCCCCAGTCGGTGTCCTCCGCCATTTCAGTTACCTCCCTGCCGGCGGCGGCATCGGTCTGTCGGCCACTCTCCCTGCTGCCCCTCGCAGTACCGGAAGCACTCGTAGCAGGGCCCTAGCCAGTCCTTCTCCTGGCACTTCACGTACTCCCCCATGCAGTAGCGCTTCCACTCGGGCAAGTCCTCCTCGGAGAGGTCCGAGGCCGCCTTCACCGCGCGCAGGATGTTCGCTGCCTCGAACTCGGTGAGTCCGCAGCGCTCCGGTGAGCCTGGGTGCGTCTTCACGCAACAGCTCACCGTGGAGTCGGTGGGTCCGCACTGGGCCTGCGCCAGGTACACCGACGTGCTGTCGCCCTGGGCGCGCGTGCCGGCCTGGGCATGTGCTCCGCCGCCGCAGCCAGTTGCCAGCGCGAGCGCAATCACCGCCAGCATGCCCCTTTGATGGGAAAACCGCTTGCGCATGCATGCCAGATTAGTCTCGATTGGCTGGTTTGTGAATCCCTCTTGAGAGGGAGGCCCGGGGCCGCGCGTACGGGCCGGCCCCGAGGCGACTGCTACGCGATGAACGCGGGCAGCTCATCGCCCGGCTTCGGCACCAGCTCCAGCACGTCGCCGGCCTTTGGGATGAAGGCCTCGCCCGGGAAGCCGATGAAGACGGGCAGCTCGGCCGTGGGTTCCACCGACGTCACCTCCGCCTCGGCGCTCGAGGCCTGGATGCGCACGGTGTCTCCGCGGTGGACCTCGTGAAGCCCACGCTCCACCGCGAGGTACCAGCCGCCGCCCTCCGCGTCCTCGGCCACCGCCGTCACCTTCACGGAGCGCAGCGGGGTGGCGTCAGGGGCGCCGGGCGTAGCCGCCTCGCGCGTCTCGCCCACCAGCGGCGGGCTGCTGGGCGGGGGCGAGGCCTGCCGGCGGCGAGCTGCGCGCAAGGCGTCCAGCTCCACCTTGGCGCGCGACGTCTCCAACTCCTCCTGGGTGCGGAGGACTTCCTGGAAGCGCACCTGGGAGCGCAGCGCCTGCACCTGGGCGACGAGTGCATCACGCTCCTTGCGCAGCAGCTCCACCAACGTCTCCGCCCGCTCCACGCGGAGGCGGACGACGCCGTCCACGGCGCGCCAGGCCCGGCGCTCGCGCGGCTTCACGTCCTCCCACTCGGGCAGGAGGTTGCCGGCGCCGTCGTGCCTGTCCAAGGCCTCCAGGTAGGCGTCATGCAGCATCCGCACGTCGCGGCCGTCGCGCTCCAGGTGCTTCAGTCCAACTCCCACTTCGCTCGCTGCTTCCATGGTGCTTCCTCCTGCTGGTGGTGCTGCCGGGAGAGCCCGCGCGGGAGCCGCACGGGCGTGAGGTTGGGGAGGCTTCAAGCGGTGCGGTGGCTCACGGCGAGGCACCCGCGGCCGTGTGGATGAGGACGGAGCGGACCGGGGCGGCCAGCTGCTCCAGCGTCGCCTCGATGAGCGACAGGTAGTCGTCCGTGAGGGCGGCGGCGGCGAACTTGTCGGGCGCCTCCAGGACGAGCAGGTCACCGTCCAGCGCGGGGCTCAGCCTCGCGAGCTGCGTGGCGGCATAGGCCTTCCCGGAGCCGCGGAGAGCGCTGAGCACCTGGCCCCAGAGGCTGCCGGCTGGGGTGTCGGGCAGCACGGGCCCGGAGGACGTGGCGGGAGCCGCCGGCACGTCCTGGCCCGGGACGTGCCGGCGCCACACCTCGGCGCCGAGAAATGCCCGCGCCGGGCACACTGGCTGACGGGCCTGTCCCCAGGCGTCCTCAAGCCACGCCAGCCATGCCGCGCGCAGGCGCTGCTCGGCGCCGCCCACGGCGGCCAGCGCTTCCGCGTACCAGCCGGCCCAGGCCGAGGGGGGGGCCTCGGGGATGGCCCCCGGGAAGCGCTTGCCCCGCTCCTCCTGCGCCCACGCGAAGAACACTTTGTCCGGGCTCGGCGCGTCGTCCTCCATCCACTTCGGCCGCGCCTTGCGGACGACAGGAGGCACCGGGACGCTGGCGGGCGGGGACATGTCCCCATGGGGGACAGCGGGGGACATGTCCCCGGGGACAGGGGGACAGGGGACAGGGGACACCTCGCGCGCGTTTTCAGCAGCAGCACGCTTCTTCTCTCGCTGTCTCTGCTTCTTCTTCCTCTCGTACTCCCTCTTCTTCTCTGCTTTCGACGCTGTTGTTGCTGCTTCCCCCCTTCCCCCCTTCATGTCCCCTTGTCCCCAGGGGACAGAGGGGGACATGTCCCCGGGGACAGGGGGGACAACCTGGGGGACAGCGACAGGGACAGAGGGACGGGACGCGCGGGGGACAGCGAGAACCGGGGCGAGCCCCGCCAGCGCCCGGGCCTGTGATTCCAAGGCGCGGGCCAACGTGGCGGCGTGCTCGCGCTCGCGGACGAGGGCCTCGTCGCGGCGGGCCAGCTCGGCGCGCAGCCAGTCCAGTTCGTGGGTGTCGGGGCAGGCCATGGAGACGTCGTCCAGGTGAAGGGCGGGCTGAAGAGAGGGGGCTGCGTCGGGCTCGTCCGGCGGCGTCGGCCACCGCGCCTCGGGAGGCAGCGGGCCGGGCAGCACCTGTCGCGCGTCCGCCTCGGTGACGAGCTGGCCGGACAGCAGCCGCACCATTCCGGTGGGTACGGGCGCGACGTCTTCCGGCATGGGCGCCGTCGGCTCGCGCTTGGGGCGGGTGCCTTTCTTCCGGTGGGCACCGCGGGGCGTGGGACAGGCACTCATGGAAGCCGTGCCTCCTGTCCGCAGGTGTGCGGTGGACACGTGGGCGCGGTGCAGCGCCAGGCGCGGCAGGTGGGGCACGGCGTCATGGCCCGCCGGCAGGTGCACTTCCGGAGGACGCGGTCCTTCAACGTGGCGGGCTCCCGGCCCCCGCTGCGCGCGGCGAGCGCCTCGTAGGTGAGCCACCGCGCGTCACTCGCTTGGGTGACGGCGAGGTAGCGCAGGCGCACCTGTGCCAGCACCAGCGCCGGAAGTTCCCACAGGCAGTCCGCCGTCCCTGGCGTGCAGGCCACCGGTTCGGGCAGGGCCACCACGTCCTCCAGCCACAGGCCCACGGATTCGTCGTACCAACGCGACTCACGCGGGGCTTCAGTCCCCGCGGACACGGCGGCGACGCGCGCCACCGCCACCACCGCGCCGGTGGGGAGCTCGTCCACGGGCGGCGAGCCCACGCCCGCGTGGAGCGCCATCCACGCGGCCAGTCCTTCCTCGTACCCAGCGGCGCACACCGCCACGTACTGGCCCAGGATGTCTGCCGGCGGCGCCTGCGGCAGGTTGAGGACAGGCGTGTTGCGCACCATCGCTGCCCAGGCCCAGGGCTGGGGCACCGTCACGCCGATGATGCGCGCGCGCGTGGGTGCGGCGCAGGCGGTGTTCATGCCGCCTCCCGGACTTGGATGTCGCCGCCCATGTTCGCGCGCACCACGGCTTCAGCGGCCTCGGGACAGACGCTGTTCCCGATGAGGCGCACCTTCGCGGCCTTCGACTTCGCCGCGCTCAAGTCATAGGTGCTGGCGAAGCGGCCGAACTGCGCCCGGAGCAGCTCCTCCGGTTCCAGCATCCGCATGCCGATGTCGACGATCTGGTGCTCGACGCCCGCCACCGTCACGAGGCCCATGCGCGCCTTCGCGGTGATGGTGCGCATGGGGCGGTCCACCCTCTGGCCGGAGGTCGCGTCGTCCCCGTAGTAGCTCGTGAGGAAGGCCCGGACCTCGGCGACGTGGTTGCCCTGCCCGGTGATGGTGGGCAGTGGCTCCGCTGCGTCGGCGCCGTGGCAGTCCCCGCGGAGCTTCACCAGCGTGGCGGCGGCGAGCGCGTGGTGGTCCGTCGCGGTGATGGTGTCGAGTGGCCGCCCGTCGAAGGGTGCACCGACGACGCCACCGTAGTGCTTCGCCAGGAAGGCGCTGACGAGCGCGTGCTTCTGACCGTCGGCCACCACCGTGCCCAGCGGCTGGTGCAGATCCAGGTACCGCGCCCGCTGCCCGGGGCGCTCCCCGTAACCCGTCTGCACCAGCGTCGGCGCCACCAACGCATGTCCCCGCCGCTGCGCGGTCACCGTGGAAAGCGGCGCGTCGATGGCCTCGCCACGTGCTTCCTGGCCACCGTGGTTCACCTTCACCAGCGAGGGCACCACCAAGGAGCGGTCGTTCTTCGCGGTGATGGTGCCCACCGGGGCGCCCACCGGCGTCGGGGGCGTCTGGCCGGCGCGACCTCCGCACCCGACGATGAATGGCTCCGGGTTCTCCAGTACGAACCGCCGGAGGCCCTCCGCGATGCGCCAGAGCGTCTTCTCCGCGAGCGGGCGCTTCCGCTCGAAGATGCTCGGGCACGGGAGGCTCCAGTCGATGCACTCCGCAGCGGTGTGCAGCGGCAGCTTCCCGGGCCCGTGCGTCGGCTCCGGCCACCGGATGGGCTGGCCGTCGCAGCGGGCCACCAGGAAGAGGCGGCGGCGCTTCGTGCGCGCTCCGTAGAGCGAGGCGTCCAGGACGCGGAAGTCCACCACGTAGCCGAGCAGCTCCAGCGCGCCGCGCCACTGCTCGAACGTCTCGCCCATCCGCGCCTTGTCTGGGCGCCCGTCAGGCCCCAGCGGGCCCCACGTGCGGAACTCCGAGACGTTCTCCAGGAAGATGCAGCGCGGGCGCACCAGGCGCGCCCAGTCCACCACCACCCACGCCAGTGAGCGGATGCCCTTCTCGCGTGGCGCGCCTCCCTTCGCGACGCTGAAGTGCGTGCAGTCGGGCGATGCCCACAGCACGTCCACCGGACGCCCACGCGTCACGGTGCGCGGGTCCACCTCCCAGACGTCGCTGGTGTGATGCACCGTGCGCGGGTGGTTGACGGCGTGGACCGCGAGCGCGGTGGCGCTGTGGTTGACGGCCACGTCCACGTCGCGGCCGAGCGCGGCCTCAATGCCGGTGGATGCCCCGCCGCCCCCGGCGAAGAGGTCCACGACGAGCCCTCGCGCGTTCCTTCTCATGACACTGCCTCCACCCGGCGGAACTCCACGCGCCATACCCAGGGGTTGGCGTCCCAGGACTCGGGGCCGTTGATGGAGCGCCAGAGCGAGGCGAACGACTCCCGGGCCGTCAGGTGGTAGGAGACGCTCTCGAATGCCGGCTCGGGCTCGTAGTTGCGCCACCCATTCGCCTCCAGGAGCCGCTGCACTCCCTCGGCGCGTGAGTCCTCCTCGGTGATGTCGTGCAGCCGCTCGACGCGAACGGCCGCCACATCCAGCGTCAGGCGACTGGCCCAGCGCGGCATGAAGAGCGGCGTGACGTTCCCGTTCTTGGCCGCCTTCGGGCAGCGCCACGAGGCATCGACGCGCGCGAGGTCGGAGAAGAGCACTGCGTCGTCGGCGGCATAGGTGAGCTTCCACCCGATGCGGTGCCCCATCGAAGATGCCTCGGGCCGCCACGTCTCCTTCACCCAGAGTCGGTCCCCGGGCTGCCCGTAGGGGCATCGCAGGCCCATCTTCTCCGCGACGGTCAGGTGTCCCACCGTGCCGCAGGGGACGTGCAGACCGTCTTTGGAACGGTAGACCCACGTCGTGCCACCATCGTGCGGCGCGTTCGGTGCCGGTTGGGGCTTGAGCAGCCGCCGCGTGACCGCCTTCCGGCCGTCCAGCAGTGCGCGGATCATCAGTCCGCTAAACAGGATGGGGCGCTCACGCATGGGCTGCCCCCTCGTTGGCGGAGGCGTGGACCTGCTGGCGCCAGGAGGCTTCCCTGTCCCGGGCGGCGCTCCAGAGGTCACGGCACCGCTTCGCGCGGCACGTGCCCATCGGAACGTCGACGCGCTCGGCGTACACCTGCGCGAAGGACCGCTTCGCCCAGCAGATGGCGCACCCGCCCAACTGCATGAGCTGCGCCTCGTCGTGAAGGCGCTTGCGCAGCAGGCCCAGTTGGCTCGCCGGAGTCTTCACCAGGAGGAAGGCGACGGCCTGCCTGCGCATGGCGGGCGTGGTGAGGAGTGGCTGCTGGCGCGTCTTCACGGCGCTCCCCCGTCGCAAACGTCGCACACGTACCCGTGGGGGCAGGCGTGAGGGCGGGGATGGGCGGTCGTCACCTGCGGCGTGGCAGGCGGGATGCCGAAGCGCTCGCAGCGGGCAACCGCGCCGTCATGACGGCAGCAGGTGTCACAGGAGGTGAAGCCGGTGTGCTCGGAGATGCACGTCGCACGGCGGCCGCACTCCGAGCAGGTGAGCACTGAGGCAAGGCGGGCCACCAGGGCGCGGGCGGCATCCCTCTCGTGCTCCAGGGCGTCCACCGCTGCGAGAGCGGCCGCCTTGGCCTCCTCGCGGCGGCCGCGTCCGGCACCGCTCGTCATGAGGCCCAGCGCCTGCTTGATGACGGTTGGGTGCGCGCTCACGGAGCACCGCCGTCGTCGCGGATCGCGTGGGCCTGGACGTCGAGTCCCACCAGCACCTGGCCGGGGACCGATTTGCGCTCGCCGAAGGTGTCGGCCAGCTTGGACACCAGCGCGAGAAGGTCGTTGAACTGCCGGCGGAGGTGTTCTTCCTCGTTCGCCTGCGCGAGGCCGGCCGGAGTCGTCCGCGGTGCGGCCGCTGCCTGCTTGGCATGCTCCAGCGCGTTGAGGATGTCACGGCACTCAGCAGCATCCAGGACGAGTCCGCCACCGCCGCCACCGCCCGCGACGTAGGAGAGGGACGCGCGGAGCACCTCGCCCAGCGGCCTGGGCGCGGCGGGTACGACCGCCTTCTTCGGGGCGGCGCGCTTCACTGTTCACCTCCTTCCGAGCCGCTGCTGTCGGTGGAGGGGGTGAGCAACGCGAGGCGGGTGCTCAGGAAGTCCACCTCAGCCACCGCGTAGCCGATGGAGTGGTAGAGGCAGGCCTGCCGAGTGCGCCCGGCGCTCTTCTCGCAGGCGCGGCACCCGTTGGCGGGCGGCACCTTCTCGCGGTAGGCGGCCACCTGGGGGGCGGTCGGAAAAAAGGGCGTTACTACGCTACTACGCTGCGACGCACCTCCGAGTGCTGCTGCGTGCCCAATACCCCTCTCCTTCGACGGAGCGCACTCGGTAGAGGGGGGCGCCTCGCCTGTGGCGCGAGGGTTCGATTCCCTCCGCCTCCACAGTGAAGAAGCCTGGCAAGCCAGCAAGGGTTGCCAGGCTTTTTCTTTTGTTCCCGGTCGCCCGTGACCGCTCGCGAAGCGCTCCGGAAGGCCGTCCTCATGACGTGGGTGTACCCTGGCGTTCTTGCCGTGGCTCACGCTGCACGTGCGGCTGGTCGCCCGGCTTCGGCGCAGTGGGGGACGACGATGACGGAGGCAGAAGGGCGGACGCGGCAACTGATGGAGGAGGCCCGACGGATTGGCATGACCCTGGCTGGAGACGTCCGTCGCGAGGTCTTCGTCGGCAGTCTCTGCCAAGGGTATGCGCTCAGCCTCCTCATCCACACGCAGACCCGCTCGCGCTCCTCCATGTTTTCGAACGAGGAGTTGGTGAGGAGCTTGTTGGAGACCACCCACTCGCGCCTTCAGTCGACGGCGGCGAATCTCCGTCGCTTGCTCGGCCCTGAGGTGGCGCTCGCCATCTGCGCCGCCATTCGCGCCATCCTGGAGCCGGAACTTGCGCGGCTGCGCAATCGCGGCTCGGCTCCGGCTGAGTGACGAAGGGTCTGTCCTTCGCCGCATCTTCAGCGGTTGGGGATGACGGAGCGCTCCGAGCCCTGCTCCACGAAATGCATGTCCCGGTGGGCGGCCGCTGGCATCCTTCGGCGCGTGGAATGTTTGGGGTTGGGGCTGCGAGCGGCGCGATGCAGTGCTGGTCCCAGGGGCGCCAGAACTCCATGCGCGGCAGGACGGCGAAGTCAGTCAGCGTGTATTCGGCGCCCTCTGCCGTGGAGTGATTGCGGGTGGAGAGGTCGCCCACCAACTGGGCACCAGTGCCTGCCCGCGCTCCAAACTACGACATGGAGACGCAAGGTTTTCTTCGCCGGAGGTCTCGGTGGGGGTGTGCTACCCCGACGTGTGTAATAGCTCCTGCCTGACACAGGGCCACGTCGGCGGTGTCTGCCTTGGAGGCAAGTGCGCTTGCTACCGGTTTGAGCAAAGGTCCCCCGCCAGAGTGAGGGAGACGCCGTGGTTCACGGGGGCTGAAGGAGACAGCGCGGTTATCTACAGTGAGAGCGTCATCATCAGGGGCGAGGGGCCGCGCCAGTCTCCTGCAAGGCCTGACGCAGGAACCCGCGCCAGTCCTCAAGGAGCAGTGGAGACACATCGTGGCCGACGCCCGGGTAGGTCCTCACGTCGATGGGGACGCCCACTGCTTTCAGGTGCGCGACCCGCGCGAGCGTCTGCTGTAGGGGAATGATGGAGTCGTCCTCGCCCTGGAGCACGAGCACCTGGTGTGACGGGGGCAGGGACCGGGCTGGCTCTCCCAGCAGGCGCGTGCCCATGGGCACCGCGACATCCACCAACTCCGGGTGACGGAGGGCAAGCATCCACGCGAGGTCTCCGCCGTAGGAGAATCCCGTCACGGCGACGCGGCGGATTTCAGGATGCGCCCGGCGGACCTCGCGAACGATGTCCGCGAGTTGAGTGGCCACGCGCTCCACCTCCGCCGTCTTCCGAGCCGAGTCCCGCTTCTCGTGTTCGACCGGGAACCAGGTGAAGCCCGCCCGATGGGGCCTCGCGCCACGCGGCAGGACCACCCGTACGGCGGTGTCCAGGGTCGTGACGTGCTCGTCCCAGAAATCAGGTGTGGACCCGGAGTAATGCAGGGCCACGAGCAGCGCCTCGGGCTTCTCCGCTCCCAATGTGTATGTCTTGTAGAAGAGCGGCGGCGAAGCACCGGGGGAGGCGGGTCCAGGCAGGGACGTCGCGCAGGCGGTTGCCAGCAGGGACAGGAGGATGGGCGCCGTGGCGTTGAGAGGCTTCATGGGTCCTCGATGGGAAGGGCTGGAGGATGGCATTGAAACGGAGCGCCGACCCTGGCGCGGGCCTCGCTTGCGAGTCGAACGCACGAGACGCGATGACTCGGCCGGAGCCTCGTCGCCCGGGAAGGGATGAGCCGCTTCTCCTCCGCCACCGGGCTCGGCGCCGAAGGCGGGCGCGTGAGTCAGGAGGAAGCGCACGGCGACGGCAAGGCCCATGGATTCGCCTGGGACGTCGTGGGGGGCGTGTTTGGCGGTGAGGGGGAGGCTGGCGCGGAAAGGAACAGGCCCGCTCAACCCTGGCGTCCTCGTGACGCGGGCCGCAGCGCCGCGACGGCCAGCTCGGCCACGGTGTCCGCGTAGGCCCTCGTGAGGGGCGCGGTGCGCAGCAGCCAGCGGTGGAAGAGCGGCCCCACGAGCAGCTCCACCGCGACGCTCAGGTCCACGCCCTTGGCCACCTGTCCGGCCCGCTGCGCCGCGCGCAGGCGCTCCTGGATCGCCGTCAGATGGGGCCGCAGCACGGCCTCCACGAACTGCTGGGCCAGCGCCGGGTCTGACTGGGACTCGGCGGTGAGCGCCCTGGAGGGCAGCTCGAAGCGCGGATCCGTGAGCTCCCGCACCGTGGCGCGCAGCACCGTCTTCAGGTCGGCCTCCAGGTCCCCGGTGTCAGGCAGTGCCGCGGGCTCGCTGCTTCCGCCCAGCCCCACGAACGCATCCAGCACCACCGCCCCCTTGGAGGGCCACCAGCGGTAGATCGTCTGCTTGCCCACGCCCGCCCGCGCGGCGATCGCCTCGATGGTCAGCCGCGCGTACCCCACCTCGCCCACGAGCTCGACGGCGGCGGTCAGGATGGCCTGTCGCGAACGCTCGCTGCGGCGCGCCGGCTCCGGTGTCTTCGCTTCTCCCATGGGGCCACCCTAACAGTAACAAGACGGACCGTCTCGTCTTGACAGGACTCCAGGTCAGATGCATTTTGGAGACGAGACGTTCCGTCTCGTTGTCGCCACCCGGAGAGAGCCCATGCCCCGTCGCGCCCATATCGCCATGGTGAGCATCCCCGCCCATGGCCACGTGAACCCGGGCCTGGAGCTCATCCGGGAGCTGGTCTCCCGGGGCCACCGGGTGACGTATGCCAATGACGCGTCCTTCGCGGAGGCCATCGCCGGCACGGGCGCGGAGCTGGTTCCCTATCGCTCCACCCTCCCGCGCCCGGGGGCTCCGGAACAAAGCTGGCCCGAGGACACGGTGGCGCAACTGGACGTGTTCCTCGACGACGCCATGTCCATGCTTCCGCAACTGCGCGCGGCCTACGAAGACGATCGTCCGGACCTCTTCCTGTACGACATCGGCTGTTCGACGGCGCGAATCCTCGCGGAGAATTGGGGCCTTCCCTGCGTCCAGCTCTCGCCCGCCTTCGTGGCCTGGGAGGGTTACGAGCAGGACATGGCCACGATGGTGGAATGGCTGCGCACGGACGCTCGGGCCGTGGCGCACCACCGTCGCTACTCGGACTGGCTCGCCGCGTGCGGTGTGGCCCAACCTGATTCCCTGCGCTTCGTCGGCCTGCCTCCGCGCGGCCTGGTGCTCATCCCTCGTGCGCTACAGCCCCACGCGGACCGGGTGGACCGCAGGCGCTTCACCTTCGTGGGGCCCTGCTTCGGTGACCGCTCCAGCCAGGGCTCCTGGCAGCGTCCCCCGGGCGCGCGCAAGGTGGTGCTGGTGTCGCTCGGTTCGACCTTCACCCTGCAGCCCGCGTTCTACCGGGCCTGTCTTGCCGCCTTCGGGGGGCTCGCCGGCTGGCACGTGGTGCTCCAGATTGGCAAACACGTGGAGCTGAGCGACCTGGGGGCGGTTCCAGGCAACGTCGAGGTGCACCGCTGGGTGCCGCAGCTCTCGGTGCTCGAACAGGCCGATGCCTTCGTCACCCACGCGGGGATGGGCGGGCCGCAGGAGGGCCTGTACTGCGGGCTGCCGATGATCGCCGTGCCCCAGGCCGCGGACCAGTTCGCCAACGCCGACCAGCTCGTCGCGCTCGGCGTGGCCCAGCGTCTGGACACGGAACACGCGACCCCCGAAGCGCTGCGTTTGGCGCTGCTCCAGTTGACGGAGGACCCCCAGGTAGCGGCCCGGCTCGCGGTCATCCGGAAGCAATTGCGCGAGGAGGGTGGGGCCGCTCGGGCCGCCGGGATGGTGGAGGCGGAACTCCTCCCGGAGGCACGCGCCAACGCAGTGATCTGAGCCGGCACCGCCCGGCGCACGCTCGACGGAAACTGGCACCCTGCGCACCCCGAAGGCACGTGGGGCCGGGGCCCGCTCCCGCGTTGGCGCGCACTGCTAGGATGGCGCTCCATGCAAACGCAAGCGGCTTCGAAGTCGGGTGGGTCGAGGATCGTCGTCATGCTCCTCGTGATGGTGGTGGCGATGGGGGGCGGTATCTTCGTGGCGTTGAAGCTGCTCGGGAGCGCGGGCAAGAGCGACGTCGGCGACCTGGAGGCGCTCGCTTCGGTGCAGGCCCAGCTGCGCGCGGTCGATGCGTGTCGCATCCAGTACAACCACTGGCCCCGCTCCCACCACCGGCAGATGCATCGGCTGAGCGTCTTCATCACGCCCTGCGGCGCGTCGGGGATCGCTCCCAGTAGCGGGAAGGTGAAGCTGCCCGAATCGTGGGCGCACGACGCGCTCGCGTTCGAGGCGGAACGCTCGTCGGTGACGGACGACTGGTCCATCCTGGTGAACTCGGAAGCGGTGCCCTTCCCGGTCCTGCTCGCGGGGCTGAGCGAGCTCGCGCCCATCGTCGTGCGCGATGCGCCTGGAGCCCTGGCGAAGATGCGTGCCGACGAGGCGGAGGGCAATGCGAAGTATGAAGAGGGACTGCGCCGGCGGGAGCAGCAGCGGCAGCAGAACCAGGACAGCTATCCCTCGCGTTGATGCGCGTCAGTCCTCCTTGGCGGGCGGAGGTTGCAGGGGCGCTCGCTCCGCCTTTTGCTTGCGCTCTGCTTCGACCTGTTCCGCCTGCCGGTTCAGCACCTCGAGGGTCTGGTTCAGCCTCTGGGACAGGGTGATGTCAGGCTTGAGCCGCGCTTCGACCTGGTATTCACAGACATTCGTCCAGAGGTAGAGCGTTCCCCGCTCGCGAATCCAGGCCTCCTTCCCCGAAAAGAGGAGGGTCCGCTCCAGGACGCGGGAGCCCCAGCCCTCGTTGCCACAGCGCGTGTCTGGCTCCGTGGTGAGCCGCACGGGGTTGTTCGCCTGCCGGAGCGGGAAGACGCAGTCTGGGAGGAACGCGGTGGACTCGCCGGCGGAGCCGTTCGCCGACTCCAGACGCACCGTCGCATCCGTGGGATGGAAGGTCAGGTGCCCATCCGCCTCCCGCTGGATCACCAGCGTGACATGGACGCCCAGGACCTTCGGGGCGTTGATGCAGCGCAGCTCGTACTTCGGAATGTCGTAGCCCCAGGTGCCGGGCAGCGACCCGGGTCCGGTCACCAGGGGGGCCGGCTGCGCGGGAGCCAGGGAGGCCCAGAACAGGAGCGGGAGGAGGGACCCGAGGCGCCTCATGGCGTCGCCTCCCCGGCGGGCGTTGGGGTCCAGGTGCCCCTCAGGGATGCCTCGCAGGTCACTCCCTGGAGGAAGCTCCAGTAGGAAAGTCTCATCGCCAGCCCGGTGGACGTCCGCGTCAGCGCTCCGTCCCGCACCCGGCGCCCCGACTCACGGGAGCCGCAGGCGCTGTCCTTCGTCGCGCTCCAGGTCGCCTCCGCGTGCCGGGTGAAGGGCAGCTCGCAGCCCTGTTCGACGAGGACCCACAGCACACCGTCCCCTCCCGCCCGGGTCCGCAGCGGGGTCTCTCCACCCGGATCCGGCAATGACCTCCTGTCGCAGCGCAGCGTGCGCTCCGCGGTCTGCTGCGCCCAGTTCCCGAGCAGCTCGGTGGGCGCGGGACCGGGGGCGGGCTGCTCGGACGGGGTCGGGCTTCGAAGGGCTGGCTGACATCCCAGCCCGATGCAGGAGCACCACCAGAGCAGCGGCCAAAGGCCCTTGGATTCAGAAGACATGAGCGGCTCCTCCCAGGGAGTCCCTTTCGTAGCAGGGTGCCTCCTTTTTTCCCATTGGAGCCCCCCGCCCACGGGCCTTTCGATGTCAGACCCTCCACGTACTGTTCTCCTTGTCGCCGCCAAGAACGAGCGAGGGGGAGCGAGCCATGGGCACGTCTGTGATTGATAATCGCGTCGAGGTCGTCTTCAGCTTTGACACCACCGGCAGCATGTATCCGTGCCTCGCGCAGGTCCGCAAGAAGCTGGGCGGCGCGGTGGCTCGGCTCACGAAGGAGATTCCGGGCATCCGCATCGGCATCATCGCGCACGGAGACTACTGTGACGCGCGCTCCTCCTACGTGACGAAGGCGCTGGACCTCACGGACGACGCGAAGGCCATCACCCGCTTCGTGGAGAAGGTAGAGCAGACGGGCGGCGGGGATGCGCCCGAGTGTTACGAACTGGTGCTGCACGAGGCGCGAAGCCTGTCCTGGACGGAGGGCTACACGAAGGTGTTCGTCCTCATCGGGGATGACGTCCCGCACCCTCCCAACCAGAATCCGGGGAAGCTGGACTGGCGCAAGGAATTGGACGCGCTGGGGAAGATGGGCGTGCCTGTCTATGGCGTGCAGGCATTGAACCGCCGCCACGCGACGCCGTTCTACAAGGAGCTGGCGCAGAAGTCGGGCGGGTTCCACCTGAGCCTGGATCAGTTCGCGCACGTCACCGACATGGTGCTGGCCGTCTGCTACAAGCAGTCGTCGGACGCGCAGCTCCAGGCGTACGAAGCGGAGGTGTCTCGCGAAGGCCGCATGAGCCGTGGCCTGAACACCATGTTCAACACGATGCTCAAGCGCGCCACGTCCACGCTCTTCGGTGAGACGGACCTGCGCGCGGTGCCGCCGGGGCGCTTCCAGGTGCTCGAAGTGGACGGGGACAGCGCCATCAAGGAGTTCGTGACGGAGAACGGCCTGGGCTTCAAGACGGGGCGCGGCTTCTACGAGTTCACCAAGACGGAGACCATCCAGGGCCGCAAGGAAGTGGTGCTGATGGACCGCAAGACGGGCGACCTCTACAGCGGTGAGCGCGCCCGGGAGATGCTCGGCCTGCCGCCGGGCGAGACGGTCCGCATCCGCCCCGCGAGCCTGGAGAAGTACGTCGTCTTCGTCCAGAGCACGTCCGCCAACCGGAAGCTCCGGGGTGGGACGAAGTTCCTCTACGAGGTGGAGGACTGGGACGGGGCCCGCGGCAGCGTCGCGGCCTGAGCACGGCCCGCCGGGGGACGCGGTGGTCGCAGGGCGGAGGGGCAGGGTCGGGGTTAGTCTTCGCCCATGACCTCCAGCCCATCCCACCGCTCGTCCGTCGTCGTGGCGGAGCTGGGGCCCACCAACACCGGGAAGACCCACCGCGCCATCGAGCGCATGCTCGAACACGACACGGGCATCATGGGGTTGCCGCTGCGCCTGCTTGCCCGGGAGGTCTACGACCGGGTGACCGCTCGGGTGGGCGAAGGGCGGGTCGCCTTGATGACGGGCGAGGAGAAGCGCATCCCTCCGCGCCCCGACTATTGGATCTGCACCGTCGAAGCGATGCCGACCGACCGGCAGGTCGACTTCGTCGCCGTGGATGAAATCCAGCTCGCCGCCCACCGCGAGCGCGGGCACGTCTTCACGGACCGCCTGCTCCATGCGCGGGGGCTGAAAGAGACCTGGTTCCTGGGCGCGGAGACGATGCGCCCGATGGTCCAGTCGCTCATCCCGCACGCCTCGCTCAAGCGCGCCACGCGCCTGTCCCAGCTCCGCTACTCCGGGCATCGCTCCCTGAAGAGCCTGCCGCCGCGCTCGGCGGTGGTCGCGTTCTCCGCGGACCGCGTGTACGAGCTCGCGGAAGCGCTGCGCCGCCTGCGGGGCGGGGTTGCGGTGGTGCTGGGCGCGCTCTCCCCCAGGACGCGCAACGCCCAGGTGGCGATGTATCAGGCCGGGGAGGTGCAGTACCTGGTGGCCACGGATGCCATTGGGATGGGATTGAACCTGGACCTGAACCACGTGGCCTTCGCCGCGCTCTCCAAGTTCGACGGCTCCGAACCTCGCGAGCTCTTCCCGGATGAGCTGGCGCAGATCGCCGGCCGCGCCGGCCGCCACCTGAACGACGGCAGCTTCGCGACCCTCAACACGTTGCCGGAGCTGTCGCCGCGCGTGGTCTCCGCCATTGAAACCCACCGCTTCCCGGCGGTGCGCAGTCTCATCTGGCGCAATGCCTCCCTGGACTTCTCCAGCCCGGAGTCGCTGCTGGAGTCGCTGTCACAGGCTCCGCGACACAATGCCTTTGTCCGGGTGGAGCGCGCGGACGACTTCGATGCGCTCCGGCACCTCTCCAGCGTCCCCGCCATCCGGGAGGTCGCCACCCACCGCTCCATGGTGGAGCTGCTGTGGCAGGTCTGCCAGGTGCCGGACTTCCGCAAGGGCCTCTTCGGGCTGCATGTCTCGCTTTTGCGCGACACCTTCCTCCAGCTCTCCGCGGGGGATGGGAAGCTGGAGCCGGGCTGGCTTTCGCGACAGGTGTCACCGCTTGATGATGTCTCCGGAGACATCCACACGTTGATGGACCGGCTGGCGGCCATCCGCATCTGGACGTACATCAGCCACCGTCCGGGCTGGCTGGATGACGCGGAAGCCTGGCAGGAGCGCACCCGTCGCATCGAGGACGCGCTGGGGGATGCCCTGCATGAGCGGCTGGTGGAGCGCTTCGTGCAACGCGCCGCGCGCCGGAGCCCCCGCCGCTTCGTGCGGAACACGGCGCAGCCCGCGGCCGGTTCGGACAGCCCCTTCGCCAAGCTGGGGCTCCTGCTGGGAGAGGTGACGGGCACGGACGGTACCGCGATGACGGAGGAACAGTTCGTCCAGCGTGTGGTGGACGCGACCCATGACTCCTTCCAGGTGGACGCGTCGGGGACCATCTCCTTCGAAGGGGAGCCGCTGGCCCGACTGGTGCGCGGGAAGGACCGGCGCTCACCGCAGGTCGCGCTCGCGGAGTCGGAGGTGTGGACGGGCGGGGCTCGGCGGCAGTTGGAGCGTCGGCTGGTGGCGCTGGCCAGGGACCTGGTCACCGAGGCCATGGGAGGCTTTCCCTCCGAGTCCTTCTCCAGTGAGGGGCGCTCCGGGGCGGCGCGGGGACTCGCCTACCGTCTGGCTGAAGGGCTGGGGGTGATTTCCCAGACAGAGGCACACGAGCAGTGGCGGCTGTTGGACGAAGAGACCCGGGAGCGCTTCCGGACGCTGGGCGTCCGCGAGGGACAGCGCTTCTTCTTCGTCGCCAATGCCCTCACCCCGCATGCGCTGGAGCGGCGCTGCATGCTGACGGCGCTGCTCCACCAGCGGACAGCGCCCCCGGGCGTTCCGCGAGAGCCGGTGCTGGAGGTCGCGGCGCTGGGGGGCCTGTCGGCGCGAGCCTTTGGCTATGAGGTGCTCGGAGGCGTGGCGCTGCGGATCGACATCGTCGAGCGGCTGAGCGAAGCGCTGCGCCAGCCGCAGTCGGCCCGGCAGGTGCAACCGCTCATGCAGGAGCTGCGGCTGGAGGGTGGGGTCCACCGGCGGGTCCTGCGCGAGCTGGGAGGACCCGCCACAGGCACTCCGGCGAAGCGGCGCCGGCGTCGGCGTGGGGGAAGACCGTCGGCACCGGTCGCGGATACGAGCGGTGCCAGGGGGCCGCCTGCTCACGCCGGGGCGGCGCAAAGTCCCAAGAAGGCCGGAGACAGCGGAGGACCTTGAGCCGAGGGACGTGCCCCTATTGCGTCGCGACGTACAGCTCGGCGTGCTGGGAGAGGGCCCCCGGGTAGAGAGACCAGGTGGGGTGTTCGGGCATGAGGATGATGGCTCGCTTTCCTTCGGGCGTGCGCCCGGCCCCGACGATGAGGAAGCGGCGCGTCCGTTGCTCGCCAGTGAGCGTGAGGACGTCATGTTTCACGCTCCAGGTCCCCCGGTCGTTGTCCGAGCCGAACTTCATCGCGCCCACCTGACCCGAGGCCCCGGAGTACTTGTATTGGAAGGTGTGGTCCGCTCCGAGGATGTATTGGCTGGCGTAGGAGACCGCCGTCATCGTGGTTCCGCCATACGCATTGACCCACTGGGCCGCGCTGCTGGAGCTGTAGGTGAAGTCCCCCACCAACTCGCCGTCATCCGCCAGCGGCAGTCCGACGGGACTTCCGCGCACGCCCTTCAGGGCGTCCTCCACCTTCTGGTGGGAGGTGTTCCAGGAGAACGAGGCGGACATGGCCTCGCCAATTCCTCCAGGGGTGCTGAAGCCCTGGATGAACACCAGCGGCTCGAAGCGGTTGTCCGCTTCGACCAGCATCAGCGTCACGCGGAAGGACCGGCCGTGGGTCTTGTGGCGCACCTCCGCCGCGGTGAAGAAGGCGCGCGCGCCGTTGGTCATGAAGCGCCGCATGGCCGGAGGGTTGTTGTTGACGTTGGCCCAGTCCGCGCCCACGCGCTCCCGCCACAGCCGCAGCAGCTTGCCCTCGCCGTCATCAAGGCCGGGCACGCTCGGCAGCCGGAGGGCCTCCGCGCTGAGCGTGTCGCCACGGTCGACCCATTCGAGGATGAACCGGCCGTCCTCCAGGGACTTCCAGCCCTGGGGCGCGTCGAACGCGAAGCCGCCGGGCTCACCCGGCTTGCCCGCCCGCGCCCGGTCCGCCGGGCTGGCGAATCCGGAGAGGGCCCCCGGGCCGTCGCTGTCGGAGCCGGCGGAGATGAGGCCCAGGACCATGAGCCCCAGCGTGCCGGAACAACACAGCGCGCTGGCGCCTCCGACCACGATGAGGATCCAGACGAGGGGACTCTTGGGACGTGCCATGGTGTAGGACCTGGGCGCAGAGGAGCGCCGCTCCTGGAAATCCGGGCGGAAGCTTCGTTCATCCTCATGTACGCGGGCCGGACGCGATCTTCGTGCCGCCGTGTGTTGACGCGCTGCAACGAGCGTCCCGGGCCGCCCGGGCGTCGATCCCGCGATCCACCGGGACGGGCTGGTGCCACTTCTGTCCGATAGGCAACCCGGTCCACGGGGGGCCTCGGCTTCGGCCAGGGGGATGCATGTTGCGTGACAAAGCCAGCGTCGCGGGTGCGGTGCCTTCCACCCTTCGGGGATGGGGGCGGCGGATGCTCCCCGTGATGCTCCTCGTCGTGGGCTCGCTGGGCGCCACCGCATGTGGGGACGACGAACCCGACGACCCTCCGGACGCCGGAGCCTCGGATGCGGGCACCTCGGCGGATGCCGGTTGCCACCTCCGGACGTGCGAATCCCAGGGGTTCGAATGTGGTGCCGCGACGGACGCCTGTGATCAGCCGCTGGACTGCGGAACCTGCGCGGCGCCGGAGGTCTGCGGTGGGCGCGGGGTGGAGCACACCTGTGGCATTCCCGCCGCCAACCGCCAGTGCCTGGATGGCTTCTGCTGGGAATACCCCCTGCCGCATGGCTTCAACATGGCGGGCGCGCACTTCCGGGCGGCCGATGACGGCTGGGTCGTGGGCGAAGAGGGGTACATCCAGCACTGGGATGGGACGCGGTGGACGCCCGTGGCCAGCGGGACGAGGACGCAGCTGCGCGGCGTGCACGCGGTCTCCGCGACGGACGTGTGGGCGGTGGGCGCGGGAGGCACGGTCCTGCGCTCCACGGGGGGCGCCTTCTCCACGGTGGGGGCCGGAACGACGCGGGACCTGGCGTCCGTGTGGGCCTCCGGTCCGAGCGATGTCTGGGTGGTGGGCGACAACGGCACCGTGCGGCGCGACCAGGGCAGTGGCTTCCAGGGTGTGAGCGTGGGCACGACCCAGTCCCTCAATGACATCTGGGGCAGCGGGCCCGCGGATGTCTGGATGGTGGGGGCGGGTGGCACGGTGCGCCGCTACGATGGTAGCAACGTCTCCAGCATCGATGCGGGCACGTCGCTCCCGTTCTACGACGTGACGGGCACCGGCCCCGACGATGTCTGGACCGTCACCTCCGACGACCCCTGTGTGATTTGTGATGACTATGGCGCCATCTACCGCGTCACGCCCACGGCGGCGACGCAGCACGTGCGCACGTCGGATCAATTGTTTCATGTGTTCGCCGCCAGCCCCTCGCTGTTGCTGACGGTGGGGGAGAGCGACCGTCACCGCTGGGATGGCACGGTCTGGTCGAAGGTGGGCTCCGGGCCCAACGGCGTCCTCGCCGGCAGCGCTCCCGACCAGGCGTGGCTCTTCGGGGCGGATGGCGTCACGGAGCGGTGGAGCGGGACGGCCTGGAGCCGGACGGCGCCCCTCGGCTCGCTGACGACGATCCGGGCCATTCATGGCACGGGCCCGTCGGATGTGTGGATGGTGGCGGATTCGGGCCGGGTGTTGCACTGGAATGGCGGCGGCTGGCTTGAGCCCCGTCTGGCCACCTTCACCAGTGACAACATCTCGGGCGTGTACGCAGCCTCGCCGTCGGAGGTCTGGGTGGTGACCTCGTTCTTCGACCGCATCCTCCGCTGGGATGGGGCTCAGTTCGTCGAGGAGGCGAAGACGGAGGACCGGGGACTGATGGCAGTCCATGGCTCGTCGGCGACGGACATCTGGGCGGTGGGGGAGGGCGGCGAAGCGATGCACCGCGATGGGACGGGCTGGACGCGGCATCCCACCGGCGCCACGGTGCGGCTCAATGCCGTCTGGGTTCAGGGCCCCTCGCTGGCCGTGGCCGTGGGCGAGTCCGGCACCCTCGTGCAGTGGAATGGCAGCGCCTGGAGCGTCATGGACTCCGGCACCACGGAAGCCCTGAAGGCGGTGTGGGGCAGTGGACCGACGGACATCTGGGCGGCGGGGGCGGCGGGCAAGCTGCTGCGCTTCAACGGCACGGGCTGGAATGCCGTGTCCAGCGGCACCACGGCCACCCTGAATGGGATGTGGGGGCTTGCCGCCAATACGGTCTGGGCGACCGGGGACAATGGCACGCTGCTGCGCTTCGACGGCACGCGCTGGACCTCCGAAAGCACCGGCGTCCGCCGTGACTTCCAAAGCGTGTGGGCCCCTTCCGCCTCGGAGCTGTGGCTCGCGGGGGACTCGGCGGTCCTGCACAGACCCTGACACCTGGCGCATGCGTGCTCCTCCGGCGCCGGTCCCTCCCTGTAGATTGGGGAGGTACCGGTCCGGAGGAACGCGCATGGGCTGCTGTCACTACCCCCCTGTCATCGAAGGCTGCGACAGCGCCTTCACCGTGGACACGTCCCGCATCACCTTCGGGCGGGGCTGTCTGTCCGAAGTGGGGGACCGGGCGCGGGCGCTCGGGATGAAGCGCGTGGTGTTGTTCTCCGATGCGCGCGTGGCGCGGCTCGCGCACTTCGACAAGGTGCTCCGGTCCCTGCGCGCCGCCGGGCTGGACGTGGCCGTGTACACGGACGTCCACATTGAGCCCACCGACCAGTCCTTCCTGGACGCGGCGCGGTTCGCCTCGGAGGTAAAGCCGGATGGCTATGTCTCCCTGGGCGGCGGCTCGGTCATCGACACGTGCAAGGCCGCGAACCTCTACGCCACGCATCCGGCGGACCTGCTCGCCTACGTCAACGCGCCGGTGGGGGAGGGCAGGCCGGTGCCCGGTCCACTCAAACCGCACATCGCGTGTCCCACCACGTCGGGAACGGGCAGCGAGGTGACGGGCATCACCATCTTCGACCTGCTGTCCATGGAGGCGAAGACAGGCATTGCCTCACCGGCGCTGCGCCCCACCGAAGCCCTCATCGATCCGGACTGCACCGCGACCCTGCCCGGCGAGGTGGTCGCGGCCAGCGGCCTGGACGTGCTGTCGCATGCGCTGGAGTCCTATACGGCGCGTCCCTACGTGCGCCGTCCCGCTCCCGCGCGTCCGAGCCTGCGGCCCATGAGCCAGGGCGCCAACCCCTGGAGCGACCTGGGCTGCCGCGAAGCCTTGCGCCTGATGGGCCTGTACCTGGAGCGCGGCGTGAAGGACGCGAACGACGATGAGGCGCGTGAGCAGTTGATGTGGGCCGCCACGCTCGCGGGCATCGCGTTCGGCAACGCGGGCGTGCATGCGCCGCACGGCATGGCCTACGCGGTGGCGGGGCGGGTGCGCGACTTCCGTCCGTCGGGCTATCCGGACGACGAGCCCCTGGTGCCCCACGGCATGGCCGTCATCGTCAACGCCCCGGCGGTGTTCCGCTACACGGCCTCCGCGAGCCCCGAGCGCCACCTGGAGGCCGCGGGCCACCTGGGCGCGGACGTGCGCGACGCCACGACGGCGGACGCGGGCGAGGTGCTCGCGGGCCGGCTGGTCCACGTCATGCGCGCGGTGGGTATGCCCAATGGACTGACCGGGGTGGGCTACACCGGCGCGGACGTGGAAGCGCTCACGGAGGGCGCCTTCCCGCAGCAGCGACTGCTCCAGAACGCGCCCCGGGAGATGACCCGGCCCGTCCTCTCCGAACTCTTCCACCAGGCGCTGCGCTACTGGTAACCGACGCCCGAGGCCACCCCGTGTCCGACTCCGAGACCGCCGACCGCTACCGCTACTTCCTGCCCATCACCACCCGGTGGATGGACAACGACCTGTACGGCCACATCAACAACGTCACGTACTACAGCTACTTCGACACCGTCGCGAACCACTACCTCATCCACGAAGGCGGCCTGGACATCCACGCGGGCGCAATCATCGGGCTGGTGGTGGAATCGAAGTGCACCTACCGCGCCCCGCTCGCGTACCCCGACCGGCTGCGCGCGGGGCTGCGCGTGGAGAAACTGGGCAACCGCTCCGTCACCTACGGCATCGCCCTCTTCAAGGAAGACGCCACGCAGGCCGCGGCCCACGGGTACTTCGTGCATGTCTTCGTGGACCGCGCGACGCGCAAGGCCGTGGCCATGCCAGCGCGACTGCGAGACGCGCTGGCACGGCTGGTCGTGAATCCGGAACCCTGAACCCGGCTCAGGGGCAGCCGGAGCTGACCTGGAGCGCGTCGTACGCCATCCAGCCGTTGCGCGGGGTTCCGGTCGCGGCGATGACGTAGCCGTAGATGAACTTCATCGTGCCCGACTGCTGGCGGTAGCGGCCCGCGCTGTCCTGGACCCAGAGCGGGATGTCGATGGACGGGGCGCCAGAGTTGGTGGGCACATCCAGGCGCTGGAACTTCGTGCCCGCGGGGAAGTGGTCCACCGCCACGCCGCCCAGACCGAAGCCCGGCACGTTGAAGGTGAGGTTCGCCGAACGCAGGCCATTGGCCCGCACGAGCGGCAGATAGTCCCCCGCGCGCTCGTGGACCGCGTCGGAGTCGTAGACCACCTTCTTGAGCTCCAGCGTCGTGTCGTGCGAGTTGCGCACGGCGTAGCACGCCATCTTCGCCAGGCCCGAGCCCAGCGCGGAGACGTGCCCGACCTTGGCTTCAAAGGACGTGCGGCCCTTGATGGCCGACATGGGCATCCAGCCCGCGCTGGAATTCGACGTCGACACCGCGAAGGCATGCAGCTCCCCCGCGAAGGTGCGCGTCTGGCCGTGGTTGAACGTGGAGCGCGTCCGGTTGGAGATGCCCACCACCGTGCCGTTGCCGTCGCGGATGGGCCCGCCCGTGTAGAGCTCCCAGGAGTCGTCGTCGTCCGGGTCGTTGGTGAGGACGCGGTTGCCGCCGGAGGGGCGCAGCTTGCAGTTGTACGCACTCTCCTCGCACACCGTCCCGTTCACCCCGGAGAAGGCCGCCTGCCCGGTGGAGCCCACCGCGTCCGGGACCGTTTCGCTGCCCCCGGACGTCTCACCGCCACATGCCACGGAGACCAGGGCCAACACACCGAGTACTGGGTTTCTCATGTTCATGTTAAAAATGGAAATCCATTTTTACCCGTTTTGTCAACAGGAGGTTCCATGCATCGCTTGATACTGTTCGCGGCGCTCGTCCTCACCACGGCGGCGCTCGCCAAACCCAACACTCCGCTGTACGCGACGGGCGCCGGGCCTGGGGGCGGACCGGCGGTGAAGACCTTCGATCCGAACAGCAATACGAACTGGGTTTCCTTCTACGCCTACGAGTCCACGATGGGCGTGGGCGTGGAGATGGCGACGGGCCGCGTCACGACGAACTGGCGCCCGGACGCCGTCACGGGCACCGGCGAGGGCGGCGGTCCGCTGGTGCGGGTGTTCGACGTGAACACCGGGGCCGTGCTCCGCGAGTTCTTCGCCTACGACTCGAACTTCCGCGGGGGCGTCTTCGTTGCCACCGGCGACGTGGACGGGGATGGCTACGACGAGATCATCACCGCGCCCGGCCGGGGCATGGGCCCGCTCGTCCGCGTGTGGAAGGCGGTGGGGGCGCCCACGCTCATGCATGAGTTCTGGGCGTATGACCCCGGCTTCACGGGCGGCGTGCGGCTGGGCGCGGGCGACGTCACGCGCGACAACGTGTCGGAGATCGTCACCATCCCCGGCCCCGGTGGGGGACCCCACGTGCGGGTGTTCAACCGCTGGGGCGGCGAGGTGTATGGGTATATGGCGCCGGTGCCGCGCAAGCCCTGGGACAACCAGTTCTATACGAACGGCTACCGGGTGGCGGTGGGCAGCGACCCGTGGGGGACGCCGGAGCTCTACGTCTCCGGCAGCGAGTGGCGCTTCTTCACGCACTTCCAGCGCAGCGATGACTGCTCCATTCCGCCCATCTTCGTGACGCCCAACTTCTTGAGGAAGGCGTATTGGGTGCTCACGCCCTACGCGCACGTCATGCGCATCCCGGATGGTGCGACGCTGGCGCACTTCGGCACGGAGGCCCTCAACGCGGGCTTCCTGGGGCAGGAGGTCTCCTACGCGGACTACAAGAACCTCTGCGAGCCCAATGGCGGCGTCTCCTGCAACATCTTCCAGTACCCGTACTCGTACGACGGCGTCGATCCGGACTACTCCGCCCAGGTGGCCACGCTCCAGCAGCCGGGCGCCGCGCCGCGTCTGCTCGCGGGCAGCCCTCCGCTCAAGTTTGGCAATGGCATCGCGGGTTGCTACCACAGCACGATGTTCGCGCCCGGCACCCTCAAGCTCTACGAGCGGTGGGGCGCGGCGCTCTGGTCGTTCCAGCCGTATGGCGCCTTCAACGGAGGCGTGAAGCCCGGCGCGAACAACGACTGACGGTGGAGGTTTTCAGGGCCACGGCTCCCGGCCGTGGCCCGTTGGATTGACGCGCGGCCCCACCCATCCCCGCCATGGGTGTGAGGGATTGGCGCGGCGCCAACGTGCCGGGTGGAGTGAAGTCAGACACAGGGCGTCTCAAGAAATGAGACAGGTGAAATATTGTGATTTTCGTGTCTTGACGGAACGCGGGGGCTCCGGAAGATGTCTGTCGGACCGGCAGAGCCATGGCACCCATGGTGGACGCAGCCATCCCCCCCCTTCATTCCTCAGGAGCACGCATGTCACGGCGCAGGTCGTCATGGATGTCTTCGTATTGGGTCCTTGCTGGAGCACTGGGCCTCACCGGCTGTGGAGAGGGCCCGGTCCCTCCGGAGTCCCCGTCGCTCCAGACGCGCTCGCACGCGCTCGCGTATGGCCCGGACCTGCGCATCACGGAGCTTCAGGCTCCGGAGAACGCGCGGCCCGGTGACCCCATCCTCGTCACCGCGAAGGTCTGCAACACGGGCACGGACCCCGCGAACCCGTCAGGGAGCAACCTGCTCCAGGTGTACCTGTCCACCACGCCGACCCAGCAGGTGCCCCTGCCCGGCTCGCCCCCCTCGACGGCCCAGATGACGCTGGGCGAGGTGGACGTGGGGCCGCTGGGCGCGGGCCAGTGCGTCAGCCGCTCGCTGACCGTTCCGGCCAGTCCGCCCACCGGCTTCATGGGCAACGGCGTCTATTACCTGGGCGCCATCATCGACACCGGACAGCGGGTGATGGAGACGGACGAGTCCAACAACGGCTTCGTCCGGGGCCTGATGGGCGTGGGCATCCGGCCCGACCTCGTCGTCACCCGGTTGGACGGGCCGCCGTCGCTGAGCCCGGGCCAGTCCTTCACCGCCACCGCGACCGTGTGCAACGTGGGCACGGAGGTCGCGAGCAACGGGTCGGTGGAGCTGCACCTGTCCACGGTGAACAGCCTGTCCCTGCCCACCGGCCCCGTTCCGCCCGCCACGCAGTTCATGGTCGCGGGGCAGGGCATCAGCGGCCTGCTCGCGGGCGCGTGTCGCATGGTGTCGCTGACAGGCATCGCCCATCCGCCGCCGGCTTCCACGGGGAACGTGCCGCTGTACCTGGGCGCCCTCGCGGACGCGTCGAACAGCGTCCTGGAGCTGCGCGAGGACAACAACACCTTCGTCCGGGGGCTCGTCGGCTTCGGCCTGGGTCCGGACCTCGTGGTCCGCTCCGTGACGGGCCCCGCGAGCGTGCGCATGGGCGCCGCCTTCACCGCGTCCGTGACGGTGTGCAATGACGGCACGGCGCCGTCGATGTCGTCCGACGTGGCCGTGTTCCTGTCGTCGGTGCCGTCGCTGGGGGCCCCGGGGACGATGCCCCGTCCCGCCACCGAGGTGCCGGTGGGCAACGTGAGCGCCCCGCCCCTGGCGGCGGGCCAGTGCGTCACCCGCGCCGTGTCCGGCTCCGCGTATCCCCCGCCCGTTCCCGTTCCCTCCGAGCAGCCGCTGTACCTGGGCGCCATCGTGGACCTGTCCCGCGGGCAGGTGGAGCTGCGCGAGGACAACAACGTCCGCGCGGACTTCCTCATGGGCGTGGGCCAGAAGCCGGACCTGATCATCAGCGCTCTGACGGCCCCCGCCCACGTCACCCCCGGACAGTCCTTCACCGCCACCGCGCGGGTGTGCAACGTGGGCACGGAGCATTCCCCGAACGTCCCCGTGGAGCTGTACCTGTCCACCGAGCCGACGCTGGCGGTGGTGCCGGGAGCGCCCTCTCCGGGCCGCGCGCCCGTGGGCATGTTCCAGGCGCCGGGCCTGGCGCCGGGTGAGTGCGCCCAGCGCTCCGTGAGTGCCTGGGCGGTGGTGCCGCCCCAGGCCCCCATGCCGAACCCCACCCTGTACGTGGGCGCCCTCGTGGATCCGCAGGCCGGCCTTCTGGAGCTGCGGGAGGACAACAACGCCTCGCCCGTCTCGCGCATCGGCGTGGGCATGGGCCCGGACCTGGTCGTCCGAAGCGTGCTGATGACGCCCAGCGCGCGGCCCGGCACCTCGTTCCAGACGTCGGTGCAGGTCTGCAATGAAGGCACCGCGTCCGCGACCTCTTCGACGCTGGGCCTCTTCCTCTCCACCGAACCGGACTTCACCTTGCCCCAGGGCGTGCCGCCGCCCACGCTCGTCCGGGTGGGCTCCGTGAACGTGATCCCGCTGGCCCAGGGCCAGTGCTCGACGGCGCCGTCGCTGGCGCAGGCCCAGCTTCCGCCCGAAGCCGTGCCGGGACGTCCGCTGTACCTGGGCGCCGTCGCGGACGTAGCCCTCCAGCTCACCGAACTGCGTGAGGACAATAACGTGCGCTCCGCCCCGATGAGCGTGGGCAACGGCCCGGACCTCGCGGTGCGGGAGGTGACGGGCCCCCGGAGCGTCATGCCCGGCGCCCCGCTCACGCTGGTCGTGACGGTCTGCAACATGGGCATGGACCTGGCGCCCCCCACGCCGGTGATGGCGGTGCTGACGTCGGATGCCACGTTGTCCGTGAGCGCACCTGTCCCCGGCACGTCCACGGACTCCCTGGTGGGGACGGCGAACACGCCGTCGCTCGGCTCGGGCCAGTGCTCCGCCGTGAACGTGGCTGGGTACGCGAACCCGGGCCCTGGCGCGGATCCGGAGGCGCCCCGGTTCCTGGGCGCGCGCGTGGACTTCCCCCAGCAGCTCACGGAGCTGCGCGAGGACAACAACACCCTGGTGGGCCCCCGCGTGGGCGTGGGCTCCGGGCCCGACCTCGTGGTGCGCGCGCTGACCGCTCCCGCGAGCATCCCCGCGGGCTCCTCCTTCACCGCGCAGGTGAAGGTCTGCAACGAGGGGACGGCGGCCCTGAACAGCACCGTGCCGGTGGACCTGATCATCTCCAGCGAGCCGGTGGCCTACGTGCCCGGCCAGGGAAGCGCGCCGTACACGCAGCTCCAGCTTCCCGTGGGCAACCAGCCCGTGTCCTCACTCGGGGTGAACCAGTGCACGACGCTGTCCATCCCGGCCTACGCGTCCCGTCCGTCCAGCCCCGGATCCGCCTTCTATCTGGGGGCCATCGTCGACGCGCCGGGCTCGCGGTGGGAGCTGCGTGAGGACAACAACAGCTTCATGCTGCCCACGCCCACCGTGATGCCGTAGTCCGCCGGAGTTCCGTGATGACGCGGCTGCGTTCCCCGCGAACGCAGCCGCCCCGTCCGGCCTCGTCGTGAAGCCGGTTCCTCCGGGGGCGGTCCTCCACGGAGGGCTGGTCCCGGGGTTGCAATGAAGCCTGGCCATGTCCACCCAGGCCGCCGCCACCTCCGCTCCGTCCACCTCCAGCGCGCCCTCCATCGCTCCGCCGGACGCCCTCACGCAGGGGGTGCTCGACACCAACGCCGCCGTGCCGCAGGTCGACGCGGCGGTGGCCGCGCTGCTCGCGCTGAGCGTGCCCTCCAGCACGCAGGTCCCCAGCCTCTCCGCCGACGTGGAGAAGGCGCGCGCGGACGCGACGCTGTGGACCACCACCTACCGCCCCCAGGTGTTGTCGACGCTCGCGGGCGTGGCCCGGTTCGGACAGACGTTCGACACGGCCTATGCGCAGCTTCAGCCCCTCTCCGTGCGGCTGGCCACCGGTGACTCCACCGCCATCGCGCCCTTCCAGCAGGTCCTCACCCAGCTCCAGGCGGACACCCAGGCCACCGCGACGGCGACCGCCAGTGTCCACACTCAGTTGGTGACGTATGAGACGTTGATCGACGGGGACATCGCCCTGCTCAACGCGGACCAGAGCGTCCTGATTCAACTCCAGGCCCAGGACACGCAGGCCGCCCAGGCCGCGAGCCAGGCCGCGGATCAGGTGGAGCAGCAGATCCAGCAGGACGAGGAGCAGATCGCGCTCGCATACCTCCAGGGCCACTACTACGTCGCGGCGCTGGAGCAGACCATCGACATGCTCACGGGCAAGGACCGCGAGCTGCGCGACCAGGAATCCCAGCTCAATGCCGAAGCCAACGCCGCCTCCGAGGACGCGCGCGAGGCGGGCGGCACCAGCGCCCAGGTCTCCCAATACCAGACGTTCCTCACGGCGCTGGCGGGCAGCATCGGCACACTCGACAACGGCTGGAACGTCCTGGATTCGAACTTCACCGTGCTGCTGCAGAGCGAAGACATCACCACGTATGGCTTCTTCACGCCCTCGTTGCTCGCGGCCGTGAAGGCGGATTGGGACAACCTCGCCCTTCAGGCTTCCCTCCTGCTGGGTATTTGATGAAAGGGACACCATGACCACCACAGCGACCGCCACGAACGCAGCGCAGGACAGCGACACGAACACGGACCCGCCGGACATTGGCGGCAGCGGGCTGTCCACCAGCGTGACGGACACGCAGACCGCCGCGTCCGTCATGCAGATGTATACGAACGTCGTGCTCCAGACGCCCATCATGAACCTGCCGTCGGAGGTGGACAGCCTGTCGGGCTCCACCGTCGTGGAGCAGCTTCCGGTGGACCAGGCCAACGCGCAGGCCCACGCGCGCTACTACCTGCAGACGCTCAACCCGCAGATGGTGTCGCTCCTGGGCACCATCATCGGGTACGGCAACCAGTGGACCGCGATGTACCACCAGCTGCTCTACCTCGCCAATCACCTCGACACGGGTGACAACCAGCAGCAGTTCATCGACGGCATCAACCTGCTCATCAAGCAGTGCGGCGTGGGCAAGGACCAGGCCACCGCCACGTCCTCCGCGCTGTTGGCCTTCGCCACCGATTCCCTGGACGCGGACGTGGCGGCCTTCAACCAGGACTACACCAACGTGAACCTCGCGTACGGTGCGGACAGCACGGAGATCACGGAGCTCAATCAGCGCATCGCCGCCGACCAGAAGGCCATGGACACGGCGTGCTGGGTGATCGCGGGCTCGGCCGTTGCCCTGGGCGTGGGCAGCATCGCGGTCCTCGTGGGCATCTTCGCGGAGATTCCCTCCGGGGGAACGTCCACCGCCATCGTGGTGGGCGGCTTCGCGCTGGCCGCGGGTGGCGCCGTCGTGGGCTCCCTGGCCCTGGTGGACTGGAACAACGCCAAGGACGACATGGTCAAGGCGACCACCGAGCTGTCCAAGGACCAGACGCTCCTGTCGACCATGAACACGGCCATGCTCAACATCCAGAGCCTGAGCTCCGCGTGTAACCAGGCCGCGACCGCGGTGCAGGGCCTGGCGAACCAGTGGACCTCGCTGGCGGCGGATCTCCAGGCGACCATCGACCAGCTTGAAGTCGCCGAGGACGCCTCCTCGTGGATCGCCTCGCAGTTGGTGGCCGCCAACGCGGACTGGGAAACCACGCTCGCCCTGGCGATCTCCATCCAGCAGAACGGCACGCTGCCCGTGCAGCAGGAGAACTACGATGCGTGAGCCGTCCCCGGAGGTGTTCTCCCCCGTGCGCCTGACCACCGCGCTCGCTGGACTGGGCGCGGCGGGAACGACGCTCCAGATGTACGCGCAGGCCCTGGCGCAGCAGCCGGTGGTGAGCATGGCGTCGGTGCCGAGCCTCGCCACGGACCTGGGCCGTGCGCATGACGTGGCCCGGGCCTGCCTGGGGACGGTGATGCCCCAGGCGCTGAAGCTCGACGCGGCGAGCCTCGGGTTCATCAACCAGCTCATGGCCATGTATCCCCGGCTGCAGCATCTGGCCCAGCTCGTGGACCAGGGGGGCTCCGCTGGAAGCCAGGCGGCCCTCGAGCTCTCCCAGGGGTTGGACCTGCTCGCGCAGTTCCTCGCGCGGCAGACGGACACCGTCGCCGTGTTCGTGGCGGAGGCGCACCGGCTCTCCACCGTGACGACCGAGGTGTCGGATGCGCTGGCGGCGGATGCCGTCGCGGCGGCGGGGGATGCGGAGATCACGAGCCTGGAGGCGCAGATCAACGACACGCTGGCGGCCATCGACCAGGATTGTCAGACCATCGCGAAGGGGCTGTCCGGCACGGACAAGGCGTTGGTCCAACTGGCCATCAAGATGTACAACTGCGAGGACTCACCCGTGGCGGCGGCGAAGGCCTTCGTGGGCCTCATCGTCAACACGGCGAACACCAGCAGTGACATCCTCGCGGCGCAGCACGACGTGGAGCGGCAACTCCAGACGCTGACCACGCTCTACTCGGAGCTGAATCCGCTGCTCGCGGAGGCCGCGGTGGCGCAGACGGCGTCGCAGGAAGCGGCGCTGATGGCCCAGAGCACCACCCGCATGCAGCAGGCGGCGAATGACATGGGGCTCTCCTGGGCGGCGTTGATCCAGGGCTACGCGTCCCTCTCCCAGGCGCTCCAGCAGGGCACCTCCCTGCCGCCGCTCGCGCCCGTCCTGGAGGAGAACAAGGCGGGGTGGCAATTCCTGCTCGACGAATGCACGGCCTGGCAGCAGGTGGGCCTGTTCCCCGTGGTGCTGCTCCAGCCGACGACGGGCGTCGCCGCCTGAGGTCCCGCGGGCCGGCCTCCTGCCCCGCGGCCTCGGGGCAGGGGGCGGGCCCTCGCGGAGGGCCGGTTAGTAGCGCGGCCGGGTGGGCAGGTTCAGGTCGTCGCGCAGGACGTTCTCGCCCGGGCGGCCACCCTGCACCACGTCCGGCGTGGACGGGTCCTGATCCAGGTCGATGGGCAGACCCACCGCGGACGTCTCGCGGTTGTTGGTGCCGTTCTTCTCGCCGTTGGCCAGCGTGCCATTGGCGTAGTCGGACGCGTGCACCAGCTCGTGGAACAGGGCCACCACGGGAGGACGGTTCATCCAGTCCTCGTTGCCCAGCGAGATGCGCGTGGTGTTGTAGTTCACCGTGCCGTTGGTGCCCTTGCCCGCCGTGCCGTCCGCGTTGAACCAGGCGTCGGCCTTGTTCTGCGCGGCCGCGGAGTTGCCCCCGGACGTCTCCTGGATGGTGGTGGTGTGGCCGCTGTCGTCCAGCGTGCGCAGCAGCTCCTGGCCCGACGGCAGCGAACGCATCGCGTCCAGGTCCGACTGGGTGCGCGCCTGGAACTCCGCGCTGCCCGTCACCGTCACGGACCGACCGCGCTGATCCGCGTCCGTCATGTCGACGATTTCGCGCTCACCCGCGGCGTCAGCGGCGGTCGTCTCGTTCGCCTCCACGTACAGCTTGTCGGTGCCCTCGCCGCCCTCGACGGTGTCCGCGCCCGCGCCGCCCGCCACCGCGTCGTTGCCCGCGCCGCCGCTCAGCGTGTCGTTGCCGCGCCCGCCGATGACCTGGTCGTCGCCCTCGCCGCCGTCGGCCTTGTCGTCGCCCGCGCCCGCGTCGATGTAGTCGCGCTCCCCGCCGCCGGACAGGTCGTCGTTGCCATCCAGGCCGTAGAGCACGTCCCGGCCCGCGCCGCCCTCGATGCGGTCATCGCCCGCGCCGCCCTCCAGGTAGTCGTCGCCGTCCAGGCCGCTCAGCGTGTCGTTGCCCTCGCCACCGATGACGGTGTCATTGCCCACGCCGCCCGTGAGCGTGTCGTCGCCCTTGCCGCCCACCAGCTTGTCGTCGCCCGCGCCGCCGTCCAGCGTGAGCGCCTGCGTGACGCTCGCGTCCACCGTGATGGAGTCGTTGCCGGCGCCGCCGTTGATGATGGCGCCCTTCGCCTGTTCGGCCGTGAGCGTCACCGTGTCCGCGCCGGACTTGATGGTCAGCCCGCCGTCCTTGTTCTGCGACACCGTGGCGGTGTTGTTGCCCACGCCCAGGTCCACCACCGTGTTGCCGGCGGCGTTGGTGCTCACCTGCGGCGTCGTGGCGGCCACGACCGCCTTGGCCACGTTCTTCGCGGCCTTGCTGATGGCCGACCCCAGGTCGCTGAAGATGCCGCCATCCTTCTTCGCGCCAGCCGCCTCGCCCGCGGCGCGCCCCGCGCCGACTTCCTTTTCCTTCGCCGCCTGGGGCCGGACCGCCGGCGTGCGGGGCCCGGCGTCGAAGCCGTCCGCCATCCGCTGGGAGACGGCGGCCTTCACCGCGTTGGGACGCGGCGCGGCGGCGGGCGTCTTCACCGGCTCCGACTTCACGGGGGACGTGGGACGCGAACCGGGCTTGCCAATCGAAGTCATGGGCTTCTCCCAGGTGACGGACACACCTGGAGTGGATCCGGCGGACGGCCGCCGGGCGTCGGACGAACGCCGACTCGGGGATTGTCGCGGAGGGTCGCCCCCGGTTGCGTCCCCCCGCCCGATTGTCACGGTTGAGTGACACGAGTCGGGCTGTCGTGTGACACGCAGGGGCCGCCTGTAACGGTGTGGCAACAACCCGGGTGGGTGTGTTGTCGGGCTTGAACCCGTCCGGTAACGGAAGCGCAACTTCGGGACAAAGAGCGCCTCCGCTCCCCCCGACTGGCCCGACGCCTTCATGACCGTCACCTCTCGCTCCCGCACCGTCCTCCAGGCCCTGCTGTCCGGCACGTCGCTCCTGCTGGCCCCCGCCGTCCTCGCGCAGTCGGAGGCGCCGCCGCCTCCGGCGCCCGTGGCCGAGCCGGCGCCCGCGTCCGAGCCGGCCCCGGCCCCCCCTGTCTCCGTCGAACCCGCCGCGCCCTCCGTGCCTCCCGCCGCGGCCCCGGCGGCGCCGCCCCCGGAGGTGAAGAAGGACAAGCCCTGGTACGAGCGCATCCACCTGCGGGGCTACACGCAGGTCCGCTACAACCGCCTGCCCAGCTTCCGGGTGAACGACGCGCTCATCAACGACCAGGGTGACCGCTTCCTGGGCAAGGACAACGGCTTCGGTCTGCGCCGCGCGCGGCTCGTCTTCTACGGCGACGTCCACGAGCACGTGGCCATCTACCTGCAGCCGGACTTCGCCTCCGTCATCGGCGACCAGTACCACGTCGCCATCATCCGGGACTGGTACGCGGACATCTCCGTGGATTCGAAGAAGGAGTTCCGCTTCCGCGTGGGCCAGTCGAAGGTGCCCTTCGGCTTCGAGAACCTCCAGTCCAGCCAGAACCGGCTCGCGTTGGATCGCAACGACGCCATCAACAGCGCGCTGAAGGACGAGCGTGACATTGGCGTGTTCTTCTACTGGGCGCCCGCGGAGATCCGCGCGCGCTTCAAGTACCTGGTCGACAGCGGGTTGAAGGGCTCGGGCGACTACGGCGTGGTGGGCCTGGGCGTCTACAACGGCCAGACGGCCAACCGGCCGGAGCGCAACAACACCCCGCACGCCGTCGCGCGCGTCACCTATCCGTTCCAGTTCGGCCAGCAGTTCGTGGAGATGGGCGTGGGTGGCTACTACGGCCGCTTCAACCTCGCCGCCGCCCCGCGCGACGACGCGGCCTACGCGGTCGCACGCGGTCCCGACATGGTGGATGCCCGCGCCATCGTCAGCCTGATGGTGTACCCGCAGCCCCTGGGGTTCATGGCCGAGTACAACCTGGGCCGTGGGCCGTCGCTCGGAACGGGCCCGGACGAGGAGCTGCTCATCGACAGCCGCAACCTGCACGGCGGCTACGCGCAGCTCATGTACAAGCTGGACGACGTGGCCGGCATGACGCTCATCCCCTACCTGCGGGGCACGCTCTACAAGGGCGGCAAGAAGTTCGAGACCAACGCCCCCCGCTACGACGTGCGCGAGCTGGAGCTGGGCGTGGAGTGGCAGATCTTCAAGGCGCTGGAGCTGACGGGCGCGTACCTCATCGCGGACCGCAACTCGTCGCGCTACCCCTACACCCAGCAGCAGGGGCACGTGACGCGCGTCCAGCTCCAGTTCAACTACTGAGCCGGGACGTGGAGGGGCAGGGCGGGTGCGTCCGGGGCGGGTGTCGCCCCGGGGACCTCGCTCAGCCCCTCACGGGAGACGCGGCTCAGCTCGCGAGCGGCGTGACCTTCGCGACCGGCTCCGGGGCCGGGAGCTTCACGTCGGGCCAGGCTTCGGGCGCCAGCGTCAGGCTGAAGGGGGGCGCCGAGCCACGCAGCGTGAGCCAGAAGGCCTTGTCCGCGGTCAGCGCCTGGGCGATGCGGCCCGACGTCGTGCGCACGCGCTCCACGATGGCCTGGAGCTCCTCGGGCGACTGCGCCTCCAGCATCCCGACCACGTTGTCCCAGACCCGCTGACGCCAGACGATGAGCATCTGCATCACGGCCTTCTCCATCACCGGGCGGCTGAAGGGCACGCGCAGCGCCAGCCGGGTGGAGGTGCAGTTGTAGCGCTCCGCGAGCAGATCCAGGCACTCGGGGATGCACTGGCGGAGGATCTCGTTCACGTGGAAGTAGTCGTGCCGGTAGCGCGCCATCTTGCGAGTGTCGACCGGGGGCGTCTGGTGGGCAATGTTGTCGTACACCACCATGCCGAGGTCGTGGTTGATGTGGGCGCTGACGCCCAGCAGCGCGTCCTGGAAGGGACGCGTGAGGCCCGCGGCCGGGTAGTGCGTCGCGAAGCGCCAGGCGGCGGTGGGTAGGGGCAGCTGGCGGAGCGAGTCGCGCACCGCGATCAGCGCCTCCTCGGCGAAGCGGCCAGTGAGGTGCGACAGCCACTGCGGCTCCAGGAACCCGCCCGCGCCCGGTGCGCTCAGCAGGTGGACGACCCGCCGCGTGACGATGGCATAGATGTCCAGGAAGATGGCGCGTGAGTCATTGCGCTCATTCAACCGGCCGAGGATCTTCTCCAGCCCCTCCAGCGCCTGCTCCGCGTCCACCGGATTCCAGAGCACGTCATCCAACTGGATGGGTCCCAGGTCTCCCGGGGCCTTCGTCTCGTGGAGGTGGACCTTGTTCGAAGAGCTCTTCCGATGCGGCTGGGGGGTGACCGGCGACACACTCATGGAATGATACTCCGCAGCTTGGGGGAAACTGCTTCACGAGAAACGTACACCACTTTCTCAATGAAATTGAAATAGGCCCACGTGTCCGCCGTGACTCGCCGACGCGGCCCGCATCCCGTCGATGTTTCAGGGTGTGTCCCTCTCGTGACACATGACGGGGCGGCGGAATCCAGCCAGCGGGATCCGCGTCGCGCGGGGAGAGGGATTGAGGTGCTCCAGGGACCGGTGCCGCGTGGATACGGCCGGTGAACGTCATAACTCCACGCGTATGACGCGCGTGTCGCGCAGCGGCGCCGCCAGTCGTGCCAGTGGACACCTTCGCCCTCTGCATTCACATGGCATCCGCCTTGCTATGCATGCTTCCCGCGCAAGTCGGGTATGACTTCGCCGTCGCAGTTTCCCTGACCTGCGCGGGCAGTGCGGCAGGACCCAACCGCTCCCCGGCGTGAACCTGGACGCCGGGAGTCGTCACCCCGGAGCTTCGAACCCATGAATCGAGCGAGCCCGTCCCCCGTCCTGGAAGTCCCTCCTCCGCCCGCGACCTCGGGCTCCCGTGGCCGTTTCTGGGCGGCCCGGCTCGTGTTGTTCGTGGCCTGCGCCAGCGTGGTGGCCACGTCGCAGGCCACCTCTCCGGACGTCGACTCCAAGGAACTCGTGGGTGCGCCCCTGAGCCTCACGACCGAAGCGCCCAAGGCGTCGCGCCGCCTCCTCATCCGTGCCTCGGCCCCCAAGCCGCCCTCCAAGCGGGCGGAAGGGGAGGTGTCGGTCCGCGTCACGGCGAGGTGGATCCCCGCCGACCCCAGCCAGACGGTGAGCCCCTGGCTGAAGGTGATGCTTTCCGAAGATGCGGACAGCTCCGGCGCGGTGTCGTCCGGCATCCTGACGGCGGGGACGCCCTTGACCCTGGAGGGGAGCGGCTACCTTTCGCCGGACTGCGAGCTGAAGGACTCCTGTGAGTGGAGCAGGCACGTGAACTTCGAGTTCCAGGCCAACGCCGCCGCCGGCACGGTCGAACTGGAGTGGACGGCCCAGGCCCATGTCCGCGTGGTGGACACCAGCAGCGTGCCCGATGGCTTCACCGTGGACATTTCCGCGCCATGAACCCGACCCCGCGAATCGATCTCCACCCGCTGCTCCGGCGCTTCCTGCTGCTGACGGGGCTGGTGTTGATGACCCCGGCGTGTGGTGGGGACTTCGACACGTACCTGGATCGGCGGAGCCCGCCCACCGAAATCATTGAGTTGAACGCGAGCGAACCCGTGGTCACGCGACGCCTCCGCGTGGTGGCCGCGGGCAAGCCAGGGACCCAGACGAAGGTGACCTGGCCCTATCTCTCCGTGAAGGTGTCGCGGTTGTGGGAGAGCTCCGAGGCGAGCGTCGCGGAGGACATCTATCCGTGGTTGCGCATCAGGCTCGTGGATGAAAGCGATGGGGACCTCCTGGGTGAGGACGTGGTGGCCTTCGGTGAGGAGGGGCGGGTCCGCGAGGCGGGCCTGGCGAATTCGCCGGGACGGGAGGACACTGCCGAGCAGTTCGACGTCACCTACCGGGTCGAGTTCGAACGGCAGGGGCCTCCCTCCAACGGCATCATCAAGCTCACCTGGGAGGCCAACGCGGCCGTGTCGTCCAACGGTGACTGGGATGAGGTCGAGTTCACGGTGACGGAACTCTGAGTCGCGAGGCCGAGAGGGTTTCGCCGCCCGGAGCGGTTCCCTTCAACGATACACGCTGCGGATGCGCCGTGCCCCGGGCCACTCCGGGCTCGGCACGCTCCGGGCCTGCTCCTGGTGCTGTCGATACACGGCGATGACCGGCTTGGGCAGCGCGCCGACGCCTTCCAATGCCAGACGCACCGGCCTGTCCCCCAGCGCGGCGATGACCCGTTCGGTGCCTTCGGAAGACAGGCCGCTGTTGCGCAGGTCGACGTAGCGCAGGTGCGTGTTGGCCATGAGCAGGCCCGCCAGGGCCTCCGCGCCCTCCGGCCCGAACCTGTTGGGCGGAGCCTGGAGCACCCGGATTCGCGGCCAGGTAGAGGCCGAGGAGCCGTGGGGACTTCCGGAGCAGCTCCGCCAGCGGACGCGCGGCCCGGGCCGTGAGCCGGTTGCCGCTCAAATACAGCCATTCCAGCGGCGCATCGCGCGCCAGCAGTTGCTCGACGAGGGCGGCCAGTCCCGCCTCCCCCAGGCCCGTGTCCACCAGGTCGAGGGTGCGCAGCGCGGAGGTGGCCACCGCGTCCGCGAGCAGGGTGGTGCCCTGGGCGCCCAGCGGGTTGCGCTTGAGCCAGAGCCCTTCCACCGACGGACGGATCCGCACCGCGTCCGCGAGCTGGCGCGTCCCCTCGGGACCGATGAGGTTGCAGCCCAGGTACACGGTCCGGATGCGCGGGTTGTGTCGCACCAGCTCCGCGACCGCCGCCGCGCCCACGTCGCCCATGCCGTTGGTGCCCAGCAGCAGGCTCGACACATGCGGGTGGTCTCGGAGCGCGCCCAGCACCGCCTGGGTGCCTTCCACGCCCAGGCCCTGCTTGCAGAGGTCCTGCCTCCCGTCGGGCAACAGCGTGCCAATGGGGAAGCGGGTCGGCGCGCTCGCCAGGGTGCCGCCGCCCAGGTGGTCGAGCAGGGGTTGCAGCTCGCGTGGGTCGCAGCGCGGGAGGACGGGGTGTTTCACCAGGGGGCAATCCGGCTGCGCGGGCTCTGCTTCCGGGAGGTCCGTCACCATGGCGCGCTCCGGTAGTCCTTGAGGAAGAGGCCGTGCAGGGGCTGGCCCTGCACGCCCTGCACGATGGGGTCGTAGACGCGGGCGGCGCCATCCACCACGTCCAGCGGGGTGATGAAACCCTGCTCGGACATGCGGAGTCGCTTCTCCCGGGGGTTCTCGTTGGTGAGCCAGCCGGTGTCCACGCTGTTCATGAAGATGCCGTCCCGCGCGTAGTCTTCCGCGGACGTGCGCGTCATCATGTTGAGCGCCGCCTTCGCCATGTTGGTGTGCGGATGGAAGACCGTCTTGTTCTTCCGGGAGAACTGCCCCTCCACCGCGGAGACGTTCACGATGTGCCGGTCCGCGTGCGGCGAACGGAGCAGCAGCGGCTTGAGGTGCGCGTTGAGGAGGAAGGGCGCGACGGCGTTGATGAGCTGCACCTCGAGCAGCTCCACGAACGGCACCTCATGCAGGCGCAACACCCAACTGTTCTCGGAGCCCCGGTCCTCCAGGTTGCCGTCCGGGCGCTCCGCGAGGGCCTGCGTCAACGGGAGCAGTTCGGAGGCTCCCGAGGGCAGCAGTCCGGCGCGGGTGGGAGGCGCCTGGAACGCGGTGCTGTCTCTCAGCAGGGCGCTGGCGGGTGGAGGCAGCAGGGCCGCCTGTTCCCGTGCCTGGAGGGAGCCGAGCTGCTCTGGCGTCGGCCGGAGCGTCTGGGCCGCGTTGTTGACGAGGATGTCCAGGGACGGCTCGGTGGCGAGCAGGTGCTCCGTGAAGGCCTTCACGCCGGGCAGATAGCGCAGGTCCAGGCCGAACACCGCGAGCCGGTCCGCCCAGGCCGCGAAGTCCGGTTCGGCGGCGAAGCGCCGCGCGGCATCGCGGGGGAAGCGGGTGGTGATGAGCACCCGTGCGTTGTCGCGCAGCAGCTTCAGCACGAGCTGAAAGCCCACCTTGGTCCGTCCGCCGGTGATGAGCGCCGAGCGCCCTGACAGGTCGGCCCGCTGCTCGCGCTTCTCCTCGTTGAGGTTCGCGCACGGAGGGCAGAGCAGTGGATAGCGCGCGTGGAGGCGCGTGAAGGGCTGCTTGCAGACGTAGCAGTGCTTCGGGTGGCGCAATCCGGCGTCGGTGCGGGGCTCCGGGTCGCAGAGGCTGCGCACGCCGAGCGTCTCTGTCTGCGCGCGGAGGACGCCCTCGACGAGGCCCCGGTCCTCCTGTTTGCGCTGCTGTTCACGCTGCCGGCGAAGGCGCTTCTTCTGGCCGCGCTGGACCTGGATGGCGGCCTGTTCAATGGCGTGGCGGGCCGGGTGGTCCTCGGGCCACTGTTCCACGGAGCGCAGCAGCGCCACACAGCGCTCAAGCTCCTCGGCGGAAGGGATGGCGGTGGGAGTGGGCAGGGGCTTCATCGCGCGATGCCCGGGTGGACACCGACCGGATTCGAACCGGCGTCTTCCGCCTTGGCAAGGCGGCGCGACTCCTCTGCGCTACGTCACCCACCCGGGCGGGACCTTCCTATCCGTCGCGCGTCGAGGGGCGCAAGCGGGGCCGGGGGACATGCAACCTTGGGTCGGCTGCCATTTTCCGAGGACAGGCGCCACGCTCTCACTCCGCTTCTCACCCAGGCTGCTCCGCGCCGCCGACGGGCGCATCCCCGCCAGCAGCCCCCTGGCCGCGCTCGGCCCCTGATGACTCCAGACATCAGGCCCCTGACTCCAGACATCAGGGGCTGCTCCCGGGAGGGCTCCCACGCCGACGCAACCCCCTGGAATCAGGCAGGCCGCACGAGGCCAGGGGGCGTGAAGCGGTGGGCACGCGGGGTGCAGTAGGGGTGATGCGTCGCCGCACTCCACTCCCGAGGCCTTCCCATGAAGCTGCGCTCCTCTTCGTTCTCCAAGCCTTCTTCTTCGTCGTCGTCCAGCTCCCGCTCGCGCAGCAACAGCGTTCCTGCCCGGCCCGAGAACGCGAAGCCGAAGGCCCCGGTGTCGCCCGCGGAGCTGAAGACGGGCAAGGACAAGCTCAAGCCGACGGACTACGGCGTGGTGGATCCGAAGCTCCAGGGCATCCGGACCCGCCGTGACAGCGGTCAGTCCGGCGCGGACTTCGCGGACTTCACGCAGGACGTGCGCAACTCCACGAACAAGCTGACCAGCAAGCCGGTGGGCAACCAGATGCTGACGGAGCTCAACGGCCGCACCCAGGCCGTGAACCCCGGCGCCACGGGCACGCTGGGCAAGCCGCTGACGGCGGTGGACATCTCCTCCGGCCGCAACGCGAAGCTACCCATGGCGCATGCGCCCCGCGACAACGGCACCATGTCGTCGATCCGCCCGGCGTACCGCTTCGACGGTCAGCCCGGCACCGGCACCGCCAGCAACATCAAGTACAACGAGAAGGACTCCGGCCCGCGCTTCAACAGCCTGGGCCACGAGTCGGTCCACGCCTGGCGCGCGGCCAATGGTGTCCAGGTGAGCCCCCTGGAGGCCAGCAAGCACAGCAACGCCGACGTCTTCAAGCAGAACCCGGCGTTCTCGTCCGACATGAAGAGCACCGTCGACAACCGCCTGATGCTCACGGAGGAGTTCGAGACCGTCGGTCTGCGCCCCACGCCGCACACCAAGAACAACTGGGCCCCGTCCGAGAACGCCATCCGCGCCGAGCACGGCCTGCCGTCCCGCCAGGACTACTCGGGCCTGAAGCCCGACGTGAAGCACGGCGGCGACGAAGCCTTCAAGGACTACGACGAAGGCACGGACAGCCGGAACTTCTTCCAGAAGCTCGCGGGCCAGCCGTCCCCCTTCCAGAAGATCGTCGGCGACCTGGAGAAGTGACACGCCGGGGGCTCACGTCCCCGCCTTCGCGCAATCCTTCCCCGCGCCATCCGTGAGGAAGGAGTGCTTGAATCCCCACCTCGCGCACCGGGCCTCCCGGGTGCGCGGGGGCAGGCGCGATTCGGGCCTTGAAGGGATCCACCATGCGGTTCGTGTTCCGTGACGGCGAAGGGCAGTGGCGAAATGGCTGGAAGGCGCTCGGCTCCGTCCTGCTGACGGTCGTGCTGGGCGGCGGTGGCCTCCTGCTCCACGGCCTGCTGCCAACGGCGCTTCGCAAGGCCGTCCCTCCGCCCTTCGTCCTCTTCCTGGCCACGCTCCTCGCCAGCTTCGTCTGTCTGCGCCTTGAACGGCGGTCGCTCGCGTCCATCGGCTTGTCGCCGGGCCGGCGTTGGGGGCGCGACCTTGGCCTGGGCGTGCTGGGCGGCATCGTCCTGGTGTGCACCGTGGCCGTCCTCGTCGGAGGCGCCGGCGGCTTCCACCTGGAGTGGGCGGAGGCCGCTTCCGTGTCCGTGCTCGTGAAGGCGGGCTGGATGATGCTGGGCGTGGCGCTCTTCGAGGAGACGCTGTTCCACGGCTATGCCTTCCAGCGGGCCATCCGGGGCCTGGGCGTGCGTTGGGCGCAGGTCCTGCTCTCCGTCATCTTCTGCCTCGCCCACCCCTTCAGCTCCGAGATGGCGGGAGGCACGAAGGCCGTCGCGATGCTCTCCACCTTCCTCGCGGGGTGGATGCTGGGCCTGTGCTACCTGCGCACCGGCCAGCTCGCGCTGCCCGTGGGTGTGCACCTGGGGTGGAACTGGATGCTGGGGTGTCTGGGTTTCGGCGTGAGTGGCAATGACTCCCGGGGCTTCTGGACGCCTGTCTTCCATGACCGCCCGGAATGGTTCACGGGCGGCCGCTATGGCCTGGAGGGCTCCATCGGCGCGGTCGCCGTGCTGGGATTGGCGATTGTAATCCTGACGCGCTGGAAGGGCTTCCCACCGCCGGAGACGGCGTCCCACGGCGCCCCGGAAATCGGAGCGGGGGGACGACCGGAGACAGCGGCGGACTCCGCGGCCTGAGGCGGGCCCGCCACGCTCAGGCGCGCTAGGTCGGATCGAAGCCCGCGGTCCCCGGTGGCGGCTTGTCGGGGATGTCGTTCTCCGGCTTGCGCTCATCGCCCACCCAGCTCGACTCGGGCGTCGCCTGCACGCCCGCGTTTCCCGGTGGCGGCTTGTCCGGAAGGTCCTTCGCGCCGTTTCCCCTGTACCCCGTGTGCTCCGGCTGGCTCTTGCAGACCGTCATGTGCGTCCCCCTGCTGGGAGGCTCCCGCGCGCTCCACCCCGGCCTCGCGCGTGACCTCATCCATACAACGTCGGAGGTCGTGTTCTTTTTTGGAGAGCCCCCAGGTGGGGTCTGCTCATTCGAACAGGAGCACGTCGCGCACCCACCCGGCGTCGGGAGAGGTGCTCAGCCACTGACGTCGCTCGTCGCGCAGGGCGATGCTGGGCAGCACTCCGGCGCGGATGCGTTCGCGGACCGCGTCGAAGAAGCGGCCCGCCGTGTCCGGGATGGCGACCGTGGCGGCCAGCACCGCGCGCGCGCCGGCCTCCACGAAGGCCACCGGCAGGCTGAAGGATTCGTGCGGGAAGGGCGCCGTGTGCGCGGCGCCACAGGCCGCGAGCAGCACCAGGGGCGCGCCGGAGAGCTTTCGCGAGCGCACCTGGTCGGCGGTGAGCGCGTACCGGCCATCCGCCTCCGGTGACAGCACCAGGAGCGAGGCGTCCGACAGCTCCGGGCTGAATACCCCATGCGTGTGGATCTCCACCTCGGTGGCGGTGCTGAGCGCCTCCAGCACGCGCGACGGCGTGGCGCGCGCTCCTTCCAGCGTCACGCGCCGGGGATCGATGCGCGACGGCGCCTCCATGGGCGCCAGCCGGGGCAGCCCCAGCGCGGCCGGCGCGTCCACCCCGGCGACGACCAGGTGCGCGCCCTCCTTCGGGCCCAGGCCCGCGGTCGCTCCCCGGCCCACCCGGTAGCTCCAGGCCATGTCCGGCGGCAGCAGCCCCGGCAGTCCATTCACCGGCGGCGGGGCCAGCACCTCCACGTGGGCGCAGTCGCGCAGCGCCTGCTGGAGCGGGGCGGGCACCAGCCCGGAGGTCTCCTTCCCGAGCGGCGTCGTCCGTCCCGAATCCAGCGACCCCAACACCTCGCCCGTGGCCCCGCGCACCACCGCGACCGTGCGCTCGTGCTGCACCGACACCGCGAGCACGCAGGTGTCCGGCACGCTGCTCACGCGCAGTTGCCGTTCCACCAGCGCCAGGGCCTCGGCGAAGGCGCCCGTGCGTCCCGCCTCGGAGATGAGCGCCGCATGGGCATACCCCCGGGCGCGGCGGGCGTTCGCGTCCGCGGGCCACTGCTCCGCCTGCGTGATGGCGCTCCAGAGCAGGCCGCGTCCCGCCGTGCGGTCGCGCTCCAGCTCGAACTGGCCCTCGATGAAGTCCGTCAGCGCGCGCTCCCCGGGCCGCGTGGCGGTGTGCCGCAGCTCGGTGAGGGTCCGGCGCATCGCGTCCGCCGCCCCATCCAGGGGCCCGAAGCGCGCCAGGTCCGACAGCACCAGCGCCCCGGCCATCTCCAGCGGGCCGCCGGACTCCAGCGTCTGCTCCATCTCCTCGCGGGCCTCGTCGATGCGAAAGCCCAGCCACGCCACGTTCGCCAGGTTCCGGTGCACGTAGCTGCGCTGAGCCGGGGCGTCCGGCGTGCGCGAGAGCGATTCGCGCAGGTACGCGCTCGCGGTCGGCAGCGCGTGGCCCAGGCGCGCCACCTGTCCCAGCGCCTGGAGGAACTGCCGCTCCAGCTCCCACTCCTCGGTCTGCTTCGCGAGTTGCCAGCCCCGCACCGCGTGCACCCAGGCATCCGCCGGGCGGTGCAGCTCCTGCAGGTACATGTCCGACAGCCACAACTGGAGCCTGGCGCAGCGGTAGGCCAGCCCCTGCGCCTCGCACGTGCGCAGCGCTTCCAGCACCCGCGCCTCCGCCTTCCACCACTGGCCGTCGCGGACCTCCCGGTTCGCCCGCGTCTGTTCGGCGATCAGGTGGAACCACGGATCGCCCAGGCCGTCGGCGGCGCGGACGAAGGCCTCCACGTCCACCGGCCGGCCCTGGTTCAGCTCGTACCCGAGTGCCCCCACGTACAGGTCATCCTCGCCCGAGCGCCGCAGGGCCTCCAGGAAGGCCTCCCGTGAAGGGTGCTTGTCCTGGGTGAACCGCACGTAGTCCCGCGCCAGGGGGCCCCGCAGCCGGAAGTCGTGTTCCGCCACGCGTGTCACGTATTCACGCAGCCGCGTGCCGCCGTACGCGCGGTCCAGGGCTTCCGCCAGCGGGAGCAATCGCAGCGCGGCGTCGCGCGACGCCGCCGCCCGGACCGCGTCGTAGAAGGCGACCCGTACGATGCCCGGCAGCTTCCCGGCCTCCTCCAGGGGAAGCCGCGCGCCAGGGTCCGTCATCAGGTCCTGCGTCGCGGCCTGGGCCTGCTTCCAGGCACGCCCCCGGGCCTGCGTCCTCTCCCGGAGCGCGCGCGCCCGGGCCGCCGCCTCGGCGCTCCAGCCCGGCTCGCCCTGCTTCGCCACGGCCTCGAAGGAGTCCGCCGCCAGCAGGGGCAGGTCCATGTCCCGAAGGACGAGCGCCCGGTTCCACAGCGCCTGGGGGTGGTCCGGCCGTGCGCGGAGCGTGCCCTCCAGCAGCCGGAGTGCCTCATCCAGCGGCCCCTGCTCGCCTGCCTTCGCGGGTCCCAGTCCCACCGCCACCGCGCGGTCCGAGTCCAGGTCCGGGGTGGCCGGCGCGCGTTGGAGCCAGGTCAGCGCCTGTCGGGGATCGCCCGACAGCAGGTACGCGGTGGACAGCCCGTGCCAGTCCTCGCGGTCCTCCAGGGCCACCAGCTCGCGCAGCGGTGGCGGCGTCACCTCCGGGAGCGCTCCCCGCTGGGGGACATAGGGGCGATGGCCTCCCGCCGCCGCGTAGGTGAGCCGCGCTTCCAGGGGGCGGTTCGCCGCCGAAGTCCGCCAGGGGAGGGGGGCCTCGCGCGCCGTCCGCCCTGGCAGCCCCGTGACCGCCGCCATGCCCACCGCGAGCGCCAGTCCCCCCGCGACCCGCCAGGGCCGGCGTCCGGGACGGACCGGCTCCGGAGGAGGCAGCGGCTGCGGCGCGGGCACCGCGGCCGGGAGGGGCACGGCCTCCAGGGCCGCCTGGGGACTGCCCGTGCCCTCCATCGCCAGGCGCCCCAACACGTCGAGCTGGAGGAGGTCATGGAAGCGGACCCCGCATGCCTCGCACCCGGCCAGGTGCGCCAGGAAGCCTTCATGCGCTTCGGGTGGCAGGTGGCCATCCACGAAGGCGGCGAGGTTCGCGCAGTCTGCGATCATCCGCGCCCCCGCTCACGGCGGGCCTCGGCTGAGCCGCGCAGCTTCTCCCGCAGACGGTGGCGCGCGTGGAAGAGCCAGGTTCCCACCGTCCCCACCGGAGCGCCCAACTGCTGGCCAATCTCCGCGTGTCGCAGCCCCTGCGCATGGAGTTCGAAGGTCCGGCGCAGGTTGGGAGGAAGTGAGCAGACGGCCTCCCGCAGCTCCGCCTCCGTGACGCACTCCCACAATTCAGGGTCTGGCGCCTCCGGATCCTCGAAGAGCTTGTGCACGTTGCTCAGGCCCAGGACCTGCGCGGTCTCCGTTCCCCGGCGGCGACAGCGGTCCAGGAAGCGGTTGTGCAGCACGCGCACCAGCCACGCGCGCTTCGCCGGCTCCGACCATTCCTGGAGCTTGTCCCACTTCAGCAGCGCCCGGAGCAGCACGTCCTGGACCAGGTCGTCGCATTCATTGGCGCCCCGACCACAGATGTTTCGCGCGACCGCCAACAGGATGGGCTGATGCCGGAGGGCGAAGGTGGCGTACTCCCGGTCGGAACCTTCAGACGCTTCTTGCACCATGGGGCCTCTCCTCGGTTGGAAAGAATACGTCCCAGGTGTGATTCCTTTGATTAAGGACCCAACCCCGTTGAACGGGTGTGGTCGCGCGCCAGTCTTTGTATGCAAAGGAAGACGCGCATTGTCGCACATGGATTCGTCCCCATCTTCAAGGGGTGCCCGGAGGCCCCCATGCGCGCACCCTGGATTCCCGCCCTCGTCCTGCCGTTGCTGCTCGCGCCCGGTCCCCATGCCGGCGCCCTGGCCGCTCCCTCACAGGACTCCCACGAGATGTCGGCCCAGGCCTTGAGTCTGACCTCGCTCGCGAAGGGCGCGGTCCTCTTCGACAACCTGGGGTCCCATCAATACCGGGTGACGACGGACTCTCCAGAAGCCCAGGCCTTCTTCAACCAGGGGCTGCGGCTGGCCTATGCCTTCAACCACGACGAGGCCGCACGCTCGTTCGCCCGGGCCACCCAGTTGGACCCCTCGTGCGCGATGTGTTTCTGGGGCGTGGCCCTGGTGCTCGGGCCCAACTACAACGTGCCCATGCTGCCGGATCGGGCCGCGGTCGCCTGGGAGGGCGTGCGGCGCGCCCAGGCGCTCGCTCCCAGCGCGACCCCGGAGGAGCAGGCCCTCATCAACGCGCTGTCCCGGCGCTACGGGGGACCGGAGCCCCGTTCCCCCGCCGCGATGCAGCCCTTCAACACGGCCTATGCCAATGCCATGCGCGAAGTGGCCCAGCGCTTCCCGGACGACCTGGACGTCCAGGTGCTCTTCGCTGAATCGTTGATGAACCTGAACCCCTGGAAGCTGTGGACGCTCGACGGCAAGCCCGAGCCGGGGACCGGGGAGATCGTCTCCACGCTGGAGTCCGTGCTCGCGCGCGCGCCGGAGCACCCCGGGGCCAATCACTATTACATCCACGCGGTGGAGGCGTCGGAGCACCCGGAGCGGGCGTTGCCTTCGGCGCGCCGGCTGCCGGGGTTGATGCCGGGGGCCGGACACATCGTGCACATGCCGTCGCACATCTACCAGCGCGTGGGGATGTACGCGGCGGCGGCGGAGAGCAACCGTCGCGCCATCCAGGCGGATGAAGCCTACCTGCGTCAGGTGGAGCCCCTGGGCTACTACCCCATGTATCTGGCCCACAACTGGGGCTTCCTCGCGTTCGCCGCCTCCATGGAGGGGCGCAGCGAGGAGACGCTGCGCGCGGCGCGCGCTTCGGCGCGGGTGATGGATCCGGAGATGTTGGCCCAGATGCCCGGCATGGACTTCTTCGCCGCCGAACCCCTGCTCGCGATGGTGCGCTTCGGACGCTACGACGAGCTGCTCGCGGAGCCCCGGCCGGCCGCGAAGTACCCGGTGCTCACGGGGCTGTGGCTGCACGCGCACGGGCTGGCGCTCGCGAACCGGGGCCGGTTCGAGGAGGCCCGCGCGAACCACGCGGAGCTGGTGAAGCTGGGCTCCGAGGTTCCCGACACGCTGACCGCGGGCAACAACAGCGCGAAGGACGTGCTGGATGTGGCGGCCCGGGTGCTGGATGCCTCCATCGCTGAACGCCAGGGCCGCTCCGACGCGCTGACGCGCTGGGAGGACGCGGTCCGGGCCGCGGATCAGCTGGCGTACTCCGAGCCCGCGGACTGGTTCTACCCCGTGCGCCACTTCCAGGGCGCGGCGCTCCTGGATGCGAAGCAGTGGAAGGCGGCGGAGGCCGTCTACCGCGAGGACCTGCGCCGCAATCCAGGCAACGGGTGGGCGTTGTATGGCCTCACCCAGGCGCTGGAGGGACAGGGCCGTGAGCGCGAGGCCTCCCTCGCGCGTCAGCGGTTCGAGAAGGCGTGGGCCCACGCCGACATCCGGCTCAGCCGCACGGCGCTGTGACGCCCTAGAAGACGCAGGCGCGGTTCACGCAGGAGCCCGGTGAACCCTTGCAGGAGCAGTCCGAATCGTCGATGCAGCGCGTGGACGGGCAGGTCGGTCCACCGCCGCCCCCACCGCCGGGGTACGTGTAGCTGCACGCGTTGCGGTTGCACGCGACGGAGGTCGCGCCGGGACACGCGTTCCGGCACTCCTGTTCGGTGGAACACCGGACCGACACACACACGAGGCTCGCGAGCTCCGCCTCGTCGGGCGTCGCCTCGCTGACCTGGGCCTCGGAGGACTCGACGCTCGCGCACACCGCCGAGGACGTCACGGCGGACGGCTCCGCGAACGCGTTGGCCGTCGCGAAGGTGAGCAGGAGGGCGAGGCCCCAGGGCAGGTTCCGACGGGACGTCATGGCGGTGTTCCTCTCGGCTCCCGGGACTGCCACACGGCAGTGTGTGGGAGTTTCCGGGAGATCGAGATTATCACGGCTGACTTCCCTGTCGCGGAGGCCCGTGGAGGGCGGGTCGGATGGCAATCATTGCCATCGGGGCGGGCCCCCGGAGCTCACCCCGGCGTGGTCGCTTCGGGGCTGGCTGCGTGGGCCGCGGCGCTCCTGCGGAAGCCGTGGATCCACGCGCCCGTGGCGACGAGCGACGGAATCACCACCGACAGGGTGAGTGCGACGAACACGGCGTCGTTGGCGGCCTGCCCGATGAGGTCCACGCCGGACACCCGCAGCCACGCCTTCACGCAGGTGATGGACCAGTTGGCGTAGTTCGCGACGATGACCGCCCAGGCCAGCCGCTGCTGGCCGACGGGGCCATAGCCCAGCATGGGGAGCGTCCAGGCCACGCCCAGCAGGAGGAACGTGCCCATCAGCGCGTTCAGGTGCGCGGCGAGCGCCATCTGCGGATCCGCGGGCACCTTGCCCGTCATCGCGGCGGACACGTAGCCGCCGGTGAGCAGGCCCAGCAGCATGAGCCAGGCGGCGGCATAGGCCATCCGTCTCGCGGCGGGGCGGATGACGGGAAGCGGGGCGGGGGTGTTCTCGGGACGAACATCCTGGGAGACGGCTTGGGAGGAAGCAGGGCTCATGGTGGGCAGGGCGCCATCCTCGCACCCGGCTCCTCGGGAACGCCAATCACGCCCCGGAGGCTCGGGCTCCGGGGCGCGGGATGGCTCAGAACCGGGCCTGGAGCAGCAGGTTGAAGCCCAACGCATCCGGATCCGCGAACACGGGGCGGCTCACTCCGTTGCTGTCGTCCTCGAAGGTGGTCCGGTTGGGGTCCCTCACGTAGGAGACCTCCGCGAGCACTCCGGCCACGGAGCCCAGGTCCCAGCGGGCCGTGGCCTTCAGCGTCAACACCGCGCGCCGGTCCTCGCCGATCGGGAGGATGAAGAACCGGTTGGGTCCCTGGATCACCAGGGTTCTTGCATCCGAGATGGGGCCGAGCACTTGCGCGCCCTGGAACGTCGCCGGCAGGGCGACGCGCACGAGCAGCCCCGGCGTGAGTCCCCAGTCCGGGAGGTGGTAGTCGCCACTCAGCGTGCCGGAGACCTCCGCGCGCGGGTCCGAGTCCTGCCGGAAGGCGTGGTAGGGCGGAACCCCGGGGGCGTCCATCTGAAGGAAGGAGGCCGTCCGGAGGAAGGCCAGGGCGTGGAGTCGGAAGAAGCCCTGCCTCCACCGGGCGTCCAGGGCCGCCGCCTGCCCGAGCTCCGAGCGCATCTCCAGCAGATCCTCCGCGTCGACGAGGCGCTGGGACACGAGGCTGCCCTCCAGCGACACCGACGCGGCGAAGTCACCCGGGTAGGTGTCAGGCTGGAAGAACCGCTCGAAGAAGGTGGGGTCGCCGCTGTAGAGCGACAGGTCCACGCTGTTCCCGATGGGTGCCCCCCGATGCCACGACGCGCCCAGGGAGACCCCGTACACCGGCATGGACTCTTCGATGCCCAGGGCCGCGAGGGTCGGCACCACGCCCCGGTTCAGGTGGGTGGCCTTCAACGCCAGACCCAGCTCGGGGGTGAGCTCCACGGCGCCGCCCGCGAGCAGGGCATAGCGGCTCTGCAGTTTCAGCTCCAGGTCGTTGAGGACGGGAGCGGTCTTGGTGGCCGCGAAGACGCTCCACCGTCGCCGTGACAGCCGCAGCTCCAGCGCGGGCTCATTCCCGGAGCGGCGGGGGAACGACTGCCGCTCCCAGGTGACGGGGTAGGAAAAGCCCATGTAGACGCGGGTGCCGGTCAGCGGGAAGACACTGAGGGCCAGGCCTTCGCGCGACTCCCAGGTGGACGGTCGGTAGCGCAGACGGAGGGCGCTTCCGTTGTCGCTGAAGGCGACGCCCTGGGCACCGCCGCCCGTGGAGAAGAACATCGACAGCGCTGCTTCCGCGCTCAGGCCCGAGGCCAGCTCGGGCGTGCGGACGTCCAGCGCCGCGTGGAAGAAGGTGCGCAGCGCGCTGTCCTCGACGCCCTCCTCGCTCGCGAGAAAAGACAGATGGGACTGGACGGGCGCTTCGAGCTGGGAGGGTTCGGAGGCCTGTCCCAGGCAGAGCAGCAACGGGAGTGTCAGGAAGGGATGCGCCATGAGCGCTGGCGCATCTACCATGTCTGACTTCCGGGCTCAGGAAGACCGCTTCTTGATGGGCACGGTCTCCGGGGCCTCCTGGGGCGGCGTGAGGACCTCGGTCGGCGCGGCTGACGGCGTGGGCGTGGTGGTCTTCTCCTTGGCCCTGGGACGCGGCGGGCCCTTGAGGAGCGCCTCGACCTCGCTGGGGGTGGGGTCGCTCAGGTCCACCAGGTCCTGCTCGCGCGCCCAGCGCTGCGGGAAATGGGCGCGCAGCCACCCGGCGAGGTCGACCGCGGGCAGCACCTGCCGCGCGGGTTCGAGGGCGAGGTGGAAGGCCTTCGCGTCCGCGAATCTCAGCTCCGGCCGGGGCTGGAGCGCGGTTTCGAGCACGCTCTGGAGCACGCCCGACGCGGTGGGGAACTCGGGGCGCTCCAGTCCTGGAAGCAGGCTGGCGGTGGGGGCGATGGCGGGCACCCTGCGCGAGAGCAGTTCGTAGAGGATGCAGCCGAGCGCGAAGAGGTCGCCGGAGGGCGTCGCCTCCGCGCCCTCGGCGCGCTCGGGAGGCATGTACGCCAGCTTCCCGATGATGCCACCTTCCTGGGTGAGCCGGCCCTCGACGGTAATGACGGCCGTGCCGGAGACGGGCTCGGGGGGCGCGCCCGCGCCCTGGGCGATGCCGAAGTCGACGACCTTCACCACGCCGTCGAAGGAGACGACCAGGTTGTCCGTGCTGATGTCCCGGTGCGTGACGCCCCGCTCGTGGGCGTAGGCCAGCCCGCGCAGCGCCTGCTGACCGATTTCGACAATCACCTCCAGCGGCAGCGGGCCGTGCTTGATGGCGCGCTGGATGATCTCGAACCCGTTCACGCCGCTCAGGTACTCCATGACGATGAACCACGCGCCGTCGAGCTGCCCCAGGTCATGCACGGAGACGATGTTGGGGTGGTGCAGGCGCGCGGAGGTGCGGGCCTCGCCGATGAAGCGGTGGACGCGGACCCCGGCCTCCTCCGGGCCTCCGCCATCCAGCATCCGCTTGAGGACGACCAGCCGGTGGAAGCCCGCGCGGCCGGTGCGCACCGCGAGCCACACCTCGCCCATGCCCCCGCGTCCCAGCCGCACGAGCCGGCGGTAGCGGTGGATGCCCGTGCCCAGGTCCGCGCCCCGCAGCGAGCGCGCGGTGAGGATGGCGAGCGCGGTGGAGGACAGCAGGAGGAAGGGCAGTCCGACGAGCGCGAACACGTGCAGGCCGTCGGTCCATCCCAGGTCGATGGCGAGCTCGCGGCCCAGGAGCGTCAACGCACAGAGCGCGGCGATGAGCACGGCCACCGCCATCGCGCCCCGGCGCTTCAACAGTCGGATGGCTTCCACGGCCCACGTTCCACCGACGACGACGGCGAGCAGCCAGAACAGCGGCAGGCCCAGGCCGGCGGTCGCGCGCGACAACTGCTCCGACGTGAGGCCGGTCGCCGCGGGCAGGCGGAGCGAGAGGAGGGTGTCGACCACCCGCACCGCGCCGAGCGCGACGGTGACCCCCAGCATCACGCGCCGCCAGCGGGTGAGCGGCAGGTCCAAGAGCGACCACAGGACGCGCAGCAGGGTGTAGGGCAGGGGAATGGACGTGAGGGCGCCCAGCAGCAACCAGGGGCGCGTGTCGTCGACCATCGCGCTGGCCTCGCTGCTGGCGACGCCCACCGAGAAGCTGATGGCCGCGAAGCCCAGGAAGCTGGCTGCCAGCCAGAGCTGCACGCGTTGACTGCGCACCGCGGCCCAGGTCGCGAAGTGCACGAGCGCGAGCACCACGAACGCGCCCGTGAGCGCCAGATGCAACATCGTGTAGGAGGTCACGGCGTCGAGCCTAGTCAACCAGGATGGCCACCGTGAATGGCCCTCCGGCGAATGGCGGGATTCCCAGGCGTCGGGTGATCTCGACGAAGTAGAGCCCGCCATGCTGGGCCACGGCGACTTCCATGGCTTTGGCGGAGTAGGAGCAATCGCTCGCGTACTCCGTCGGGAAGCTCGACAGCAGCTTCTGCAGCGCGGCATGCGCGGCCATGAGCGCGGGGCCATCCAACGTGGCCAGCGGACGCAAGTCGTCGGGCCACTCGATTCCCTCCGCGATGATGGGCGCACGAGAAGAAGCACCCCCATCTGGCTTCGTCGCGCTTGCGGAGGGCGAAACGATGCCTGCATCCGCCCTGGCTCCTCCGGACGGGGGCGGGGGAGTCCCCCCATCCATCAGGAGCGTCAGCAGGAGAAGGCAGTACGAGGGATTCGTCATGGGAGGGCGCTCCTGGGAGCCTCTACCACTTCAGCGTGGGGGAACAGCGGGGCAGAAGCGTTCTGGGACTGCGCATGCCGGACGCTTCCTGCGGATGACAGAGCGCCTGGAATTCCCACTGCTTCATGTCCTCCTTCCAGCGGAAGACCTCACCCGCTGGATTCCATTTGTAGAAGCGGGGCTCGTCCTTGTGGCCAGTGGCGAGCCAGGCCCATGCGGGAATCAGTTGGTTGCGCGAGTCGCGCGCCAGCTTACCGCCCGGGCTCGCCGCATAGGACACCATCGTCCACAATCCGTCCGCCATCTTCATGGCTGGAAATTGGGTCAGGTCCGGGCCGCTCATCAGGGTGCCGCGGGGATGATTGTGCGCGAAGCCGATGATGGGGACCTCCCGGCCAAAGGACTCGTCCTCTACCCCTCCGAAGGGAGGCTGACAGGCGTTGCGCTCATTGATCAGATTGCGGATGGGCCACGAGACGCGCCAGTCCTGCGGAGTCTTGTAGATGGCGACGCAGTATTCGGAGGCATCCGGGCGGGGGCCCCCTGGATTCGGGTCGCACGCGTCCGTCGCTCCCGGCAAGGCCATCAGGGTCCTGAGCGTCGGTAGCACCAGGTCGTCTGGCACCGTCGCCGTGTCCGAGACAACGCTGGGTATAGCGTCATGCGGCCAGGGCCCCGGGACCACCGCGAGGTCGAACCTCCCCTCCAGGAGGGGCAGCTCGGAGCGCAGGTAGTAGAGCCGCCTGTGACTCGTGCATGCCAGGGCCAGCATGAGCGTGGGAAAGAAAGCCCGGCGCAAGGAATGGCGGGGAGTCACGAACCCTCCACGCCCGGTTCGATGCGACTGTGCCGCTGTGTGTCCGGCATGAAGGCGTAGACGAGCAGCGAGCAGAGGATGCAGCCGGTCACGTACCAGAAGAACCAGGGCTCATGGCCGGCCAGCTTCAGCCGGGTGCCCACGTACTCCGCCGTGCCGCCGAAGAGCGACACGGTCAGCGCGTAGGGCAGCCCCACGCCCAGCGCCCGGATGCGCGCGGGGAACAGCTCCGCCTTCACCACGGCGTTGATGGACGTGTAGCCGGAGAGGATGACCAGCGCCGCGAACACCAGCAGGAAGGCGGTGGAGGCCTCCCGGGTCCGCGTCAGCGCGGTCAGCAGCGGCACCGTGCACAGCGTCCCCATCACGCCGAACCACAGCAGCACCGGCCTGCGCCCCACCTTGTCGGAGATGAACCCGAACACCGGCTGCAACAACATGTAGAGGAACAGCGAACCGGCGGAGATGAGCGTCGCTTCGTCCCGCGTCAGGCCCACCGAGTTCACCAGGAACTTCTGCATGTAGACGGTGTATGTGTAGAAGGCCAGCGTCCCGCCCATCGTGAGCCCCACCACGATGCCCAGCTCCTTCGGGTGCCGCAGCAGCTCCCGCATCGGCTGGTGCTCCGTCCCCTTCGCCGCCTCCCGGGTGAAGGCCTCCGTCTCCACCATGTTGCGCCGCATGTAGAAGCCGAAGATGGCCAGCGCCGCGCCCACCAGGAACGGGATGCGCCAGCCCCACGCCTCCAACTGCGGCCCGGTCAGCACCAGCCGCTGCAACACCAGCAACGTCATCGTCGCCAGCAACTGGCCCAGGATGAGCGTGACGTATTGGAAGGAGCTGTAGAAGCCCCGGTGACGGGACGTCGCCACCTCGCTCAGGTACGTGGCGCTGGTGCCGTACTCGCCTCCCAACGACAGGCCCTGGAGCAGGCGCGCCAGCATCAACACGATGGGCGCCGCCACGCCGATGCGCGCGTAGGTCGGGCACACCGCGATGACGAAGGACCCCAGGCACATCAGCGTGACGGACAACGTCAGTGCGGCCCTGCGCCCCCGCTGATCCGCGTAGAGCCCCATCAGCCAACCCCCGACGGGACGGATGAGGAACCCGAGCGCGAACACGCCCGCCGTGTTGAGCTGCCGCACGACGGGGTCGGCGTCCGGGAAGAACGCCGGCGCGAAGTACAGCGAGAAGGCCGAGTAGACGTAGAAGTCGTACCACTCGATGAGGTTGCCGACCGAGCCGCCGAAGATGGAGAGCAACCGTTGGCGCATGGTGGGGCCCGCTCAGTTCAGCTCGCGCAGGTTCCGCTCCGCGACCTTCGTCAGGGCCACGACGCGCCGGTAGAGCCAGTCTCCGAACGGAACGATGCGCTCGGGCTTCACCCGCCTGGGCAACCGGGTGAGGGTGTCCCCGAACGGGATGATGGCCTGCTCGCCGGTGGGGGAGACCTCGCGCGGATCGAAGGCGAACGACAGGTCGTGATGCCAGCCGCCGTGGAACACCACGAGGTCGGCCAGGTCCTCGTTGCCCGTCTGCTCCACCAGCTCGTCGAGCGGGTAGTCACTGTCGCCGTCGATCTCCAGGCAGCTCCAGCCGCCACCCGTGACGTTGCCGCAGTAGAACATCGACAGGCCCTGGTCGGCCTGTCCGTCGAGGATCCACGTGATGGAGCCGTACACCCGGGTGAAGTAGGCCCAGCTCGACTCGCCCTTCTTCGGAGCGCGGGGCTTCGTCTTCGCCCAGCGCCCGACGCGGGTCTTGTGCATGCCCAGGAAGAAGGACGCCGCGTTCTCCACGGAGGCGACGCGCGCGCGGTCCGCCTTCGGCTCCAGGCACTCGGTGACGAAGTGCGCCTTCGGCAGGCGCGTGTGCAGGTCCTTGAGCAGGTCGATGGCCGCGTCCACCGCCGCCCAGGCGTTCTTCGGCTTCACGAGCGCGGGCCGCTTCGGCACGGGCTTGCCCGCGGGCGCTTTCTTCGCGGGGCGGGGCTCGGGGTTGGGGTTTTCAGCGGGCATGAGCTCGATGAGGTGCAGCGTGAATCCGGCCTTCTCCCTGGCGCGGATGCGTTTCTCCGCGTGCGCGATGGCTGCCTCGCGGCTCGCGGTGGGGAACTTCTTGCGCGCATCCTCGATGACGGTGCTCCCGTCCACCTCCACCGTCCATCGGGTGGACACGCCCTTGCGGTATTCCCGCCGCGTCACGCGGGTCTTCGTCGCGTTCCACGGGAAGCCATCCCGGAAGCCGAGCTCCCGGTAGTGCGCGAGCAACGGCGCGACCTCCGAGGGTTCGATGCGCGTCGACAGGTCGGAGCCGTTCAACACGCCCCGGCGGACCACGGCCGCGTCCTCGCGGATCTCCACGTCGACGAAGAGCTGCTCCAGGAGCTTGTAGAGCGTGAAGCGCTCCGTGACCGGTCCCTTGAGCTGGGGACGCTTCGCCTCGCCCTTGTGGAGGAGGCCGTCGCTCCACACGCGGAACCTGTTGTCCGCGGCGAAGAACCAGACCTCTCGCTTCGTGTCGAGCGCGGGATCCACGTAGTAGATCTTCTCGCCCCCATTGAGCTTCTCCAGCCGCTTCCAGTTCGCCATGGCGCGAACGTATCCCACCCAATGTGTTTCGCGTCGCTAGGATGCGCGCGAATGCTCCTCTCCCCCAATGAGTTCCTCCCGCGCGCGGAAGCCACGCTCGCCCGCCTTGAAGGTGCCGTCCTCGACGCGCTCTCCCACCACGGTGCGCCCTCGGTCTCGTCCCTGGCCGGTGCGTTCCCCAAGGGCCGCTCGCTGTCGCCCTCCGAGCTCGCGCAGGCGCTGTGCCCCGGACCCCTGTCACCCATCGGCTTCGCGGCCGTGGTGATGCGCGAAGTCCTGCCACCCGTGGACGTGGTGCTCGACGCACCCGTGGCCGAGCCCACGGTCGTGACGGGCAACGCGCGGGCTTCAGGCGCATTGCGCGTCACCGCACCCCTCATCGTCCTGGGAGACCTGGAGGTGGAGGGCGTGCTGGAGGACTGCGGGCCGGATTCGACCGTCGTGGTCGTGGGCCGCTGCACGGCATGGGGCCTCAAGACTTCGGGGAACTTCCTGGTGCTCGGCGATCTCGTGGTCCGGGACGTCATCCAGGGCATCTACAACGATGACAGCCTCGTCGTGGCGGGTGACCTCACCACGCGCTTCCTCGACGAGAATGATCACGACGTCACCTGCTACGGGGAGGTCCACTCCGAGCATCACCTTGAGAACGGCCGCTCCGGCGAGGAGGCTGCCTCGCTCGCCACCACGTTCCTCATGCCCGAACTCTGGAACCTCGACCTCGGGGAGCTCCACCACGACGCACTCTTCGAGCGCATCCAGCAGGGTGAGCCCGTCTTCCTGGACGCGCCCCAGCCACGACAGGTCCGCGAGCCCGACGAGCCCACCGCCGAGGAACTGGAGGGGCTCGACATCGAAGGCATCGCATCCCGGGCCTCGAAGAGCGCGCGGGCGGAGGACGTCGTCTACGCGCAGCGAAAGACGGGCGAGGTGTGGCTGCTGCGCCCGGGCAGCTACCCGATGCACATCTACGACGGACAGCGGTTCCTCGGGGAGGGGCCGCCGCCCGCCCTCGACGTGAAGCAGCGGGCCTCGGAGCGCGTCACCTTCTGGCGCAGGCGGGGCGACCTCTTCCTGGAACTCGAACGCTTCGGCGCTGTCGTGCAGCTCCACGTGGGCATCAACAACGGCTCGCTGAAGACGTTCCGCTTCGCCTTCGAGTCCTCCGACGCCGCCGTGCTGGAGCTGCGGCGGCTGGAGGCCCGCTACACCGGAGACTTCCTGCGCGTCACGACGGTGGTTCCGGGGCGCGGCCCGCTCGAACGGGAGCTCGCGCACTACGGCGGCCCGAAGGCGGAGTACACGTCGGCCATCGTGGATGGCACGGCACTGGTGACTCGCGACGGCGAGCGTCATCCCTTCGATGACGAGGCCGCCGCATTGAGTGCCTTGGAGGACTGGATCGCCGCGAAGCGCAAGGCTGGGTTCGACCTGAAGATCCTGGAGTGGAAGCCCTTCGGTCTCCTGGCCCGACGCTGAACGACGGGGCGTGAGTCCCACCCTGCGCGCTGGGCTCCTTGGATGTGGCGGCGTGAGCGACTACAGAGCGTGTGCTGCGTGCTTGTCCGCGGCACTCTTGGCCTGCTTGCCCCAGCGCCCGACGCGCTTCCATCCGAGTTCCTCGCCGAGCAGCTGGTGTTCCACGGCGCAGGGGTGCACCTGCGCAGGGTCGACGAAGAGACGCTTTTCGTCCGCGGTGGTGTGCCTTCTCCAGGCTTGAAGCGCGCTCGCGATCAACGCGGAACAGACATAGGCAATCGAACTGTTCGTTCCCTGGATGTATTGGAGCACCTTCAAGTCGTGGCGCGAAATGAAGTCAGGAATCAGGTTTGGGAGGGCTGACGTCGCCATGTTTCCATAGCCATAGCGATTCTTCTGCGCGACGGCCGGCGTTTCGTGCGCCTTGCTGACGAAAGGCACCAGGGACGCCTTGATCCCAGCCCCAGCCTGATGCACCTCCTCGACAACGCAATCGTGATTCGCGTTCTTGAAGAGCCGCGTTGCCAGCCCGTTGCTGATGTAAGCGAAGTTCGGGTCGGGCGCTCGAAACAAGGTGTAATAGTTGCTCCGCCAGAGGAGCTCATTCTGGGCTTCGTTGCGCGCCAGGATCCCCGCGGAGACGGCTTCGACCAGATGCACCTGGCCTGCGTGTATCTTGAGAGCCCCCGTCTTGAAGAGGGTCGAACTGGTACCGACCATCGCAACGTGCTCCGCTGTTTTCGAGCCTCGATGGTCGAACACATGCAGGAGATTGCCGGCACGGATGGCCGTCTCCACGAACTCCGTTCGATCAAAAACATGCTTGATCAAGACGTCACCACCCTGGATTCCGTGCTGCGGAACTTCAGGCAAGGCCGTCCAGGATATCGTGGAGTTGATGGCTGTCATTGTTTTATTCGACTCAATCAGGACGGTACTGTCAAGGAAGAGACTGTAGGAAATACCGTGAGGCCGGTGGAGTCAGGTCCTTGCGTGAAGTGCTTCAGGGGCCGGCTCACGGCTTCCCAGGCCTCATGCAACGGGTTGGATTTCCGTCTGGTTTTTTTCCCGAGTCCTGCCCAATCCAGGAGGCGCTTGTCGCGCTCTGGAGGGGATGCCCCTCCTGGCGGATGCGCGAAGGACCGCGCGCCCCGGAGGCGATGCGGGGGCATCGTGCGAGCCTTCCTTGAGGAGGGCCTGTCGTGCGGTCGGATTGACTACCTGCTGGGGGACGGAAACGGCCACGGTCGGTCGTGTCCAGCGGCGGTGCCGTGAAACCGGCGATGTCGCCCCCTCGGCACCGCGGGGGCGAGCGCTTTTCCCCCATTCGGGAAAAGCGCCCTGCGGCCCCTGTCCCCTACGCCGCTACGGCCTCGGTGATGCTGAGCGCGGCCGGCGTGGGGATGACGCGCGAAAGCCGCAAGCCCGCCTGGGCGAAGAGCTTGCGGAAGTCCTCCTCGGTGCGCTCACGGCCGGGCAGCGACGCCCGCATCATCACGTCGAGCACCGTGGGACGCGCTCCGGGCGAGATGACTCGCAGCGCGAGGACAGCCCCGCCGAGGCGATGCGCGCCTCGTCCAGGACGTGCCGGTGGTCGAAGAGCACGCCCCGGAGCGACGGCGAGGCCTGGAGCACTTCGATGAGGAAGCCGCCGTGGCCAGCGCGCCGGACAGGATGAAACCAAAACCAAGGTCGACGATGAGCTGCGCCGGATGGACGGAGGGAGGAGTCATCTCCAGGTCGTACTCCCGGCCAAATCCAGACATCAACCCACCGGAGGCAGCCCCGCCCGCAGCGTGCGCCGGGTGGAGATGAAGACGATGAGGCCCACGGAAAGCTCGATGAAGATGGCCGCGACATAGAAGGGGCGCGGCATCCCATCCAGCAGGACCGACAGCGCCCGCTCCGCTGTCCCCAGGAAGATGATGCCCAGGTAGAAGCGGTTGAACCGGCGGTCGGTGTAGATGAAGTCGCGGAAGCACACGCAGAAGACCCCGAAACCAAACTCCATGCTCTTCATGTACCGGTATTGGTTGAGGGCGCTCCCCAGGGTCTGGTCCGGCAGGCCCGCGTCGAAGACGCCTCGCGCGTAGACCTCGAAGGCGAGCGGTCCCCAGCGCGGCACGAGCAGCCCCAGCACGCCGCCCACCAGGATGAGGAACCAGGCGTAGCCCTGGAAGGCCAGGGCGTCGATCCACCGCCATGGCCCGGTGATTCGGGCGGCTTCCCTGCGCGCTTCCGGTCCTTGCATGCCCATGGCCCCCTGGCGGTGACGCGCCGCCACGAACGTGCCCATCCGCGAAGGCACGATGCCCGGCTTCCGGCCGCGACGTCCGCCGTCGCTCCCCGGTGCTTCGGGGGCGTGTGGGGAACTGGACCCAGACGCGCCCCGAAGTCGGTGACGCAGTGCGCCCGCGCTCAGGCGCGCAGCGTGCGACCGAACAGTTCGAGGATCCTGCGCCAGTGCGTCTCCGCGGCCTGCGCGTGGTACACGGGCGAGTTGTCAATCGCGTAGCCGTGACGCGCGCCCGGGTACAGCTCCGACACGTACCTGACGCCGGCTGCCTTCAGGGCCGCTTCCAACTTCTGGATGTCTTCCGCGGTCATGGACTTGTCGTTGTCCGCGTGGCCGAAGTACAGCTCACCCTTCACCTGGCCCACCAGCCGGTGGGGGCTGTCGGGCGAGTCCGTCGCCAGCCTCCCTCCGTGGGACGAGGCCACCGCGCCGATGCGGTCCGGGAAGTTCGCGGCCATGCGCACGGCGACGTTCCCGCCGAAGCAGTAGCCCGTCACCCCCACCTTGGACCCCGGCTGCACCGACGGGTGCCGGGCCAGGAAGTCGAGCTCCGCGCCGGCGTCCGTCTTCTGTCGTTCAGGCGTCAGGTTCCCGATGAGTGCGTAGATGTGCTTGAGGAACGCCGGGTCCTCGAACGAGCCCTTGAGCTCCAGCTTCGAGGCATGCCCGTCCCGGTAGAAGACGTTGGGCAGCAGGACGACATAACCCGCCGCCGCGATGCGTTGCGCCATGCTCTCCAGCGACGGCCGCACGCCCATCGCGTCCATGCACAGGATGACCGCCGGCCACGGACCCGGGCCTTCGGGTTGGAACAGCTTCGCGTCCAGCACTCCATCCGCGGTCTTGACGTCGACGTCTTGCATGGGCCTCGGTGACCTCCAGCGCGGGCGGTCCGCCCGACGCCTGATGGTGTCACCTAAGGGGATGCAAGGAGAAGCAACGGTTTGAGGTCCGTGTTGCTTTCTCCGCCACGGCCTGCTCTCGCTTTGTAACGTCAGACGTCACAGAAAGGCGCCGCGCGGTGGGGTTCGCCCGAGTGAAGGCCAGCAATGGCATGGCGCGTGCTGTTCGCGCCGCCGCAACCCCCAACGGAGTCATCCATTCCCATGCAAGTCCGATTGTCGTTGTTCATGCCGCTCCTCGTCATCGCGCTGTTCGGGGCCACCCCGGCCCGCGCCGCGGACGAGTCCCCCATCCCCGAAGGCTGCGTCGAAAAGAGCTACTGTGACGGCGTGAAGTGCTATGCGCCCGAGGATCCCAAATCCCAGCTGGCGTGTGCCTGTGGCCTGCTCAACCCCGTCTGTGGCGTGGGCCGCTGTTCCGAGGGCTCCTACTGTGAAGGCACGGCCTGTGGTGGGGACGCGTCGTTCTGCCATCCGGCAAGCTCCCCGGTTTCGCAGGTGATGTGCGGCGGCGCGTCGATGGGCGACTCCTGCGACCTGCCCCCGACCGGTTGTGGTCAGGGTTCGTGCTCCTCCGACGGCGCCTACTGCGACGCCTGTGGTTGCCAGCCGCTGGACTCCGCGCCCTCGCAGGCGCTGTGCGAGTGCAAGCTCGCGGATCCGAAGGCGGGCGTGGGGACGTGCGTCGACGGGGCGTACTGCGACGACCTGACCAGCGACAAGGGGCACTGCTATCCGGCGGACGCGGACGTGTCCCAGGCCATGTGCAACGGTGCCACGCTCAAGGCGTGCAAGGCGCCGGCGCCTTCCTCCGACCCCGGCACCTGCAAGGACGGCAGCTACTGCGTGGACGGCCAGTGCCACGAGGTGGATTCCGCCATGTCCAAGACGCACTGCGCGGTGTCCTCCGTTCCCCAGGACACGTCGGACAAGACGCGCGGCCTGGCGGCGATGTCCTTTGGCCCCTACGACGTCGGCGTGATTCCGAAGAAGAACGGCTGCCCCGCGGGCAGCGAGTTCATCCAGATCTACATGGATGACGAAGACAACAACAACGCCAACTACAACTGGGGCTGGATCGGCGCGACGCAGCAGAGCGGCAATGGGACGCGGTTTGGCTTCTGCCGCGTGGACGGCACCAAGTTCCGGCCCCTGCACCACGGCTGGAACACCGACCTGCGCAAGGAGACCTACTCCGTGCTCAAGCTGGGCTCCGTCTGCCCGCTGGGCAGCATGGAGTTCATCCGCTACTTCGACAACGAGGACCGCAACAACGCCAACTGGCGCTCGGGCAACCTCTGGCCCAACGCGTCCAACTCCAACACGACCCTGCGCTTCTGCATGTTCATGCCGTCGACCAACTATTTCATGCCGGGCTTCCCGTCTCTGGGCATGGAGTACGGCGTCTTCGCGGCGTCCAACTACCCGTCCGCGTACTGGCTGGCGGCGGGCTTCGTCCACACCGACGACGAGGACCGCAACAACGCCAACTGGTTCAGCTACAACAACAACGGCAACCCCGGCATCCTCATCCACGCGATGATCTGGGGCGGCGCGAACACGGACATGCGGATCGCCAAGGTGGCCAACGGTCCGGCCCCGTGCACCAAGAAGGTGCCGTACTGGAGCGGCGGCCTCATCACCCCGTGGTTCGACGGGGCGAACTGCTTCATCAAGAACGTGCCCCCGTACGGCACGCCGTTCACCTGGGCGAACAATTATTACGTGTCGCCCGGCTGGAACAACTCCTGTATCGAGGGAGGCTTTGACGGCGCCAATTGCTACATCATGAGTGCGCCGGCCGGCACCACGGCCTTCAAGTGGGGCAACGGCTTCTACTACGCGGAGTAGTCGTCCCGAACGACGCGGATGCCGGGCCACCCCCTCCATGGGCCCGGCATCCGTGTCTGGGATTCAAGGCGGTGTTACTTGACGCAGTTGGCGTAGCCGCGCTTGCCGTTCATGACCGTCATTTCCCAGTAACGGGTCCCGCTGTTGTAGTCGATGGACACGCCGTCCGTGTAGCTGTTGGTCGTGAACCGGCCGCCCACGCCGGAGAGGAGGCAGGCCACGCCGCCGGCGTTGTAGGCCAGGTTCTCCGTGAAGCCTCCGCCCTCGCCCGAACCCCACAGCCAGCCGCCCATGCCCGTCGGCACGTCCACGCACAGGGCCCGGCCACCGCCCGGTCCCGTCAGGTCGCCGCCCAGGTACCAGTTGAGACCGTCATTCCAGACCTTCACCTCGCTGTCGCCGTTGATGAAGGCATTCGTGGACGCCTCCACCCGCGTCAGGAAGCAGCGCCGGTCCGCGGTGACCGCGCCCAGCAGCTTCGCCGCGGTCCCCTGACGCCAGGTGACCTCCGAGGTGCGGTTGGTGGCGGTGTTGAGGCACTGGATGCCCGTGGCCAGCGCCTTGCTGTTGCTGTGATTGACGAAGGCCACCCAGTTGCCGGCATAGTTATACACGCCCGCGCTGCTCCAGTTTCCCGCGGTGGCCGGCTTCAGGTTGCCGAACAGGGACGTCATGAAGCAGGTGCGGTTCGTGGAGGTCCCGATGGTGGTGGTGGTGTCACCGTTGCTGGCGGTGCCCCACCAGTACGTGCCGCCCAGCGTGACGGCCTGCTCCGTGCTGGCAATGGACTCGGCGGCGCTGGGCTCCGCGGCGGACTCCGGCTGGGCATCCTCCGTCATTCCCTGACCGTCCATTTCGCCGCCGCAACCGGCCGCGATGAGGGCGAAGGGAACCGCGAGGAAGAGCTTCTGCACGGACTGCTTCGTGATGGGACCCATGATCAAGTTCCGTCCTTGTCTTTGCCGCGTTGGAGATGGCGCTCCCGCTCGCATCCGGCACGCCGTTCCAGGCGGGCCTTGCGTCGGGGAACGGGGAGGCGACAAAGCAACGGGAGTGCCAGCCAGGGTGCCGGGGGGGCGGCTCCAGAGGAGGCTCTCAAGGTGTGCAAACCTTGCACGACCCCGGGCGCCGGGACGGTGCAGGGTCTGCATCCCCGTGCAACGTTTGCACGAGGCGCGGCGTGGGGTGATGCGCCCGCTCCACGGGTTCCTGTCGCGCCACGGATGGAGGCCGCTGGTGGGAGCGACCTCAAGGTGGCCTTGAAGCACGCAGGGTGGGCGTGCGGCCAGCCCCTGGCGGCCCGGCTTCTGGCAGGATTCGACGCGCGTTCCCCGTCAGGAGGCCGATGTGACGACCCACCGGAGTGCCGCGCCCGCTGTCCGAAGCCTGTGGCTGCTGGGCCTGTTGCTCGCGAGCAGCGCGGGGGCGGAAGTGACGCGCGCGGAGTTCCTCGTCCCGTCGGATCCGGGCATCGAGGTGTCCGTGCGGGAGGTGAAGGACACTGGCATGCAGGTGGCGGGACTTCCGCCGCTCATCCTCCTTCATGGCGCGCGCGTTCCGGGGCGGGCGTCCTTCGACCTGCCCGTGGAAGGGGGCTCGCTCGCGGGGGACCTCGCGCGCGTGGGACACACCGTCTTCGTGATGGACGTGCGGGGCTATGGCGGTTCGACGCGGCCCCAGGCCATGGGACTGCCCGCGGTGGGCCGTCCGCTGGTGGGCTCGAACGAGGCCGTCCGGGATGTGCAGGCGGTGGTGGCGTGGGTGCAGGCGCGCACGGGGCAGCGCCGGGTCGGGCTCCTGGGCTGGGCCACCGGTGGGCATTGGGCGGGGATGTACGCCAGCCTGCATCCGGACGACGTCAGCCACCTCATCCTGCTCAACGCGCTGTACGCGGGGAGCGCCGAGCACAAGATGCTCGGGCGGGGCACGGACTTCGAGGATCCGAAGCGGCCGGGGCGCTTCAACGTGGAGGGGCTGGGCGCCTACCGTTGGAACACGGGGGCGTCGGTGCTGGCCGTCTGGGACCGCGACCTTCCGGAGGACAAGGACAAGGCGCGCGACCCCCAGGTGGCCGAGTCCTTCCTGCGCGAGGCGCTCGCGAGTGATCCGCTGGCGCCCTCCCGGACGCCGTTCGCCTTCCGGGCTCCGTCCGGGGCGCTGGAGGACAGCTTCCTGCTGGCCATCGGTCGGCGGCTCTGGGACGCGGGCTCCATCTCCGGCCGCGTCCTCATCCTCCGTTCGGAGAACGATTTCTGGAGCCGGCCCGAGGACGTCGCCCGCCTTCAGGAGCACCTGGACCGCGCTGCCTTCGTGAAGGCTGTCGTGCTTCCGGGCGCGACGCACTTCGTCCACCTGGAGCGCCCGGAGCGTGGACGCCGCCTGCTGATGGAGGAAGTGATGCGCTTCACCGGCGCCAGGACGGGCCCGGTGCCGAAGCCGCCCGAGAAGTAGGGACGGCGCGGTGCGTGTCTGGGATTCCCGACCCGCCTTGGTTCGCGGGTCGGGCCTTGCTCACTCAGCCTTGAGACTCATCCACAGTTGTCGGGCTGGTAGATGCCGTAGTCGGTCTTCTTGCCGACGACGCGCAGCGTATGCCCACAACTGCAGTCGCCGTGTCCGACCTCCACGCTGTAGGTCGCGTCGCTGTAGTAGGTGACGAAGGAGAAGCCCTCACAGAAAGGCAGCTCGTCCTCGCGCGTGCCCAGTTGGGGCTGCTCTCTGACCTCTTCGATGCCGCCGCAGCCCGCCAACAGCCCCGCCGCCAACAATCCGCCAATGATGCCTTTGCGCATGATGGATTCCCTGGACCGAGTTTCGAGGTTTTGAAGCTTCGCGAGGATAGCGGGCTTTTTTGCACCGCGCACGCCGCGAAGTGCCAGAGGGCATGCTGCCCAAAGGACGACGCCACTGGGAGGCAGCGTCGTCCCTCGGGCCAGGGCTACTGGACGAGCACCTGGATGAACTGCTCGGAAGTGTTGCCAGCGGCATCCGTGGCCCGGAGGAGCACGGGGTTGTAGCCCGCCGTCGAGAAGTTCAATGCGTGGGTCGCGATGTTCGTTCCCGCAGGCAGATCCAGGGTGTTGATCCAGTTGGCCGTGAACTTCACGGGCGTCAGGTCCGTGACTTCGGAGACGATGTCCACCTGGGCGGGCTGTGCTTCATCCAGCGCTGGGGACAGGACGCGGAAGACGGGGGCAGTGCGATCCACCGTCACCTCCATTTCGCGGGTCGCGACGCTGCCCTGCGCACCGATGGCGGTGAGCGCGATGACGTGGTGGCCCTCGGCCAGGTCCATCCAGGTGATGACAAAGCCTCCGCTGGGTTCAGGCTCGAGCCTCAAGGGCGGGCCGCCATCCACCGTGAGCAACACCGCGTGGATGGACTCACCGCTTTCACCGGCGGTGGCCCAGCCGCACGCCTTGATCATGGCGGCCGACGTGTAGCGCGGCATCTGACACATGGTGAAGTCGGGGGGGGGCGCATTTCGCTTCACGACGTGCAACTCCGTGGTGCAGGAGGCACTGTGCCCCGCTGCGTCGGTGGCCGAGTACGTCAGCACCGTGCTCCCCAGCGGATAGATTCCGGCGGAGGGACCGCTCACCGTCGCGCCACAGGCATCGGTGGCAATGGCTTGCGTGGGGGTGACGAAGGCGCCTTCCGGGTCGGTGGCGTCCACGATGCGTTCGGCTGGACAGACGATGACGGGCGCCGTGGTGTCGATCACGGTCACGGTGGCCGTGCAGACGTCGCTCGATGCGCCGTCCGAAACCGTCAGTGTGACGGTGTGCGTCCCCTGGCCGAACGGTCCCGAAGGGGACTGCGTGACGGTGAAGGGCGCGGGCTGGTGGTCTGGGTCATGGCTGCCGTCGTCCACGCTGGCCGAGGCGCGACAGGTTTCAGCGTTCGCGATCACGATGACATCCCGGCAGAGGGCGACAGGCGGCTCGTTGGTGGAGCAGGCCAGGTTCACGGGCGCGCTGTTTCCGTTGTTGCTCTCCACGCACTCCGTTTCGCGGCCGGTGCCCGTGCCGTCCTCATCCGCGATGGCCCAGATGCGGGAGGTCCCCCCGGGGGCGGAGGCAAGCGCCAGCGTCGCGACTGCGGAGGCGCTCGCGGAGAGGACGGAGGAGAGAGTGGCCACGCCCAGCAAGGTGCCGCCCGCGGTCGGGTCGCCCTGGTAGAAGGCCACGCGCAATCCGGCGGAGGCGGCAGCGTCTCCCTGGTTGAGGACGCGCGCGTTGAGGCTCAAGGCTCCCGTGGACCGGTCGCACGAAGAGGTGACCTCCGTCACGGTCACGTCCGACGCCGCGAAGGGGTTGGTGGCACCATTGCCCTGGCTGTTGGCCCGGAAGGTGTTGAGGCCCGGAATGCGCCAGTTGTCGATGGGGTGCGCGGGGACGGAGCCATCGTCATGGATGTTGGTGACGGAGTACGCGTGCTGATTCCAGATGCGGCGCGTGTTCACCCAACCGTCCTTGCGGTCGCGGTACACACGGATGCCCGTGGGCCCAGAGAATGCGTAGTTGTTGGACGCGACGACGATCTCCGCGTTGTCGTCACCATCGACGTCGACGATCAGTGGATTCTCGTAGGTCGTCCCGGAGGTGTTCTGCACGTCGAAACGCACCGCACCGGTAGCACCATCGTAGATGCGCAGACGTTGTTCGTCCGCGTAGACCACCTCCGCGCGTCCATCTCCCTCGAAATCAAAGGTGGAGGAGCCTGTCCGGCTCGAGCTGGCGTCCTGGGTGGGGCTGCTCCACTTGATGGCGCCGTCCGTTTCGAGGACGACGTACCGCGATGCGCCCGCCACGCCAATCTCCGGGCGCCCGTCGGCGTCGAAGTCCGCGATGTTGGGCGCGCCACCAGCGCCTGCTCCCGGAATGGCCGTACTCCAGAGCAGCGCGCAGTCGTCATCCATCAGTGCGACGCGTCCCGATGACACGACCACGATCTCCCCGTGGGAGTCATTGTCGAAATTGGCCACGCCGGCCAGTCCATGGCCAATGCTCGTGTTGCGGCACTTGAGCGTTCCGTCGTGACGATAGATGGCTCGACCGTTGATCACTTCCTGGAGCCCGTCGCCGTCGATGTCCGCGGCGAAGGAGATGGGGCCCGTGCCGGCGATTCCGCCCATGCCATCGATGCCCACCCACTTCAACACTCCGCTGTTGCTGAAGACATGATTGCCGTCGAGGATCTCCACCAGGCCATCACCGTCCAGATCCGCGAACGAGACGCCCCCCCAGTCGTTGGCTGGCACCGCGGTCCGGAACTTTAAGGCCCCCGTGTTTTCGAAGCAGAGGATGCCGCTTCCGCTTTCCGGGACGGTGCAGATCTCCACCAGACCGTCACCATCGATGTCCGCGGCGGCAACGCTCGCGGCGCCTCGGATGCGCAGGGCCGGATCCGTCACGGTCCACAACTCGGTGCCATCGGCACCGCTGATGGCGCGCAATACGCCGTTGGTGGTGTAGTTGCTGCCCACGAAGGAGTTGAAGACGACATCCGGGATTCCATCGCCGTTCACCTCCACTACGATGGGTGTCATCATGACCTGTCTGTGGTCGGGCATGACGAGGCTTCCACTCCAGGCCCATTCCAGCTCCGGCTCGAAGTTGCCGGTGAAGGGTGGATGGACCATGCACTCGCCGTTCGCGGCCGAAGACGCCTGTGCCAGCACGGGTTCCTCAGGGGCGTCGGTCCTTCCACAGGACGTCAATACCACCCACAGCGCCACCGCCGGCAGCCGGAGCCCGGACTTCAGTTCCCGACGCTTCTTCACACTGACATGATGCATAAGTCTTGAATCCCCAGTCCCTTGTCAAAAAAATGACAGCCTTCGCTCCGAGAGGCGGGGTATAGAGATTTGCCGTAAGAAACTGCAAGTGGGTCAAAGCTGAAGGCCCAATCCCTATTCCATGGGTGCCTTCTGTCCCGGTGTCCGGGTGCGGGTAGGTTGTGACAATGATTGTGCCAGAAGGGGTGGATCGGACTCGCCTGGACGTGACGGTGCTCCACGATGTTCCTCCCGTCCGAAGGGGTGGGAGGCCCGGAAGCTGACGCCTTGCTCTCCCGGGGTCGCTAGGATGCGGGGCATGATTTCCATCCGGAGACTGGAACAGGCGACCCCCGCGGAGCGTCAGGCGCTCACCGAGCTCATCCTCGCGACGGTGAATGGGGGCGCGTCCATTGGCTTCCTGGCGCCGCTCGCGCCGGAGGTCGCGGAGGGGTACTGGCAGGGGGTGCTCGCGTCGCTGGGGCCGGGCCTGGTGCTCTGGGTCGCGGAGCAGGACGGGCGCATTGTCGGATCCGTGCAGCTCGCACCCAGCCTGCGCCAGAACGGCCTGCACCGCGCGGACCTCATGAAGCTGATGGTGCATCCCACTGCCCGGGGCCAGGGCGTCTCCTCGCGACTGCTGCGCGAGGTGGAGCAGTTCGCGCGCGGCGTGGGCCGGACCCTGCTGGTGCTGGACTCGGAGTTGGGGTCGACGGCGGAGTCCGTGTACCAGCACCACCAGTGGCAGCGGGTGGGAGAGATTCCGGGCTACGCGAAGGACACGGGCGGCGTCCTCCGCTCCACCGTGGTCTATTTCAAGACCCTCTTCCCCTGAGCCGTTTCAGAGCGCGCGCGGACAGGGTGGGTCGCTGGGACAGGTTCCCTCCGTGCTCTTGGGCGTCGTCTGGGTGCACGCCGCGATGCGGGCGAAGGTGTTGGTCGCGGTGAAGTCCGCGGCGGAGGTGCCACGCCATCCGCGCAGGATGCCGTGGCCCGCGCTGTCCTCGATGCTGGAGTTCGCGATGAAGGGCGAGGAGGGCTCCTCGAGGAGCAGGATGGCGGAGCTCACGTCGAACGAGTCCGGCAGGTAGTTGCAGCCGAAGCCCGAGCACTGGCAGGGACCGCCCGCGTACCGCACGCGGATGGACTCCAGGCGGTTGGCGGGGTTGTGCCCGTCGAAGCGGATGCCCGCCCAGTCTCCCGCGACCGGCGTCGCCTTCGCGGAGGTGAAGACCACGGGCCGCTGCGCCGTGCCGGCGGCGATGAGCGCGCTCTTGCTGTCATAGGTGCGCAGCGTCCGCGCGGGCTCGAAGCGCAGCTCGGCGCCGGCCTCGATGGTGAGCGTCGCGGCGGTGTCGTGGTTGCCCACCGTGAGTCCGTCCACGTGGTACGGCACGCCCAGGTCGCGCAGGGTCGCGTTGCCGCCCAGGTAGGAGATGGTGGCGGACGCGATGTCGGGGCTGACGAAGACGCTGTCCTCGCGGTTGCCTGTGTAGCTGCCCGTGGGCAACGTGCCCAGGGCATTGGGATTGACGACCAGTGGCTGGGGCTGCTCTTCGCTGCCGGAGCCGGTGATGGTCAGCGCGGTGGAACCGTCCGCGAAGCCGGCGGTCCCGTTGATGAGGATGCCGGGGCTGCGGGAGTCCTGGATGGTGACGTGGTCCACGAACAGCGGCCGGTTGCCGGGAAGCGCCGCGCCTGCCCGCACGCGGATCGTCGCATCCGACAGCGACGGGCTGCCTCCGCCCGACAACGTCGTCCACGTCAGGTGCACGGAGCTGTTCGCGTTGACCAGGATTTCTCCCCAGGGCTTGCTCGCGTCGAGCGCCTGGATGCGCACCGGCTTCGCCTGCGTGCCCTGCGTCACGAAGGAGGCTCCGGGGTTGACCTCGATCCTGCGGTTGGCTTCCACGCCCACCACCGTGCAGGGCTCCACCGTCACCGCCGAGTTCACCTGGAGGTCGGAGGTGATGACGTGCGGGCTGGCCGCGCTCCAGGTCTCCGCCGCGGAGAGCGTGCCCTGGTGCGTGACGGTCGCGCCCGTGGGAGCAGGGCAGTCCGTATCCACCACGCCCGAGTCCGGCGGGTCGCCTGGCGTTGGATCCGACTCCGAGGAGCAGCCCGGCAGGGTGCACGTGGTCAGCAAGAGCATCAGGGCAGAGCGTCTGAAGGAAGCGCGCATGGAATTCCGTCTCCAGGAGAGGGGGCCTTGTCCAACCATCGCCGCTCCTGTCCATGCGTGACAACCACGATATGTGTTGTTTCACCGGCTACGTGATGTTGCCTCGCAGGCAACTCCTACCAGGACTTCGAGGGTGTTCTCCGCGAGCCCGTACCCCGAAAGCACGGCCTTCGCCGTGGACGGTGCCTTCGCTCGGGGGCTGGGTTGGGGGGGAGATTGTCGTGCATTTCGAAACATGCAGTTGCTGGCTGAGTTGGAAATCTTGGGTGTCGTGCCAGCCCCCCCCCTCAAGGTGATGCGCACCGACGATGGTCGCCAGCGCCATGCCGCGTTGGACCCGATTTCCTGGCTCGGTCATCTGAAGGCACTGCTACGGGCCTTGATGAACATGAAGTCGATTTCGAATGAAGATTTGCTCGCGAAGACCGAGTGGGACGAGCAGGTCCGCGAGGCTCTTGCCGCGATTCCTCCCGTCCCCGAACCTGAGACTCCTGAATTGGAGGCGACCTTCGCGGGCCTTCTCGAAACGAAAGAGGAGAGAGCGGGCCGTCGTGCCTGGCCGCCCGGCAGGGGCTTGAGGGGATTCCCGTGCAGCCCCCGGGCACCCGGCGGAAAGCTCCCGGCGTCCATGGGAGACCGCGGCCACCAGTTCGTCCGGTCCCGTGGCAACTCCGGGGATAAGGTTGAATACCCAGAGGCCTTCCACGAGCCCACGACCGTGGAGGATCCCGGCGTGAGGGAGCGCCGCAGCCATTGTCAGCCACTCCGGCCATCTCCCCGCCGGACCGAGGACCCATCTCCGCCATGCCCCAGTTCACCTCCCGCTTCGTTGACTCCACCCCGGGAGACCCGCTCACGGACCCCCGGTCGCGCCAGGTGCCGGGAGCGCTCTGGTCCCGGGTCCAACCCACGCCCGTCTCCGCGCCCCGTCTGGTCGCCTTCTCCCCGGAGGTGGCACGCCTGCTGGGCCTGGACGAGGACGCTCTGCGGTCCGAAGCGTGGGTGCGGGTGCTGGCGGGCAATGCGCTGGAGCCGGGCATGGTGCCGTACGCGGCCAACTACGGCGGCCATCAGTTCGGCCACTGGGCGGGACAGTTGGGTGACGGACGGGCCATCGGGCTGGGGGAACTGCGGACCCCCGACGGTGGGCTCCTGGAATTGCAACTCAAGGGCGCGGGCCGGACGCCCTATTCGCGCCGGGCGGATGGGCGCGCCGTGCTGCGCTCCTCCATCCGCGAGTTCCTGTGCAGCGAGGCCATGCACCACCTGGGCGTGCCCACGACCCGCGCCCTGTCGCTCGTGGCCACGGGGGACTTGGTCGTCCGGGACATGTTCTACGACGGGCACCCCCAGGACGAGCCCGGCGCCATCGTCTGCCGCGTCGCGCCCAGCTTCCTGCGCTTCGGCAACTTCGAGCTGTGCACGAGCCGTGGCGACGTGACGCTGCTCAAGCAGTTGACGGACTACACGCTGACGCAGTTCTTCCCGGAGCTGGGGGCGCCGTCGAAGGACACCTACGCCGCCTTCTTCCACGAGGTCGCGCGCCGCACCGCGAGGCTCATGGCGCAATGGCAGGCGGTGGGCTTCGTGCACGGCGTGATGAACACCGACAACATGTCCATCCTCGGGCTCACCATCGACTACGGGCCCTACGGCTGGGTGGATGACTTCGATCCCAACTGGACGCCCAACACCACCGACGCCGAACACGGCCGCTACCGCTATGGCAACCAGCCCGCCATCGGGATGTGGAACGTGGAGCGGCTGGGCGTCGCGCTGATGCCGCTCTTTGAAGGGGACGAGACCCTGCTCCACGCGGGAATGCTCGAATACCAGCGCACGCTGAACGCGGAGATGCTCGCGCGGTACGCGGCGAAGCTGGGCCTGTCCTCGCTGGAGGATGAAGCGGACGTCGAGCGGGTGAACGCGTGTCTGGCCTGGCTGGGCGAAGAGGAGACGGACATGACGCTCTTCTTCCGGGGCCTGTCCCGAGTCGTGCTGTCATCCACGGCGCCTGACGCGTTTCCGGACGTGCTGCGCGAGGCCTTCTACAAGCCCGTGTCCGAACCCCACCTCGCACAGGGCCTCCAATGGCTCACCTCGTGGTGGCAGCGCACGCGGCGCGAGGGCGCGGAGCCCGCGGAGCTGGCGCGCCGGATGGACGCGGTGAATCCGAAGTACGTCCTGCGCAACTACCTGGCGCAGGAGGCCATCGACGCGGCCCACGCGGGCGATGACTCGAAGGTGCACCTGCTGCTCGACGTGATGCGACGCCCCTTCGACGAGCAGCCGGGCCGCGAAACCTACGCGGCCCGGCGGCCTGACTGGGCCCGGTCCAAGCCCGGCTGCTCCGCGCTCTCCTGCAGCTCCTGACGGCCCGGGGCTCCCGGGCGCGCCGGGGGCTACGGGGTGATGCGGAAGGACCGTAGCTGCGCGGGGTACATGGACAGGGTCAGCCTGCCATTGACCACCGGCACCGCCGCACCTGTCACCGCGTCCTTCACGGTGCCGGTGACGGGCAGGGTGATGACGACATCGTCAACCTGTCGCACGCCCGTGTTCACGACCGCGAGCCAGGTGCCGTGGGGAGCTGCGTTGATGGAGCGCACGACCACCGTGGCATTGGACGCGGCGTTCGGCACGGCCTAGCCAGGCAGCGCCGGGAGGGCGAGGAACGCCTGGTTGAAGGCGCGGGCGTACTCGGGGAAGCCCTGGTTGAAGCTCGAACTCGACAGGTAGCCCAGGAAGCGGGGATCGCCATTGGCCACGGCCCGCGCCTCGGCGAGCCGTGAGTACGGCCCGGCATGCTCCACGTCGGTGACGAAATACCCGAGCAGCGGAGTGGAGCCCTCCGTCATCGTGTCCTCGTTGAGCGCGAAGTGCCGCACCATCGCCAGGCCCGCGCCGCTGCGGAAGGCATTGAGCGCATCCGGCCGGCCCACGGTGTAGGCGTGGTTGAACGTGTACGTGAGCGCGCCCTTCGCGTCGGCCGTGTAGTGCTGGGGGTCGCTCCAGGGGTCGGCGTGCTGCCATTCCCAGCCGCCCCAGGTGCTCATTGGCAGGAGGAGGGCGTTGAGCTGACGGTTCTCGCTCAGGGCTCGCTCCAGGGCCACCACGCTCTTGCCCAGGTTCAACCAGGGCGCGGGGTTCTCCGCGACCATGTATTCGCTGGCGGTGGGATGCGTCCGGCCTGCTTCGGTGGCGTCGGAGGTGAAGAGCGTCACGGCGTCGCTGCCCACGCCCTTGGAGCGCAGGTAGTCCGTCACGTTGTCGATGAAGGCCCGGCGCTTGAGCAGCCACCACTCGTAGTAGCGCTGGAGCAGCGCGCTGTCCGCCTGGAGCAGCGCGCGGGTGATGGCGACGCCTCCGTTGGCCTCGGTGGCGAAGCGCGCGAGCGTCGCGTCCGCGAAGCCGATGGGCAGCGAGCTGGAACGGGGGCGCAGCCACACGCCGGCGAACTTCTTCTTCGCCGTGTGCTGGACCACCGTGAGGTCCAGCATCTTCTTGAAGTCCGCGAGCGTGTCCGGGTCCGTGAGGTCGGCGCGGGCGTCCTCGGTCCAACGGATGTGTGTGTATGCGTCGTCGGTGCGCGTGAGGGGCTTCGCGCGCCGCTGGTAGCCCAGGCTGGCGCTGCCCCGGCTGCCGGCGTACTCATAGTAGGGCAGGACCTCCAGGTCGTACTGGCCCAGCATGGTGAGCGTGTCGGCCCAGAGGGAGGGATAGCGGCTCTGGTACACCCAGGTGTTGCCGCCGTAGGGCCCCGAATCCCAGCCCTGGTTGTGGCCGAACTCCAGCAGGTCGTTGGAGAACGTGTTCATTCCCAGGAACTTCATGAGGCGGGCCTTGTACTCGTACCAGGCCACCCGGTTCGTCACGCCCAGGAACGGGCCTGCATCCTGGTTGATGACCCCGTCGGACATCTCCTCGCGGAAGAAGAGGTGGCGCCTGGGCAGGCCGGTGGGGGGCAGGGTGACGGGGGCGTAGTAGGCCGGCGCGGCCGGGGCTTCGTAGAGACGGATTCTCGCCACGGCGGCGCCCCGGGAGAGCGGTGCGTCTTCCGGGCGGAAGTGCGCGACGACAACCCAGAAGCCATTGGCGGGCGTCAGGTCGCGCGGGTGTTCGGTTCCGCGAGGACGCTGGATGCCGGGGTAGCGGTCATGCAGGTGGAAGAGGGTCTGCCACGTCTGGAATTCACCCGTCTGCGGCAGCTCGAGTGATTCGGGGTTGGGGTGGACGTACGGCGGGTGGAGCGCGTCGCCCACGGTGTTGCCGGTGTGGAAGGCGCGCGTGTACTCCGCGCCGTTGTTGGCGATGATGACCGTGCGGGGCACGTCGTCCGGGTACTCGACGGAGAGCACATAGGCCTTGCCCGCGACCAGGTTCTTCCCCACGCCCAGGCGGTAGGCGAAGTACTTGCGGCCCGGGGTGTCATTGGGCAGCACGCGCACGGCGCGGTCGAGCACGGTCTCGATGCGGCTGCCATTGGCCGGGAACTGCTGGAACGCGTGCGAGTCATTGGCGTCGCCGCAGTTCACCTCGTCCACCAGCGTGAGCGAACCGAAGGCGGGCGGCGGCACGACGCGCGGCCGGGGGCCCGCGCCGACGCGGCCGGTGATGGCGAACTCCACGACGCCGTTGGTGTTGTTCGCGGGCGCGGACACGAGCAGGTAGCGCCGCTTCGGCACGAGTCCGGTGCCGGTAAAGTCGCGAAACCAGACGTGGTCGCTGGTGGGGTTGGCGGCGGGGACCTGCGTGATGAAGCCGAAGCCGGGGGTGGTCTCCGCGACGTCGTCGTTGTTGAAGAGGTTGTCGCGAGAGCTGGACCACCAGTAGGTCAGCGGCTGCTGCGCGGTGCGGCCCCACTGGTTCCAGAGCGTCCACGTGCCGGTGATCTGGATGCTGGCGAAGTCAGGCCCGAAGTCGATGTACGCCTGACGTCCGCCGAAGAGCCCGACGCCCTGTCCGCCATCGGTGATGAGGTAGCGCTCCTGCGTGGGCGGATGCAGCGTGGGCTGATCATCGAACGCGGCCTCCAGCGGGAAGTAGCCGATGCCCGTGGCCGCCCCCGCGCCGACGATGGGAATCACCTGCTCTTCGCCCGCCAGCGCTTCCGCCCGGGCCGACGGAGCGACGAGCACCCCCAGCCACACGCAAAGCAAGACATGCACGACGCCCCGCGGTCGGGCAGGGGAGAGGGGCTTTTTCGACATGAGTCATCTCTCAGGAATGTGTGGAAAACCTGGAATTGACCATGTCTGAAGCGGCGGGGTGAGGGAAGCGTCTCGGAGTCACACCGCGCTGCAGTGGGAACCGATTGGAACAGCCCGCAAAGAAACCGGCGCGGCCGCCAGGGAATGGCGACCGCGCCGGTGGGTCGGGGCAGCAAACCCCTCTGGGATTACTGGCCGGAGCTGACCTGGAAGGTGGCGCCGGAGAAGGCCGAGTAGCCGCGGATCAGGACGTAGTACGTGCCCTGCTTCGCGGGGTTGAGGGTGCAGCTCTCATCGTTGCTGGCACCCGCCGAGCGGCAGTCGTAGCTGGTGGTCGTGGGCGCGCTGCCGAACTTCACGTACAGGTCCGCGTCCCCCGTTCCGCCGGAGAGCGCGAAGCGCATCGCGGTCGCGTTGGTCGGCGTGACGTAGCTGAGGTTCGTGTTGCCGTTGCGGCTGCCCGCGACGTTGCTCAGCGTGGTGAGGACGGTCCAGGTCGGGGGCGCGGCCACGCCCACGGCGCTCCACGCCTCGTTGACGGACGTGACGGCACTGGAGCCGTACAGGTCGGCGGCGGCCTGCGCGGTGGCGGCGCGCGCGTCAGCGAAGGTGCTGCCCGCCGTCAGGTAGACGGTGTTCGCGCGGTAGAAGATGGCCGCGCCCTTCAGGATGCCCGTGTAGCTGTTGGCGTCGAGCGCCGGCACCACGTTGCTCGTCTTGCCGCGCGGGTGGGTTCCACCGGAGACCATCAGGTGGAAGGCCAGGTTCGCGATGCCGGAGTTCCAGTGCACGCCGCCGCTGTCGGAGGTGCCCGTGTAGCGCGTGGGGTAGTAGTCGTAGTCGCCCGCGATGGCCGGGTCGTTCATGTACCGCAGGGCGTCGCCCGCGGTGGCCGGCGTCCAGCACTCCTCGCCAATCTTCCAGGTGTTGGCGCTGACGGCACCATCCCGGTACGCCTCGATGGAGGCGCCGAAGATGTCGGACATGGCCTCGTTCAGGGCGCCCGACTCGTTGGCGTAGATGAGCTCCGAGGACGTGTCGGTGACGGCATGGGTCAATTCGTGGCCGACGACGTCCAGCACCGTCAGCGCGGAGGACTGCACGCCGTCGCCGTCGCCGTAGACCATCTGCGTCCCGTTCCAGAACGCGTTCACGTAGTTCTTGCTGTAGTGGACCGTGGAGATGAGGTTCGTGCCCAGCCCGTCGTAGCTGTCACGGCCGAAGAGGGTCGCGTAGAAGTCGTACGTGAAGCCCGCGTGGTCGTGGGCCTGGTTGAGCAGGGCGTCGCTCGTGGGGCCCGTTGTCTCCGATCGCACCAGCGTCCCGGGCAGCGACGTGCGGTTGTTGGCCGTGTACGTCTTGCGGTTGCGGCTGGTCTGGAGGTTGTCGAAGTCCCGGACGGCCTCACCCGTGTGCGCGTCGATGAAGATGTTCGGCATCGCCGGCTCGCCGTCCGCCTTCACCGTCTCCAGTTGCACCCGCCACGTCAGGCGGGTGTCCCGGCTGTCGGCGAGGATCTGCAGGTCCGCCTTGGGCGCGCCCACCAGCACGCTGCCGTCCTCCAGCGTGCCAAGGGCGTTCTGGATGGCTTCGTCCCGCTTGAGCCGGGGCGTGGTGTCCACCTTGAGGTCGCGGGCGAGCCGGTCCGTCACGCTGGCGACGGAGCCGTCCTCCGCGAGGTGCACGATGGCCGCGGCGCCGAAGACGGGGACGCCCTTGAAGGTCTGCGCCAGGCGCTCATGCGCCTTGCCCTGGGGGTCCACCAGGAGGCGGCGGGCGGAAAGCTCCCCCGCGCCCCGCAGGAACTCCGGGCGCTGGGCCTGGAGTCGGCGCAGGCCTTCGCCCCGGGCCGGCTTCGTCGCCAGGGCGCTGTCCTGCGTGAGTGGCTGGGCGTCGTCGACGGTGCTGGTACCGCAGGCGCTTCCCAGGAACAGGAAGGGAACGAGCGAGACAAGGCGGCGGATGCGCAAGGGATGCTCCGGTTCGGTGGCGGAGCCCGTGAAAAATGCCGGGCTGTCCAGGAGACCCGGCACACCCCGCACCGGCCACAAGGATTTTTGAAGCCAGGGCATACCGTCCGGCGGACCCGTCCACCGCGACCGGGGCGGGCTGCTCCGGTGGCACCGACCCGCGGGCGGCTTCCCGTCGGATTTCAATGACTTCTCACGCCCCCGTGGGAGCCCACGGACCGTGAGACTGTTTTCGGGTCGGCTTTCGGCGGAATGATTGTCAATCCATCCCGGTGTTCTCCGGTCCGTGCGTTATTCACTCCCGGTAGATAAACGCAGACGGGGGGATCCGGGCCGTCCGTTGTTCCGGGTCGATTGCTGCTCCGTACGCATTCCGCAGGGGATGGAAACGCCATGGCCCGATTCGCGCTTGTCCAAAGAATAACATTCCTGGCTTGTCTTTTTTCGCTGTTGCTGTTCGCCCCCAGGGCGCATGCCCAGGCGGCGAGCACCGCGTTGGGGGGCTGCTTCAACCCGTTCGTCAATCCCAATGACATCGCGGTCCCCGCGAACGTAGGGGACTACGTCCGCTTCAAAGCCGGCAACGAGGTGCGCGACTGCCTGTGTGGCAATGACGTGTCGGCCGTCGTGACGTTGACCGGCCTGGACGCCTACGAGGGCGTCCAGGCGTCGCTCGTCAGCGACCCGACGCATCCGGACCGGAGGCTCTTCAGGTACGTGGACCTAAAGGTCCTCCCGCAGGGACCGCAGGACATCGAGTTCAACATCTGCGTCCAGGCTTTCCGCGCGGTGGGTTCCCCCTGTGGCGCGTGGACTTCGGAGTGGGTCTGCACGCAGCGCCGCATCCGCGTGAACCAGCCTCGCGTGAACGGCAGCATCAGCGCGACGCCGTCGGACCTGTACGTCGCACCGGGGCGTCTGGGCACGACGACGCTCTCCTGGTCGACCACGGTGGCCACCACGGCGCAGGTGTCCGTGAAGCTCAAGAACTCCACGACGCCCGCCACCGTGCTGTCCACGGCGCTCACGGGCTCACGGGCGTATTCCCAACTGGCGCCGAACAATACCTACGTCTTCCAACTCCACGCGAATGGCCTCCTGGTGGCACACAGGGAGGTCATCGTCCGCGAGGGCGCCAGTGGCACGCTGACGGCGACCCCCAACCCGGTCAGTGCCCCCCTGGGGGGGCAGGGCTCGACGACGCTCCGCTGGACGAGCCGGAATGCGAACGACACGCAGATCCTGGTCTCCGTGGATGGACAGGGCTCGACGCTGGTCTTCAGCGGGAAGAGCGGCGCGCAGACGGTGCCATGGATTGTCGCGGGCCGCAGCTATGTCTTCACCCAGATCCTGACGGGCGAGCCGTTCAACGTGTTGGCGTCGGTGACGGTCCGTGGGGAGGTGGCAAGGCCGCTCCAGCCCCTCACGGGTCCCTGGTACAACCCCGCGCGCTCCGGCCAGGGCTGGGACCTGCAGCGTCTGGGAACGGATGGCGTCTCCCTCACCTGGTTCACCTATACGGCTTCGGGGCAGCCCATCTGGTATCTGAGCACGCTGTCCGGGGAGACGGGGGAGTGGGTGGGCCCCCTCACGGAGAGCACCTGGACCGGCTCGACGGCGACCCTCCGCAACGTTGGCACCGCGAAGCTGCTCGTGACCAACAACCAGTGGCGTTTCAAATGGACGCTGGGCGCGCTGTCGGGAGAGGAGCCCATCGTGCGGACCGAGTTCGGCGGAGGCGCTACGACGATGAACCTCAACGGCCTCTGGTATCGCCCCGAGGAGCCTGGCTGGGGCGTGCTCTTCGCCACGCGCGGGACGACCCAGGTGGCGACGGTGTGTGCCTTCGCGGGCAGCCGTCCAGTGTGGCTCCATGGCTCCGTGGTCAGTGCGTCCACGTCGCTGTCCGTGCCCTTGAACTACCTGACGAGCACGACGCTGTGCCCGGGCTGCACGGGGAGCCCGTCCACGAACATCCAGTCCGCGGGAACCCTCACCGTCAATGGCATCAGCGGCGTGCCGGGCTCCCTCACGGCGACGTCCCAGCTCTCCTATCCGGGAGGGAGCTGGAACCGCTCGAACGTCTCGCTCTTCCGGTTGGTGGGACCGTAACGCGCGAGCGTCCCCTCCACCACACAATGACAAACGGGGCTGGATGGGTTGGTCCCGTCCAGCCCCGTGCTTCACCTGCCCTGAAATCAATCCCTGTCGGCCGTTGGGGCCTTCGCCGCGACGGGCCGGATGCTGAAGGGCACGTCAACGTAGGAGTCGAGGGTGTTCAGCAGCCGGGCCATGACCGTCGGCCGCGCTCCTCTCGCCTGGGCCAGCCGCATCTGCGCCTGATGCCAGGCCGTGACGCAGCGGAGCGTTGGCGGGGTGAGGTTGATGGCCCGTCGCATCGTGCCCTTCAGGAGCCTCCATGCGCGCTGCTGTGCCGGTCCCCAGGCCAGCCCGTACGCCTCGCGCCAGCGCTGTGGCAGGAGGCCGGCGGTGAGCAACTCATCGAGCTGTCCCCGGGTGAACGGTGAATTGAAGAGCAGGCTCGCCAGCTCGCGCGCGGTGTCTTCCACGCGCAGCGCATCTCCATCCAGTTGCTCGTGATACCACGCGTAGAAGGCCTCGAGCGTGGGCGGCATCTGCTCCGGGAGGAGCCCGAACTGCGCCGCGGCGAGCCGCGACTCCTCATAGAAACGGCGCTTCTCCTCGATGCTGAGCGGCCGCACGAAGGTCTCGAAGACCACCATGGCGCCGTCGATGAGGGTGGCGAGCACCCAACGCTGGAGCAGGGGATCGTTCGCGCGATAGCGGCCCTCACCCTGCGCACCCGCCCCGGCTGGAAGTGCGCCGTTGACGCGACTGTGGAGGCTGTGGACCCGCTTGGCGGCACCCATGGCTTCGCGCAGGCCCCCGAAGACAAGCTGGTACATCGCCGTATAGGTGCGCCGCGCGCGGCCGAGCAGGTCACCCCGGAAGTTGCTGTTCTGGGCGACGCCGATGGCCACCGCCGGATGGGCGATCTGCAGCAGGATGGCGCGCAGTCCGCCGAGGAGGATCACCGGCTCGCGATAGATGACCCAGGTCATGCTGTCGGGACCGTAGAAGCCCTCGTGCTCACCTGCCGAGTGCTCCCGCAGGTAGTCGAGACACTTGCGGAAATGCTCGCTGTCCTGGCGGACCTGCTGCTGCACTTCCGGAGACTGCTGTCGCCAGCTCGGGCGCTCCTGCGGATTCACGATTCTCTCTCCGAACGGCTCACGGCCGCCGCCTGTCGCATGAAACGGAATTGCTACCACACCCCCTTCCGTCGGGACACAACCCCCGGGTGACATCCGTGGTTCGAGCTCAAGGCGACAGCCCTCCTCTGTCTTTGGGCACGCGCCTTCGCCGTCAGGACCCGGGAGCGGCTATCCTTGGCGGCGTCCGCGGATGGAGGTCGCTCATGCCGATGGTGATGGATGCGTACTACGTGCTGCGCCCCACGCCAGCGCTCCTGGCTTGGCTGAAGGAGCGAGACGTTCCCGCGTGGATGCAACTGGAGCGTCCGAACCTCTGGAGTCAGGGGGAAGTCGGGGATCATGACTACGAAGGGCAGGGCGAGGACGAGCAGATGTTCCTCAAGCTCGCGGTCCTCGCCAGCTTCCTGCGCGACCTGGAGCGCGCCAGTCAGGACTCCACGGCCGACCATGACGCGGTGACGCGGCGGGTGCTCTCGGAGCTGCTGGGCCCTGCGCCGCTGACCGTGGCGACCTTCGAGCGCTGGTGGCACCTGGAGTCCGTGGCGGGGTTGTCCTCCGTGGAGTCCACGCTGGCGCACACCCCGGTCCGCACCCTGCGCAAGGTGCGGGGGCCTGAGGTGCGCAGCCCCCTCGTGGAGGCGCATCGGTCGTCCTACAGGAGAGCGGCGCTGGATGGCGGTCCTCGCCCCGTCGGTGCCTTGTGGGACGACGCACTTCGTGCGCGCGAGGAGGATGCGCCGCGCCTCCAGTGCGCCGTGGCCTGGGTGCTGGAGCGCCTGGAGGAGAAGACCCCTCACCGGCACTGTGCCCTCTGGACCCATCCCTTCTCCCTGGATGCGCCCGTCGGGGAGGTCCTCCACGTTCCGGGCTGGACGCTGCGAAGCGTGGGCCACGACCTCCGCGAGGGCATCAAGCTCACCCTGAAGGACTTCACGTGGGGCGATGAGACGTGGTGCTTCAGCTACAAGATCCATTCGGGGGAGCGCAGGGCCGCGCTGTCCGGGACGGTGCAGCTGCTTGTGGAGAAGACGGCGGACGGCTGGGAGGTCCAGTCGGGGAGTTGGAAGCCCTGACGGATCCCGGTGGCGTGCCGGGCGGCACTGCACGGGTCCCCCCGGGGACCCGACAAGAACAAACGGGGCTGGACGGTGTGGCCCGTCCAGCCCCGTGCTTCACCTGCCCTGAAGGGATCCGCTCCCGTCGAGGAAGGGACCTGCCGTCAGTAGACGCTCAGCGTGGCGTCCGCCGGTTGGACATTGCTGCCCAGGGTGGTCTGGAGGGCACCGGCCGGCATCTTGTTGCGGAAGTGGCCCTTGCCGTGGGTGGAGACTTCCACCTGCACCTTGCACGAGCCGTTGGCCGGGATCGTTCCACCCCACAGGACCACCGTCGAGCTGCCCCAGAGGGCCAGGAGTCCCCCGCCGCACGTGGTGCTGGCCTGGCCGGAAACCGCCATCCCCTTGGGGAAGTCGTCGACCAGCGGCGTGGTCAGTTGGGCGGCCGCGCCGTTCGGGTTGCTCAACGTGAGGGTGAGCGTGGAGCTATGGCCCAGCTTGATGGAGGAAGGGCTGAAGTACTTGGTGAGCTTGGGCGGGACCTTCATGCCGTTCTTGACGATCAGGGTCGCCGTGGCCGGTGCGGTGTTGCTGCCCTTGTTGGTCTGCAGGGCGCCCTTCGGGATCGTGTTGCAGTAGCTGCCCGCTTTCTTCGCGGTCACGTCCACGGTCACGGTGCAGGAGCCGTTGGCCGGGATCGAGCCGCCGGTGAGCACCACCAGCGAGCTGCCCGGGACGGCCGTGACGACGCCGCCGCAGGTGTTCTTGGCGTTGCCGGAAACCAGCAGGCCGTCAGGCAGGACATCCTTGAGCGGCGCCGTCAGGGCCGCGGCCGTGTTGTTCGGGTTGGTCAGGGTAATGGTCAGGGTCGAGACCCCCCCCGTCCCAATGGTGGAGGGGCTGAAGTACTTGTTGACCTTGGGCGAGACACCGACAACCACAGGGATGACGACCAGGGTCGCGACGGCAGGGGCGGCGTTGTTGCCCCTGTTCGTCTGCAGGTCGCCCGCGGCGATGGAGTTGATGAAGCTGCCAGCGACGGGCGCGGTCACGGGCACCGTCACGGTGCAGGAGCCGTTGGCCGGGATGGCACCGCCCGTCAGCGTCACCGTCGAGGCGGTGGTCGTGACAATACCGCCGCACGTGGTGCTCCCCATGCCGGCGACCGTCAGACCGGCAGGCAACGTGTCGACGAGCGGCGCCGTCAGGACCGCGGGCGTCGCGTTGGAGTTGATCAAGGTGAGGGTCAGGGTGGAGGTGCCCCCCGCGCTGATGGTGGCCGGACTGAAGGCCTTGCCGAGCGTGACGGCGGAGGGCGTGGCAACGGTCAGGGTCGCGATGGCCGGAAACTGATTGCTCCCGTTGCCCGTCTGCAGCGCGCCGGCGGCGATGGAGTTGATGAAGCTGCCCCCGACAGGCGCGGTCACGAGCACCGTCACGGTGCAGGACCCGTTGGCCGGAATCGCGCCTCCTGTCAGCGTCACCGACGAAGCGGTGGTCGTGACGACACCGCCGCACGTGGTGCTCCCCATGCCGGCGGTCGTCACGCCGCTGGGCAGCGTGTCGGTGAGCGGCGCCGTCAGGACCGCGGGCGTCGCGCTGGCATTGCTCAGGGTGATGGTGAGGGTGGAGATGCCCCCCGCGCTGATGGTGGCCGGGCTGAAGGTCTTGCCGAGCGTCGGAAAGACATCCGTCGGAGCGATGACGGTCAAGGTCGCGACCGCCGGGGCGGCGTTGCTGCCGTTGCCGGTCTGCAGCGCGCCAGCGGCGATGGAGTTGATGAAGCTGCCCCCGACAGGCGCGGTCACGGGCACCGTCACGGTGCAGGAGCCGTTGGCCGGGATGGCGCCGCCCGTCAGCGTCACCGACGAAGCGGTGGTCGTGACGACACCGCCGCACGTGGTGGTGCCCGCGCCGGTGGTCGTCACGCCGCTGGGCAGCGTGTCGGTGAGCGGCGCCGTCAGGGGCGCGGCCGTCGCGCCGGCATTGCTCAGGGTGATGGTGAGGGTGGAGGTTCCCCCCGTGCTGATGGTGGCCGGGCTGAAGGCCTTGCCGACCGTGGGCGCGGTCGCGGGCTGGGGAACGGTCAAGGTCGCGACCGCCGGGGCGACGTTGCTGCCGTTGCCGGTCTGCAGCGCGCCAGCGACGATCGAATTGAGGTAGTTGCCGCCGCTGGCCGCGGTCACGGGCACCGTCACGGTGCAGGAGCCGTTGGCCGGGATGGCGCCGCCCGTCAGCGTCACCGACGAAGCGGTGGTCGTGACGGTACCGCCGCACGTGGTGGTGCCCGCGCCAGCGGTCGTCACGCCGCTCGGCAGCGTGTCGGTGAGCGGCGCCGTCAGCGTGGCGACCGTGGGGTCCGGGTTGCTCAGGGTGATGGTGAGGGTGGAGATACCTCCCGCCATGATGGTGGCCGGGCTGAAGGCCTTGCCGAGCGTGGGAGGAAGGGGGGTGACCGGTCCGGCACACGAGGAGATGGTGACCGTGTTGGAGTCCAACGTGACCGCGCCGTTGCGCGCCAGGGCCCTCCCGGAGATGTCCGCGTCGGTCGTCAGGGTGATGCTCGTGAGCGCGAGGATGTTCCCGACGAAGGTCGAACCCGTGCCGACGGTCGCGGAGCTTCCGACCTGCCAGAAGACGTTGCAGGCCTGCCCGCCATTGATCAGCAGCACGGACGAATTGCTCGCGGTGATCAGGGTGCTCGCGATCTTGAACACCCAGACGGCATTGGGGTTGCCCTGGGCGTTGAGCGTGAGCGCGCCGGTGAGCTGGGCCGAGGCGGACGAGAAACAGTAGACGCCCGGCACGAGCGTCAGCCCCCCGAGCTCCGCGGACGGAAGCGTGATGTCGCACGGCTGCCCCGCCAGGTTGTTGTACGCCGCCGTGGTGTCGGCCTGGGCCTGGCTTGCCACCGCGTCAGCCGCATGGATGACCCCTCCGACGACGATCCCAGGAGGAAAGCCGGTGATCGCGGTGCCCGGGCTGACGCCCAGGTCCCCGCTGATGACGGTCGGACCGGTGTTGGTCACCGTTGTAGCACCCAGCACGGCGAAGCTCTGGGCGGTGCCCAGCGACGGCGCCGTGGCGATGGCCGCCTCGGACACGCCGAGCTGCTCCTCCTCATTCCCTTGTCCAACGCTGTCGCAGGCGGGAAGGAACGCCATGAGAAAGATCAGGGATGCCACTGCTGAAAACACGCGTCCAACCGCACGCGTTTGAAACCTGGGGTTCTTCATTCTTGCCTCTCCGGGGTTGTGATGACTGCTTTTGCCGGCAGGGATCTGGGATGTGGGAAGTCAGTCCACAATCGGTCGTCGGGGCCTGTCGTTGTGTCATCGCCACCAGGGCCAGGGCATCTGGGTTTGGGGCCTGCCACTCCTTCCTGTGTAGGCGTCCGGCCCGCGACGGGGCCCCGGTCGATGGGAGCGTGAGGGGAGGGGGGCTGACGTGGGCCCCTGTCCGAGGAGGTCGCCTCGCGCCGGAAGGATCCAGGTGGCGCGAGGGGCGGCCGTGCATGCAGGCTGCCCGTCATGACCCAGGGTTTTGAACGCATGACGACCGAGCGGCTGCTGCTGCGCGCCGTTCGCGACAGCGACGTGGAGGCGGTGTTCGTGCTTCACGCGGATCCGGAGACGAACCGCTACAGCGTCTCCGGGCCCATGCGCTCGCTGGACGCCGCGAAGACGCAACTGGCCGTGTGGCTGGGCGACTGGTCGGACCGGGGTATCGGGTACTGGGTGGTGGAGCGGATCGACGACCCGGGAGTGCTCGTGGGCTTCGGCGGCTTGCGCCACAAGGTGCTCGAAGGCCAGCAGGTGTTGAACCTCGCCTACCGCTTCGCTCCGAAGGCGTGGGGTTCCGGGTATGCGACGGAGCTGGCCCGGGCCTCCCTGGCGCTGGCCCGCGAACACCTGCCGGAAACCCCCGTCGTGGCCGTCATCCACCCGGAGAACGAGGCCTCCATTCGCGTCGCGACGCGGCTCGGGCTGAGGCTCGACCGCATCATCGACTACGAAGGCGTCCCCAGCAGGCTGTACGTGCCCGCCTGAGCCTGGCGCCGGGACCGCCGTTCCGGGCCCGCTACAGCGTGTGTTGCAACAACGGCTGAGGTTCGTCGCACGGGACCGGAGGGCGTCGAAAGACAAGAAGCCCGGTGACCCTCGTGGGGACACCGGGCTTCAGGTCCAGACGGGGCTCAAGCCCACCTGGGACTACTCCGCGCGCGCCCGCTTCCGCCGGAACGCCAGCGCGGCGAGTGCCAGCCACGCGAGCGGCGCCACCGGGGCCGCGCCGCAGCCGCAGCCGGAGTCATCCTCCTTGTCCGGAGGCTGCTGGGTCCCGGCGTCCGGAGTGCCCGTGCCCGCGTCCGAGCCGGTGCCCGCGTCGGGCTGCACCGTTTCACACGGCGCGTCCCCGACGCACACCGTCACCTGCGCTTCCGCCTTCGCTCCGGCGGTGTCCACCACGACGAGCCGCACGGTGTGCAGGCCCGGCGGGAGTCCGGTGGTGTCCCAGCGGTTGTGTTCGCCGCCGAAGTGGAAGTGATTGTCGGACCGGATGTCCGTGTAGAACTCGACGCCGTCCACGTAGAACTCGGCGCGCGTGCAGCCCACGTCGTCCACGCAGTCGCCGAAGAACTCCGCCGTGGCGCCGGACACGCGCTCGCCCTCGGTGGGACGCGTGAGGATGGCGCGCGGCGCTTCATCCACCTTCACCGCGAGGGTGAAGGGCTGGTCCGCGTTCGGTGCCACGCCATTGCTCGCGCGCACGGTCACCTCGAAGGTGCCCGCCGCGGAGGGCGTCCAGGTGATGAGGCCAGTGGTCGCGTTCAGGGCCATGCCCGGAGGCACCGCGCCCACCAGCGCGTAGGTCGGCGTCGGACGGCCCACGGCCTCCACGTCATACTGGTAGGCGCTGCCCACCACGGCGGACAGGCCGGGCGTGGAGGTGATGGAGGGGGGCAGCGGTTCGTCATCCGCCTCCACCGCCTCCAGGGAGCGCGCATCCAGGCCCGGGATGGCGAGCGTGATGGTGGCGACGCCGTCCACGTTGTCCGCGTCCGCCGCGGCCCGCAGCGTGACGTTCTTGGGCGTGGCCCAGTCGGAGGTCGTGAAGCTCAGCGTGGCCCCGGCGTCCACGGTGATGTCCTCGTCGCCCTGGGTGCGCGCCACGTTGACGGTGACGTTCGACGAGGGCCGCTGGGAGAGCGACACGCCGAACGTCGCGGTGCCGGCCTCGGGGACGATCAACCGCGTGGTGGACAGCACCAGCCGGGCAGCGTTGTTGTCGATGGTGGTGGCCACCACGGACTCATCTGAAAGGCCCGCCGCCGACACCACGAAGGTGGCCGTGTCCGGGACCGCGTCCGCGTCCTCCGCCGCCGTGAGCGTGACGACCTGGGGCACGCTCCAGTTCGTCGGGGAGAAGGTGAGGGGCGTGCTGCTCGCGATGCTCAGGTCCTCGGAGCCACCCGGCGCCCGCGTCACCTGCACCGTCACGGACGCGGTGGGCGCCTGGGCGAGCCGCACGGTGAAGGCCGCACGCCCACCCTCCACGAGGCGCAGGTTGAGCGAGGTCACGACCAGCTTCTGCGCGGACGAGGTCGGCGTGATGCGGCGCACGACGCCATTGGTGTAGCCGAGCGCGTAGAGCGCTCCGTCCGGGCCCACGGACATGTCCACGTTGGAGTTGAAGCTCGAACCCCACGCGTCGACTGTCGCCACGGAGTTGTCCCCGGCCAGCGTGGCCCGGGTCACCTGAGCGGAGTTGAAGTCGCCGAAGAAGAAGTTGCCGCGGTACTCCGGCGGGAAGAGGGTGGCGTCATAGAAGGTGCCGCCGGTGATGGAGCCGCCCAGGGCCTGCGTCTGCGCGGTGCCCCCGCCACTGCTCGCGTCGGGCAGCCCCGGCTGGGCCACGGTGAAGGTGGTGGTCGTGGGAGCGTTGGCCGCGCTGGCGACGTAGAAGTCGCCGTTGAAGCTCGCGTCGCCCACGCCTTCGAAGGTGATGCGCTCGCCCTTGCGGAAGCCATGCGAGTTGGTGGTGGTGAAGGTGGTGACGCCCCCGGTGCGCACGGCGCCTCCCGTGGCGATCAGGTTGCGCTGGTCCGTCCCGTTGGTGCGGTACTTGATGACGGGGGTGATGTAGTTGTTGCCGAGGGGCTGGTTGTTCTCGAAGTCGTTGTAGCCGGCGTGGCTGCTCCTGCTCGCGACGAAGATCTGCTCGTAGCCCGTGCCCACGGTGTTGACCCACAGCTGGCCGGTGGTGGGCTGGAAGGCGAGGGTGAACGGATTGCGGAAGCCGCGCGCCCAGATGTATTCGTTGTTGGGACCCACGCCGTCGTTGAACGGGTTGTCGTTGGCGGGCGTGCCGTCCAGGTTGGCGCGGCTCACCTTGGAGGCCATCGACGTGAGGTCCGCGTCCACGCCCGTGCCGTTGCCCAGGTCGCCAATGGCCCAGTACAGCTTGCCGTCCGGGCCGAAGCCGATGCCGCCGCCATCATGGTTGTTGCCCGTGGTGGGCAGGTTCCGGACGACCTCCGCGCGCGCGATGCCGGTGCCGTTGGAGTCCGTATAGCGGACGATGCGCTGCTCGGAGGCGGAGACGGTGACGAAGAAGTAGACGTAGCGGTTGACCACGTAGTTCGGGTCGAACGCGATGCCGATGAGGCCACACTCGCTGTTGGTGTGGACGGTGGGCTCCGTGGCGAACACGCGGGTCACCAGGCTGCCCGCCTGCGTCTCCAGGACGCCGTCCTTCATCGCCACCGTCCGGATGGCGCCGTTCTTGAGCGTGACGAACAGCCGGCCCGAACCATCCGGCGCCCACGCCATGCCGGTGGCGGGCGTCAGGGTGTTGGACGAATAGTTCGTTTCGGTGAAGCCGGCAGGCACCGTGGCCCAGGCCGGTGCGCTCAGCAGCAGGGACAACAGGGATGCAACGAGGGGGGATCGCATGGCCTGCGAAGCTACCGCACGGGCCGTGGGCGTTCAGTCCCTCATCCGCGTGAAGTCACCCTGTGGCTGCATCCTCGCGGGCTTTTTCCAGCCCGGCTGCCGGAGCCTGGAACGCGAGCAATATCTGTATGCCTTGTAGGTGCGGCGGGGACGCATCCTACCGGGACGCCATGACCTGACCGAGCTTCCGCACGCTCTCTGAGAAAGGACCGCGGGCGAGTTCCTGGCCGGAGGTGCTCAGGACCTGGGCGAAGACCTGTCCGAAGCCCTTCTTCAGGCCCATGGACTGGTGGGGTTCACCCTTGGTGTCAGCGACCATGTAGAGCGACGACTCCAGCTCGGGGGGAGGGGCTTCGCCCTTCTTGCGGAACAGCTCGCGCATCTCGGTGAGCGACTCGTCGTGGCCCTTGCGGATCTTCTTTTGGGCCATGCCCTTGAAGAGGCCCGGCACGTCGCGCAGGTCCACGTGGACGACGACGATGGGCTTCTCGGCGCGCATCTCATAGATGAACTGGTAGGCGTGCTTACGGAGCTCTTCCTGGGTGCCTCGGTTGGTGTACAGCACCAGCGTGGGGCGGCCCTGTCCGATGGGGACCTCTTGACCGAACACATCCTTGGAGTCGGAGTCAGAGGCGCTGGCGGGGAGGGCGGCCAACAGTCCCAGGAGGCACGTGAGCAGTGCGGTCATCTTCATGCGGTGGGTCCTTTGAAAGAGTGGCATCAATGGTTCCCATCAACCGCGAGAATCCCGCACCGCATCCCGACTACTTTCGGCGGTCCGCGCCGCACTCCCACCCAGCGACCCCTGTGTCCCTGCGCGTGCCTGTCCGCCTGCCGTGTCATGAGGGCGGCGGCCCCACGTAGCGGGCCCTGGGACGCAGCAGGTGGCCCTGTTCGCGCTGCTCCAGGATGTGCGCCACCCAGCCCGCCGAGCGCCCCACCGCGAACACCGCGGAGGCCGCTCCCGCCGGCAGCCCCAGGGCCTTCGCCAGCATCACCAGCCCGACCTCCATCGATGGCGCGGGGTGTCCTGCCTTTCGCATCACCTCCAGCACCGCGGACGCCACGCGGACCCCGGGGGCGTCTGGCTTGAGCTCCCGCGCGGCTTGAATCAGGCAGGGCGTCCGGGGGTCTCCCGCCGGATACAGGCGGTGCCCGAAGCCCGGCACCAGCGCTCCCGTGCGCAGGCGCGCGAACACCGCGTCCCGGGCATGCTCCGGCGCACCGACCTCCCGGAGCAGCGCCTCCACGCGGTCGCAGGCGCCGCCATGCTGGGCGCCGGAGAGCGCCGCCATTCCCGCGCCCACGCAGGCGTACAGGTCCGAACCGGACGAAGCCGTCACCCTCGCGGCGAACGTCGACACGTTCAGTTCGTGATCCGCGCACAGCACCAGCGCCTGGTCCAACGCCGCCTGGGCCCGGGGCGAGGCCACGTCCCAAGCCACCGCCAGGGACGCCGCCACGCTCTTCGCCCGCAGGGCTTGCTTCACGCGCGCCGGGGCCCGCGCCACGCACACCCACGCCGCCAGGTGCCGCAGCAGGCTCCGGGCCCGCTCCAACTCCTGCTCCGGGGGCGCCGCGAAGCGCACCGCGTCCCGTGTCGCCATCAGGGAGACCAGGGTCGCCAGCACCTTCGCGGGCGGGGTCCCCTTCGGCAGGAGCTTCGCCAGCGTCGCGGGTGGGAAGGGCGCCCGGGGCGCGCGCCACTTCGTTCCACCGGGCTCTGGCAGCGTGCCCGACCAGAGCAGCTCCGCGACGTCCTCGAAGGACCGTCCCTCCGTCGCCAGCACCACCGCCGAATGGGTTCCGCGGTATGCCAGTCCCCGCGGCTCCACCCTCGACACGGCGGAGTCGATGACAGGCTCGCCCCACCGCAGCGCCCCGGCCGCCACCGCCGCGTGCCCCGCCCTCGCGTCGTGGCGTGTCTTCAGCCGCTCCACATCCGCGCGCGCGTAGCGGTTCTCCTTCGAATCGTGCACCGGAAAGCACCGCACCAGTCCCCGGCTCACGTAGGTGTACAGCGTCGCGCGCTTCACGCGGAGCAGCGCTGCTGCGTCCCGCGCCGACATCAGCTCCTCCTCGCGCTCAGGTCGATGGTCGAATCGAGATTGAGAGCGTCCACCCCGACGTCTATCCATGCTCCCTCCACCTCCTGGCGGGTGAGTGTCGACGCGGCCCGGGTCGCTGTCGATGTGTCGGCCCACCGGAAGGCCCGGAACCCAACCGAGGAGGACCCCCCATGCAGGTGGACTTTGGCCGCACGTCTGAAGACTACGCACGGCATCGCGCCGGCTTTCCAGACGCTTTCTTCGAGCGGCTCGTCCGTGAGGGCGTCGTCCGCCCTGGGGTTCGCGTGCTCGACCTGGGCGCGGGGACGGGCACCCTGGCCCGGGGACTGGCGAAGCGCGGAGGCAGGGTCACCGCGCTGGATGTCTCCGCTTCCATGCTGGAGTCCGCCCGGCAGCTCGCCACCTCTGAAGGTCTGTCCATCAACTTCCGGGTGGCCCCGGCGGAGGCGACCGGGCTTGCCTCGAACGCCTTCGAGCTCGTCACCGCCGGAACGTGCTGGCATTGGTTCGACCGCGCCGCCGCGGCCCGGGAGGCCTGGCGGGTGCTGGCTCCGGGCGGACGGCTGGTCATCGCGCACTTCGACTGGCTGCCCCTGCCGGGCAACGCGGTCCATGTCGTCCACGCCCTCATCGACACCTTCAATCCCTCCCAGGTCGCGCCCTACGTCAGCTTCGGCCATGACGTCGGCATCTATCCCCGGTGGTTCAGCGATGTGGCCACGGCGGGCTTCACCGCCCTGGAGTCCTTCTCCTTCGACACCGTCGTCCACTACTCCCACGACGCGTGGAGGGGCCGCGTGCGTGCCAGCGCCAAGGTGGGGGCGGCGCTCCCCGCCGACGAGGCGGCTCGCTTCGAGCTCGCGCACGCCAAGCTCCTCGCGGAGCGCTTCCCGGAGGAGCCCCTGGCGATTCCCCATCGCGTCTTCGCGCTCCTGGCCACCCGGCCCTGACGCGGGGCACGTGACGGGTGACAGGAAATAAGGTCTCCGGTGTTCGACCCACCAGCACCCGATTGCTGGAGGTCGAAGACCATGGGCAGTTCACTGGACCGTCGCACCCTCATCCAAGCCAGCCTGGGGCTGACGGGAGGCCTCGCGCTCCTCCGGGGCACGCCCGCCCTCGCCGCGCGCCCGCCGTCCGTCTCCGCTTCCGCTTCGCCCCAGGAGGAACCGCGCCCCTGGTACGATTTGGGAATGATGGCCGACCCCATCATGGACAGCCAGTTGCTCCACTTCCTGGCCGCGACCTACAGCGCCCAGGCGGACATTGGCGAGGTGCTGGACACCGCGCGCCGCATCGTCCCGGGAGATGACTGGAGCTGGCCCAATGAGTGGGTCCGCACCGCCGACCGCATCCGCGCCATGGGCGACGCGAGCCTCTTCCGGCGCCATGCCATCAGCGCCGGCAATGCCTACCTGCGCGCCGCCAACTACTACCGCGCCGCGCTTATCCATCACCCCGAACCGGGCGACCCAAGCGTGCTCGCCACCGGGCGCAAGGCGGTGGACGCGTACAACAAGGCCCTCACGCTGCTCAAGATTCCCGGGGTCGCGGTGCGCATCCCCTACGAAGGCACGACGCTGCCCGGCTACTTCTTCCGCGCTCCGAATTCGCGGAGCGTCGCGCCCCTGCTCATCTTCCAGCAGGGCCGCGACGCCTGGCCGGAGGAGTCCAAGTATGTCATTGATGCGGCGCTGGAGCGGGGCTACCACTGCCTCATCGTGCATGCGCCCGGACAGGGCATGGCCATCCGCGAGCAGGGGCTGCCCTTCCGGCCCGACTGGGAGCAGGTCATCCGGCCGGTGGTGGACTTCGCCTTGTGCATCGCGGGCGTGGACTCACGGCGGATCGCCTTGCTGGGGTGGAGCATGGGCGGTGCGCTGGTGCCACGTGCGGCGGCCTTCGAGCGGCGCATCAAGCTGCTCATCCCCAATCCCGGCGTGCTGAACTGGGGGGCGTCCTCCTTCGAGCAGTTCAACATGTACTTCCCGGAGCTGATGCCGCTCTTGGACAGCGACCCCCAGGCCTTCGATGCGGGCATGGCCCAGCTCATGGCGCAGGTGTTCCTGTTCCGCTGGTACATGAAGGACTCGATGAACAAGCACGGCGCCAGTTCGCCGTCGGACCTGCTCTTCAAGCTGCGGGAGTTCAACAACGAGCCCGTCGTCCACCGCATCCGCTGCCGCACGCTGGTGATGGACGGCACCGCCGAGGCCTTCTCCCAGGGACAGGCGCGGCTGCTCTTCGACGCCTTGAATTGCCCGAAGGACTACCTGCTCTTCACCCAGGAGGACACCGGCCTGCTGCACTGCCAGGAAGCGGCGCAGGCCGTGGCCAACCACCGGATGTTCGACTGGCTGGACGAATACATCTGAGGACCTGGCGGGCTCAGTCCACCCAGCGGCTGGACCCACCGACCATCACGAAGTCCGCCTCCTCGTGCGTGGAGAACGCCCGGTCGTGGCGCTTCAGGTAGTGCTTCAGCCGCCGGTGCAGCTCCTCCCCCATGAACATGTCCATGACCCCAGTCAGGTAGCCGTCCGGGGTCCGCATCCACGTCTGGAGGAGTCCACAGACCAGCGCGTACTCCTGGCCCTGCCGGGACTCATGTTCCAGCCAGCGCTTCATCTCCGCCGCGTCCTGCTGCTGGCGCTGGGTCGTCCGCGCGTTGCGCTTCCGGTCCGAGCGGCGCCGGGCCTTTTCACCGCGCTCGACTGCTGGAGGGCTCGAAGGCCGTCGTGCCATGGCGACGCGCAGGCTACCCGACGCCCGGCGCTTCGACGATGACCCGGAACAGGGCCTCCACCTCCTCTGGATCCAATCCCAACTCCGTGGCCCAGGCCCGGCGCGTGGCGAGCAGCGCCTCCGTCCCGGCCGGCTCCCCGGGCGCATGGGCGCGGCTCTGGCGCCGGGCCAGCTCGTTGCGTCGGGCCAGCAGTTCCACCAGCTCGCGGTCGAGCTGATCGATGTGCTCGCGCGTCTCCCGGGGCTCCGGCGGCCCGGACGCAAGCCCCGGCAGCGCCAGGCCCTCCGTCTGCCGCGCGCTGGCCACGGCGGGCAGGGCCGCCAGGTCGCGGTGGATGGCCTGGAGCGCTTCGAGCAGGCGCTCCCGCGCTTGCGTCGCGAAGCGGTTCTCCTGCTGGATGGCGGTGAAGAGGTGGCCCGCGTCCGAGCGGACCGTCTCGATGGTGCGCGAGAGCGCCTTGAAGCTGGCTGGCGCGAAGGGCACGTCCACCGCCGCCCCCGAATCCACCATCCCCTTCGCCACGAAGAACGTGAGTGCGTGGGTTTCCGCCATCACCCGGTCGTGTCCCTCCGGCGTCTGTTCGATGACCTCACAGCCCAACGCCTCGTAGAAGCGCCGCGCGCGCGGGGCCGCGTCCGGATGCAGCGGGTTGGGGCAGAGGACGACCCGCATGGGCCGCTCCGCCATCGCCAGGCTCAAGGGGCCGAAGAGCGGATGCGTGCCCACCCAGGGCACCTGCGCCCCCAGTACCTCCTTCATCGCCTCCACCGGCTTCACCTTCACGCTGCCCACGTCCAACACCAGGTGCTCCGGCCGAAGGTGGGGCTTGAGCGCCAGCAGCACCTCCCGCATCTGGGGAACCGGCACCGCCACCACCACCAGCTCCGCCCCCTCCAGCAGCTCCGGCACCGACCCGGCCCGGATCGCCTCCGGCAGCGCGGCGCCCGGGTCCATCGCCCGGTAGCCCAGGTCCGCCGCCTCCAGCAGCGCTCCCAGCGCACGTCCAAACCGTCCGTATCCCACGAGGGCGATTTTCGGCATTTTGTAAGTTTACGCCATTGGCGGCACGGGGCGGTATGGCCTGGAGGGTAGGGAGGCGGAGAAAGCAGGACCGCCGGGCCCCTGTTCGAAAGGGACCCGGCGGCGGGGACTGCGTTCAGCGAAGGGGGAGGCGGACTACCGGCCGCCGCGCGCCTGGGACTCGGTGATGCAGGCCTCGGTCTTCTCCGGGACGACGAAGAAGGGCTCCGAGCGGGCCAGGCCCTGGGTGTTGCCCAGCCAGCCGTCGCCGATGCTGCCCGCGCCGTCGAACACCAGGGCGGTCCAGTCGTTCTGCGACGCGGCGAAGACGTCCGTCTTGTCTCCGTCGCCGTTGAGGTCCTGGGCGACGTACGCGTTCAGGATGACGCCGTTGTTGTTGAAGTCGAGGTTGGCGCTCGCGTTGCCGCTGACGAAGATGTTGTTGATGCGCACGCCGTAGTGGGCCAGGTCCGCCTCGGTGGTGGGGCTCAGGGGCGCGAAGGCGTAGACCTCGTTGACGGACGACTCGTACACGGTGCTGATGCGCAGGCGCGAGTAGTCGAGCACGCCGTTCACGCCGTCCACGCGCAGGCCGCCCAACTGGTAGTTGTAGCTCATCAAGCTCAGGTAGTTGGGCTTGTAGTTCGCGTTCTCGTTGCCGCCATGCATCAGGCCGATGTTGTGCCCCAGCTCGTGCATGAGGGTGCCGGCCTGCTGCTGCTCCGTGCCGCCCGGGGTGCCCCAGTTGCCCAGCGTCATGATGAAGTCGTGCGCGGGGATGCCGCGCGAGATGCCGCTGGAGCCGCCCCCGTCGTAGTGGTCCGCCACCAGCAGGTAGTGGAAGAACGGCGCGCGGCGCGCGTTGAAGTACTTCGCCTTGATGACGTCGAAGTCCGTCCAGACGGGGTTCAGGTCCAGGTCCACGTCGGCCGCGGCGATCTGCTGATCCGCCACCAGGTGCAGCGCGATGCCCGTGGAGCCATCCGGGTTCGTCACCGGCGCGGCGGCGAAGGCGGCCGTCACGCGATCCAACGCGACCTGCGTGGGCTTGAGGCCGGGGTAGTAGTCCATCTCCACGAAGAGGTCCTTCTTCCTCGGGTCCGCGCCGAAGTAGCGCAGGTCCACGCCGCCGTAGCCGAACAGCTCCGCGTTGTCGCTGATGCGGTCCCCGTCCGTGTCGGAGTTGTAGGGATTGGTCTTGTACTTGAGCTCCGCCGCGTCACAGACGCCGTCCCCGTCGGAGTCGACGGCGTTCGTCGCGCACAGGTAGACGGGCTGGACGAGGGAGACGTCGTAGGACTGTCCGTCCTGCGTCACCTGCTCGTATTTGGGCCGGTGGTAGACGTTCACGGAGCGGTAGCCCGTGCGGCTGATGAGGAGCCGGGTGGCCTCTTGTCCGGAGGCCACGGTGATGATCTGCACGTTGGCCTCGCCATGGCGGTTGCCATAGGCGTCGAAGACATAGAAGCCTTCCGTGTCCGTCTTCTGGAAGGCGGGATTGCTGCCACAGCCCGCGCCGGAGCAGAGGCCGGACGCGACCGTCACCGTCACGTCCTGGACGGGACTGCCCGTCGCCGCGTCGTAGATGTAGCCGTAGACACAACCGTTCAGACCGATGAGGGCCATGGAGGCCGTCAGCAGGTTCTTGTGAAACATGGACATGGGGGTCCCCCTCGAAGAAGTCAGGGGCTGGGCGCTTCTTGCCAGCCGGGACATCTACGAAGGCTGATTTAAATATTCCTCACCCACCCGACGGTTTTTTCCCGGCGGGGGGCCCGCGTCCCACGGTGTCTCAGCGGTTGAAGGGATACTCCTGCACCCAATGGACGCCCCGGCTCACCATCCGGAACTTCGACGCGTCCACCTTCTTGAGCCGGGCCTGGATGGATGCGTCACGAAAGACGCCTTCGACCACCAGGTGCTCCGCATCCGGCCGGGACCACGTGAGCGTGAAGGCCTCCGGATCCTTTTCACCGGGGTAGCTGGTGGCGGAGAGCTTGAGACGCTGTTCCGGAAGGTCCTCCAGGCGGAAGCGCTTGCCGGTGTCGTCCATGAAACGCAGGGCCAGCCGCTCGCGGCTGTCCAGCAGCACGTACCGCCACACCGTGGCGTCCCCCGCCAGCAGGGGCCGCGCCTGTCCGTCGCGGGTGAAGGACTCGACCTCATAGACGCCGTACAGCGGATGCCGGGGCGCATCCGGCCCATGGCCCTCCAGCCTGGACGTCGCCTTGCTCAGGTCCGAATAGAGGATCCACCCGGCGAAGACGACCTTCGCCGCCCGGCTCCCGCGCTCCGTCCACCGGTGCGGGAAGGGCGTGCGGAAGACCACCGGCTGCGTGGGCCGGTTGAGCACCAGCACGTTGGCCAGCCGCCGCAACTCCGGGAGCAGCAGGAACACGGCCATCAGCAGCAGATGCGAGGAGTAGACCTTCACCGGGACGTCGTAGGCCAGGTTGAGGGCCACCACGTTGGTCATCACCGCCGCCACCACCAGTGCGCCGAGCGCGGTGGTGCGCCGGAAGAGGAGCAGCAGCCCGCCGACGACCTCCAGGCCTCCCGTGAAGAGGTTGTAGCCCCGGGAGTAGCCCATGAAGGTCCAGAGCAGCCCCATGGGCGAGGACTCGCCGAACGGCTGCAGCAGCTTCTCCGGTCCCGGCGCGGAGAACTGCATCCAGAAGACCTTCATCAGGCCGTAGGACACCATCGTGAACGCCAGCGAGTACCGCAGGTAGATGCGCAAGAGCGCGTGGGCCACCGGGTGGTGCGTGCGGTGCCGGGCGAGCACCGACCACACGGCGGTCACCCCGGCGGCGAGGACGAGGAAGCACAGCAGTTGGACGTAGTTGTACGTCGTGTCGCCGCTGCCATTGGTGAACACGGTGATGTCCGCGTCCAGGTGGAGCACGTGTCTGCCCACCCAGGGGACGATGGTCTGCCACGCCTGGAGGTACGCGGCGCTCAAGCCGGAGGTGCCCGGGAGTATCCTCACCGGGAACGGGAAGACGTGGAGGAAGAGGTAGACGCCGACGAAGCGGAACGCGATGCGCTGGCCGAGGCTCCACGCGTCGGTGTCGGAGGGTGGACCGGGCTCCGTCACGTGCAACCCGGCGGGGAGCGCGGACGCTGCGGGGGAGGGCTCGGGGGGCGCAGGAGGCATGGGGCGGGGCCTTTCCGTTGCGTGGACTCTAGCCCCGAGGGCGACCGGCCTTCTGCCCCCACCCCCACACGGAGCTATCCCCGGGGGCCGGCAGTGCGTATCACGGGGGTTCGTGCGAACGCCCACCGACCGCTACCTGCCGCCCCATGCCGCTTCCCCTTCCGCGTCGTCCGCGCGTGGACGGGTGGTGGTCATCGCGCCCACTCGCGCCGCGTGCGAGACCATCGAGCTGGCCCTGGGCCTGCGGCTGAAGACCTACCTGGAAGAACACCACGGGGAGCGGCTGCGCGAGCTGGCCCGGAGCGGGGAGGGGTTCGGCATCGTGGCGGGGACGGGGACGGGCAAGACGCTCGCCATCCGCACCCTCGCGGAGGAGATCCTGGGCCGGAAGTCGCTGACGGTGGCGGTGGTCAACCGCGAACGCGAGGCCACGGCGGAGACGTCCCTGTGTGACGTCCTCATCGTCACCACCGGCATCGCGCGCCGGTGGTTCCAGGACAACGCCATCCGGCGGGACGACACGCTCATCGTCGATGAAATCCACCAGACGTCCGCGGAGCTGGAGCTGTGTCTGGCCCTGGGCAAGCGCGTGGGCTGCCGCTTCGTGTGGCTGTCCGCCACCGTGGACCCGGCCTTCTACGCGTCCTACCTGGGCAGCGCGGACGTGCTGCGCGTGACGACGTTCGACCCCGCGAAGGCGGCCCGGGTCATCGTGGAGCACCGGCAGTCGCGCGCGTTCCTCGACGACGCGTTCTTCCGGGACGTGCGCAAGGGCTCACGCGGGGTGGGCGTCTTCCTGGCCACGCGCGCGGCGGTGGAGGAGACCGCGGCCAGCGTGCGCGACCGCTTCCCGGACGTGCACGCCGCGCACTACCACGGCGGGGAACCGCTGCGCGCCATCCGCCCCTTCCTGGAGGGCACCACGCCCCGGCCCTTCCTGCTCGCGATGACGGCCGCGGGCCAGAGCGCGCTCAATGTGCCAGGGCTGGACACGGTGGTCATCGAGGACGTGCGCTTCACCACGCGGGTGGAGGGCGGGCGCAACGTGCTGGTGCGCGTGCACCTGGGGAACAACGAACTGCTGCAGATGGCGGGACGCGTGCACGGACGGGTGGAGGGTGGCCGCGTCTTCATCCTCAGCGACCGGCCCGTCCACTTCGCGTCGCTGCGGCCCACCGAGCCGGAGTTCCAACTGGCGGGCGAGCCGGAGCGGGTGGCGCTCACCGCCGCCGCGCTGGGCGTGTGGGCGGATGAGTTGGACCTGCCGGTGCCGTTGGACAAGGTGGCCTACCGCCGCGCGCTGACGCGGTTGCAGGCGCGGCACATCGTGGACGCGCAGGGGCGGCTGACGGACTACGGTCGCGCGGTGGAGGCGTTGCCGGTGGACCGTCCGTGGGCGGAGCTCATCGTCAACGCGGACGAGGCGCTGATTCCCTTCCTCGCGGTGTGCAGCAGCATTGATTCGCTGCACCGCATGACGCGCGAGGAGCGCAACCTGGAGGGGGTGCTCGTTGTCGGAAGCGACCATCTGACCGCCTACAACCTGTACGCGGAGGCCTTCCGCGCGGCGGGCAGGATGGGAGAGGCGCACGGGCTGCCGCGCCATGTCTTCGACCCGGAGCGGCTCTTGGCCTGGGCGGACTCGCGCGGCGTGCTGGTGAAGGCGGTGGAGGACGCGGCACTCGCGCTGTCGAGCGTGTACCGCAGCGTGGGCCTGGCGCTGCCCGGACAGATGCCCTTCGCGAACGAGCGCATCCACCAGCGCTTCTGCGACCTGCTCGCGCGCTACATGCCCTTCGACCTGGTCATCGACGAGCGCACCGCCTGGGGCGACGCCGCGCGGGTGTCCAAGTCGAGCGTGTGCGGCGACCAGGGCGCGGTGGCGGGCGTGCTGCGCTACTTCGCCGACCGCAACGGCAACTCGCAGGCCGGCATCGACGGCACCCAGCTTCCCCTGTCGCTCTTGCGCAAGTACGCCCAGCGCCACGCGGCGACGCCCGTGTATGACCCGCGCGCCCGCGCGCTCGTGTTCGAACAGCAGCTGGACTACTTCGGCTTCGAGCTGTCGCACGAGGAGCAGGTGCTGCGCGCCTGGAGCCCGGAGCTGTCGGTGGCGGCCCGTCACGCGCTCGCGGAGGCCCTGGCCCGGGGGGAGGCCTCACACCCGGCGGTGGACAGCCACCGCGTCGCCATCGCGCAGGCCCGCGAGCTGTGGCGCCGCTCGGGGGGACGGACGCCGAGGCTGGGGCTGCCGGAGCTCACCGCGCACTACGAAGCCCAGTTGGACGGCGTGGATTCCATGGAGGACTTCCGCGACCGCATGCTGTTCTTCAACCTGGATCGGTTCGCCTCCCCCCAGACGCGGGAGGCGCTGCTGGCGCTGCCGGACACGGCCCCCGTGCGCGAACAGGATGTCCCGCTGGAGTACGACGTGGAGACGGACGCGGAAGGGGCGGCGCGAGGCGCGGTGTGGCTGCACCTGCCGGAGAAGCTGGCGCGCACGCTGGTCGCGGAGGAGCTGCCCGTGCTCGACCGTCCTGTCCGCTTCTGCGTGGCGCGAGGGCGGCGCGGGATGGTCCGCGCGGAGTCCCTGTTGGAGTTGCAGGAGATGCTCGACAGGCCGTGGATGCCGGACGAGCTGTCCGAGGCGGGCCGGGTGCGGCCCACGCCCGGACGGCGGGTCTGGCCGGAGGAGTCCGGGCCCGCGCACGGCAAGCGCAAGGGGCCCGGCCGGCGCAGGCGCCGGTATTGAGTCCTGGCGTCGCGGACGGGCCTGGAGACACGACCGCCGGGCCCACCCGTGAAGGAGGACCCGGCGGCGGAATGCGACGATTCAGCGGAGATGAAGGGGACTAGCGGGCGTCGCGCGCTTCCACGGTGAGGCAGGGCTCCATCTTCTCCGGGGCGACGAGGAACAGGTCCTGGCGGCCCAGGTCCTGGGTGAGGCCCGACGTGGCGAAGCCAATCTGCCCGCCGCCGTCATACGCGAGCGCCGTCCAGTCGTTCTGCGACGCGGGATACACGTCGGCGAAGCCGTTGCGGTTGAAGTCCCGGGCATAGGCCGTGGCCTGGATGCTCCCATTGGCGTTGAAGTCGGTGTTGGTGCTCGCGTTGCCAACCACCTGGACGTCGTTGAAGCGAAGCCCGCTGATCTTCGCGAGGTCCGCTTCGGTCGTCGGGGCGACGGGCGCGAACCCGGAGACCTCGTTGACGTTCTGCTCATTGAATGAGGCCACCTGCACGCGCGAGTAGTCGAGCACGTTGTTCAGGCCGCCAATGCCGAAGCCATAGAACTGGTACTCGTAGTTCATGATGCTCAGGTAGTTGGGCTTGTAGTTGGCGTCGTCGGTGCCGCCGTGGCGCAGGCCGATGTTGTGCCCCAGCTCGTGCATCACGGTGCCGGCCAGTTGCAGCTCCGTGATGCCGGCCGCGAAGCCCAACGTCACCACGAAGTCATGCGCGGGGATGCCGCGCGAGATGCCGCTGGAGTTGCCGCCAGCGTACCGGTGCGCGAACAGCATGTAGTGGAAGTAGGGCGCGCGGTTCGCGGCGAAGTACTTGCCCTTGATGACGTCGAAGTCCGTCCAGACGGGGTTCAGGTCCAGGTCCACGTCCGCCGCGGCGATCTGCTGGTCCACCACCACGTGCAGCGTGATGCCCGTGGAGCCATCCGGGTTCGACACCGGCGCGTTGGCGAAGGCCGTGATGACGCGGTTGAGCATCGCCTGGGTCGGCTGCTGCCCCGGGAAGTAGTCCGCCTCGATGAAGATGTCCTTCCTGCGCGCGTTCGCGCCGAGGGCCGTCAGGTCCAGGCCGCCGCCGAAGCCGAACGACTCCGCGTAGTCGTTGAGCCGGTCCCCGTCCGTGTCGGGGTTGTTGGGGTTGGTGCCCAGCAGCGTCTCCACGAGGTTGCAGACGCCGTCGCCATCCGAGTCCAGCGCGCCCGCGCAGGCGGGGATCGGCAGCGGAATGGCCAACGCCATGCCCTGCTGGGTGATGGCCTGCTCCGCCTCCGGGAGGTCGGCGCCGCCACAACCATTCAACCCGAGGAGCGCGACCGAAGCGGTCAGCAGCGTCTGATGAAGCTTGGACATGGAAATCCTTTTGTTCGCAAAGGATTGGCTTCGCGCCAATCGCCCCCTTCCTTGCGATCCACGGTCTTTTTTGGCTCTTCTTTTTTACCTGTCTGACTTGATTTGAAGGGAGCAGGCATTGATTGCCGTGGACGCGAAAACCGCCGGGTCCCCCCTGACGCAGGGCCCGGCGGTGGCGTGCGACTTCCAGGCAGGTGAGGTGGTGACTACCGGGCGAGGAACTGCTCCGAGGTGAGGCAGGACTCCACCTTCTCCGGGACGACGAGGAACGCTTGTTCGTGGTCCAACGTCCGGGAGGTGCCCAGCGCGGCGTCGCCAATCTGCCCGGCGCCGTCGTACCTCAGGGCCAGCCAGTCGTGCTGGGACGCGGGGAACACGTTGGTGGCGGTCCCGCTGCGGTTGAAGTCCCGGGCGTAGGCGGCGGTCTGGATGCTCCCATTGGCGTTGAAGTCGAGGTTGGCGCTCGCGGTGCCACTGACCTGGACGCTGTTGAAGCGAAGCCCGCCGATGAGGGCAAGGTCCGCTTCGGTGGTGGGGGCGACGGGGGCGAAGGCGGAGACTTCATTGACGGCCGCTTCGCTGAAGGAGGCGACGCGCACGCGCGAATAGTCGAACACGTTGTTCACGCCGCCAATGCGGAAGCCATACACCTGGTACTCGTAGTTCATGATGCTCAGGTAGTTGGGCTTGTAGTTGCCGTCGTCGTTGCCGCCGTGGCGCAGGCCGATGTTGTGTCCCAGCTCGTGCATGATGGTGCCGGCCTGCTGCAACTCGGTGCCTCCCGGCGTGGACCAGCCGCCCAGCGTCACCACGAAGTCGTGCGCGGGGATGCCGCGCGAGATACCGCTGGAGGTGCCCCCGCTGTAGGTGTTCGCGAACACCATGTAGTGGAAGAACGGCGCGCGGTTCGCGGCGAAGTACTTCGTCTTGATGCGGTCGAAGTCCGTCCACACGGGGTTCAGGTCCGCGTCCGCGTCCGCCGTGGCGATCTGCTGATCCAACGCCAGGTGCAGCGTGATGCCCGTGGAGCCGTCCGGGTTCGTCACCGGGGCGTTGGCGAAGGCGGCAATCACCCGGTCCAGCGCGCCTTGAGTGGGCTTGCGGTTCGCGTAGTAGTCCGCCTCGATGAAGAGGTCCTTCCTGCGCGGGTTCGCGCCCAGCGCGGGCAGGTTCACGCCGCCGGAGCCGAACAGCTCCGCGTAATCGCTGAGCCGGTCGCCGTCCGTGTCGGAGCTGTTGGGGTTGGTGCCGTAGTCGGCCTCCGCCGCGTCGCAGATGCCGTCGCCGTCGGTGTCCACGGCCCCCGGCGCGCACACGACGGCGAGCTGGAGCGCTGATGCCCGGGCCTCCGTCACGTCCGGGGCGGTGCCGTCCGTCGCCGCGTCCAGCGGGTCGCCGCCGCACCCGCTCACACCGAGGAGCGTCATGGAAGCCGTCAACAAGGTCTTGTGGAACCTGGGCATACCCATCCTTTGGGATTCAAGGGTTGAGGTCGCCAAGGAAAACAGGTTTTCCTTATTGGTGACAGGATTGACAAGGTCGGGTTGGGCGGTTACTGATGAATCATCATGAGGCCCGTCTTCTCACATGCCCTGCCGACCCTGAGCGCCTTCGCGCCGGCGGCGGACGTGCGCCTCGCCCCCCGTCACGAGGTTCTGCTCGATATTTGAGCAGGCGGACCGGTGTATTCCGGTGCGCGGGGTGGCTGGTTCCCGTGTGTCGTGAGTCCCGTCTCCGCCCGATGACTCCTGCGGTGCCTTCGTGTGTCCTCACGCGTTCCTGAGCGGGCCTGACGTGCCCCTCCGGAGTGTCGCGCGTGCGTGCGCCTGAAGGCCCGCGTCGCCCCATTCCTCTCATCCGACCAGTGCTTCCAGAACCCAACCCGCGGGCCTCGCTGCCCGACGGGATCAGGAGACTTTCATGTCCCGCACCACTCGCATCGAGCGTTACCGCAACATCGGCATCATGGCCCACATCGACGCGGGCAAGACGACGCTCACCGAGCGCGTCCTCTTCTTCACCGGTCGCATCCATTCCATGGGTGAGGTGCATTCCGGCTCCACGGAGATGGATTGGATGCCGGAGGAGAAGAAGCGCGGCATCACCATCACCTCCGCGGCCACCACCGCGTTCTGGGAACCCCGCCATGGGCGCGCCGCGGGCGCGCTCCACCGCATCAACATCATCGACACGCCGGGCCACGTGGACTTCACCATCGAGGTGGAGCGGTCGCTGCGCGTGCTCGACGGCGCGGTGGCGGTGTTCGACGCGAGCCAGGGCGTGGAGCCCCAGTCGGAGGCGGTGTGGCGTCAGGCGGACCGCTACGGCGTGCCGCGCATCGCGTTCATCAACAAGATGGACAAGGTGGGCGCGGACTTCGCCATGAGCGTGAAGTCCCTGGAGGAGAAGCTGGGGGCGAACCCGGTGGCCGTGCAGTGGCCCCTGGGCGACGGCGCGGAGTTCCACGGCCTCGTGGACCTGGTGCGCATGCGGGCCGTCCGCTTCGACGGTGAGGAAGGCCGGTTCGACGACGACGCTCCCGTGACGGGGGCGCTGCTGGAAGAGGTGCTGCCCTTGCGCCTGCGCCTCATCGAGGCGTGCGCGGACGTGGACGCCACGGTGCTGGAGAAGTTCGTGGAAGGGCGGTTGGAGGACATCACCGCGGAGGACCTGGAGCGCGCGCTGCGCTCGGGCACCCTCGCGCGAACCCTGGTGCCGGTGCTGTGCGGGTCGGCCTTCAAGAAGAAGGGAGTGCAGATGCTGCTGGACGCTGTCGTCAACTACCTGCCCGCGCCGTCGGACCTCGCTTCCGTGGAGGGCTGTGTGCCGGGCACCGAAGAGAAGGTGTCCCGTCCCGTGTCGGACGCGGGTCCCCCCACCGCGCTGGCGTTCAAGCTGATGAGCGACAAGTCCGTGGGCGGCATCGTGTTCCTGCGCGTGTACTCCGGCACGTTGAGAGCCGGCACCGTCCTGCTCAATCCCGCCACCGGTCGCAAGGAGCGGGTGGGCCGCCTGATGTTCATGCACGCCAACCGCCGCGAGGAGGTGGCGGAGGTGCATGCGGGCGACCTCTGCGCGGTGCTCGGCCTCAAGGGCGTGCGCACGGGCGACACGCTGTGCGACCCGGACGCGCCGGTGATGCTGGAGGCGTTGGGGGGGATGGAGCCGGTGGTGCAGCTCGCCGTGGAGGCGCGCTCACCCGGGGAGTTGCCGAAGCTGGAGGAGGGATTGCGGAGGCTGGCGGCGGAGGATCCGTCGCTGCGCGTGGGTGTGGATCCGGAGAGCGGCCAGGTGCTGCTGTCCGGCATGGGTGAGCTTCACCTGGAGGTCATCGTGGAACGGTTGAAGACGGAGTTCGGCGTGGAGGCGCGCGTGGGACAGCCCAAGGTGGCCTACCGCGACACGCTCCGGAGCGCGGTGCGCCAGACGTACCGCCATGTCCGCCAGACGGGCGGGCCCGGACAGTTCGCGTGCGTGGTGCTGGACGTGGGGCCGGCGCCGCGAGGCGCGGGGCTCATCTTCGTGGACGACACGAAGGGCGGCATCATCGCGAGGGAGCTGATTCCCGCGATCGAGAAGGGCGTGGCGGGTGCCATGGCGCGAGGCCTGCGCGACGGCGTGCCGCTGGTGGACGTGGAGGTGCGGCTGGTGGATGGGGACATGCACATGAAGGACTCCACCCCGCAGGCGTTCGCCATCGCGGGCTCGATGGCGCTCCAGGAGGCGGCGAGGCGCGCGGGGCTCCTGGGTCTGGAGCCGGTGATGGAGGTGGAGGTCACCACGCCGGAGGCGTTCCTGGGCGACGTGCTGGGCGACCTGTCGTCGCGGCGGGGCAGGGTGCTGGGCATGGAGGCGAAGGGCCCTGCGCGGAGCGTGTCCGCGCGCGTGCCCATGGCGAGCCTCTTCGGTTACGTGACGGCGCTGCGCGGCCGCACGCAGGGACGCGCCCAGGCCAGCATGCGCCTGGGGGCGTACGAGCCGGTGCCCGAAGCGCTCCAGGCGTCCGTGTCCGAAGCGCGGGCGTGAGGTGAATCCGGCGGCCCCGGGATCCGATGTCAGGGTCCCGGGGCCGTGGTGCGGCAGTCCCTTGCGCTCCATGGACCCGGCGCTGTCACCTGGACGTGCTTCTTGGGGCTCTGCTGCCGGAGCGCTTCGGTGAACCCGTTCACCCCAGGCTCAGCCCTGCTGTAGAGCGAGCGATGAGGACAGCTTGCGGTGGGCGTCGGCCTGTTCAAGGAGGAGCCTGGCCTTGGCTTCGAAGGTCTGCACGGCGTCCGCACCGGCGGCGAAGCGTGCTGGCGGCTCGTCGATTCCGGCGAGCTGAACGATGGCGTCGGCGAGCCTGGCGGGGTCGCCACCCTGCTTGCCATCCATGCTGCTCCAGGCCGCGACGGTCTCCCGGGTGCGTTCCGCGTAATCGTCGATGGAGGGCCTGGCGTAGGTGGTGGATCCTGCGGTGAGCAACTCGGTGCGGAAGAAGCCGGGTTCGACGAGCATCGTGCGGATGCCGAAGGGGGCGATCTCAGGTGTGAGTGATTCGACCCATCCTTCGAGGCCGAACTTCGCGGCGGCGTACGCCGTGCAGAACATTCCGCCGGCGATACCGGCGGTCGAGGAGATGGTGACCAGCAGGCCGGAGCGTTGCTTGCGCATCGTCGGCAGCACGGCCCGGGTGACATTCATCGGGCCGAACAGCAGCGTCTCGATTTGATTGCGGACCTGCTCGGAGCTGAGCTCCTCGAAGAAGCCGGCGTAGAAGTTGCCCGCGTTGTTGACCAGTACGTCAATGCGACCGAACTTTCCGAGGGTGGCCTCGACCGCGGCCTGGGCATCCTCGGGACGGGTGACGTCGAGCTTGAGGGCCAGCAGGTCGTCGTGGTCGCCGATCGCCGCCTTGACCTTCCCGGGGTCTCGTCCGGTGGCTACGACGGCGTGGCCGGCAGCAAGCGCTGCCTTGGCGATGTCGATGCCCAGTCCCCGGCCCGCGCCGGTGATGAGCCAGACTTTCTTGTCAGTCATGGGGTGTTCCTCTTTTCGTCGTCAACGACGCGCATCTGCATCTCATTCATGCGGCCACCGTGCACTTCGAGCTTCGACAGTGCCGTGTGGATCTCGCGAAGGTCCGCTGGCGTCAGTTGCACACGGACCGCGGCCAGGTTCTCCTCCAGATGGTTCAGTCTGCGCGTGCCTGGAATCGGGACGATCCACGGCTTCTGCGCGAGGAGCCATGCCAGGGAGAGCTGGGCGGGCGTGGCGTGCTTCTGGATCGCGAAGTCCTTGAGGAAATCAACGAACGGGGCGTTGGCCGCCAGGTTCTCGGGACTGAAGCGGTCAAACCCGGACCGAAGGTCTGTCTTGGGGTCGAACCGTGTCTGGGCATTCAGGGTCCCGGGCAGATAACCCATTCCGAGCGGGCCCCACGGAACGAAGCCGATCCCCAGTTCCTCGCACGTGGCGAGCACACCGTTGCGTTCGGGGTCTCGCTCCATGAGCGAGTATTCGGTCTGGACTGCGGCCACCGGCTGAACGGCATGCGCTCGGCGGATCGTTTGCGCACTCGCCTCGGAGAGGCCGAAGTGCAGGACCTTTCCCTCGGCGATCAGTTGCTGGATCGCACCCGCCACGTCCTCGATGGGCACGCTCGGATCGACCCGGTGCTGGTAGTAGAGATCGATGCGGTCGGTCCTGAGGCGCTTGAGCGAACCTTCGACCACCTTCTTGATGTGCTCCGGACGGCTGTTCAGCCCAGGGGGACCTTCAAGATTGAAGCCGAACTTGGTGGCGATCACGACCTTGTCGCGAATGGGCGCGAGTGCCTCTCCGACAAGGTCTTCGCTCGTGTAGGGGCCGTAGACCTCGGCCGTATCGAAGAACGTGACGCCCTGCTCATGGGCGGAACGAATGACCTGGATGCCCTGGCTCCTGTCGGCGGGCGGGCCGTAGTTGGCACTGATGCTCATGCATCCATGCCCCAGCTCCGAGACCTCAAGGCTGCCGAGCTTTCGCGTCCTCATCTGGCTCCCCCCTCCGCGCCGCTCGCGGGTGTTCTCCGTGGGCTGACGGGATGATGTGGCGCATGCCCATGAGCCGACCGCCAGCCCTGCCCCGATCATGGCACTGCTCGCCAGGAGGTCACGGCGACCGAGGGCTCGACGCTCTTGGAGGTGCGTTTCGGCTGTCTGCAGGTTCTTCTTCATCGAGGGTCCCTTTCGTTCTCTTGTGGAGAGATAGGCCCCGCCTCCCCAATGGACTAGACGCGACGGTGTGCACGGGCTGTTAAGCCGTACTCGACAATCCGCCTCGGACCTTGCAGTAGCTTTGGGTGCCTTCGAGAGGGCGACCGGGCAAGCGCCCTGAAGGGTCGGGCAGGCGCGTTCGGATGGAAGGCGGCTCAGACGAGGTCATCGAAGGTGGGGCACTGATGAACACGGTTCCATTCCCACAGCTCCAGGCGTTTCTGTCCGTGGCGCGCCATCGGAGCTTCAGCAGCGCGGCGAACGAGCTGAGCGTCTCCAGGTCCGCCGTGAGCCAGGCGGTGAAGCAACTTGAGGAGCAACTGCGCGTGGTGTTGTTCACGCGCACGACGCGCAGCGTGGCGCTGACCGATGCGGGAAGGCGCCTCGTGGAGGAGGCGGGCCCGGGGCTCCGTCAACTGGAGGCGGCCCTGACCACCGCGTCCGCCCAGCCGGGCGAGGCGGTGGGCCGGTTGCGCCTGTCGACCCCCCAGATGGCGGTGCCCTTCGTCATCACGCCCGTGCTTCCCGCCTTCCGCGAGCGACACCCGCGAGTGGAGGTGGAGGTCGTCGTCGAGGACCGCTTCGTGGACATCGTGGCGGAGGGCTACGACGCGGGCGTGCGGCTGACCGAGGCCATCGAGCGCGACATGGTGCAGGTGCGTCTCACCGATGCCTTCCGATTCGTGGTGGTGGGCGCCCCCAGCTACCTCGAACGCCACGGCACGCCCCAGAAGCCCGAGGACCTCCTGCGCCACGAATGCATCGCCTACCGCTCGCAGACGAGCGGGACGATCTACGCCTGGGAGTTGGAGCGCGGCCGCAGGAACTGGCGCGTGCCGGTGCGCGGGGGCGTCGTCACCAACGACGGCCACGTGATGCTGGCCCTGGCGGAGGCCGGCGCCGGGCTCACGTACGCATTCGAACCGCAGGTCCAGGAGCACCTGCGCACCGGACGGCTGAAGGTGGTGCTCGAGGCCTACGCGCCCACCGTTCCCGGATTCTTCCTCTACTTCCCCAGCCGCGCGCGGCGCTCCGGGCCACTGCGCCTCTTCGTCGAGGCGGCACGCGAGCTCTCCATCAAGGCCGTGTGAAGTCCCGGTGACGGGGTCGCGAACCCCGCCGATCTCATCACCGGACACTACGAGGTGGCTGCGGAAATCATCCAGGCGAAGGACTGGTCACAGAACTGCGGCTGACGGTTGCAGTCGCGACACAGCCCGTTCACGCAGGTGGTGGTGCCGGGGCAGGAGTTGTCCGGGTGGGCACAGGCCAGGGCCTGCTCCGTCTCACCCAACTGCGTCTCGGGCATCTCCTCGGCGGGCCCTCCGCAGCCGGCCAGCGACACCACGGCCATCAGCCCTACGACTCCCGTCCGGAATCCACGCATTGAAGTGCTCCCTGCTGGGTGGGTACGGCAGGCAGGAGCGTAGCAAATCCCGGGGCGCCCCCTTCCAACGGGGGCTGGGGCTCAGGCGAGCCGCGCGCCCATCTGCGTGCGCAGCGCGTCGCCCGTCGGGTCCTGCGACTTGAGCGCGAAGAAGGCGCGCATGGCGTCGGAGGTGATGTAGCGCAGGTGCGGGGCCTGGGCGGTGGCGGCCTCGATGATGATGCGCGCGATGTCGTCCGGCTTCTGCCCTCCGTCCGCGAACACCTTCGCCGACCGCTCCAGGTACGTGCCCAGCATGGCGCGGTACGCATCCGGCCCGTGGCCCTGCGTCCCGTTGCCGGACGCGAGCACGTTGTTGACGAACTCGGTGTTCACCGGCCCCGGCTCCACCAGCGACACGTGCACGCCCAGTTTCGCCGCCACCGGCGCGAGCGCTTCCATGAAGCCCTCCACCGCGAACTTCGCCGCGCAGTATGCGTCGTTGAAGGGCTGGCCGATGAGGCCTCCAATGCTGCTCACGGAGATGATGCGGCCGGAGCCCTGCTCGCGCATGGCGGGGAACACCGCCTGTGTCACGCGCCACACCCCGAAGAAGTTGACCTCCATCGTGCGGCGCAGGGCCTCCTCGGTGGTCTGCTCCATCGTGGCCAGGTAGCCGGCGCCCGCGTTGTTCACCAGCACGTCGATGCGGCCGTGGGCCTGGAGCACGTCCTTCACGCACGCCTGGACGGAGGCGTCGCTGGACACATCCAGGGTGCGCACGTGCAGGCGTACGCCCTCGGATGCGGCGCGGGCCTTGAGGGCCTCCGCGCGGGTGGAGTCGCGCAGCGTGGCCACGACCTCGAAGCCCTGCTTCGCCAGGAGGACGGCCGTGCTCAGGCCGATGCCGGTGGACGTGCCCGTGACGAGTGCGATGGGTGCCATGGTAGGTTGCTCCAAACGTGGCGCGCCGTTACTGGCGCGTGCGAGAGCCCTGACGTAGCACCGGGACCCGCGCGCGCGACCGACCTTGGGCGCCAGGGGATTGACCCGCGATGCCACCGAGCCCCCGAACCCTGGTGCAGCTGCCTCGCTCCCTCTGCGTCTCCCTGCGGGAGGCGGGCGTGGATGTGGATGCGCTCGCCCGGCGGATGGGCGTGGCGTCCGCGGCGGAGCGCTTCACGCTGGAGCAGTCGGATGCGCTGCTGGATCAGGCGCTCCTGGCCGTGAAGGATCCGTCCTTCGTGCTCACCGCGACCGCGCGGCTGCGCCCGGAGCTCTTCGGCGTGGTGGGGCTCGCGGCCATGGCAGCGCCGGACCTGGGCTCCTCACTGTCCCGCCTGGAGCGCTACAAGCGGCTCTTCTCGTCGGACACCCTGGAACTGGTGCGGGGCCGTGACGGGGTGCGCGTGCGACTGCACCTGGGGCGGCCGGAGAGCGCGTCGGCGCCGTTCCGCGCGGAGCTGGAGTTCACCTTCCTGGTGGCCTTCAGTCGCCGGATGACGGGCACGCAGGTGGTGCCCCTTCGCGTGGACCGGCGCGGGCCTCCGGTGGCGCACCGGGGACGCAGCGAGGCGTTCCTGGGCATCGCGGTGAACTACCGGCAGCCGGAGGATGTGCTGGTGCTCTCCGCGCTGGACATGGCGCGCCCGCTGGTGAGCAGCAGCCCGGACGTGGCCGCGCTGCTGGGGCCTCGTGTGGAGGAGCTGCTGAAGGAGTGCGGCACCGACGATGTCGTGGGACAGGTGCGCGCGGTGCTGCGCCGCATGCTCACTGGCGAAGAGCCCTCCCTGGATGCGGTGGCCCGGGCGCTGGGGAGCAGTTCGCGCGGTCTTCAGCGGCGGCTGTCGGAGGCGCGCACGTCCTTCGTCACGTTGCTGCGGGAGGTGCGTTGCGAGGTGGCCTGTGAGCGGCTGGCGGGCACGGACATCGACATCTCGGAGCTGTCGTTCCTGCTGGGCTTCTCCGAACCGAGCGCCTTCCACCGGGCCTTTCGCCGCTGGCGCGGCATGACGCCGGCAGAGTTCCGCCGGGCCTCGCGGGCACCCATCCAGGACCGGGGCACGGGCACCGCCTGAGTGGCGGCGGGCGTGGGCGTCCGGGCGGGAGGCATTGCCTGCTTCCGCCTTGCGTGGAAGGCGGACGCAGGTCGTGTCAGGTGATGGGGTCAGACGGGTCCGCGTGAGGACCGACGGACCCGAGAGCTCCGTCAGTCCGCTCGGGGAGGCGCAGCCCTGGGTGACCTGCGTGTTGACGAGGGTGCTGACCTTCACCGCGGTGGCGCCCTTGAACTTCCCGTCAACCACCGTGCCGTTCCAGAGGGTCGCGGTGTTGGCCTCCCCGGGCCGCAAGGTGATGTCATTGAACTGCACCTTGGAGCTGGTGTTGTCACTCCAGTCGAGGGTCTCCAGCAGGCTGCTGCCCAGGTTGGCGTGCCATCGCAGGAGGCGTTCGGAAGCGCCACGTTTCCCGTGCCACTGCCCCCAGTCAGGGTGGGGGGAGAACCGAGGAGGTTGAGGCACGTCGAATAGGTGGTGTGGTTCTGGCTCGTGATGGAATAGGGGCGGCCTGGGCCACGAGCGCCACCAGCAAGGAGAAGACGGCAAGGCCGGCCAGCGAGGCGGCGCGACGGGCGCCCGTGTCCTCCATCGTTCGCGAAGGAGGCCGGAAGGGCCCTCCAGGGCTTGCACCGGAGGGCAGAGGTGATTGAGTCCGCCGCGTGATGGCTTCCAATGCACAGGCCGCGGTCCACGCGGTCTGGAGAATCGAGTCCGCCCGGCTCATCGCCGGCCTCGCGCGCATGGTGCGCGACGTGGGGCAGGCGGAGGAACTGGCGCAGGATGCGCTCGTGGCGGCGCTGGAGAAGTGGCCGGTGTCGGGCGTGCCGGACAACCCCGGCGCCTGGCTCATGGCCACCGCGAAGCGACGCGCCATCGACGAGATGCGCCGGCACAAGCTGCTGGCGCGCAAGCACGAGGAACTGGGGCACGGGCTGGAGGAGGCCGAAGTGCCCGACCTGGACTCGGCGCTCGACGACGACGTGGGGGACGACCTGCTGCGCCTCGTCTTCACCTCCTGCCATCCGGTGCTGTCCCCGGAGGCGCGCGTGGCGCTCACGCTGCGGCTGCTGGGCGGCCTCACGACGGAGGAGATCGCCCGCGCGTTCCTCGTCCCGGAGCCGACGGTCGCCCAGCGCATCGTGCGCGCCAAGCGGACCCTGGCGGAGAAGCACGTCCCCTTCGAGGTGCCTCGGGGCGAGGAACTGGCGGCGCGGCTGGCCTCCGTGCTGGAGGTCATCTACCTGGTCTTCAACGAGGGCTATTCGGCGACCGCCGGGGATGACTGGATGCGCCCGGAGCTGTGCGCGGACGCGCTCCGCCTGGGCCGCATCCTCGCGGAGCTGGTGCCGAAGGAAGCGGAGGTGCACGGGCTGGTGGCGCTGATGGAGATCCAAGCGTCGCGGGCGCGCGCTCGGGTGGGGCCGTCAGGGGAGCCCGTGCTGCTCCTGGAGCAGAACCGCGCGCTGTGGGATCAGCTCCTCATCCGCCGGGGCCTCACGGCGTTGGAGCGCGCGCAGAAGCTGGACGGCGCGCAGGGCCCCTACGCGGTGCAGGCCGCCATCGCCGCCTGTCATGCGCGGGCGCGCACGGCGGACGCGACGGACTGGCCTCGCATCGCGGAACTCTATGCCGTGCTCGCGCGCCTCGTGCCGTCTCCCGTGGTGGAGCTGAACCGCGCGGTCGCGCTCGGGATGGCGTTCGGTCCCGCCGCGGGACTCGAACTCGTGGATCAGCTCACGGCGGAGCCCGCGCTCAAGCACTACCACCTGCTGCCGAGCGTGCGCGGCGACCTGCTCCAGAAGCTGGGGCGCCTGAAGGAGGCCCGGGCGGAGTTCGAGCGCGCGGCGTCGCTCACGCGCAATGTCCGCGAACAGGCGCTGTTGCTGGCGCGCGCCGAGGCCTGCTCCCGGCCGCTTCCTTCGTAAGGGACTCCGAGCCGCTCGACGCCTGTCGGCCCCACGCCCTTCGCGCGGGGCCGGTCGTGGCTCACCGGCGGCGGTGGCACATGATGGAGAGCGACTCGCCGGAGCCCTTCATCCGGTAGCTGATGGAGTGGCCCTCATGGTTGGAGGCGGACTCGACCTCGGGTTGCGCCTCCAGCCAGGCCACCGAGCCGTCGGGGTCGTCACAGGCGCTCTTGCGCTCCTTGGTGAGCCGGGCGGAGATCTCCATCAAGGCCTTGGTTCCCGCCACCCGGGCCTGGTCCTTCTTCGTCTCAAGCTCCGGGGTGCTGATGGCCACCTGCTCCGCGCTGGTGAGCCGGGTGCTGCCGTCGGCGAACTTCAGCTCGGCGGCCAGCCGCACGGTGCTCACGCCCGTCGTGTCGAGCGTCGCCTCCATCGTCACCCCGCGCGCGTCCGAGGGCACCGGGTACGTGGCGAAGCGGCGGATCACCTGTCCCTGGGCATCCACCTGCACCAGGGTAACGGAGGCGGCGTTGGGGAAGAGCGTGGAGAGCAGCACCTCCATCTCCGGCCTGGCCTGCTCGCCCACGAGGTAGGTGTATTTGCTCCGGTTGACCAGCAGCTCGAGTTCGCCCGAACGCCCCACGGGCAGCGGCTGCTCACACGTCAGCGCCATCTTCACGGGGAGGGACTTCTTGAGAGCGGGGTCCTCCTCACAGGACAGCGTCGCGGCCACCGAGGCCGTGAGCTCCTTGCGTCCCTGGGCGCACGCCTTCGTGACGTCCTGGAGCGACCAGAGCGGCAGGTCCACCCTGGTGTCATCGAAGGGGCGTCGCGAGCCATGCTCAACCTGGAGTGTGAGGGGCCGGCCGGGGCCGGCCTTGCTCACCTCGAGCTTCCCCTTGCCCAGGGGACAGGCCGACTTCAGGACGAACCGGGGATGGACCCACTGCCCCGTGAACCCGCCCCCGTCCATCACCCGCAACTGGCCCTGCGTCACCCAGGCCGCCGTGTCCTCCTGCTGGAGTTCGAGCGACGGCGCTTCCGGGAAGGTGGGCTCTCCGTTCATGACCTGCGCCAGACGTATGTGATAGCGCTGCATCTGCATCACGGTCAGTCGCCGGACCTGCTCGTCGGGAAGGGGAACGACAGGAAACTCCACCCGGGGCGCCCGGTCCGCACGCTTGAGCGTGAAGGTCTGCTCCGGCTCCTTGCCCTGGGGCGCCACGGTGAAGATGAGCGGCTCATCCCAGGTGGGCGTGAGCGCGGCCTGGAGCTCCTCCTGGCCCAGCTTCGTGAGAGGGCTCAGGCTGAAGAAACGCATTGGGCCTCCGATGCTCTCAAGGCGCATCTGGGGCTTCACCCCCTCGCGGGACGCCGGACTTCCCGGCACCACCTTCGTGACGACCACCGCTTCGCCATTGGAGCTGACGGAGAGCCCGACGGGCTCCACGGTGACGGTGAACGGCGCGGCGGCGAGCAGCCACGTCGTGGTGAACAGGGAGGTGGCGGCGCTCAACAGGAGGGAGGCGGCGGGCATCCCGCCAGCATACCCGCGCTACTGCGAATGGCAGTCGAAGAGGATGAGGATGGAGCCCTTCACCTTGTAGCTGAAGTGGTGGCCGCCCTTGTCCCCGGAGGCGGACTCGATTTCGGGCTGCTTCTGAAGCCACGCCACCGTGGCGGGGACGTTGGCGCAGGGGGACTTCCACTCCTTGTCGAACCGGGAGGTGAAGGCATGCAGCCGCTCTCCGCCCGCTTCATCCTCCTTCTGCCGCGCCGCCACGAACTCCGGGGTGATGATGGGCACTTCCTGCGCGGGCGTCCGCCGGGTGCTGCCGTCGGAGAACCTCAGCTCGGCGGCCAGCCGCACGGTGCGCGGGGCTGTCGTGTCGAGCGTCACCTCCGTCTTCACCTCCTCCGTGCCCGCGGGCACCGTCAGCGTGACGACGCGGCGCAGGTCCCGTCCTTGCGCGTCCACCTCCACCACCGTGACGGATTCGACCTGGGGGACCTCCGTGTCGAGCCGCATCACCTCCACCGTCACCACCGCCTTCGCGCCCACCAGGAACTCCTCCTCGCCCCGGACGGCCACCAGGTCGAGCTCATCCGAGACGCCTTCCTCGGGCGTCTGGTTGCACGTCAGGGCGAGCTTCACGGGGAGGGACTTCTGGAGGACGGGCTCGTCCTGGCAGGACAGCCGGGCACGGAGCGTCGCCGTGAGGGACGCGCGTCCCTGGGCGCAGGCCTTCGTGACGTCCCGGAGCGACCACAGCGGCAGGTCGAAGTCGAACTGCTTCCAGGAGTTCGTCTCCCCGGGCTCGGGCTTGAGCGTCCGGGGAAGGCCGGGGCCGGGGCCGCTCAGCTCGACCTGAACGATGCGGCCGGGACAATTCGAATCCAGTTGGAGCGAGGGATGCACCCACAGCCCGGTGCGTGCGCCTCCCGTCATGCCCTGGAACTGGCCCTTCTTCACCCAGGCTCGGCTCTCGTGGTGGAGCGTGAGGGAGGGCTCGTCCTCGGGGTCGCGGCTGCGAAGCGGGAGTCGCGCCCCGTACATCGCCTGCTGTGTCAGCGTCAGGCGCTCCAGTTGCTTCAGGGGCAGGGGGCCCGGGGGAAACTCCTGCGCGGGCCGTGGGTCGTCGCGCTGCACCGTGATGTAGTGGCCCTGCTGGGGCGTCTCCCCCATTTCGAGGATGAGCGGTTCATCCCAGGTGGGCATGAGCGCGTCGTGCAGGTCCACCCGGCCCAGCTTCGCGAGGGAGCCCTGGGCGAACGTGCGGATGGGACTCACGATGCGCTGGATGCGCATCCCCGGCTCCAGGCCTGCCTGGGCCGCCCCGCGACCGGGGACCACGCGGGTGATGGACACCCCCGCGCTGTCGGAGCGGACGGAGAACCCGACGGGCTCCACGGCGACGGTGAACGGCGCGGCGGTGAGCAGCCACGTCGTGGTGAACAGGGACGTCGCGGCACTCAAGAGGAGGCAGACGGCGGGCATCCTCCCAGCATACCCGCCGTCCCTTCCGTCACGCTCAGGGGCGCGGCGACAGCTCGATGTTGTCGAGGTTCGTGTCCCAGCCGTTGGACGTGGAGAGGGTGAACACGGTGCAGGGCTGCGTCCAGTTCGTCACCACGTGGGTCACCTGGCCCGCCGTCAGGGGGAAGGTGCGGGTCGGCAGGTCGAGGCAGGCGAGCGTGAGCGTCGCGCCCGTGTCCCAGGTGAAGGCGTCCATGCCGATGACGCGGCGCTGGCCGTTCACGGAGAGCCGCCCCTGGGTGAGGCCGCCGCCGTTGAAGGAGACGCTCTTCGTGGTGAACCCGCCCCAGGGCGACGCGATGTACCAGTCGCTCAGGATGAAGTGGAGCGGACCGTGCAGGCCGGTGATGACCTCATCCTGTCCGGGGAAGGTGTCGAAGGTGATGAGGTTGGTGGACGGGCCCACGGGGATGGCCAGGGCGCTGGTGTTGTTGCCCGGCACGGAGTCCGTCTGCGCGGCGGACACGGTGGCCACGCTCTGGAAGGTGCCAGAGGACATGGGGAAGGCCGTCACCGGAATCGTGGCGCTCGCGCCCGGCGCCAGGCTGGGAATCGTGCACAGCAGGTCGTGGCCGAACGAGCAGCCGCCGTTGCTGACCGGGTCCGCGCTGTAGAAGAAGTAGAAGAGGCCCGTGGGGACGGGGACGTCGAGCTCGATGCCGGTGGCCGTCTGCGTGCCGTTGTTCGTCACGGTGATGTCGTAGAACAGCATGTCGCCGTTGGCGCCCGTGCCCGCGGGGAAGGCCTGGCTCACGGCCAGGTCCACCGGGGCCTGCGTCCCGGACGTGGCGGGGACGAAGGTGACGTCCACCCAGAAGTTGGTGTTGAGCCAGGCCTCCGTGGGGAAGGCGCTGCCGTTGAGGTTGCGCACGCCGTTGCCGCCGGCCGCCACGGTGGACGGCGCGTGCAGGGGCGGCACGTCCACGCCCGCGGTGTTGAAGTAGTACGGCGTGATGGCGTAGCGGCCCCCGGTGGCGAAGTACGACACGACGTAGGTCGTGTTGGCCGCGAGGCTCACCGGCGTGGCGAACGTCAGCTCGCGCCAGCCGAAACCGCTCTCCGCGGGCGCCTGCGCGGTGGTGGCGAGCAGCGCGCCGGTGGCGCTCCACAGGTGGCCCACGTGCGGCCCGTTGTCGGTGCTGCCCTTGTAGTAGCGCACCTTGGTCACCGTGCCCGCCACGTCCGTGCGGAACTTCACGCCTACCTCGGCGGGGGTGGCGTCCGCGTTCTCGTACTGCGGATTGCCCGTCGCGGTGCTCCACAGGCTGCACGGGTTGCACACGGTGTCGGCGAGCGTGGTGGCGGTGACGGTCGCGGAGGCCGGGCCCACGTTGCCGGCGGCGTCACGACCGCGCACGGTGTACTGGTACGCGGTGGCGGGCGTCAGGCCGGTGTCACGGTAGCGCAGGGTGGTGCCGGGCAGCTCCGCGACGAGATTGCCGCCCCGGTACACCAGGTGCGCGCGCGCATTGCCCTGCATCTCGCCGTTGCCGTCCACGGAGGCGTACCAGGTCAGGTCGATGGCGGTGGGCGAATTGGGCGCCGCCGCGACGTTGGTGGGCGCGCGCGGGGGCGTGGTGTCGTTGGGCTGGAAGGCCACGTCCACCCAGTAGTTGCTGGCGTTGAAGCTGTCCGTCGGAAAGCCGCTGGTGCCGTAGCGATACAGGCCGTTGCCAGCGCCCGCCACGTCCCCCGCCGCGTGCAGGGGCGGCGCCGCCAACGCGGACGCGAAGCCGTTGTCCGTCACCGCGTAGTGCCCCGCGGGCGCGTGGTACGAGACGACGTAGTTCGTGTCCGCGGCGATGGTGACCGGCGTGGCGAAGCGCGCCTCCTGCCAGCCGGAGGCCGTCTCACCCTGGAACGTCACGGTGCCCAGCAGCGAGCCGGAAGCGGACCAAAGGCTGCCGGTGTGCGTGCCCGTGTTGCCCGCGCCCTTGTAGAAGCGCACGCCCATGATGCGACCGGGCGCATCGCTGCGGAAGCGCACGCCCAGCTCCACCGCGGCGCTGTCGTTCGCGGCCGCCACGGCCGGCAGCGCGGAGTCGCCGAAGAGGGCGCGCTCCCCCGTCAGCAGCGGCTGCACGGACTCGGTGGTGTCTTGTGCTTCCGGCAGGGTGGGCTCCGCGGGAGCACAGCCCGCGATCGCCCACGTGAAACCCACTGCGCATGTCGTGACCCAGCGTGATGCCAGTCGAAGCACGTCGGACTCCCTTGAAGGTGAAGACAGGCGGTGGTTCTCACATCGCCTGTTCGGGAGTCGAGCCTTTCACGCGAGGGTGACATGATTGTGTTTCAATACACGCGGAGGATGGTGGTGGTGCGGCATGTCCATCCGTTGGGGGCGCGTGCTGTCCGTTGCGGACGGAGTGCAACGGGTTCCGCGGTGGGCGCGGGCGCCGGACCGGTCTCGCGGAGCCACGCGGCGGCGGCCTGCTGGCGCCTGGGTCGGCCCCCCGGGGCCGCCGGACAGGGCGTGTGTCCGGCAGCGCCGGATGCCCTTACGTACGCAGGGCGTGTTTCCCGGTCGCATGTCATGCCGTCCATCCGGACGGAGCTTCCGTGGCCCGCCGCGAACCTCCGTGGGCGAAAGCTTCCACTGCCCGACATCCACCGGGGCGCGCGCCCGTCGCAGGGGTTGTTGGCCCTGGGCGCGTGCCTAGCTTGGCCGCGTCCATGAAGAACGAACTGCACCCGGCGGCGGCGGCGCGTCCCACGCGCGTGGCTCATGTGATGTACGGCTTGGAGATGGGCGGGCTGGAACAACTGGTGGTCCGCCTGTCCGAGCATGGCCGTTCCCGGGGCATCGACTCCGTGGTGCTGGCCCTGGGGCCGGATGGCCCGGTGCGCGAGCTGCTCCAGCGGGCCAACATCCCCACCGTGTGGCTGGGCGGGCTGGCGGGCATGACGCCCACGGCGATCCGCCGGCTGGCGCAGGAGGTGGACGCCTTTGGCGCGGACGTGGTGCACGGCCACGACGTGGGCCCCTGGCTCAACGCTGTCGCCACCCGGACGTTGCGTCCGCGCACGCCCGTGCTGGGGACCTTCCATCAGACGGTGGAACCGCAGGGCAAGCTGCGCCCCGCGGCCATGGCCGCCGCCGTCTTCACCCAGTCGCTGGTGGCGTGCGGCAGTGAAGTGCGCGCCAGCCTGGAGCGCTGGAGCCCGAAGCTGCTCTCGCGCGTGGTCACCATCGAGAACGGCGTGCCGCTCACCGTGTCCACGGGCGCCGAGGCCCGCCGGGACGCGCGCGAGCGCCTGGGCCTTCCCCAGGACGCCACCGTGGTGGGCTACCTGGGACGCCTGTCCGAGGAGAAGGGCCCGGACCTGCTCGTGGACGCCTTCCTGGGCCACTTCGCGCAGGAGACGAACACGCACCTGGTGATGATTGGCCCCGGCCCGATGGAGGCCTCGCTGCGAGCGCGCGCCGCCGCGTCGCCGCTCGCCGGACGGGTGCACTTCACGGGCGCCCTGCTGGACGCGAGCACGCTGCTGCCCGCCTTTGACGTCTACGTGCAGCCCTCCCGTCGCGAGGGTCGCTCACTGTCGCTGCTGGAGGCGATGGCGGCGGGGCTGCCCACGGTTTCGCACACCGTCCCGGCCATCCGGGAAGTGCACCGCGATGGGCAGACGGCGCTCCTGGTGCCCACCGGTGACGTGGTGGCGCTCGCGGACGCGGTGAAGCGGCTGACCCACGACGCGGACCTGCGTGCGCGCCTGGGCGCGGCCGCGAAGATTGAATCCCAGCGCTATTCGCTCGCCAACATGGTGGATGCGTACGCGAAGCTCTACCGGGGCGCCGCCGCGCACGCCCAGGCGTGAGTGTGGGAGGTGCACGGGTGCCGCACTCCACCATCCTCCATGTGCGCAGCACGTGCGGCCTGTACGGCGCCGAGCGTGCGTTGCTGTCGCTGGCGGGCACGACGCCGTCGCCCTGGCGGGCGCAGGTGTGCAGCCTGGTGTCTCCGGGCCGGGTGGATGTCCTTTCGGGCGCCGCGCGTGAGCAGGGATTGGACGCCCTGACGCTGGAAGTGCCTGGCCGTTTCAGCGCGATGGCCGTGGCCACGCTCGCCTCGGAGGTCCGCCGTCGCGGCGTGGGCGTGGTGCACGCGCACGACTACAAGTCCCTCACCCTGGCCGCCGCCGCGAGCGCCCTGTCGGGAGTTCCGCTGGTGGCCACGTACCATGGGGACACGGGCGCCACGCCCGCGTTGGTCGCCTACGAGGGACTGGCGCGCGTGCTGGGCAACTGCACCACCGCGGTGGCGGCGGTGTCCCGGGAGCTGGCCACGCGCCTGCGCCGGTACGTCCACCGCTCGCCGGTGGTCTACATCCCCAACGCGCTGCCGCTCGCGAAGGCCTGCACGCATGAGGAGCGCCTGCGAGCGCGCGAGGCGCTGGGCCTGGCGCCCGACGTGTCGGTGATCGCGCTGGTGGGACGCCTGTCGGTGGAGAAGGGGCCCCAGGTGCTCTTCGACGCCCTGCGCATCCTGGCCCGGACCCCCGGCGCCACGGTGCCCACGCTGTTGCTCGTGGGGGATGGCCCCTTGAGGCAGTCCCTGGAGGCCCAGGCGCAGGGGCTGCCGGTGCACTTCCTGGGGTTCCGTTCGGACGTGCGGGAGGTGTACGCGGCGGCGGACGCGGTGGTGATGCCATCCCTCCGGGAAGGCATGCCGCTGGTCGCGCTGGAGGCGATGGCGGCGGGACGTCCGTTGATCGCCTCCGGTGTCGGTGAACTGCCCCATGTGCTGGGCACGGGGCGCGGTCTGGTGGTGCCGCCCGGTGACGCGGGCACGCTGGCCTCCGCGCTCGCGGGGTTGCTGGCGGCGCCCGGTTGGCGAGAGCGGATGGCCGGTGCCGCGCGCGAATACGTGGTGACGCACCATGCGCCGGAGCGGATGGCGGAGCGCTATGTCGAAGCGCTCTACCTCCCGGCGCTGGAGGCCCCCTCCGCGCACGCGGCGATGGGGGAGAGGAAGCCTCCGCGCGTGAGCGTGTAGAGTCCGCGGGTTCCGGACGAGCGACGCCCCGGGGAAAGTGGGGGCGTGGCCGTTCCACCAGGAGAGCGGGCCCCCCATGGGAATCACGATGTCGCAGCACGAATACGCCACGGCGTTCCGCCTGCTCACGGTCGGAGCCCGGCATCCCCAGAACATCGCGAAGCTCGTCGAGGAGCGGCTCCTCCCCGGACTGCCGGCGCAGCCCGCGCTGCTGGACGTGGGCGCGGGGTCGGGCAAGGTGGCCGAAAGACTGGCACCGCACTTCGGTTCGCTCACCCTGCTGGAGCCCAATCCCGAGCAGATCGCCGGGTTCCACCATGCGAAGGCGAAAATCCACCACGAGTCCCTGGCCCGCTTCGAATCACAAGACAGGTATGAACTCGTCGTGTGTTCGCATGTCCTGTACCACGTGCCTGTCGCTGAATGGGGAGCGTTCATCGACACGCTGCTCTCGTTCGTGCGTCCCGGGGGAGCGTGTCTCATCGCCATGGCCGCGGGCAGGGGACCGACCTATGAGCTGTGCAAGGACTTCTCGGAGACGTTGCTCTTCAGCGAGGCCGTGATCGCCGAAGTCCAGCAGATGCGATTGCCGCACGAGGTGTTCGCGACGATGAGCGGGTTCGTCGCCCAGAGCTTCGAGGAGATGTACACGCTCTGCCGCTTCCTCGTGCTCGAAGGCTGCTTCACCGCGGCGCAGCTCGCCGCCCTGGACGCGGCCCAGGTACGTGAGCTCGATGCGAAGATTCGCATGCACGCCGAACGCTGCCGTGGAGCGGACGGGGTGTACCGCCTGGAACAGGACGAGGACCTGATCCTCATCTCTCGGGCGTGAAGTCGATTGTCGTGAATAATTAGGTCATGTGACCTATATCTTCCCCCGTGAGGCACGGCAAGCGGTCGTGCCCGAACGTGGGAGTCGTCATGGGAGCCGAAGGCCGCGTCGTGTTGGTGGGGGGCTATGGGGTGGTGGGCGCCCAGCTCGCCGGGCTCCTGAGGGAGCGTCATCCGGACCTGCCGCTGCTCATCGCCGGGCGCAGGGAAGAACCGGCCCGGGAGCTGGCCGCGCGGCTGGGCGGGGCGGAGGGCGTCGCGCTGGAGGTCCGCACACCCGGTGCGTTGGCGGCGCTGGGGGGACGGCCCCGGGCGGTGCTGTCGCTGGTCAACGACCCGGACGATGTCCTCTTGATGGCGGCGTCGGGTGACGGCGTGCCCGTGTTGGACATCACCCGGTGGACCTCCCGGATGATGGCCACGGTGCTGCGGCTGTCCGGAGCGCCGCCTCGCGCGCCGGTGCTGCTCGGCTCCGCGTGGATGGCGGGGCTGGTGCCGCGCCTCGTGGCCCTGGCCGCGGGAAGGGTGGGGCGCCTGGAGCGCGTGGAGGTGGCCATCCGCTTCGCGCTCGCGGATCAAGCCGGGCCGGACTCCCTGGAGTACATGGACCGGCTGGGCCTGTCCTTCGAGGTGACGGAGGACGGCCGCGAGCGGCAGGTGCAGCCGCTGACGGACGGCCGGCGGGTGACGTTCTCCGACGGCCGGGCCACCCGGGTCTTCCGGCTGGACACGCCCGAACAGGCGACGCTGCCCCGGGTGCTGGGCGCGCGCTCGGTGGCGACGCGGCTGGGCTTCGACTCGGGCTCCGCGACCTGGACGCTGGTCGTGCTCCAGCGGCTCGGCATCCTGCGGCTGCTCCAGCACCCCCGCTGGACGGCGCTGCGCCGGACGCTGCTCACCGGCAGCAACACGGGAGGCGAAGCCGCGTGGGTGGCGGACGTGGAGGGCGAACGGGGCCATGTCCGCATCGAAGTGGTGGACCCCAAGGGGCAGGCCCACCTCACCGCGGTCGGAGCGCTGTTGGGCGCCGAGCGGCTCCTGGGACTGGATGGAGCGCCGCCGCCGCCCGCGGGCGTGTGGTTCCCGGAGCACGAACCCCGCCCCGAGCAGACGCTGGCCACGCTGCGCGCCTGCGGCGTCGAGGTCCGCATCAACGAGTCCCTGGCGCGCGAGGTGGCGTGATGCCGCGCCGCGCGAGCAAGAAGGTCGCTGGGGCCCTTCCTTCGTCCAGTCCCCGCGAGGGCACGGCGGTGCACGCCAAGGGCACCGAGCGCGTGGGCCACATCCTCGACGCGGCCATGGAGGTGCTGGTCCAGGACGGCTACGCGGGGCTCAGCCTGCGGGGCGTGGCCCAGCGCGCGGGCGTGAGCCTGGGCAACCTCCAGTACTACTTCCCCACGAAGCAGGACGTGGTGCGCGCGTTGCTGGCGCGCTACCTGGAGCAGGCCCTCCAGCGGGTCCACGCGCGGGTGGAGGGTGGAGGCGGAGAACCGGCGCAGCGGCTCCGGCACGCCGTGGATGCGGTCCTGGAGGATCAGGACTCACCCCAGGCCTGCCAGTTCTTCGCGGAGCTGTGGGCGCTGGCCGCGAGGGACGCCATGGTGGCGGACGCGCTCGCGGTCTTCTACGCCGGCTACCGCGCGGGCGTGGTGGAGCTGCTGCGACAGCTCTGCCCCGACCTCACGCCCGCGCGCCGGGAACGGCGCGCGGCGTTGCTGGTTGCCTTCTTCGAAGGACTGTCCCTCTTCCGAGGCGGCGGAAATCTGCGCGCCGCCTCGGTGCCGGGATTGGACCAGGAACTGCGGGTGCTGCTGGAGCAGGTGTTGCTGCCCCCGCCGGCGCTATAGCCGGACGCCGTTGCAGTACGGCTGCCCGTTCGGCTGCGACCAGCAGGTGCCGGAGGAACACGTGCCGGTGGGGCTGCACTTGGGACGACACAGCCCTTCACTGGGGTTGCTGGTGAGCCAGGCACAGGTCGTCGTGGAGTTCGGGCAATCGCCGGTGCCCGTCTCGCACGCGAGGCCCTGCTGGCTTTCGCCGAACGTCTCATCGTTCGCGTCAACGGCTTCCGGACCGCAAGCGGTGAGTCCAACGCTGCACAGGACCACGAAACACAGGGAACGCAGCATGCGAGCCTCCAGGGGCCAGGTGAGGAGCGTTGGATCCTACAGAGAATCCACGCCGGGTGAAGGGCCCCTGTCCAAGGTCGCCACTCAGGCGAGCGACGCGACGAGCTCGTCGAGCTGATCCATCGCCTCTCGCAGGCCGTGCTCCATGCCGGAGGACAGGGCCCCTTCGCGCGCTTCCTTCGACGGATACACCTCATGCGACACGAGGTGCGTCTTGCCGTCGCGCTCCTCGAAGGTGACGGTCACCTGCACCGCCGCGTCCGGGAACGGTTCGAAGATCTGCGTGTAGGCCAGCCGCGTGTGCGGCGTGATTTCAGAGTAGGTGCCGTAGAAGCTGAACTCGTTGCCGTCGTGCTTCAGGTGATAGCGGTAGGCGCCGCCGACGCGGACGTCCGCCTGGCAGTCCACGAATTCGACACAGCGGGACTGGGGCGCCCACCAGCGCCTCACGAACTCGGGCTTCGTCCACGCGTCGAACACGATGCGCGCCGGGGCCCGGAACGTCCGCGAGATGATGACCTCCCGGTCGGACTTCAGCTCCAGGGTGGTGACGCTCCTCGGGGTCTCACTTCTTGCTTCGGCCATGGGGCTTCTCCTCGTCCTGGAGCTCCTCCAGGAGTTCGTCCATTGCCTCGAAGCGCGCATCCCAGAGCTGGTGATAGCGCTCGAGCCATTCGTGAAGTTCGCGCAGCGGTTGCGCGCGCAGCTCGTAGAGGCGCTGCTGCGCCCGCGGCTGCACATCGACGAGCCCCGCCTCCTTCAAGACCCGCAGGTGCTTCGACACCTGGGGCTGCTGGAGCCGCAGCCGCTCGCCAATGTCGTTCACCGCGCGAGGCCCGGAGCGCAACAGCTCCACGATGCGGAAACGGTGGGGGTCGGACAGCGCGGCGAACGTCTCGATCATGGCTTATATATTCCTCACGAGGTATATTCTCGTCAAGGAATATGATGCTTCACCAGGGTGCCCCCTGGGGGGAGGGCGGCGCGATTCAGGCGCCTCCCTCCTTCTTCCGCGTCAGCGCTTGGGCACCGTGGTGCAGCAGCCGGAGCTGGCGCAGCGGACGAAGCCCTGGGACGTGCACATGTCATCGCTGGTGCAGGCCGGGCCCTGTCCGGGATTGTCGCAGGTGGCGCCCCCGCCGCCGCCGCCGCCCCCGCCACCGCCACCGCCGCCCGACGACACGGCCTGGATCGACACGGTGGGGCAGCGGGGTTGCTGGGGATCTCCCACGCAGCTGTTGCTGTTGCTGTCCGTCACGTTCCGGGGGCAGGGGATGCGCGTCGTCGGATGCCCCTGGGCGCCTACGCCGAAGCAGACGGTCAGCCCCGCGAGGTTGCAGCGTGGGTCGCAGCTGAAGGCCACGCTGTCACTCTCTCCAAACGCCGAGCGCAGCTCCGACAGGGGGACGCCGCGCCCGATGTTGTCGCGCAGGAGCGCGGGCGTCCCCTGGTCGCCCGGGAGCGACAGCAGGGCGTCGATGCTGCTGGAGAAGTAGCTCCTGGCATCCATCCCCGTGCAGCTTCCGTGTTTGGGCCACTCGTGGTTCGCGAGGAAGAAGTTGTCCGTGACGAATCCGGGGCCGTAGGTGCCCATGGTGTCAGGAATCGTGGAGGGGTCGGGCAAGCAGCGCGAGGGCGCATTTCTGCCCCGACATTCGCAGAGGCCGCCGCAGTAGGCCGGGTAGCTGCATTGCTGTTGCTGCTCCTCCGCGTCATTGAACTGGGGCCACAGTCCATGAATCGTCAGGTGTGTCGCGCCGAAGCTCCCCTGGAGCTGCTGGCACTGCTCCTTGTCCGGATTGCCCGGGCAGAAGTTCGGCGCCCACGTCAGTGCGAGCAGGTACGCGCCGAATCGCGGCGTGGCACAGGCTCCGCCATCCGTGGCGGAGGGGTCCGTGGCGAAACAGTTGCAAGCCGTGGCCTGGGGACGTCCGAACTCGATGTCGAGGGCTTCCGCTGTCGCCTGGTCGAGTGGTCGGGTCGTGGCGACCTTCGCGGCGGGCGGTGGGGCGGGAGGGGTCTCGGGACGCGTACGACATCCCTGCACGATGACCAGACACAACCACAAGGCAAGGCGCGGCGGCGGGAGGCGCATGGTTCCCCTTGCTCTGCGCGGAGCAGAAGCGGCTCCAAGGTATGGAGTCGTGGCCATGCGCCACACCCCGCGCCCGGGGACGGCGGGGTGTCTGTCCATCAACGCGCCCCTCCTGGAGGCAGAGGGCATTGCTGGAAAACCGACGTCGGTGTCTTACGCGGGCTGGAGGAAGCGGCCGTCCACCAGATGGTCGATGACCTCCCGGGCGGAGTGCGGATCCAGCCGCGCCGTCGTGCCCAGTTGCGTCACCGCGCTGGAGACGGTGGTGGGGCGTTCGAAGGTGGCCAGGGCCGCGAGCAGGATGGCCCCGTCCTGGCCCTGCGTGAGCGTTGGATCCGAGAACTTGCGTGGGCTGACGGAAGGGGCGCAGCTCAGGGTGGTGCCATCCACCGAGCGCATCACGGTCACGGGCTCCTGTGACACCTTCGCGGGGGCCCGGTGGGCGCCCAACCAGTCCCCGAGCGTGAACTGCTGCTTCGCGGAGGCGGTGTTCAAGAGCCGCGTGCGTCCGTTGATGTCGAGGCGCTTCCTCGCATCCCGGTGCTTCCACGCCAGGGCATCCACGCGGTCGGAGGTGCGCTGCACGGCTGCTTCGAGCGCGGTGTCCTTGAAGCGGATCATCGGCACGGACACGTCACCGGGTTCGCGTCGCTCGAAGTAGTCGAGGAACTCCGTGAACGTGCGCGCTTCGGACACCATGTCGAACCGCGCGGGATGTTCGGTGACCAGGGCACCGGGCTGGGCTTCCAGCCGCTGGTAGCCAATCACGCAGTCGAGTCCGATGATGCGCTCCACCAGTCGGACCTCCTCCGCGAGCGTGGCCTGGCTCGCGAAGGGGAGGCCGCCGATGCCGGAGATTTCAATCTCCAGGTTGGGATGGCGGCGGGAGGCTTCAATGACTTCGAGCAGCTCCTGGTCCTTCGCGCAGGGCTTGAGCAGCCCCTTGCCCATCTGTTCCAGGCGCTGCTGTTCGGAGAAGCAGCCGATGTCGAGCACCATGTAGATGCGTTGGAATGTCCGGGCCAGCGCTTCGACGAGCTCCAGCTTGGGCACGCCCCAGAGGAAATACGTGCAGCAGTGGCGAGAGAGGTCGACCCCGGCCCAGGTGCTGCCCAGGAACTCCGCCGTGCTGCCGGCGAAGTCGTAGCGCATCTGCCAGGTCCGGCCGGCTATCTCCTGATGGTCGCGGCGCACGCTCTCCTCGGAGCGCAGGAACGGCTTCGCGCGTCCGAAGGCCGCCTTCTGGTTGCCGCGGGCCCCGCCGCAGTAGAGGCAGTTCTCGCCGCACCCCTTGCCGGGCGCGACCCAGCCGGAGAAGGAGTTGCGGTCCATCTGGCTCAGGAAGAGCTCGTTGAAGTGCGAGTAGTAGATGTCCTCGGTGTTGTTGGCGCCCTGCACGTACGCCAGCGGAAGCCTGCGGGGCTTTCCTTCGGCGTTCCGGCTCACGCAGTTGGGAGGGGTGGGGTCGCCCTGGCAGATGGCCAGCAGGGGCTTCTCGCCGTCGCCCAGCACGATGTGGTCGATGCAGTCCACGGCGCTCAACTCCCGCCACCAGTACGACGCGGAGTTGCCGCCCACGACGATGCGGATGCTGGGATCGATTTCGCGCAGGGTGCGAGCGATGAGCAGCGCGCGGTCCACGTGGTGGAACCACTTGAGGCTGATGCCGACGAGCTTCGGGCGCACGCGGGTGACGAGGCTCTCGAAGGAGTGCACCACCTCCGCGTCGGTTTCGTCCCCGTCATACAGCCGCACGAAGGCTTCAATCCCACCGCGTCGCAGGTAGCTCGCCAGGTAAAGGATGCCGCACGTGGCTTCGCCCGTCCCGGCACCGACGAGAAGCACTGGCGAGAGGTCACGACCACCACGCATGAAACGAGCACCGACCTTTCCGAGTCGGTTTCAGCGTAGACGATTCGAGGCAGGCCGGAGGGAATGATGGGAGGCCCACCTCGCAGGCACTCAGGCGGCTTGTGGGCCGCCCGTCCATCCCGGGGGCGGACCGCCAGTGAGGGCGTCACCTGGGGGGCTGGAGGTGCTGCCTCCGCCCGGCGGCGTCAGGGGGCGGGGCGCTGGAGCAGTGCGGGCTTGGACCTGCGACCCTCCGCGAGCGCCATGACCGCCCAGAGCAGCGCGTAGCGGTTCTCCTTGGCGGAGCGCAGGGAGAGGGACGTGGCGAACCGGTGCTCGATGGGCGCCTGAAGCCGCCCCGCGCGCATGCGCGGCAGCGCTTCGTGGTAGGAGCGCGGAACGGAACCCCACTGCGGGAGCCGCGACCGGCTGGCGTTCGTCGCCCGCCGGTCGCGATGAAGGCCGGCCTCGCTCTACTTCCTGATGCGCACCGTGACGGAGGTGAACACCTCGACGCTCTTCCCGCTCTCCTGGACGAAGTTGCTCGTGAAGCCCACCGGCTTGACGAAGAGGGCGTCCGCCTTGTGCTCATTGACGGACCTGGCGCCGAACCGCGCCAACTGCATCGTGTTCATGGCCATGCCCGTGCAGCCCTCGCACTTGGGAGCGCGGTGCACGAACACCGTGCCGCCCTCAATCTGGTTCGTACCGTTGGTGCGCGGCTTCGGTACGGCGATGAACAGCCGCTGGTCCGTGTCGGGATTATCCCAGACCGCGCCAAGGGGGAGGCTGCTGGTGTTGTCCGCGTTGGTGCCCAGCGGGCGGAGGGTGACGTCGATGAAGCCACCACTGTCGATGGCTGAGTTCACCTTGACGAGCTCCTCCTTCTTCGTCCACCCCAGCCAGTGGAGTTGAGGGAGGGTGTAGTTATCCGACGCGAAGATGCCCATGTATGAACTCGAGTCACCGGACGAGGTGACCTTGCCGGTGGCGGGGTCTCGCACGCTGCTGTGCGCGAGGCCGAGGACGTGCCCGACCTCGTGGGCGTAGTCCCGGTACAGGCTGCCCCTGAGATTGACGCTGTTCGAGCCGGCGTTCGAGGTGGAGCACAGCCCGCTGGGCAGCGAATACACGGTCAGGAACGCGCTCGCGCCGGTGACTGCCCTGCGGGCCTGGCCCTTCGCGTCCGCGCAGTTGGTGCTCGTCACCGCCACGGTCTGCGTGCCGGTGATCTGCAAGCTCACCTGATGGCGAGACGCGACGGCGTAGTAGTTGTACAGGTCAACGACGTTGCCCCGGATGGTGGCCATCGAGGGCGTTGTCCTGCCAGCGAGGGTGACGCGGACGAGCTTGACGGTGTGCTTCTTGTTGAGGGCGCCCAGTCTGCTGTTGAAGTTCTTGACGCAGGTCGGCTCGTTGGCGCCGCAGTCGTAGCTGTACGGCGAGGGGAGGGCCACGACGTCCTGGATCCGGAACGAACGCACCTGGTCGTTCGCGCTCGCGCCGCTCTCGAACGAGGTCTCACAGAGGTTCGCGTCGTTCTCGACGGTGACCGAGTCGCCGGTGCAGTTCGTGCCGGCATGGAGCGTCACGGCCTTGCCCATGGGCACGTCGACGTAGGAGCCGCTCGCGACTGCCGCGAGCGTGTGGCAACCGTTGGATCCGGCCTCCTGAATCACCTGGGAGCCGACATCGCAGCTCTCGCGCACGCGGACGGCAGGAGAACGCGGGGCGATGATCTGCTCGCGCAGCGTGGGCCAGTTGGCCGCCGTGCAGTTTCCTGACTGCACCTCATCAATGAAGAAGCCGTCGTCGAGCTCCGGGTGCGCGTAGGCCTGGCACGTGTCCCACAGCTCGCTCCAGTGCGCCCAGTCGCAGGTCCCCGCGTTGACGTACGTCTCGATACACGAGAGCGAAGCCGCGAGTTCCGCGGAGACGACTCCCTGGCGGATGGACGCGACGGACGACTCGGTGCCGGTGCCGCGCGGCTGTTCGTGGGCGGGCTGCTCCAACTCCTCTCCCTGGCATCCTGACACCAATGCTCCGCACAGCATGACGAACGTCATGGACAGCTTCCGCATACTTCTCCTTTTCGCAGCCCGTGGCTGCATGACACTGCGAAACATGTGCAGTGGCGTCACTGTTGAAATGCAATGCATGCGCACAGCCTGCCGGCTGTGCCATCCGTGCTGTCTTGTCTGGGGGGCGGCCGACGCCATTGCCGCTGTGAAGGCTTTTACGCGATTTCGAGGCAGCCAGTGACAATCAGCGAAATATGTTTTGCATGCCGGCCGATCGTCCCGGGATGTGAGAATCCGGATTGCGCGGTGCATCAGTGTGCGCGCCAGAGAGCTGGTCAATGCGCCCTGATTCCTCAGGTCCGCTCACCACGGCACCGGGCGCAGCCAGGGGCATGGGCGCTGGCGGACGAATCGCCCGAAGAGGCGCCCATTGATGGCGCTTCGGTGCGTCATCCGTTGGGGCCGGCAGCGGTTACGGATGGCGCCCATCAGTGTCAGCGAGGTATTACAAAGGACTCGTCGTCGGACATCCACCACGCTCAAGAGCGCGGCGAGGACACTCGCGCACCTTCGCGTCTGGCTTCTGGGTCACCCGCCGCTTGAGCTGGGTGGCCGCCTTGTCCCGAATGGATGAGAGGTCCCCGCTCTGACCCGCCCCGGCCAGCCGATAGTTCAGGCAACAATCCCCTGCGAACTCGCTGCACGGCCCCGTAGCTGAGTAAGTGTTCGCCGTGCCCCGTCGCGACGGGGCACGGCATTTCGTGAGACCTCCCTTGGCCACACAACAGGAGGTGAGCGATGGAGTTGGAGAAGGAGTTGGAGCAGTTCCGTCAGGAGGCGCAGCGGTTGAAGGCAGGGCGGCGCAGTGGCTCGTTGCCGTTTGCGCAGACGCTGCGCGCCTTCGCGGTGCGCTACGCCGAGCACACCGTCGCGGCGGGAGGGACGGTGACGGACGCGGCGTTGAAGCTGGGAGGAGGGCGCGCAGGCGGTGGAGCTGACGGTGAGCGAGCTGTCCCTCTTCCTGGAGGGCTGTGAGTTGGCGAAGCGGTGGAGGCTGTCGCCGCCGACGGTGGACGAGAAGGTCCTTGCGGTAGGCGGGGGGGTGTAGCACCTGCCAGGTAGTCATGACGCGCGTCGAGCAGTTGCGAGACTTGGAGACGGCGAAGCAGGTGGCCAGCCTTCTGGAGGCGGAAAACGCCCGGCTGCACCAGCGCCTCGAAACCCTCGTCGCGGAGAATGCCCGGCTCAAGGGCGAGGACGCCCAGGCGCGGCTCCAGTTGGAGCTCGAGGACCTCAAGGAGCAACTGGCCCTCTTGCAGAAGCGCCTCTTCGGCGCCTCCAGGGAGAAGCGCGGGGAGAAACCCGCGAAGCCTCCGAGGACGAAGCCACGGCGCGGCCACGGCCCCACCGGAGCTGAAGGTGCAGGAGGTGCTACTGCCGCTGGACGAGGCGGACCGAGTCTGCGGCCTGTGCGGCAGTGGGCTGCACGCGTGGGAAGGGCAGACGGAGGACTGCGAGCAAGTCACCGTCGTCGAGCGAAACTTCGTGCTGCGCCGGGTGCGCCGGCAGAAGTACCGCTGCCACCAGGGCTGCACGCCGGTGACGGCCTCCGCGCCGCCGCGGCTGATTCCCGGTGGCCGCTACTCGCTGGAGTTCGCCGTCCACGTGGCCCTCATGAAGTATGGCTTTCACCTGCCGCTGGCCCGCCAGCAGCGGTTGTACCTGCGCGAGGGCCTGGTGGTGGAAGCGCAGACGCTGTGGGACCAGCTCGACGCGCTGGCCACCCACCTTCAGAAGTCCTACGAGGCGCTGCTGGCCGAAGTCTTCACCTCGCCCCTCATCCACGCGGACGGGCCCGCCCCCGCGACGCTGGCCTTCTGCTGGGCGCACGTGCGCCGCAAATTCTTCGAGGCGAAACAGTTCGCTCCCCTTGCGAAGAGGTGCTGAAGCTTATTGGTGAGGTGTATGCCATTGAGGCGGACCTGCCCGGCTGGTACGCCCTGGCGGCAGAGGAGCGCCAGGCCGCGCTCGCGCAGCGGCTCGCCGTGCGCCAGCAGCACTCCGCGCCGGTGGTGGAGCGTATCCGCGACTGGGCCCTGACGCAGCGAGCCGCCCCCGGCAGCGCCTTCCGCAAGGCCCTGGAGTACATGCTGAAGCTGTGGGACGGGCTGTCTGTCTTCTTGAGCAACCCCGTGGTCCCCATCGACAACAACCACGTCGAGCGGCAGATGCGCGACATGGTGATGGGCAGGAAAAACCACTACGGCAGCAAGTCGAAGCGAGGCACCGAAGTGGCCGCCCTCTTCTACTCCCTCATCGAGACAGCACGCCTGCGCGGTGAGGACCCGGGCCACTACCTCCAGCGCGCTGCGCTCGCCGCCATCGAGAGCCCAGGCACCGTCACGCTTCCGAAGAACCAGGACTGACCCCAACTCCCACTGGCCGCCCCGGTCGCGTCAGCTCGGCGCAGGAACGGGGCACGGCGAACAGTTACCGTCTTTCGGTGCGCCGCGCGCGAAGCACGCGGCGCACCGATTCTCCTACCGAGACCGCGCTGAAATCAGGGCACACCGCCCCATCGCGGTATCGCGGACAGCGACCTAGAGTCCGTTGGGGACCACGGTCACGGTGCCGGAGCCCCTGTTGGTCAGGATGAGATCGGGGTACCCATCCGCGTCCATGTCCGCGGTGGCGATGGCGTTGAGGCCAGGCGAGGCGCCGGTCGTGACGACGGTGCCAGAGGTGAAGCCTCCGTTGCCGTTGCCGGTCATCGGGCGGACGCCGCCCGAGGCCGCTGTCACGAGGATGTAGGCGTCGAGCTTGCCATCGCCGTTGAAGTCATCGGCCACGACGCCCAGCGCCGAGTTGGTGGCCGAAGTGGCCGAGGCGGTTGACTGAACGCCGCTCGCGAAGGTGCCGTTGCCGTTCCCTCTGAAGAAGAAGAGGAACCGGCCGGCCGCGCCGTTCGAGAGGATGTCGAGCGTGCCGTCGCCGTTGGCGTCGCCGAAGGCGATGCCCGCTGTAAAGCCGCCGGCGGAATTGCTGTAGGCGACGGCTGCGGCGAACGAGCCGTTGCCCTGGTTGATGAGGACCGACAGGCGTGCGCTGGCGGGGCTCGTCACCACGAGATCGGAGAAGCCATCGCTGTTCAGGTCACGGCAGGCGATGGTCGACTGCACGCCGCCGGTGTTCTGGATGCCGATGAACGTGGGCGCGCCGAAGTTGCCCGCGCCGGTGCCGAAGAGCACGCTCACCTGGCTCTGGGTCACGCTAGTAGTGGCGATGTCAGCCACCCCGTCGTTGTCGAAGTCCCCGGTGCAGAGGTGGACGGAGCCCGGGGTGCCCGTTGTGAAGCTCGTCGGCGCGCCGAAGGTCCCGGGCGCGCTCGAGCCCAGGTTCTTGTAGACGCTGATGTTTCCGTTGATGAGGGGCAGGTTCGTCTGGCCGTCGACGGTGACGGCGTCGAGCCACCCGTCGCCGTCCACGTCCACGGCCACGACCGCGTTGCTGGAGAGCGAGGCGCTCCCGTAGTTGACCTCCGACTGGACGCTGGCGTCGCCATTCCCCAGGAAGACGGAGAGGGAGCCAGCGGGAGTCTGGGTCGACTCGGATTCGGCGTTGGCCACCAGGATGTCGAGCTTGCCGTCGCCATTCACATCGGCGACCGCCGGGGCCAGCGGGCTGTGGTTCGCGGGGGAGCTGACCGGCGTGCCGGGGACCTGGCCGGTGGGGGCGGTCTGGCAGGTGGCGTTCGAGCAGATCTGGCCCGTCGAGCACACGATGCCGCAGGCGCCGCAACTGTCGGCGTCGCTCTGGAGGTTCACCTCGCAGCCGTCGGACGAGTTCGCGTTGCAGTCCGCGAGGGTGCCGGAGCAAGATTGGCAGTTGTTCCCCTCGTAGGTGGGCGCGCACTTGCAGGTGTAGCTACCCACGCCGTCGATGCAGGTGCCACCGTTCAGGCAGGGGCTTGCGGCGCACTCGTCGATGTTGGTGCAGGTCACGCCGTCGCCCTCGTACCCCGCATTGCAGGCGCAGGTGAAGGAGCCCCCGATGTTGGTGCAGGTGGCGTTTTCGTTGCAGTTGTCGGTACCGGCGGCGCACTCGTCGATGTCGGTACACACTGTCGGCTCTCCCGTGCAGGTGTAGCCCGGCTCCACCTGGCAGACGCTGTTGCAGCCGTCTCCGGAGAGCTGGTTGCCGTCGTCACAGGTTTCGGCTCCACCAATCACCCCGTCACCACAGAAGGGCCGGATGGACGTCTCCACCGCGTCCACCTGATAGATCCCGAACAACGCGCCCCGCAGGCGCACGTAGCGGTAGGGGTAGTTTCCGGGGTACCTCGCCACCGCGACATGGGTCCCCAGGCCCATGTGCAGCAGGCTGGAGCCGACGCGGGTCCCATCCGCCTTCAGGAAGTCCACCTGGGCCACCAGCACCGCCGCCAGGCCCTGGTAATAGACGCGCAGGTCTCCGGTGCCCTCCTCGCCCTGCCCCAGGTCCAGCACCAGCGCCGAGGTGAGCAGGCCCGGTATCGTTGCCCTCTGCCCGTCCGGTGCGCCCAGCGCCCTGCTCGGGTGGAGCACCGCCGGCGTGGTGCCCGGCGCCACCGCATCCGCATACAAGTCCCACGGCGGCGCGAGCTCCTGGCTCACCTGCGCCAACGCCTTGTCGCTTCCGGGCTCTGCCCCTTCGTCGAGGGGCTCCACACCGCAAGCGCCCAGCAATAACGCCAGTGTCGCCCCCAGCCCCCACGACAGCGAGGCATGTGTATGGCTTCTCATTGGATGGCTCCCCCCCCAGGAGCAGGATGAAGCCCGGAATGGGCCGTCCCCCTCATGGAATGCACGACACAATTCCTTGCACTCAACGGCTCGGCGCGCAATACGCGAATGGCAAACGTCATCCGGCCACCAGCCGACAAGCACTTGAGCGCCATCTACACAAAGTCCATGACATGTGTCTGCCCGTCTCAGCGAATCGACGGGGCTGGGAAAAAGGGCAGCGCACCTCCGAGCCGTTCCCCGAGGCGCTGCGTGCCTTCGCGGTGCGCTACGCGGAGCACGTCCAGGAGACAGGCGGGACGGTGGTGGAGGTGGCGCAGAGGCTGGGTGTGTCCGGGCCGACGCTCTACGAGTGGCGCAAAGGCAAGCCCGCGGGGCGAGCGCGTCCGAGATTCGCCGAGAAGAGCGCGGCCCTGGTTCCGGTGCGTGTCCGCGAGCATCCGGCAGTGGCTGGAGTGATGGGATTGCAGCCGGTGGTGCTGGTGTCGACGGGCGGCTGGCGAGTCGAGGGGCTCAGCGTGGAGGCCGCAGCGCAGTTGCTGGGGAGGCTGGAGTGCTGACGCTGACGCGTGCGGTGCGCGTCTTCGCGTATGCGGCCACTCCCGCCTTGGCTCCAGCGCTCTGCCCTCAACACGGCCTCCATCCCGCCGATGCGTCGTGCGGCTTCGCTGCATCGACATGATCGCCGTCGACAAGGAGGCATGCGCCGTCCTCGTGCCGGAGCAAGCCTCCGAGGAGCAGGGGCCCTTCACCATCTACCGCTACCGCGCGTCGGCGGAGAAGCCGCTGGAGTACGAGCGCGTGACGGACGCCGGCCTCCTCGCCCGGTTGCTCGCGGCCAGCAGGGCGTAGGCCACGAGCGCTGTCCCAGCCCCTGCCGCCGCCGAGGGACCGCGCTCCCCCGGCGCGTGGGGCGCAAGCACTACGCGATGGGAACCAGCCATGAAGGCAGGAGTGCGACGGACGCTTTTCCAAGCGCGAGCCGCAGGAGGTAGCACAGGCCGCTGTCCGGAGGAGGCAGCCCGGCCCGCTCCGCGCTCAAGCTGCAAGAGCGGGGCGTGCTGGACTTCCTGACGGACACGCTGCGCACGCACCGCCGGGGCCTGCCGCCACGCTCGCTGCTTCCACTCACGGAGGCGCTTCGGCTCGCGCACGCAGCATGAGCCGGTGAACGGTGACCGGACACGTTCGGGGAGACACGCGCCGCGAATCGCGTCCGGCGTCAGGGGGCGAGGTCCACGGTCTGGACCCGCTGGAACAGCTCGCCGTAGCGCCGCTCCTGGAAGGCCTGGACCAGCTCCGGATGACGGCCCTGTCGCAGGTCGCGCAGGTAGCGGTACTTGGCCGCGTGGTATCCGGCCACCACCCATGCGAGCTTCAGCGCCGTCCATCCGCCGCGCCACAGCGCACCATGCAGCAGGCCGTCCCGGATGACATGCGCGGGGCGCTGGAGCAGCGCGGGCTTGGACCTGCGACCCTCCGCGAGCGCCATGACCGCCCAGAGCAGCGCGTAGCGGTGCTCCTTGGCGGAGCGCAGGGAGAGGGACGTGGCGAACCGGTGCTCGATGGGCGCCTGAAGCCGCCCCGCGCGCATGCGCGGCAGCGCTTCGTGGACGATCATCTCCGGACGCCAGACCGCGACCTCCCTGCGAATGAGGCGCGCGCGCCACTCCGTGCGGTACAGGAAGCGATGGCCGTCCACCTCCGCCCAGTCGTGCCGGGGCAGGCGGTAGACGACTTCCTGGGGTTGGCTCTGCTTCCAGGCCCGGATGGCCTGGATGGCCTCCGCGTCCAGGTGCTCGTCCGAGTCGAGGAAGAAGACGTAGTCGGAGGGCTCCAGCGCCGCGATGGCCGCGGCCCTGGCGGCGCCATAGCCCGCCCAGGCCATGGACACGGAGCGTGCCCCCATCCGCCGGGCAATCTCCGTGGAGCCGTCCGTGGACAGGGAGTCCAGGGCGACGACCTCGTCGCAGACCGACAACAGGCCTTCCAGGCACCGGGGCAGGGTGTCCTGGTTGTTTCCGTGGATCACGAATCCGGCGAGTCTCACGCCTCCGCCACCTTTCCTCGCACGGACGGGCTGCATCTGCGTGCCGCGGGACTCTAGCCCACCCGCCTCCCGCCGGAAGGTCCTCGTGACACCGCGTGGCTAGGGTGCGCTCGCGGGCTCCAGGCCCACCCAGCTCATCACGGCATCATGGTCCGAGGCGTCCGACGGCACTTTGTAGGCGCGCGCCACCGGGAGCGGCGTCGAGAAGATGTAGTCGATCCGATCGGCGGAAGGGTTGCCCGCCGCGAACCACGCGTCCTGCAAGTCATTGCGCACGGGCTGCAGCTCCCAGGAGCCTTCGACGGCGTTGAGGTCGGCCATCAGGACCCTGGGACCCGGGTAGAGGTACCAGATAGACGCGCGCCTCGCGAATCCTTGAGCGTGGCGGCTTCGCGATCATCGGAAGCCAGCGGGAGGAAGGGATTGGACCTGGCGTCGAGCGCCGCGAAGACGTTCCAGGTGGAGCTGTCAGCTCCGCGTTGAGCCGTTCGTCGCGGTCGGCAGGGGGATGGACCGCGCGGGAATCGGGTGGATGCCTGCGGGGGCCCCAGGGGATGTCGCGGGCTGGGGCCCCCCGTACTCAGTTGCGCACCTTGCCCGTATACAGGCTGGTGTTGCCGTCCGACGGCACGATGCGCCTCGCCTCCCATTCAATGCTGGGGGTGGGTGCCCAGAAGGTGTTCCTGTTGCTTGAGTCCTCGTCGTCCGTGTGGATCACGCCCCTTGGCACGCCCGGCACCAGGAACTGTCCATCGAAGTCCGGGTCCACGAAGACGCCATAGGGGATGCCCAGATCCGGGAATGAATTCATGTGGCGCACCCCCTGATTGCGGGCGGCATTCGAATCCTTGCGGAACAGACAGAACTGCAGGTGGGTCCCATACTGGTCTTGTGCGTTCGGCCAGATGTTCTGGCTATTGGCATTGTGATTGGCGAAGTCCTCGTTGTCGAAAGACCGGTTGAAGGGCACCGCGCCCACCGGGCAGTTCTGATCCAGCTTGAGCACCGCGTAGTGATACTTGTAGCTCTCTGAGTCGGTGAGTCGGCGAAAGCGCGCGCCATCGACCTTGCAGAACTCCAGGCGGGTGTCGGAGCTGGACATGAAGGCCCCGATCCACGGGTTGGCCCAACTCGCGTTCCGACTGTTTTCATCGTCCATCAGGATGACGACGTGCTGACTGTTCGCGGGGCAGGCACCGGGCGATTCGGGAATGATGCCCACGTTGTCATCGTAGTAGTCCACGACGAGGGGCCCGCTGATGGGCTCGAAGTCCCGCCGGGTCAGGTAATACACGTACACCTCATCGAACGGGTAGACGTCCATGTCCACCAGGTCGAAGGTGTCGGGCATGAAGGGATGGCGCGCGGGATGACCGTACATGGCCACCACCCACTTTCCGTACTCGTTCTTCTCTGTTTCCGACAGCGTATTGAAGTCCCGGTCGTCGTGCCGTGCCTGCTTGTAGTGGATCCTGTCGATGACGAGCTTGCCCGTGGCGTTGGCCTTGAAGGTGACATTGCCCGCACCAAAGGCATTGAGCAGGAAGTCCTGGATATTGGTGCAGTAGCCCGTCGACATGTAGGCGCTGATCTGCCGCTTGAAGGGGATGTCCAGCCCGCCCCAGTTCACGTTGAGCATCGCGGTGCGAACGCTGACATTGTTGATGAGCGTGTTGAGCTCCTGGCCGCTGTTCGCGTCCAGCAACAGATAGCCCTTCGCGGCCACCACCTCCAGGGTCCAGCCCTGATTGAGGGCGTTGAGCATGTCATTGGTGTTGATGTTGTCGATGACCAGAGAGCCCTGGTAGCGGTTGTTCGTCGGACCCGAGCCCAGTTCGATCGTATTGGCGTCAATCTGGACGGCGCGCGCGAAGGTAAGGTCCGTGCCCGTACGGGGGTCGTGGGCCATGACCAGGAACTGAAGGTTCTTCACCTTCAGGTTGCGAGCATTGGTCGACAGGTTCTCAAGCACGTACGTGGTCCGGATGCGCCCGGCGTCCGCGTCATAGGTGGTGCTGGTGGTCGTGACGGTGGTGATGGTGTGGTTCACGTCGGAGACGATCTTCCGCACCGCCTCGTCCTTCAGGACGCGGGTGAAGCTCGTGGAGAAGTCGAAGTCGTTCTTCGAGTAGAACTTCATCGTCGACTTGCCAGTGAGGCCGCCGGCGAAGTCTCCCTTGAGCAGCTTGGCCAGATCCAAGGACGTCTCCGAGTCCGTGCTGGTACCGGTCTTGAAGGCGTAGGCGCTCTTGATCGCCTTGGTGTCGGTGGCGGTGTTCGTGCGGGTGTAGGAGTTGCTGTCTACGGTGGCCAGGGTGTTGGTCTGGGTCGTCCCGCCACTGACCTGGAGCGCCACGTCCGCCGTCAACGTGCCCGTGAAGCCCACGCCCAGCACGGGAAAGTCCGCCGTGAGGGGCCCAAGTGTGAGGGGAAATTCATCCGCGGCACCGACCAGTCCATCTCCGTCCCAGTCCGCGTCCGGCAGCGTGCAGACCCTCCGCAGCATCGAGCCTTCACCGCCCTGGACGATGGGGGCCGGGTACCCATGGGACGCGTACCACTGGAGGTTCTCCTGCTCGAGGATGGGCGCCAGCTGCGCCATGGAGAGGGCGGTGGGGAAGACCTGCACCTGGAAGTCGGTGGGGGGCGGGGGCGGGGGCGGCGGCGGTTCGTAGCACCACGAGTTCGGATCCGTCATGTCGCAGGGCTCGTAGCACCATGAATTCGGATTCGTCGTGTCGCACAGGTCGCACAGCTCCATGTTCGGATCACATGGGCACTGCGGCAGCCTGTAGGAATAGACGATGTCGCACTGCTCGATGGGGCGCACCCCGGCAGGCGAAAGCGACGGGTTGGACGCCGGAGCCGCCAATGGGAGCAAGAGCAGGGTGAGTCGTAGCGACCCACGCAAAAAAGGCAATTTCAAGGGGTAATACCTCATCAGGGCAGACGCCGGAGGTGAGAGGGGCGTCCGTTGGTCAGGGGGACCAAGAAGAGGCTAGCTAGCATTCAAGGCTTTTCCAAAAAAGCCTGCCTTGCCGTTATCAAGATGGATTGCGCGCACGCCTGTCTGCTTGGACCCTCCCCTCGCATTCCGACGGCCTCAAGGGACGCGAGGAGGGGCGCTCCGGAGCGATCCTCGTTCCTGGCCCGGCGCCCCGTCCCTGTTTCCATGGAGTTGCTCGGCGTGAAGAGGGAGGCCTGATCGACAGCACGACGCTCATCCCGTCGAGGCTTGCTTGCTCCCAGCGCAACCCCTCAGATTCGAGATGTTGCAATGATCGTTGCAATGATCATTGCCCCGCAGAGGACTGAACTCCTTGATGACGGCGACATGGCCATTGCCCCTCGCGACGGACGCGCTCGATTGCCTTCTCATGACCACCCGAGATGCCAATGAACGACCATGCTGCGGCGACCCTGGTGGACACGCTGAGCAAGATGATCAGGGCTGTGGCCATCGGAACAGTCCGCACGGCCAGCGGAGCCCTTCGCATGCTTCAACGAGAACAGCACCGGTCCGCCGACGTACGCCGCGAGGTGCTGTCGGCTCGCTCATCGATGGACAGACCCCGCACGGAAGTGGATGCGCCTCCAGGCAAGCAGCCCGTGCCCCCATTCCTCCGGGCGGGGTACGGCTCAACGCAGCTTGAGCACCACGCGGAAGCGGGCGTGGTTGCCCATCATCCGCTCATAGGCCTCGGTGGCGCGCTCGAGCGGGAACACTTCATTGCGGGAGCGCACGTCCGCGAGGGCGCTGAAGGCCATCGTGTCCTGCGAGTCCTGGGGGACGCCGCTCGGCCAGCCCTGGACGCGCTGCCGCTTCATGAGCAGTTGCATGCTGCTGACGGGGATGGGCTCGGCGCCCGCGCCCAGTAGCAACAGGGTGCCATTGCGTCCCAGGCCCCCCACCAGCTCGCCCGCGAGGCTGCTGCTGGATGCGGTCATCATGATGACGCGCGCCCCACCGAGCTTCTGGAGCGCCTGGGCCACCGGGCCCTGCTCCGTGTCGACGTACTCGTGCGCACCCAGCTCGAGCGCGAGCTGCCGCTTGTCCGCGCCCCGTGAGATGGCGGCGGTGCGGTAGCCCAGCTTGCGGGCATATTGGATGGCCAGGTGCCCGAGCCCGCCAATGCCTTGCACCGCCACCAGGTCCCCCGGCCGCACGTCCATGTGGCGCAGGGAGTTGAAGGTGGTGACACCCGCGCAGAGCAGGGGCGCGGCGTCCACGGAGCTCATTCCCTCGGGCACCCGGGCGAGGGCCTCCTGGGGCGCGACCATGTACTCCGCGTAGCCGCCGTCGTAGCTGATGCCACACACCTGCTGCACCTCGCAGGTGACGAAGTCGCCCTCTCGGCAGGCGGTGCATTGACCGCAGTGGCCTCCGTGCCAGCCCACGCCGACGTGCTGTCCCTCCTTCCACGCCGTCACCCCGGGGCCTATCCGGTCGATGCGGCCCGCCACCTCGTGGCCCGGGACCCGTGGATACTGGATGGGCATCCAGCCTTCCTTGGTGATGGCATCGCTGTGACAGACGCCGCAGGCCTCCACCGCGATGCGCACCTGTCCGGGACCCGGCTCGGGGACTTCCCGCTCGACGATTTCGAGCGGGCCCTTCGCCTGCCGCACCTGCACTGCCTTCATCTTCCTGGCCATCCGCGTCTCCGTGGGTATGAAGAACGCGGATAAGCTAAGGGCTCCTCGCGGGCCGCGATCAAGACCGCCAGGCAGGGGAACGGGCGGGAGGGCGGCTGGCGCCCCATGCCCAACGCCTCGTCCGACAAGCAAGCGTCCGCTTCATGCCAGAGACTTGGAAGCGGCCAGGGCTCTGCTGACTTTGAAGGCCCCGGAGGTTTTCAGGCAGGAGCCATTCGATGAGCGCAGCCAGGCCACCCTTTGGATCGCAAGTCTTCACACCAGCAGACACCGCGTTCGAGCAGCGCGTGCGCGACAGCTTCGCGCGCCAGCGCGTCATGAATACCCTGGGAGCGACGCTGACCTCTGTCTCGCCGGGCGAGGTCGTCATCGAGCTGCCATTCCGGGAAGACCTCACGCAGCAGCACGGGTACCTACACGCGGCCATCGTCACGGCCATCGTCGACAGCGCCTGTGGTTACGCCGCGTACTCCCTGATGCCCGTGGACGCCGCCGTCCTGACGGTGGAGTACAAGGTGAACTTTCTCGCGCCTGCCGCTGGCCGCAGGTTCGTCGCGTATGGGCGGGTGATGAAACCTGGCCGGACGCTCACGGTCACCACGGGCGAGGTGGTCGCGGAGACCGTGTCGGGCCTGAAGCCCGTCGCCACCATGCTCGCGACGATGATGGCGGTGAGCGGCCGGGAAGTCTCGGGCTGAAGCGTTTCAATGATGGGTGCGAGCCCGGGCTCCGACGCACCGGGGCCTGTGGGCGCACGCCGTGGCTACAGAATCTCCTCGAGGGCGCCCTTCCAACTGTAGTTCCCGGTCTCCTTGCCCGCGATGGAGCTCTTCACCGGGTCGATGTGGAGGGTCAGCACGCCCTCGTCGAGTGAGACCCGGGTCCCGTCCGTCGACAGTCGGCAGACTGTCTTGGTGACCGCCTCCTTCACCGCCGCCTTGCCATCCGCGGTGCCGCAGACTTCGACCAGGGTGCCCACGGCTGTCTGGCATGCGCTCTGGGTCCGGTCCTTCATCGGGTCGAAGGCGGGGTAGGTCGCCTTGTCGTAGCTGCTCTTCAAGGCCGACCCGCAGGCCTCGTTGACCGCGTCCTCCTTCCGCTTCAGTTCCTTGTCGTAGGCAGCCCAGCCGTTCTTCTGGGCCACGGTGAGCCGTGCGGGCTTCGAGGAGGACTCGTCGGCGATGGCGAGCGAGGCGAACAGGCACAGACACAAGGACGGAATGCGGAACATGGGGCTCCTGGTGGAAGCGGGCTGCGGCAGTGCGGCCCGCCGTTCATCCAGGGAATGGCCCCAGGGAATTCTTTTGCATTCTTTCTTGCGGAATCAGGGTGCGGTCGGGCCCTGGAGCCCAGGGGCAACGGGATGTGCGCCCGTGAGCGGTGTGAGATAGCGCGGTTCGACGGGGGGCACGCCCCCTGTGCCCTGCATCTTCTTGCCCGCGAACCACATCACGGCGCCCAGAAGGGTGAACATCATGTGCAGTACGCCGAGGGGCTTGAGCACCATCTGTCCCGCGCGCGTCTGCCCCGCCTGGACCCGGTCGATCTCCGGCTGGCGCTCCTCCTGGATCCGCTGGAAGACCGCTGCATCCAGCGGGCGCTCCGCCTGGAGGGCATCCAGCAGGTGGTTGGCGGCCACGAACGTGTCGCGCAGGGCGAGGTTCAATCCCTGTCCGCCCGACGGTGACATGGTGTGCGCCGCATCCCCGAGGAAGAGAACGCCCGGTGCGTGCCATTGGCGCACGCGGTCGACGACAATCTTCAACACCTGCCACTCGGTGTGTTCGTCGAGCTTGCGCTCCACGTGGGGCCGGAGCGTCTCCGGCAGCGTGGACAGCAGCCGCCGTCGCAGCTCCGGGAGGTCCTTGCGCAGCCGGTTGAGGTCGCCCGGCTCGCTGTAGGCGAGGTGCAGCCGGTGGCCCGTGGAGCGCTGGAATACGACGACGAGCCCCTTGCCGAACATGTGGACCTGGAGCGACTCGGGCAGTGCCTCCGGCGCGTCGGAGAGGTCGAAGCGCAGCCAGAGCGCGTCGGCGGTCGTAGCGAACTGTTCGGTCTCCAGGCCGCAGGACTTGCGCAGGTGGCTGTTGCGTCCGTTGCAGACGATGAAGAGGTCCCCGTCCACGCGGTCCTCCACGCCGTCGTGGCGGGTCTTCATCGCGACGACGCGCCCGTCTTCCTGGAGGGCGTCGAGCACGGTGGTGCCGAAGTCGAGGCGGTAGTGGGGATGACGCATGCACAGCCCGTGCAGCAGCGCGAGCATGCCCGGCTGCGACACCACGGCCCCGCGCTCCTGGGGGCCTGGCACGCGGACCGCGCGACGCTTGCCCACGTACATGCGGCGCTCGATGTCTGGCAATGCAAGCCCCCGTTCGAGCAGCGCGGAGAAGAGCCCTGCGCGTTCGAGCGCTTCGACGACCGGCGCCTGCAGGAGTTCGCCGCGGAACTCGCGTTCGAAGTCCGGGTGGCGCTCCAGGACGCGGACCGGAACGCCGTTCGACACGAGCTGGTAGGCGAGGAGCATTCCGGCGGGTCCACCACCGACGATGACGATGCGAGGAGGCTTCATGGCGGACCTTCTACCGGACTCCCGCTGGTTCCGATGCCACCCTGTTCGCGGCCTTCGACTGAGCCCGTCGCCATTTTCGTGACGGCGGAAAGCCCAGCAGCCCTTCCATATTGCTGGGCTTCTCGGGATGGAGGCGGAGGGAATCGAAGCCTCGTAGGCGGATTTGGTCCCTACTTGGAACACCGGCCGGCTACCCAACGTTCCCTCTGAGGAAGTAGGCGGCTTCCTGTCCGGGCGAGTCCAGGCCCGTCCATTGGATTTGGTTCTTTTTTGGTCCCTGCGGAGTGCCAAACCGGGCGAGGCGCAGCGCTAGATAGGCCCGATCGTCGCGCCAACTGTGAGCCGTAGTGCGGGACCGGCGCGCCGCTGTGGCCAGCATATAATCCCGATCTGCCCCTAGCCAGGGTCCCCGCCCTTGCCAAGTGACATCTCGGAGTCGTGGAGCCTGCCCGGTGCGACGTGAAAGCCACCCTCACCGAGTTACACCTCTCGCCTTGGAACCTGCTCCGCGCGCGGCATCGGCCGGTGCCCGCCCCGCGCATCACCTCGGACTGGGGCCGTGGAGCCCCCGGATGCGCGGTGGATGCCACCCGCGCAGAGCGCCGCTTCGGGTCGTGGGCGCCTGCCCAGTGTTCCGTGACATTCAGCGCCCGTACCGACTGTTACCTCGGATCCATTGCGGTTGCCTGGAGCGCATTGGCTAGGGGCCGCGCCGAGCATCACCCCGGGGCCGCGAATCTTGCCCAGTGCGAGGCGGAGGCAGGGCCCGCGCCGATCCCCCGACACCCTGGAGCCCGCCCAATGCGCAGCGGCCGGGGCTGATTCCGAGCGTTAAAGAATTATGGTCTACTCGTAGTGGTGTCACTCATTATGACGAGGAGCTAGAATTTGATGTGTGCTTCCAAGAAGAAAACCGCAGGGGGAAAGTCTTCAGTTGGTAAGAAGCCCATCCCGAAAAAATCTCGCGTCAAGAAGAAGGAGAATGGAGGTGACGAGGGGCCTACGGAGCGGAGAGCCGATGCGGAAATGAAAGCCGATGCCTTCAAGAAATGGCATGCCAAGGCGAGCAACGGAGATTGGCGGGCGGCAGCCACTGCTTTAGCCTATCAAGAGCCAATGGAATTCGGCCCTCCAGAGGACGTTACCCTTGATGACTTCGCAGGCTGGATGGAGGCGCCGCCGGAAGACGTGCGACGTTGGCTGAAGTTGCCCCAGGATGCTGTCTGGCCACCGAAGAATAGGGCAAATTTGTGAGCGGGCGCTCATGAACATCCCGAGCTTCGGACGCCTGACCATGGCGCCTCTTCATCTATCGATCTATCGGCGAGAGTCTCTTCTCGGCCGCCTAGTCTACTGACTGCTTCTGCTGAAATGGAAATTGTTGGCTTGGCTATCAATTACAGATTGGAAGTCGACCTTGAGCGATAAGAGAGAGCAGCCAATGGAATCAAAAGTGACGATTATTTCCAAGTCGAATGTAAAGAAGATAATTGAGAAATGGAGAGGTGGCGAATGGGAGTCAGAAGCGCTTAGATTGCGGCAAAATGCCGGTCTTTTTTTATTCAAAGACGATGCAGCAAAAGAAGTTGGGCGTCAGATACAGAAGGCCGTCGAGAGGGGGGAGGTGACTACCTCTGTTGAGTGGGGACTGATGGGGATAATGCTCTCGGATGGTGAAATATTCGGCATGGCGAAATTTGTCGATGCGTTTAGACCAAGCATCTATGCCGAGACATGCTTGGTGACGCTCTCGGAGGTGTTGGGGAGTTTATGTCGGGTGGTTACCCAGCATCCGAAAGTCGAGTCGGCATTGCGCAGACTGCTGTCGTTCAGCGTGTTTGTCGAATTGTATTCCGCTACGCGACTGGACGAAGCCAAGCTTGTAGAAAAGCTACGCGCTCAATCCGACACGGGTCTGAAAACGATGCTGGATCGGGCAGAGCTTGCATTTGTTCGACACTCTCGCGCCAGCAGGGATCCGACGAATGAAACTATCGAAGGATTAGACAGGGAGGACATCGCGAGTGGTGTTTCCTATGCAATCGAATCCTACAATAAAAAGTATGGACTGACTGGCGCAGAGTTCCGCCCTTTTGCCGAGTCAGATCCAGGGCAACTTGCGTTTGATTCTGAGATTGTCTTGGCTTTTCGGCTGAGCGAGTTGATGGGGATGGAGGCAAAAGTTTACAGGCAAGAATATATATGCCATATGGGGGATAACAGGGAATACCGTATTTTGCCTCCCAATGAGCGTTGGGGGATGGCCTTGTCGCTTGGGTATATTCGGAATGTGCAAGCGTGGTCTGGATTTGGAGCGGACGAGCCGGGGATTGGGAGATCTTTTGATGAGGAGTGCCGGAAATTCTTCGAGCATGTGGGTGGACGTTCTCTTGGTTTGGCCGGAACGCCAGGGCAAGAGAGGTTGATTTTCGCCCTTCCAGCGGAAGCCTGGAAAATTCTCGCGGACGAGTTGCTCCTGGTTGATGGCTATTACAAAGAGGAGATGGGGGAACTGGAGCGCGCATGCAATGAACTGCTGACGCCGCTGGATGAATTGCTCGCCTTGGAGGTCGAGCCGGGGTTGGTAATGCGCGACGTGATTCGCCTACAGCGTGTCTTCCGGTTTTCTGGAATAGTCCGAATGCTGGCGCTGGAGGCAGAAGGGATCTCAGAAGTCGTTGCGCGCAATTCGCTAATTGGCGCAATGAATGAAGAGATGCTTTGGGAACTCCTGCTTTCTGCTGGGATCGGTAGAGAAGTTGTCCAGGCTTTCTTGGATTTATTTTCCTGGGACGTAGAGAAGAAGGGTTATTTTGACATACAGTACCAGCCGATGATGAAGATCGGGAAGGTCTTTGCTTTTCCGTTTTTCATTCTGGGCATGTCAAATGTCATTAGGAATTGTCTTGTTCTTTCGGAAGCACGCGTTCATGGCGACAGCAAGGCAGAGAACCCGGTTGTCAAGATTTTGTCTGATGCCTTTGGCGGAGCACAAGTAGAACTAGGACGGGAGTTTAAGTACGAGTACGAGGAGGATGAGGGGGAGATTGATGTTTTGGTCAAGATCGGCAATTCGGTGTATGCCTTTGAGTGCAAGCATACGCTTCTTCCTTGTAGTGGTTTTGAGCAGAGGACCACATGGGACTATGTGGACACAGCCGCTCATCAATTGGATAGATTTAAAGTGGCTTGGGGCGATGACGAGTTTAGGAGGGAGGTCGGAAAGCGCTTGGGGTGGGACTGTGATTCTGCTGAATTGTCTACGTGCGTGGTGTTCGGCCATCGGCTTCTGGCTGGCGCCTCGTTCCGTGGACATCCAGTGCGACACTTAAGGGAGTTGGTTAATTTTGTTGGCTCCGGTGTCAGTGGGCTTTCTGTGGGGAGTGATGAGTTCTTAATCCCAATGAGAAGGCTTGGAAGGCTTGAGTCGTCTGATTTTGATAACTATCTCTCGGACGACAGCAAGATTTATTCTGTTTATTGGAATTCTTTCCTGGCGGTTGACTCTGTGTGGAATTTCGAGGAGGTTGCGCTCAAGGTTAGGAATTATGGGTTTAGTCCACTCAAGCAGTTGGCGAACGTTGAGGGATTGAGTTTAAGTCTTGCAAGGAAGATTCTTAAATCGGTGGATTGTCTTTTTGCTGCCGAGCGCGATTTGGACAAAGGGCGTGCGGCAGTGATGCGCTACGAGAGCTACAAAGAGCAGGCTAAACGTCATGTGCAAATGGCTGTGCGGGAGCTCAAAAGGAAGTATCCCATGGCGGACAAAGTCAGAAACTATGTTTTTGATTTGTGACTCTGGAATTTTGGTCGATCTGGGGGTTGGCGCTGTGTGCGGTCGGGATTGCTTGGCTAACAGCATTTGGCACTGCTTGATCAAATGCGAGAGGGACCGCGAGGCAGGGCGCGTGCGTCGACGTCGCGTAGGTAGAGCGGGAGGTTGCCATTGCTGCGCAGCAGCAGGTGTTGAAGTCGACGGCGCACCGGAGGCACCGTAACCGGTGAACGTCAAGGTAGTTGCCGCGTGAGAGGGTTTGGCCGATGCGCTTCAGTTCCTGCACTTGCGGTGAGGGGTTGAGGCGCACGGGGCCTGCTGGCGTCCAGTCGCGGGTGTCGCAGCTCCAGTGCTCGGGTGACGTGCGCGGGCGTGCTGGTACACTTGGTGACGCTGGGCGAGCAGCGCCGCTTCGCAGCCGAAGTGTCTGGCTGTGACAGGCTGCCCATCGGATCGCTCGCGGGTCACCCTCTCGTAACCGTCCGGCCAACGACGTGCCGTGAGGGATTGCCGGGGGAGCGGCGCGCGGCGGACGCTTCCATGCTGCTCTACAAGCGGTTGGAGACGGGCCGCTTCTGGCTGTCAGGGGCCGGGTCAACGGACCGCATCCGGGTCGGCCAAACGGATCGCGACTCCTGATCGCTCAGGACTGGCCGCTTGCCTTTCGTCTGCGCGCGGAGGGAGGGTCAAGGATGCAGAGTCATTCAGGTTTCGGCGGAGCCGCCCCTTGACGCTCCCGAGCACGCAGGCTGGTCGGACTGATCGGGACAGCGATCCGAGGAGGTGACCCACGAGCTACCCGATAGTGCGGCCCATGACACTCGATTATAACGAGCATGCGGCGCGCTTGCGTCAGCGAGCGTGCCGAACGCGGAGCGATCACACAGGAAGGCTTGGCATGGCGAGTATCCAGAGTCACCAGACGGCGCAGATCAAAGTTGAACGCACTGGCGAGGTTGTTGAAGTGACTTGCAGTGACCTGCCGTGGAATTCGGCGCAGGATGGAGAAGAAAGAGAGATGGGGTCGGAATTGATTCACTACGCAGAATTTGAATTCGACGGTGGGACGGCGGCTTGGGAGGTCTGGGAGTACCCCGCAGGGTGTTTCAATTACTCTGAGTCGAACGTCGAAGGTGGAACCCTGCTGCGGGATTTCAAGTTCTTGTTTGGCCCGTAATTGCTCACCACGCCCCTTGGTGCGCGTCCAAGCGGGCCACCGTCAATGTAGGCCTCGTGGCGAGTGCTGGGGCTCGTGGTACTGGGGCTTGTGGTGAGCGTCCAGGCCGGACGCGGGCCTCGTGGTGAGCGCTGGACCTCGTGGCCCCAGCAATAGGCCCCGCGCGACATCGAGCCAGAGTGCCCACCCGTGCCGAGCACCACCTCTGGACCGTGGCGCCTGCTGGGTGCGTGTTAGCAGCCACGGTCTACGCCGAGCACCACCTCGGCCCGCAGAGCCCTCCCGGCGCGCAGTGACAGCCCGCACCGGCACCGAGAACCACCTCGGAGCTGAGGAACATGCCCCTAAACCTCTTCAAACTTCGTTCCCGTGGCGCCTATGCGCTCAAGTGCGTCGCGGATTTCCTCTCGGACGATCAACGCGATGGGCCAGCCCCAGGCGCGGAAGACCTTCGCATCACCTGCCTGCGAAGCGTCAATCCGCATTCCCCAAACGTCTCGGTACTTTCCAACCTTCTCAGGGCGCCCGTCCTCCGGCGTCCACTTCTGAAATTCCTCGGTGGCCTTCTCGTCAATGCAGTGAATCAGCTTGGTGGCCACGAGAATGAAGAACTGTTCCGACTGGCCTTCAATCTCCACAGGCAGGGTTTGCACCTCCCCGGGCACGAGTTCCGAGAGCACGGAAGCCACGCGGGCGTGGACCACGGGGGCCGCGAACGCCGCGAGTGAGAAATCAAGCGCCCTGCCGGTCACAGTCACGGGGAGCTTCAAGGCGCCCAAGTCCGGGAGTCGTTGGCCCCGATAGAACATCCACGGGTCGTCCACCTCCCGACCTTGAGCATCTGTGGGAGTGCCGAGCAACCACCGGCCTGGAACAGTCATGTTGTCAGTCAACTTGAAGTACCGACTGGGCATGGGATTCATTGTGGCGCCGCATCTAGGTGCCCGTCACCAGCTTATTCAGCTTGGTGCCCGGAGTGGCAATCTGCTCCCCCAACCGGCCGAGTTCGGCTGTCAGCGCCTCACGGCATCGTTCCATGGTGCGGCATCCCTCGGTTGCGTCGGTCAGCCGCTCAAGAATTCGCTCGTGATAGGCCTGCGGGTGGGGCCCTTTGTGGCCCTTGACGTGGATGATGTTGGCCGGGTCGTCCAGCGACATGCCCGCCTTGTCGAAAATCTCCTGGAATCTGGGTGACCACGGGCCTTCATTGTTCGTGGATTTCCACCACTTGTTCGTGGCGATGTGGTGGTCGTGGCCCTCCGCGTCCACCGGGGCGGCAGCCGTGCCCCCCATGGCCCGTGCCGTCATGGCCACCGCATTGGGGGCCAGCGCCACCGTGACGGCCTCGCCCGTCACCGCCACCGCTCCGACTTCGCCCACGGCGGCAAGGCGGATGCCCGCGCGGCCCCCGGCCACCACCGCCGCCTGGGCGGAACCGGGCAACGTCGGCACCTTCGAGGCGAAGCCTGCGGCAGTGTTACCGACGGCCACCGTCGCCAGCAGCGCGAAGGCCCGCGCCGCGTTCCGGCCCATCACCTTGCCGTAGCCCTCACCCGCATCGCGGAGCTCGTCAAACGTGGTGGCCCGGTCCGCCTCTTCCACCAGCCGTTTGAAGCCCGCGATCAGCGTCCAGAAGGTGTCCACCCCGAGGTAGACAATGGCTGTCGCCGTCATCACGGCAGCCAGGCCCTTGCTCACGGGTTCGGGCACCGACCAGAGGACCAGATAGAAGGTCATGGTCCACAGCGCCGCCGAGAGCGCCGCGTGCGGGTCGGCCATGCCTTTGAAGGCATCCAGCATCTCTTCCAGGACCACACCTTGGGCCATGGCCATGGCCAGCGCATAGCGCCCGTCTCCGGTGACGGTGGGACTCTCCGCCAGCAAGTGCAGACAGTCGCCCTTGCGCCCGGTGCGCTCGCACCAACGCAGATATGCCCGCGTCAGCTCCACATCCGCGGGCGACATGTCGGAGGCCAGTGCAGCCCCCTCCATTGGCGTCATCTGCCGGGTGCGCGGATCGAAGAGGTACGTGCCGCCTCGGGCGTCCACTCCCATCAGGCGCCGCGCGGCCTGCTGGGGATTGGCCGGGAGCCTCACACCCCGTGCCAGCCTCGCCACGGCCGCTTTGAACTCGCGCCGCTCCACCTCCACCGGCCCGGCTTCGTTGTTGTGAGGCGTGAAGACGACTGGCGGCCCCTGGCCCGTTTCCAAGCGCACCACGCGCCCTGAGGCACAGCCTGTCAACCAAACCAGCAGGAGTAGCGCGACAGCGCGATGTACCCTCATCAAGCCCCCCAGCGGGAAAGAGCTTCATCCTCCAGGGCGAGGCAGGGCCACGGCCAGAACCCAGCGGATCGGGCCTCCCCGAGCGCCACCTCAGGGCGAGGCATCTGGGAGGTGCGCAGCGGCGGCCAGGGTCTATGCCGAGCACTACCTCTGGGCCGTGGCGCCTGCCGGTGCATGGTGGCCGCCAACGTCCGTGCCGAGCGCCACCTCGGGGCCGTTGAGCCTGCCCGCGCCGAGCACCACCTCGGGCTGAAGAGAGATGACCCGTGCCGAGCAACGCCTCGGAGCCGTGGTGCCCTCCCCGAATGGAGTGCTGCCAGCGTCCGCGCCGATCACTACCCGGGGGCCGTGGAGCCTGCCCGGTGCGCGGCGGATACTCGTGCCGAGCGCCACCTCGGCCTCCGTGGTGCCCCTCCGGTGCGCAATGATGGCCAGACCCAAGCCCCGGACCACCTCGGACGCGAAGCGCTGCGCCGAATCGGCCTATGAGGCAGGCCGAACAATGCAAAGCTCGCTATGAACACCGTATGCGCAGAGGCTGTTCGGCCCTACTCCGCCAACGGGAAGAAGAGGTGTCCAAGGGGATGAACCACCGTCAGGCGAAGAAGACAGGACGCGAGCCCAGTTGGCGCACTGGAGAGCGGGAGGCTTCACCTCTCTTTGTCAAAGGCGACCTTCGCGGAATTCGAGCGCATATTTCTGGAATGCCAACAAACATGGCTGCGCAATGCCAAGCCGGCGAAAGAGCGGCTTGTCATCAAGCGAAGGACGGCCGAAGACATTCTGATGGGCGGTCACGGACGCGAATGCACCTGGAACGAATTCAACCGGGCCCTGCGTCGCACCGAGAAACTGGGCCACGACAATCCAGGAAGGCGAGCGCACGTAGCGTGTCTTTTCGCATTGCCCCTCAAGCAATTTTCCAGTCAGTCCGAAAGGGTGCGGCGGAAGCTGGATGAGGCAGAGAGGCACCTGCTCTTTCTGCGTAAAGCCCACTCTGTGCGGAAGGAAAACTTAAAAGACATTCAACGCATCCGGCGGATGGTCGGCTGGGAGACAAGTGCCCCTCGGGCGCGCTAATCCCCTTCAGGTAAGTCCACGAGGGGTTCTCTCTATGAGCAGAGAGCCCTCCCTGTGTGTCTTACCGAATGGTCGCGGCAACATCCCGGAAGTGGAGTAGTGCCAGTGCCGGAGCTTCCGGTTGAACTTCAGGTTGGCCGGTACTATCTTGGGGCGCCCGGGCGAGACAATAAATCAGCGCCGCATCGGCGCGGTGCCTTAAGACAGCAAGCAACAGGGACGTTTTCTGTGAGTGGCAATGAACAGTTTTTGAGGTTTGAACTCACGTCAGACGAGTGTGTCCTCCTTCGGCTCGGCGACACAAGCCACACCCTCGGTCCAAGGGGAAGCGTCTGCGCTGAGATGGGGCGCTTCCTTGCGGAGGCGGGCGACGCTCTCGAACAGCATTTCCTCGGCCGGACGATTGAGGAGTGGGACCGCCAGTGGGAGCACGTAGGCCCTCTCACCGGCAACTTCTCTCAGCTGAATCGATCTGTGGGGCTTTATCGGGCGCTCCGCGAGAGGGAGGTCATGTATATCGGCAAAGCCTACGAACATGACAACGGAGGGCTCAGCAAGCGTCTTAGGGACTATACCCGACCTAGCAATAGCGGCCGTAAATACGGCGCGGGACCGATAATGTTTGACTGTCGAGATTAACTGACAATCGATGTCTTGGTTACAGGAGGAGACGTTGACGCAGCAACTGCTGCCATTCAGATGGAGCCCTTGTTCATCGCACGATACAACCCACCCTGGAATCTGGTTGGCCGACGGCAGGCCTCTCAAGAGAGTTAGTTCCAAGAGAGGGGCTCACTGCCAATAGCAAGAATCCTTCGTGGAGTTACCTGAAGAGGATTAGTACTACGTGGCCACTTCCAACGGCATCGGAGGAGGACTTCGCGCTCGGATTTTACGACCGCCCTCCGGGAGTCGGTGAGCGTCAAGGTAGTTGTCGCATGAAAGGGTTCAGCCGATGCGCTTCAGTTCCTGTCCTTCCGGTGAGGGGTTGAGGCGCACGGGGCCCGCGGGCGTCCAGTCGCGCGTGTCGCGGCTCCATCGCTCGGGGTGACGTGCGCGAGCACGCAGGTACACCTGGTGGCGCTGGGCGAGCAGGGCTGCGTCGAGGCCGAAGTGCCTGGCTTCCGGCGTGACGAAGCGGATGGCGGAGTGCCGGTGCTCGGTGTTGTACCAGGTGACGAAACGCGCCACCCACGTGTGCGCATCCTGCGTCGAGGCGAAGGCTCGCTGGGGGAAGCAGGGGCGGTACTTCAGCGTGCGGAAGAGGGCCTCGGAGAAGGCGTTGTCGTCCGAGACGCGAGGCCTGCTGAAGGAAGGGGCCACGCCCAGCCATTGCAGCGTGGCCAGCATCGTGGCGCCTTTCATGGGGCCGCCGTTGTCCGAATGCAGCACCAAGCCCTCGGGGCAGCCCGCCTCGTGCCAGCTGTCGCGGATGAGGGCCGCGGCATGCGCGGAGGACTCCTCCTCGTGGACGCGCCAGCCCATGATGCGGCGGCTGAAGACGTCCACCACGAGGTAGAGGTAGAGGAAGCAGCCCTTCACCGGGCCCTTCAAGTAGGTGATGTCCCAGCTCCACACCTGGCAGGGGGCGCTGGCCGTGTGCTCGGCCTTGGGGCGCGGCGTGGGCGGCTTCGCGGGGCCCCGGTGGGCCAACTGGCCCGCTGCGCGCAGCACCCGGTAGAAGCTCGCCTCGCTGGCCACGTACTCACCCCGGTCGGCGAGTCTCGGCACCAGCTGCTTGGGCGAGACGTCGCGGAACTCCTCGCTGTTGGCCACCGCCAGCATGCGGCGCTTCTCCGCCTCCGAGAGGCGGTTGGCGGGCCGGGTGCGCGGACCGCACCGCCCATCCTGCGCGGTGGCCGGCTTGCTCCAGCGTTGAATGGTGCGCGGAGCCACCCCGAGCCGCTCGCAGACGGCCTCCAGCCGCACGCCCTGCTGGAGGGCCTCCTGCACGTGGGCGAGCGTCATTTCTCGCGCCTCTCGTCCGCTGCGTCGTCCTCGTCGTCCAGGTGTCGCTCGTCCCAGCCCGTCGCCTGGAGTTTTTTTTCGAGCACCAGCAGCGCCGCCGTCTCCGCCAGCGCCTTCTCCTTGCGGCGCAGCTCGCGCTCCAGCTCCTTCACCCGCTTCTCCGCCGCCGCCAACCGCCTGCGCTCCTTGGCCGGCAGGGCTTCCGTGGCCGCACCCGCGAGGGCCTGCTGCCACTCCTTCAGCTTCTCCTCGTGCAGCCCCTCGCGGCGCAGCAGCACCCCCAACGCCTCGCCTGCGAGCCCCTGGGCCGCCACCAGCACGCGCAGCTTCTCCTCCGGCGTCCACTTCTTCGGTCCAGACGGCGGGGCGGGCTTTTCCTCGGGCGGGGGCGTCATCGCCGCCAACTTATTCGCCTCCCGCAACCACTGCGACAATGTCGGCTGCGACACGCCCACCTGGCGAGCCAACGCGGCGGCACTCACCGCGCCCGGGCCCACCATCCGCTTCACCAACTGCGCCTTGAATCCATCCGTGTACGGCACTGCGTCCTGCCTGCTCTCGCCCCCAAGGCGTGGTCATCCCGGCCGCTCAGCCGAGGCGACAACTTCCCTGACACAGGGGGGAGTGACCAAGCCCAATTAGACGCTGAGAAGAAGTGGCCGCCGCTTTTCGCGTCCTCGGGTGACCTCAACGATGATTGTCGGTGAGGGGAGTGGCCTCCACCGTGGCTTGTCTCCGGATGACCATCTCCGCAACCCACGGGTCTGTGTCGTTCACGGCGCCCTCGGGGGTGAATAGGTAGCCAGCCGCCTTCGCACGAAGGAATTTTGCGTCCCGCAGGCCGGCCAGCGCGCTATGCAGCGGCTTCTTGAGTGGCGTCGCCAGCTTGAGCCGTCCGCGCAGCTCCGGGTTGACTGATTGGACGTTGACCTCCCGCCGGGGGTTGAAGCCGTAAAGCACATATGCACACTGCTTCAGCAGCGTGACGGTGCTCGCGTCCGTGTCCGCGAACTTCGCCAGGAACGATGGCATCAGGCACAGGTTTGCGAGGTTCGTGTATAAGAACGCATCGCGTGCTTCGCCGTTCCCTCCGTAAATGTGCGAGAGCTGGGTGCTTCCCTGGTCTCGTGTATCGGTCATTGCTGCCCGGAAGACGTAGTCGGGCGGGAAGTTGTCGCTGACGAAGTCGCCGTCGGCGGCGACCGTGTTCTTCCGCTCGGGGCTCGTCAGCCGCCGCGCACGCACGATGGGCAGCCCTTTGGTCTGGGCGACCACGTCCGGGTGCAGGAAGTACGTCGAATCAAGAACCGCGCGCCGAACCGGGTTCGGCTCCTCGGGTCCGTAGTACTTCCACAGCACCGTGAGGAGAAAGCTGCTGCCTTCGATGACCATGGGGTCATCAGTGTGCCAGAAGGCCACCCAAGCTCAACGCCCACTCGCCCGGAACCTGTCAACGCTCGCGCGCCTCCATGTGGGCCGTCGCGCATGTGACCGGGTAGTATTAGGCGCTTGCAACTCCTGCGCGCCGGGCGCGGGCTCCACGAATTCAAAGCGACGTGGAGCCCACCCCAGGGGGCTGGCCGTTGAGAGGCAGTCTCATGCCGGGCTTGGTTCCGTCGTGATGAAGTCTTGATGCCTCAAACTCTTTGGGCCTTCCTCATCCTCGGCCATCGCTTGGCCAGCTCCTCGCAGTGCCGCTTGAATCTCCTGCGAAGCCATCCTGGCGGTGTAACTCCCTCGCGCGCGCAGCACCTTCGCCAAATCGTCTTGCAGCGTCAGCGCGGACATATGCCGTTCTGCCGGGTTGCGCCGCAGCAGCTTACGGAAGACAGCCCGGGTGGGCTCTGAAAACGTTTGTGTTGCCGCTTCTACATCGGCCGGAGTGAAGGTGGCCGCACGTAATATTGTCTCCTCCGGATCCACCCCGCGCCATGCGTTCCTCATCCGTGCGATGGCACTGCGCAGCGGCTCCGTTTCCCCTTCCGGGACCAACACCCATAAATCCTTTGGCAGCAGTCTGTAGGCAGTGAGCAGGTGTTTGCCGGTGGCGAACTCCAACAGCACCATTCCCAGCGTGAACAAGTCCGAGCGCGCGTCCTCGGGCTGGCCTAGCAATGCCTCTGGAGAAGCCCAAAAGACTTCGCCCCGGGTGCCGGGACGCCGGGTGGTGCGCTGGCCGGGGAGGCGTGCGGACGCTACGCCAAAGTCCGTCAATTTGACCTGTCCATCGAAGGTCACGCGGATGCGTGTCGGGTCAATCGCCCGGTGGACGATTTTCAGTGGATCCCCCTGCGCACTCCGGCAGGTGTGCGCGTGCGCCAGGGCCCCCGCGATCTTGGCCCCGACATACAGCATGAAGGATTCGGGGAAGTAGCTCCCCCGCGCTGCCGCGACGTCAAGGAGTGTATTCAGCGAGAAGCCGGCGACAGCTTCCGTAATGACAAACAGAGTGCCCTTGGCTTTGTGCGCTCCATGGACGCAGGCGATGTTCGGGTGTCGGAGGAAGGTGGCCAACTGGATCTCTTCCTCCAGTCGCTTGCGTGCCTCCTTCCACACTGCCGCAGAGTCAGACAGCGGCAGCGCTTTGAGGATGACTCGGCGGACCACCTTGTCCTTGACGCGCTGGAGGGCCGACAGGACGCGCTCGCCATGATGGCCGGGGCCCAGGTCTTCCAGCATTTCGTAAGAGGCACCCTTGAGCGAAAAGAGCACCAGTCCTTCGGGAAACAGGGAAGTACCAGAGTACGGCATGGGGCCATCTCCTTGCGGGTGAGCGGGAGCGGACGCCGCGCCCACGCAGGAAGGAAATTACTGGCAGGTAGGCCCGAAAGAGAAGGACGCCACGGGTTGAAGACTCGGTATTATTGCAACCCTGTGGCTAATGCTATTGGGGCCAGTTTTCAGGCGCCTTTCTGTAACGCGCCTTTACGCCCCAACCTCATCACTTTGGCCCTCCGAAGAAGATCACACCGTCTCTTGGACGCACGAGCGCGGCACCGGGCTTGGAACCGGGCAGCTTGTCCAAGCCCCCATTGAGCGAGAGTGACACGCAGACTTCGTGTTCCGCGCCATTGGGCAGACGGGCCCGGGTATAGCGGCCCACCACCGTCGCCCCTTCCGTCCACACCCGGCCGTAGAGCCGCGAGCCCTCGGGCACCCTGGCCAGTTTCACCACAGTTTCGGATTCGAGCTTCCCATCGCCCAGCAGGGTCAAGCACTCACCCATGTCGTCGCTCCACACGCGACCTGCGGCTTTGCATTCGTCGGGCGATCTCAAGAAGGGCTGCTTCGCGTCAACGAGGATTGGGACCCCCGAGCCGTCATTGAGGCCGAGCCTCCGCATGCTTTCATATGCCGCTGCGGAGCACTTCTGCTGCGTGGGCTGCACCTGCTGCGCGGGACAGCCCAACAGCGCGGCGGCCAACGCCCCCGCCTCTGCGCACTTCTTGAGGAATCCACGGCTGAAAGCGGGCGCGGACTTCATTGGCGGATTCGGGGACGGATTCGTGGGGGCAGGCACAGAGGGACTTTCCTTCACGGCGGGGGGCACCTCGGACGGGGACGGTACTGCACTGGCGGACGGTGCGGGCGGTGAAGGGAGCGCTTGGTGGGCCCGCGCAAGCGGGCCGCTGGAGGACTCCAGCACTGCTGGGACGGGCGGAGCTTCCTGTGAAGGGGCTTCGCGCAAGACGGCGAAGGCGCCGACGGCGAGCACGACGGCGGCCACGGCTCCCGCCAGCACTCGCCGCCGTGCCTTCGCTGGAGGGCGGCCCGTGGCTTCCAGGGCAACGGCGCCCGTGTCCGGAGGCGCCTGCACAGGGGCTTGCCACTCCGCGCCCTCCTGGGCCCCCAGCGCTTCCAGGGCCTCCCGCATGGAGGCCAGTGAGGGAAGCCGCTTCTCGAAGTCGCGCGCCATCCACTTCTCCACCCACTCGCTCAACGCCTCGGGCACGCGAGGGTTGGCGGTGCGCGCGGACGGGGGCGCCCACATGGGGCTGTTGACGTCGATGCGGGGCGCCTTGCGCGCCTCCCACCCGCCGCGCGCGGGCTCCGCGTCGGTCAGCGCGTCATACAGGCACACCGCCAGCGAGTAGAGGTCATCCTCAGGCGGGAAGGGGTAACGCGCGTCGGGGTTGTTCTGGTTCTCCTTGAAGAAGCGCGCCGCTTCCGGAGAGCGGTAGCGGTGGGTGCCCGGGGGCAGGGGCGCGTCCGTCAACTCCTGGGCTCCCGAGTATTCCCCCGCACCCAGGTCGATGAGGACGGGCTCACCGTCCACCTTGCGCACCATGATGTTGGAGAGCGACAAGTCCCGGTGGCGCACCCTCCGGCCGTGCATGTGCTCCAGGGCATGGGCCAGCTTCGCGAAGAGGCGCGCCACCTGCTGGAAGGTGGGCCGCGCGTCCTGGAGCCAGTGCGCCAGCGTCCAGCCGTCCACGTACTCCAGCACCAGATACCCGCGTCCCTGCGGCGTGCGCGCCCAGCCCTGCACCTTGGCGATATGGGGATGGTCTACGTGAACGAGGCACACCAGTTCGCGCAGCAGGCGTTCATCCGTCTTTCCCGGATCCGCGCTGTGCTGCCGGTGCTTGGAGAGCTTGAGGGCCACGGGCTTGCCGTCCTTCACGCCCCGGTAGACGTCGCCATAGGCGCCCCCGCCCTTCCACTCGCGGACGCGGTAGGCCCCCAGGCGGGAACCGGGCTTGAGGTAGCTGAAGACTTCCGCCGTCGTCATGGTCCGCTCTTCTCCTGCGCTGAAGTCCCGTCCTCAAGCACCACGCCCGGAATGGAAAGGGGCCGGGTGCCGTCCGCCGCCTCCTGTATCACCAACCGGAAGGCTTCTCCGTTCGGCCCGGACTCCCCCTTCTTCCAATCCAACTCCACCGCCACACGGCCCGTGCCGTTGGGCGGCAGCACGTCCGGCGCCATGGCCACCGTGCGCGCCTCCACGCGGCGGCCGGTGGATGGACTCTCCAGCCATGCCTTGCCCGGCCTCCAGGGCGGCCCGGAGCGGTTCGACACCTCCACGGCGAGCACCACCCACGCATCCGCATTGAAGCGGTAGACGGACGCTACCTCCAGGCCCGTTGTGGCACTGAGGGGCGGCGCACGGAGTTGTTTGACCTTGATGCCAGTGCTCGTTTCCACCTGCCCCGAGAGAATCCAACCGGAAGGGCCCATGGCCGTGCCGCGCTCGCGTTGCGTGGCGAGTGCTGCCTCACATGCGGAGCAGCGGGCCTCCAATGCGGCAAGCTGGGCCCGTATCAACTCCGGCGCGCTAGCTTCGCGGAACACCAGGACTTGCGCGTCCACCACGTCCGCCGCCGTGGTGAGTTTGAAGACGGGCGCCGTCAGGATCGATTCGTTGAGAAACGGCACGCGCAACGTCACCGCTTCGCTCAATTCCTCCAGCGCCCGGAGGGTGAGGGAGCGCTCTCCAGCGCCCAGGATTTCCACGGGGGCCTTTTCGCCCAGCTTCACGGCCTGCGCGTTGATCGGCGTGTCGAATGTCAACGTGGTGGGAATGCTGGTGGAGACGCGCACTCCCTCGGCTTTCGCGGTGAGCGCAACGGTCCGCATCCGTAACCTGGGCAGGGCGGAGTCCTCCGCTGCCGCTGCCCACGCCGCGAAGGACAAGAACGCCAACAAGAGCCCGGGGAGTCGTGGCAAGGGGCGAAACCTCATGCGTTGACCCTAACAGACGCCCATCCTGCCCGAGCGTGCGCCCGCCCCTGGCAACGTGCGATTGCGAGGGCCAGGTCTGAAGGTGTGCCGAGTAGGTGCGAGCCATTGGGTGCACTCGCAGGGTTGCCCTGAGGTGGCGTGCGGCGGGTGCTGACTGCTGCAACTTGGCCGGGCTCCATAGCAGCCTCCGAGGTGGTGCTCGGCGTGAACGCTGGCTGCTGCGCACCGTCCGGACTCCACCGTTCCGAGGTGATTCCAGGTGCGGGTGCTGGTCCGCCGCACCGGCCGGGCTCCACGGCCTCCGAGGTGGTGCACGGCGCGGCGCGGGTGCTGGCGGCTGCGCACCGGCCGAACTCCACCGCCCCGAGGCGATGCTCGGAGCGGGCGCTGGCGGCTCCGCATCCGCCGGACTCCACGCGCCCCGAGGCGGTGCGGTGCTCGGGTCGTAGTGGGCGACTGGGGCACCGACCGGGCTCCACGGCCCGAGGTGAGGCTCGGCGCGGCGGATGCTGACTGCCGCCGTGCCCTGACACCATGGCCCGAGGTGACGCCCGGGTGCTGGCTGCCGCTGCGCCCTGGCGGACTTTCGGGCCCGAGGTGGTGCGCGGCGAGAAAATGCGCCACGCGCCTGAGCTGGTGTGTGGCGCGAAACGGCTCCGACGGGGTGCGTGTCGCAATACGGCCCGAGGGGTGCGGCGCGAAACGGCTTCCCATTTCCGAGGGGTGCGGCGCAAACCGGCTCCGAGGGGCACGGCGCGAAACGGCTTCCGGGACTCCGATGGAGGCGGCGCTTGGGGCGGGGGCTGCCGCGCACCGACCGGCTCCATGGGACCCCGGGGAGATGCGCGGTGCGAAAAGACTCCACGGCCTCCGAGGGGGTGCGGCGCGAAACGGCTCCACGGACCGAGGGGGTGCTCGGCGCGAAATAGCGCCACGGCCCCGAGCGGGTGCGGCGCGAAATGGCTCCACGGCCTCCGAGGGTGGGGCGGCGCGAAACGGCCCTACGGCCCCCGAGGGGGTGAGCTGGTGCTGGCTGCGGCTGTGCCCTGGCGGGACTCCACGGTCCCGAGGGGTGCGGCGCGAAATGGCTCCACGGCCCCGCGATGGTGCTCGACGCGAAACAGCTACACAGCCCCGAGGGGGTGCTCGGCGCGAAAAGGTTCCACGGACTCCGAGGGGATGCTCGGCGCGAAAAGGCTCCCACGCGCCCCGAGGTGGCGAGGTGCTTGGGCGCTGGCGGCTGCGCACGGACTGGGCTCCACGGACCGAGGTGCGGCTCGGCGTGGCCGGTGCTGGCTGCCGCCGTGCCTTGGCGGACTCCACGGCCTCCGAGGGGTGCTCGGCGCGTCTGTTGGATGCTGCGCACCGGCCGGACTCCACGCATCCGAGGGGGCGGCGCGAAAAGGATGTACCGCCCCGTGGGGGGGCTCGGTGCGGGTGCAGGCGGCTGCGCACCACGGCCTCCGAGGTAATGAGCGCCGCTGCTACTGGCTGCGGCGCACTGGCGGACTCCACGGCCCCGAGGTGGCGTTCGGCGCGGCGGTTGGAGGCTGCACACCGGCCGTGCTCCACGCTCCACGGCCTCCGTGGTGGGGCGTGGGGTGAGTGCTGGCGGTTGCGCACCGAACGGACTCCACATGCTCCGAGGGGATGCTCGGCGCCGCTACTGCGCACTGGCCGGGCTCCATGTACCCCGAGGGGGTGCTCGGTGCGGATAATGACCGCTGCGAACCGACCGGGCTTCACCGCCCCGGGGGCGTGCTTGGTGCGCGTGCTGGCCGGGCTCCGCATGACCCGAGGCGGTACGGTGCGAAAGGGCTCCACGGACCCGAGGGGGTACTCGGCGCGCGTGCTGGCCGCTGCGCACCGACCGGACTCCGCGCGCCCTGAGAGAGTGCGGCGCGAACAGCTCCGCAGACTCCGAGAGGGCGCTCGGCGCGAAGTGGCTTCCCGGACTCCGAGGGGTGCGCCGCAAAACGCCTCTACGGCGCCAAGGGGGCGGCGCGAAACGGCTCCATGGGGCTCCGAGCGGGGCCGTGCTTGGGTGATGGTCGCTGCGCACCGGCCGGCTCCGTAAGCCCCGAGGTGAGGCTTGGCGCGAAATCGCTCTCATGCGCCCCCGAGGGGGCGGCGCGAGAGGGCTCCACGCGCTCCGTGGTGAGGCTCGGCGCGCATGCTGGCTGCTGCCGCGCCTTGGCGGGCTCCACGCGCCCCGTGGTGAGGCCGAGGCCCGGTGCGCATGCTCGCCGCTGCGCACCGGATTGACTCCACCGCCTCCGTGGTGAGGCCCGGCGCGGAGACTGATCACCGCTGCGTCTTGGCGGACTCCACGCGCCCCGTGGTGAGGCTCGGCGCGAAACGACTCCACGGAACGAGGGGGCTCGGCGCGAAATGGCTCCAAGAAGGCTCCGAGGGGATGCGGCGCGAAACGGCTCCACGGACCCCGAGGGGACGCTCGGCGCGAAATGGCTTCACGGCTCCGAGATGGCGGCGAAACCATGCCCAGTACGGCGACCATTGACACCGAGCGCATGAAGCCCGAGGGATCGAGCAATTGCGGAATATCGGAGGGCTTTCGCAGCCGCCCCACCGCTTGCTTGCCGATTGAGTCCGCCAGGGCGCAGCCCCCACGCACCGGCCCGTAGCCCTTTCGCGCCGCACACCACGTCGGGCCATGGAGTCGGCCAGGGCACGACGGCAGCCAGCACCGAGCCGCGCACGAACATCACCTCGGTCCGTGGAACCGTTTCGCGCCGCCCTCCCTCGGAGTCCGTGGATCCATTCCGTACCGAGCACTCCTCGGAGCCGCCTTGGAGCCACTTCGCTCCGAGCCCCCTCTCTCCGTGGAGTCGTTTCGCGCCGCCCCCGCGTTCCGTGGAGCCGTTTCGCGCCGAGCCTCACCACGGGGCGCGTGGAGTCCGCCAAGGCGCGGCAGCGGCCATCATGCGCGCCGGGCCTCACCACGGGGCGCGTGGAGTCCGCCAAGACGCAGCGGTGATTAGTCTCCGCGCCGAGTCTCACCTCGGAGGCGGTGAAGTCCTGCCGGTGCGCAGCGGCGGCCGGCACGCGCGCCGAGCCTCACCTCGGGGCGTGGAGTCAATCCGGTGCGCAGTGGCGGTCAGTCTCCGCGCTAAGCCTCACCTCGGGGCGCGTGGAGCCCGCCAAGGCTCAGTGGCGAGCACGCGCGCCGAGCCTCACCTCGGAGGCGCATGGAGTCTGGGCGCAGTCGCCAGCAGCCGCGCCGGGCACCCCGGAGTCCGTCCATGCGCAGCAGCCAGCCCCAAGCAACGCGCCGTCTCGATCCGGCACCTGGAGCACGGCGCCCTTTCGGTGCCCGTGGAGCATCAACACCCACACCGGACGCCACGAGAGCGCGCCGAGCCCAACCGCGCGCCACGGAACGGGGCACGGCAGCCGCCCGGAGGGGCAAGCGAGCTAGCAGGCGGCATCCTCACGAACGCGGGCGAAATGGCGGGACGGGAGCGCCCGCGTCAGGCCCAGCGGCGCAAATTAGCTCGGGTCCTAACGCGACCGGGGGCGCCGTTGGCGAAACCCTCCACGGCGCGCGAAACGCAGCGCGTGGGGCCGGCTCACGCGGCGAAATGTCCCCACCAGATACACCAGGGCCGCACGGGGCCAATTCGCGCCCTCGGCCGGCGCGTTTCGTTACGCCATCGGCGCCGCTGCTCGCGGGTCGGCGCGAAACCCCGGAAACGGCTGGAGGTGCGCCCCTACGCGCCGCGAGGTCCGCCCGACTGAGACGCGGCAGAGTGGGGCCGGGGGAAAACGCGCCGTCCCTGTGGGCGCGTTTCCGGATCCGGAAACGGCGCGAAACCCACCGCGCGGCGCCATTTCGCCCGAGGACGTGCCCGCGATGGCGCACGCGCGAAATTGCGCCGCTGTATTGCAGCACGGCGTGAAACGTTTCGCGCCGTGCGGCGCAATTACACATCTCCATTTCGCGCCTCCTGCGGCGCAATTGAAGACGGCGAAATGATTCGCGCCAAACGGCGAAACTCCGGCGCGAAACTGCCTCCCTCAGAGCGCGAAATACATGCTCAATACGGCGAAACTCCCGCCATGCAGGCGGAGCAGTGTTTGAGGTAGGTGTTTGACAATTGTTTGTCTTATGCGAGAAAATTAGGGGACGCAGTGAGGCTGCGGGGTGCCTTCCACTTGGAAGGCGAGCCCTCGGACGGAGAAAACTCCGACGCGCGGCACTCCTCATTACGGACACCGCCAGGACGCCCCACGGGGCATCCAGACGCCATCAGGTCGGCACCCATGAAGGACACCAACAAGGACACCAGCAACACGCAGCATCTCACCGCCATGGACAGCGGCACCGAATCCACGTTGCTGCGGGAGATCCACCATGAACTTCGCAGGCTGCGGGAGGCCGTGGGTGTGATTCAGGCTCGCATCACCCAAGCAGCTCCCGTCCAGGCCGCCCGCGCCGTCACCGTTGACGCGGCAAGGGCCCTTCTCGGCTGCGGGCGCTCCCAGGACTTCGCACTCCTCAAGGCTGGCGCGCTGAGCCGCGCCCCCAAGGTGGGCAAGACGGCCATGGTGACGGTGGAGAGCATCGAAGCACTCCAGGAGCGCTTCGGCCGCGAGCCAACCCCCAAGCTCAAGCGGCAACCCGCCCGGAGCACTTCCACCGGGCGGGAGACACGGGAAGCGATTCTCAGGATGCTGCGGCAGCCTTGAGCGGCAGCACTGCCGGATCCTCGGGATGCTCCAGCCGGAGCGGCACCTTGATCATGGGCGGCACCGCAACGTTTTCGTAGAAGCGCTTGGTGGTCGCGGGCGACGTGTGCCCCACCACGGCGGCAATGGCAGCAAGCGGCAGTCCTCCTGATTTGGGCCGCACTTCCTGGCCGCATTCAGAAGCCCAGGTAACAAAGCTGTGCCGGAGTTCCCCAAAGCGCACCAGCTCCATGCCCAGGGACTTGCAGGCCCGCCGCACCACGCGCCGGATGTGGCTGTCCACAGGCGCAGCACCGCGCGTTTGAAGCCGTTGCACTGCCGCGAGCGTCTGACGGTCGATGCTCTGGACGTGAACACGCCCGCTCTTGTGGACGAACCGAAGGGTTGCGGCGATTTCGCCCGGCTCCTTCAACACCGTGACCTTGCCCTCGCCTTGGGCAAGCCGCTCAATCTCCGTGCCGTGCATCCCCGTCTTGGCGTGGAGGCACAGCACGTCGCGCACGCATTGCACGTCCGTCACGCGGCGCGTGGCCTCCTGGTCGAAGTTGGTGAACTCCCACCCGGTGATAGCGCGGTAGAGCCGTTCAATGGTTTCGATGCTGTAGCCCTTCTCACGCACCGACTTTTCCGGACGGCTGACGGGCACCTTGAGGGAAATGGTGGCGTCCTCGGCCACCGTCAACGTGCCCTCTTCCTCGCGCAGCCACGCGCAGAACGCCTTGAGCGCCGTAACCCGGTTCTTGCGCGCAGTGGGCTGCCGGTTCAACTCGCGTAGAAGGTCCTGGAGGGTGACGGTGCGCAAGTCGCGGCCCGAGAACGATTCCGCCCACGCGGCCAAGTAAAAGCCAACGCTGCTCACGTAGCGCTTCGTCGTGCCCGCGCGCCGCATGAAGTCCAGGTAGCGGCCCACGGTCGGCGCGTCCAGGTAGACGGCGGACTCTTGCTTGAGCTTCTGGGCTTCGCCCTTGGTTCGGTAGCCCTCGGGATCTCGCATGAAGAGGGCCAGCTCGGCTTCGGCTTCCGTCTCGCTGCGGGCGTCGAGGTGGACCGTGTACGTCTTGCCCGCGACCATCTTGCGCAGCACGTACACCGGGCGGCCGTCCTTCGCCGTGAACGTGCGCCCGCCCTGCCATTTGCCTGTCCAGACCTTGCCGCTACCCATGCAGAAAGACTCCAGTTTGGTCCAATTTCGGTCCCAACTGACCGGATTTGGTCCCTGGAGTCAAACCGCGCCCCCTCGGCAGGAGGGGGCGCGGATCAAGGCGGTGGGTTACTTCTTGTGGAGGCGGAGGGAATCGAACCCTCGTCCGAAAGCCAGAGCCTTCGGACGAAGAGGCATTACTGGACGATGTCGGTGTCCGCAGTCTTCTTCACGTTCCCGGTCATCACCGAAGCGCTCTGGTAGATGTCCCCCAGGCCCGCGCCAATACCTTCCCACGCGAAGGTCTCCGCCAGCCGGCGGGCGTTCATCGCGAGCCTCTTGCACAGGTCCGGATCATTGCGTAGCCGTCGCAGGGCATCAGCGAACTCCTGCGGTGACTCAGCCAGCAGGACGTCCTCGCCCTCCACCATGGGCAGGCCCTCCACCGCCAGCCGCGTGGCCACCACCGGCACGCCGGCCGCCGCCGCTTCCAGCACCTTGAGGCGCGTGCCGCTGCCCGCGCGCAGGGGGATGGCCGTCGCCAGCGCTCGCGCCAGGTGCGGCGCCACTGACGGCACCGAACCCGTCACCACCAGCCGCTCGTTCTCCAGCGCCCGCACGGACGCGGACGGGCTGCGGCCCACCACCATGAGCTTGCCCGGTGCCAGCTCCGATGACACCAGCGGCCACACCTCCCGGGCCAGCCGCAGCACCGCGTCCTCGTTGGGCCACCAGTCCATGGAGCCCACGAAGACCAGGTCGTTCCCCGCCGTCTCCGCCGGCACGAAGTCCGGCAGCTTCACGCCGTTGGGCACCACGTGCACCTGCTTTGCCCCCAGGGCGCGCAGCTGCGCGGCGTCCACCTCCGAGCACGCGAGCACGGAGTCCGCCTGACTCACACACTCGCGCTCCAGCCGCTCCACCCGGCGGAACTGCCAGCGCAGGAAGGGCCGCAGCGGCGCAGCGCTCAGGGGCGCCATGCGCGCGAGCAACTGGCTCTCCACGTTGTGCTCGTCGATGACCAGGTGCGCGGACGGGTTCAGCTCCCGCGCCAGCGGCAACAGCTGCGCCATGTGCAGGTGGTCGAAGTGGATGATGTCGAAGGGGCCCCGTTCCGCCATGACGCGGCGGAAGGACTCCTGGAGGCGCTGGCGCGTGAAGCGCACGTAGGTGAGCGGCGTACCGCGCAGGAAGGCCCGGGTGCTGCTCAGCGTCTCTCCCGGTGCGACTCGCGGCATGTCCACCAGGTGGAGGCGCGAGGCGGGAACGCCCAGTTCACCCAGCCAGCGGGTGAAACCCTGCGCGTCGTTTCCCGGGCGGTGCAGCGCGAGCACGTCCAGCGAGAAGCGCGAGGCGAGTGCGCGCACCAGCTCCAGCGTGCGCAAGGTGCCGCCCGTATCCGAGGGCAGCGGAACATAGGGGAGGATGGCGAGAACGCGTCGCACGGTGGAGGCCAGATCCGCTTCAGGAGACAGGTGGATGTGGCCTCGGGCTCCTCGCCGAGGCCACCGGCTTGGTAACCACCCGTTCGCAAGCGGCCCAGGGGCGCGGGACGCTTTTCCGTCAATGGCGAACAGATGCCACGTTCGGAATGCACCCCGCTATCGCATCGCGTTGTCCCACGGACGCCCAGGCGCCTCGCGGTCGCGGCTCAGGACGCGGTGCAGACCGCGCCGATCCGCTCCACCACGTAATCGGAACGCCGGCCGAAGGACGAGGCTCCGGTGGTGCAGCTGCAACCGTAGCCTCCGACGATGGTCCGGAGGTCGGGCCCCGAGTAGTAGGTGATGCTGGACGCCTGGTTTCCCGGACACCGCACGAGCCCGTCCTCCCGGGTGCTCAGGTCGGCGGCTTCTCCGTCGAAATCCTCCGCGCCGCCACAGCCCGCCAGCATCCCGACCGCCATCAGTCCCGCGATGAGTGTCTTTCGCATGCACAGCTCCCGAAGTGAGGTTTCCCGCAAGGGCGGAGCGGACAAGTCTAGTGGACAGGAGGGAGGCTGGGCAGGCGTCGTGTCGCCAGAGTCCTCGAAAAGACGCTCCGTTTCCGGCATGAGGGGAGCCCTTTGGAACGACGAACGACGGAGGAAGCCATGAGCCTTCAGGAGAGTCAGGGTGCCGCGGCGCGCGAGCGCATCATCCGGCTGCGACAGGTGATGCAGGCCCGCGACGTGGCGGCGGTGTGGGTTCCGTCGAGCGATCCGCACCTGTCCGAATACCTGCCCGGCCGCTGGAAGGGACGGGAGTGGGTGTCTGGCTTCACCGGCTCCTCGGGGACGCTGGTGGTGACCCACGATTACGCCGGCCTGTGGGTGGACAGTCGCTACTGGGAGCAGGCGGACGCGCAGCTTTCGGGCAGCGGCATCGCGACGGTGCGCACGTCGAACGCGCCCGGTCAGCCATACCTGGACTGGCTCGCCGCGAACGTGGCCAAGGGGCAGGCGGTGGCGGTGGATGGCGCGGTGCTGGGCCTGGGGCAGGCGAGGGCGGCGTCCACGCTGCTCACGGCCAGGGGCGTGACGCTGCGCACGGACCTGGACGTGGTGGCGGAGGCCTGGCCCGACCGTCCGGTGATGCCCGTGGCCCCGGTGTACGCGCACGAACTGGCGCCCGGCTCGCGCGCCGACAAGCTCCAGGCCCTGCGCGAGGAGCTGGGCCGGCTGGGGGCGACGCACCACTTCATCTCCACGCTGGATGACATCGCGTGGCTGACGAACCTGCGCGGCGCCGACGTGGACTACAACCCGGTGTTCCTCGCGCACCTGCTGGTGGAGCCTGGCGAGGTCCGCCTGTTCATCTCCGAGGGCAAGGTGCCTGACGCCCTGCGCGCGGCGCTGGAGAAGGATGGCCTCACGCTGGCCCCCTACGCGGAGGCGGCCCCGGCGCTGGGCGCGCTGCCGCAAGGCACGAAGCTGCTCCTGGACCCCCGGCGCGTGACGCACGGCCTGCGGCAGGCGGTGGCGCCGGGCGTGGTGGTGATTGAAGCGCTCAACCCGTCGACGGTGGCCAAGTCCCGCAAGACATCCGCGGAGCTCGCGCACATCCGCTCCGCGATGGAGCAGGACGGCGCGGCGCTGTGCGACTTCTTCGCGTGGTTCGAGTCGGCGCTCGGCCGCGAGCCCATCACGGAGTTGACCATCGACGAGCGCCTGTCCGCCGCGCGCGCCCGCCGTCCGGGCTTCGTGTCGCTGAGCTTCTCCACCATCGCCGCGTTCAACGCGAACGGCGCGATGCCGCACTACCGCGCGCTGGAGGAATCACACGCGACGGTGTGCACGCCGGGAAGCCCCACCCAGGGGCTGCTGCTCATCGACTCGGGCGGGCAGTACACGACGGGCACCACGGACATCACCCGCGTCGTCCCGGTGGGCGAGCCCACGGCGGAGCAGCGGCGCGACTTCACGCTGGTGCTGCGCGGGATGATCAACCTGTCCGTCGCCCGGTTCCCCCGGGGCACGCGATCGCCGGCCCTGGACGCGCTGGCGCGAGCGCCCCTGTGGGCCGAAGGGCTGGACTACGGCCACGGCACGGGCCACGGCGTGGGCTACTTCCTCAACGTCCACGAGGGGCCGCACGGCATCTCCCAGACGATGCCCAACGACCCGCACACGGCGCTGGAGCCGGGCATGGTCACCTCCAACGAACCCGGCCTCTACCGTCCGGGCCGCTGGGGCATCCGCATCGAGAACCTCATCGCCACCGTGCCCGACCAGGCGACTGCCTTTGGCGAGTTCCTCCGCTTCGAGACGCTGACCCTGTGCCCCATCGACACGCGGCTGGTGGACCCGGGCCTGCTGTCCAGGGCCGAGTCCGACTGGCTCAATGCCTATCACGCCATGGTGCGTGAGCGGCTGCTGCCCCATGTCGAAGGCGCGGCGCGCGACTGGTTGCTGAAGCGGACCGAAGCGCTCTGAGGCCGCCGCTCCTGGCGGTTCGCGGGACGGGAGGGCCCTGTCCCGCGCCCCCAGGGGATGGAGTCGCGCCATACGGAGCGGGGCCCGGAATCTGGCTCGATTTTCTTCTGAAGGCTGATGATGCGCTCCACCGCGCAACCACAAGACGCCATGGATGGACGGCAGTTTTTCGTCTGCTCATGCTGGGCGCTGCGGGGGTTGAGTCTGCCTGTTATTGGAGTGGACGCGAATGCGACCTGTCTGTGATTCGCAGGACGACTGCCGTGACAACTACGCTTGTAACGGCGTGAGCGGCACGGACCAGAAGGTGTGTCGCATCCAGTTCTAGTCATGACGGGCCTGTCGTCATTTTTCTCAAGCATTGCCGTTCTAGCTCTTGATGCGGGGAATCCTGTGACGGCAGGCTCGTGGGCATGAACCCATCCTGCTGGTCGTTTCGCCCGCGTCATGCCCGACGCCTGATGATGTTCGCGCTGCTCACGGCTTCGCTCGGTGCCTGCGCGCCGGAAGAGGACGCGCAGGCCCAGGAGCCCGTGGCCCAAGTGGAGTCCGAGCTTCCGGCGGGAGGCTGGCGGGTGCTGATGCCGGCCGGCGGCGCCCCCATCCGGGGCATCACCCGCCGCGCGGACGGGCTGCTCATCGGCGGTTCGAGCTGGGGCCACGGCATCGACGTGTGGACGAGCTCCAACGGGGGCGCGAGCTGGAGCCTGCATGGCTCCGTCGCCAACAACCCGAACGTGGAGTTCGGCGACGTGACGATGCTGGCCATCCCGGGCACTCGCACCGTCTTCTGCGCCTTCCGCGAGTACGCCGACGGCCAGTTCCGCGTCACCATCACCCGCAGCGACAACGACGGTGACGGCTGGGTCTACGACAGCACCGTCGCCGGACCGACGACGCGCTTCGTGGGTGCGCCCTTCCTCTTCCGGCGCGGCAACGGAGACCTGCAGGTCTATTACGATTCGGAGTTGCTGGCCGCGCAGAGCGGCTTCCCCGGCCACCAGTGGATCGCCATGCAGGGCCGCCAGGGCCTCGCCGGGGCGTGGACCGCGTACGGCACCGTCACCGTGTCGCGCGACAAGCGGGCGGGCGCGCTCAGCCGCGAGGGCATGCCCACGGTGGTGCAGCTCGCCGGGGACCGCATCATGGCCGTCGTGGAGGGCGTGGAGGCCTTTCCCACCGGAGGCGCCCGGGCCAATGTCATCAACGCCGTGCAGTCCTGGGACGGGGGCCGCACGTGGGATGATTCGCTGCGCCGCACCGTGTACAGCTCTCGCATCGACCCGGGCTCCGGCCGCCGCTACAACGCCTACGTCCCCTACGCCATCCGCGTGGGCGGGGGCCCGGTGGGCGTCGCGTTCTGCTCCGACGAGGACAAGGCCGGCCCGCCCGACCTGTCCAGCGCCCCGGTGGACCAGCGCAACTGCCACGTCGGCTTCGTCACCACCACGGCCAACTTCGAAACCTGGTCCGCCCCCAGCCCCGTGTGGACGGGCACGTCGCGCAACTACACCCCCGGCCTCTTCGAGCGCGCCCCCAACGACGTCATCGCCGTCATCGACGGGCTGGGCACGAACCGGGTCCTCCTTCGCTAGCTTCCCCTCCTGTTTCATCTCCAGAGCCGGTGAACGCCAGACTTCCGTGAGAGACAAACAGGGCAACGCGGGAAAGACAGGTAACTGAAACATGGAAACACACCGGGCCGCGCCTCCATGCCGGTCCGCTGGGGCAAGTCCCGGGGGGATTCGCTACGCTCGGGCGACCGGGAGACGGCCCTCTCCGGTCGGCCTGGAGCCTGCGCCCCGCGAATGACAAACCAAGACATGGCGGGTGAAGGCGACGCGGTGTCGGCCTTTGTCAAACAGGGCGTGTGGCTGTTCCTTCGGTGGATGTCGCTGCCCGCGTTCATCGCCGGGTATCTGGTGTCCGTGGCGATGGGGCTGGGCGGCACGCAGGCGACGCAGGTCGTGCTCACCGTGCTGCCGCCCATCATCCTCGTGTTCGGCGCGGGATACCCGCTGCTGTCGCTGTGGTGGGTGGGTCGGCATGCGCTGGCGCGAAGTCCCGGGGATGTGCCGGGGCAACGGCTGGAGCGGCTCCTGCGCCTGCCGTGGCGCGCGGCCGCCGCCACCACGGCGGGGGCCTGGGCGGTGGGCGGGTTCACCTTCAGCCTCATCGCCGCGTGGCTGCACCAGAAGGACGCCTTCCAGGTGGTGATGGGCTGTTCGGTGGCGGCGTGTTTCGGAGTGCTGCTGGCGCTGCCCTTCGCGCTCAGCCTGGAGCAGCGCCTGCTGCCGCTCGTGCTGGCCGAACAGCAGCGCTTTCCGGAGGCGGCGCCTCGGGGCGGAGGCCCCTTCTGGCCCCGGCAGCGCTGGTTCCTGCCGCTGACGTCGGTGACCTCGCTGGTGCTGACGATGCTCCTGAGCGGCGGGATGCTGGGGGTGAAGCTGCGCGTCGCCCGGGCGATGCTGGAGGAGCACCTCCGGGCGCTGGGCGCGCAGGATGCGGTGGGGCACCTGGATGCGCTGGGCCACGAGATGCTGCGCGAGTTCACCGTCGCGGTGGCGTGGATCTGCGGGGTGATGCTGGTCATCCCCGCCCTCACGCTGTGGATGATGGCCCGGCGTCAGGCGAAGGGGGCCGGCGCGGTCCAGGTGGCCATTGAATCGCTGGCCGCGGGCCGAGTGACGGCGCCGGCCTGGGTGTCCACGGATGAGCTGGGCGACCTGGCGGCGGGCATGCGCGCGGTGCTGCTCAAGCTGTCCGCGCTGCCCCGGTCGCTGCACACCGCCGCCCACCGGCTGGGCGAGGCGGGCCACCAGTTGGGACTCGCGCAGGTGGAGCAGCAGGGGAGTCTGTCGAAGCAGGCCGTGGCGCTCCAGGAGGCCCGGGCCACGTCCGACGAAATCCAGCACACCTCCCGGCTCGCCGCGGACCGCGCGGAGGCCGTGCTCCAGGTGGCGCAGCGCTCGGAGGCGTTGGGGCTCCAGGGCGAGCGCTCCGTGGAGGCGAGCCTCGCGGGACTGGTCGCCATCCAGCAGGCGGTGGACGGCATCCAGGCGCGCCTCGCGGCACTGACGGAGAGCGCGTCGCGCATCGGGGACATCACCGCGTCGGTGAAGGACCTGGCGGACCAGTCCAACGTGCTCGCGCTCAACGCGGCCATCGAGGCGGCGAGGGCAGGGGACGTGGGCCGCGGCTTCTCCGTGGTGGCGCGGGAGATGCGGGGGCTGGCCAACCAGTCCGCCCAGGCGACGGACCGCATCCGCTCCGTGCTGGAGGACCTGCGCCAGGGCATCCAGGCCGCGTCCCTCATGGGGGAGCAGGGCGGACAGCAGGTCGCCAGCGGCCTGGAGGGGGTGAGGACGTCGGGGGCGTCCCTGCGCGAGCTGCTGGCCATGTCGCGCGAGAGCGCTGGCGCGGCCCGGCAGATCGCTGGCGCCGTCACGCAGCAGAACGCGGGCTTCACCCAGGTCTTCACCGCCGTCGCCGACCTGTCGCGCATCATGGAGGAGACGCTCCACCGCGCGCAGACCACCCGGGACGCCACCCAGACGTTGCAGGGCGTGTCCCGGGAAGTGGATGAGCTGGCGCGGCAGTTCCAGGCCGGCTGATCCACGAAGCCCGGGGGCTCCGCCTCCGCATTCATCCTTCAGTCTGTCGCACCGCGTCGTGAGAAGCCCTGAACCCGGAGGCAACGCATTGCGTCCGGTATGCCTTCGCGCGTCATGCGGAAAACGCCTGGGGGATGAAACCGTCCGAGCGGTGGCAACGTACCGGGCCTGTCCGGAGGGGGCCTTGTCGCAACGGGGGCCTTTCAGCAACATTCGTCCCGAAATGTAGAGAATCCCGAGAACTTTTCTCGGTCGTCTGAATGAGGGGGAATTCCACATGTCCAGTCCTATCGAAGGGGGCGCTGGTGCCGCCGCCGCTGCCGCCGCCGCTGCCGCCGCCGCCGCCGCCGCTGCCCGCGCCGCCGCTGAAGCCGCTGCCCGTGCCGCCGCCGCGAAGGCCGCCGCTGAAGCCGCCGCGAAGGCCGCTGCCCAGAACGCCGCGAAGCAGCAGCCGAAGCAGCCCCAGGTCCAGCTCTTCAAGAAGGACGACTTCGCCACGGGCAACGCCAACAGCCGTGGCGCGAACCGGCTGACGGGCGAGTCCCCGGCGCCGTTCGCCCCGACCACCTCCGGTGCCCCGGTCGCCGCCAACGCGACGGGTGCCGGCCAGGGCCCGCAGGCGACCCCGCCGCCCCGCGCGGACGCGCTGCCCGCCACGCCGGAGGAGTTGCCCAAGCTCTTCCCGGAGCTGAAGGACAAGGGCAAGGAGGACCTCAAGAAGGCCTACGACGCGCTCAACACGCTGGGCACCGGCACGTTCTCCGAGCGCGCCACGGCCCTGGGCGAGCTGGCCTCGCAGTTCCCGGAGACGGTCCCCAACGCGCTGGAGCGCCTGGGCGTCAAGGACGAGAAGCTGGCGAAGCTGGCCACCAGCCCGGACGCGCTGAGCTCCCTGGGCACGCTGGCCGATCCCAAGAAGAGCGTGACCGAGAAGGCCCAGGCCAGCCTCACCCTGGCGAAGGCGGCCGGGGACATCCTCAAGCCGGAGGACCTCAAGGGCGTGCTGGACACCACGCTCAAGGGCCTGCCCGCCGCGGAGAAGCTGGTGGGCGCCATTGGCAAGTGGACGGACCCCAACGCGTCCGCCACGGACAAGGCGAAGGCCACGCTGGAGCTGGGCAAGGCGCTCAAGGACTTCGCCGGGGACAAGTTCCCGGCCCTGGCCAATGACCTGCGCAAGCTGGACGGTTCGCTGCGCGCCGCGGGCGCCGCCATCACCCTGGCGGATCCCAACGCCCCCATCCAGGACAAGGCGATGGCCGCCGCGCAGCTGCTCGCGGAGGTGCCCGACCTCAAGAAGGACCTCAAGGCCTTCACCGAACTCCTGAAGAACGCGGGCGTGAAGAACGCGGCGGACGTGGCCCAGCAGGGCACTCGGTTGGCGGAGGTGGCGGTGAAGGGGTTGGATCCTTCGCTGGCATCGAAGCTCACGCCCCAGCAGTTGGAGAAGCTCACCGCCACCGCCACGAAGCTGGGCGGCCCGGAGTCGCTGGAGTCCGTCATCAAGGGCATCACCGACCCCAAGGCGCTGGATGCGCTGGTGGGCCAACTGGACACGCTGGATGCCGCCGCCGGCAAGCGGCTGGTGAGCGCCCTGGGCGGCCTGGAGCACAAGGTCCTCAACGAGGCGCTCTCCGACCCGAAGACGGCCGAACAATTGACGAAGCTGGTCGGCAAGCTGGATGACGACGCGGGCAAGGTGCTGGCCAAGGCCGTGACGCAGATGGACTCCGGCGCGCTCAAGGCGCTGCTCAAGTTCACCGATGGCGTGGGCGCGGACGCGCTCAACACGACGATGAAGGGCCTGGGCCCGCTGCTGGACAAGGCGGGCAGCAAGCTCGTGGGCCAGGGCCTCAAGGTGATGGAGAAGGTGCTGGGCAAGGTCGGCGTGGAGATCACCGCCGAGGTGGCCAGCAAGGTCTTCAAGAACCTGGCGAAGGTCGTCCCGGTGGCGGGCGCGCTGCCCAACGCCATCGACGCGGTGAAGTACGAGAAGGAATCGCTGGACCTGCACGGCAAGAACAACGACCTGGGCTACTTCGCGCACACCATCGCGGCGCTGAACGCCGCGGACGGGGCCCTGGGCATCGCGTTGGACCTCACGGGCGTGGGCGTGGCCGTCGACGTGGGCGCCAGCGTGCTGCTGGGCGCCGCCGAACTGGCGATGGACATCGGCTTCAGCCAGGAGAAGGCGAAGTACGAGGCCGACCCCAAGGGCTACAAGGCCCCGGACTGGATGAAGGCCGTGAACATCGCCGGCGCCGCGGCCCAGGGCCCGGCGGGGCTGGCGCACATGGCCGCGTACTACGGGCCGGAGGGCGCCGCGCAGCTGCTCCAGTGGGGCGTGGAGAAGGGGGCCAAGGGCGCGGTGAAGCTCGCCGAGTTCGTGGGCGTGTCGCAGGCGGAGGCCGTGGGGGATGGCCTCAAGACTGGCGCGGCCGTCATCCACAAGCTGGCGGACGTGGTGCGCAACCCGTCCAAGTACGGCGAGGCCGTGGTGCAGCAGGCCACCCAGGCCTTCAACACCGCCATCGAGAAGGGTGGCGAGCTGGCGAAGGAGGCCCAGAAGGTCCTGGGCAGCGTCGTCGACGAGGCGAAGAAGCTGGGCGAGAAGGGCCTGGAGACGCTGAAGTACATCGCCCAGAACCCGGGCGCGGCGGCGAAGAAGGCGCTCGACGGCATCAAGAGCATCGTCGACTCGGGCGTGGACCTGGCCACCCAGGCCGGCAAGGACCTCTACAAGAAGGCCGTCTCCACGCTGAACGACCTGAAGGCCGGCTACGACAAGCTCACCGGCGCCGCGAAGGAGAAGGCGAAGGAGCTCATCCAGGGCGCGACGACGCTCGTCAACGACACGGTGAACAAGGCGAAGGAGCTGGGCGAGAAGGGCCTGGAGCTGCTGGCCTGGACGGCCGCCAACCCCGGCGAGGCCGCCACCAAGGCCAAGGAGGCCCTCACCGACGTCCTGGCCAAGGGCGGTGAGCTGGCCAAGAAGGCCTGGGACTCCGTGAAGGACCTGGGCGCCCAGGGCGTCCAGATGGCGGAGAGCCTGGTGAAGGGCCTGGCCAACGCGGGCGAGAAGGCCGTGGAGACGCTGAAGTACATCGCGGCCAACCCGGGCGAGGCCCTCTCCAAGGCGGGGGAGTGGGTGGGAAGCACGCTGTCGTCCCTGGCCCGCAAGGGCGGCGAGGCGGCCAAGGCCGCGGCCACCGCCATCAAGGACTTCGTCGACAACCGCGTGACGTGGGCCAAGGACTTCGCCAAGGATCTGCTCAAGGACGGAGTGGAGGCCTTCACCAACGTCGCCAAGGCCTGGAAGGACAACCTCACCGAAGGCGGCAAGGAGCTGCTCGTCGCCGTCGCGGACCTGGGCGACGCGGGCGTGGACGCGCTCAAGGACCTGGCCGGCGCGGGCGGACAGCTCGCGGAGGCCGCCGTGGGGCACCTGGATGATCTGGCGCGCAAGGGCATCGAAACGGCCAAGGACGCGCTGGAGGGCCTCGCGAACCTGCCGGGCGAGGTGGGAAAACTGGCCGGTGACGCCTTCAACTCCGTGAAGGACTTCCTGGGCGACCTGATCCCCGACGACATCCCGGGCGTCCCCTTCATCTAGCCCGTTTGTAAATTTCCGCCCTGACGGGGCCTGTTCCCAATTCGGGAGCAGGCCCCGTTTCATTTTCGGGCCTCGCTGGATCTTTCCGTTAATCGCGGTGCGTCATCGGATGTGAAGCTACGCAGACCCTCGGTGTGCTTATGACCCGCCTGTGACTGGGTTGTGACAGACATTGCAGACCAGACAGGTTTGAGCGGAAAGTTTCACTCAGATTAAACTGTGAGATCTTAAATTTCAGATCTCACGCAACTCACCAGGAGTGATCTGGATAATCGGGACAGGAATCACAGCCGCTACCGAGGAATCCCCGCATGAGCCTCTCCGCGACCACCACGTCCCAGCGCACGAACTCGACTCGTTCCCAGTCAGTGACGGCGACGTCCGCGCGCAATGGCGCCGCGAACCCGAACGCCATCCTCTCGCAGTACACGCCGACGGGCGCTTCGGCGCGCACGGCGCGTCAGGACGGGCTGCAGCCGGGTGTGGCGGCGTCGACGAAGATGGCGCAGGCGGACCTCAAGCGGATCCTCCCGTTCAAGGCGGCCATTGAGTCGGCGGCGGCGAAGCACGGCGTGCCCCCGGCGCTGCTGGCGGCCATCGCGAGCCGCGAGTCGCGCGGTGGCGCGGCCCTGGACAAGACGGGCCACGGTGACGGCGGCAACGGCTTTGGTGTGATGCAGGTGGATCACCGCTATCACCAGACGCAGGGCGGGCCCACCAGCGCCGCGCACATCGACCAGGCGGCGGGCATCCTCAAGGGCATGCTCAACACCGTGAAGAAGGACCACCCGGACTGGTCCGAGGCGCAGCAGCTGCGCGGCGCGGTGGCGGCGTACAACTCCGGCACTGGCAACGTGCGCACGCTGGCCGGCATGGACCAGGGCACCACGGGCAACGACTACTCCAACGACGTCTGGGCGCGCGCGCAGGCGCTGGCGCCGAGCTTCGGCGGGGCGACGGGCACGAACACCCCCACGCAGCCCTCCACCACCACGCAGCGTCCCGCGCAGACCAAGGACTCCTTCGAGCAGGCCGGTCCCAAGCGCTGGACGACGGCGCCGTCGCTGGAGCAGGTGAAGGCCGGCGGCGTGAAGCTGAGCGAGGGCATGCAGGGCCCCGCGGTGAAGCAGATCCAGGAGATGCTGGGCATCCCGGCGGACGGCAAGTACGGCCCCGTCACCGCGAAGGCCGTGGCGGCGTTCCAGAAGGCCCACGACCTGCGCCCGGGCACGGCGGAAGGTCACGTGGGTCCCACCACGCTCCAGACGCTGCAGAACACCCGCGGCGGCACGAACACCGGCAACACGACGAACACCGGCAACACGACGGGCGGCGTGAAGCCCGGCACCACGACGACCGGCACGAACACCAACAACAACACCGGCGCGACGAACAACAACGGCGCGGTGCTGGGCAACGGCGTCCGCATCAACACGAACGACCCCACGCTGAAGAAGCTGGCCACCTCGCCCCTGAACAACGGCGCGACGGGCTACTGCGTGCGCACGACGCTGGACAACATGGGTCGCCTGGGCATCCCGAACACCCCCGCGGCGACGGGCAACGACCCGAACAACCCGCGCGGCGGCATGGCGCAGATGCTGCGTAAGGGCTGGGACTCCATCCCGTTCCCCGGCGCGCGTCAGCAGACCATCAAGAGCCCGTACGGCAACGCCACCGCGAACGTGGTGACCGCGGACCAGTACAAGAAGCTCGTCGCGGAAGGCAAGGTCCCGGACGGCGCCATCATCTTCCAGTCGCGCCACGGTTGGGACTACAGCGGCGGCTCGAAGGGCAACGACATGGGCATCGTGCGCAACGGCGGCAAGACGACGCACAACTACAAGGACATGCCGTCCATCATCTACTCGGACTGCAAGGAAGTCGTCATCCTGGTCCCGAAGGGCGCCATCCAGCGCGACTGATGAAGTCGGCTCAGTGAGCCCCGTCAAGTGAAGCCCGGTCCGGTGACGGACCGGGCTTTTTCATGAAGACGATGAGCACCGACGCGGCCAGGAAGGTGAGGGCCAGGAACAGGAAGCCGCTGTTGAAGGCCATCACCAGCGCCTGTTCGCTGATGCGGTGTTGCAGCACCGTGAGCGCGGCGGCGTCGGGCGCGAAGAGCCGGTTGCCCGGGCCCGCTCGCATCAGGGACAGCTGCTCCTGGACCCACGGGTTGTAGGCGTCCACGTGCTGGGTGATGGCCGCGTAGGCGCGGTGAGACTCCCGGTCCAGGAGGGTGCTCATCCACGCGGTGCCGATGGAGGCCCCCAGCTCGCGGGTGAGGCTGAAGAGCGCGGTGCCGCCCGGACGCTGGGAGGCGGGCAGCGCGGTGACGGCGAGGAAGGTGAGCGGGACGAAGCCGAAGCCCGTTCCCACCGCCCGGATGAACAGCGGCGTCACCAGGGTGGTCATGTCCGCCTGGGCCGTCAGGTGGGCGTTGAGCCACAGGCTGGTGAAGATGCCGACGTTGGCCACCACCAGCAGCTTGCGCGGATCCACGCGAGTCACCAGCCGCCCGGCCAGCGGGAAGATGAGCAGTTGGATCCAACTGCCGAAGAGGAACACCTTCCCGATGTCGAGCGCCCGGTAGTGCATCACCGTGCCGCAGTAGAGCGACAGGAGCAGGGACCCCGCGAAGATGGCCGTCCCGATGAGGAAGTTGAGCCCGGTCGCCGCGGCATAGGCCCGGTTGAGGAAGATGCGCAGCTCCACCACCGGGTGGCGTGTCTCCAATTCGTGGCTCACGAACCCCACCAGGCTGATGACCGCCACGCAGGCGAGCACGGTGATGGTGGCGCTTTCAAACCAGCCCTCGCGGTTGCCCTCCTCCAGCACGTACTGCATGGACACCATGCCCACCGCGAGCAGCGCGATGCCGAAGCGGTCCACCGGCGCGCGCTCCGGCGTGAAGCCGGGCTGCTTCAGGTGCTTCCACGCGACCCAGGCGGAGAAGAGGCCGAAGGGGACGTTGATGAGGAAGATCCAGTGCCAGGACGACAGGTCGATGAGGTAGCCGCCCAGCGTGGGGCCCAGGAGCGGCCCGGTGATGGCGCCCATGCCGAACAGCGCGCCCGCCATGCCGTGCTGGCGCTCCGGGTAGCGGGAGAACAGCACGCTCTGGGACGTGGGGATGATGGCGCCGCCGCCCAGGCCCTGGAGCACGCGGAACAGCACCAGCGACGGCAGGTCCCACGCCAGGCCGCACAGCACGCTCGCGGCGGTGAATATGAGGATGGACGCGGTGTAGTAGCGCCGGAAGCCGAAGCGCTTCAGCAGCCAGCCAGACAGCGGGATGATGGTGATGTTCGCCATCGCGTACGCGGTGGACACCCAGGCGATCTGATCCAACGGGGTGCCGAAGCTCGCGCGGATGTCGTTGAGCCCCACGTTGACGATGGAGATGTCCAGGAAGGCCATCAGCCCGGCGAACATGGCGCCCATCGTGATGAGCGTCTTGTTGCCCGTCAGCAGCGTGGCTTCCTCGCCGGCGGTGGCCGTGGCCGCGCTCATGGCGCGTCCGTGTAGACGGTGGCCTCGGCGCTCATGCCCGGGCGCAGCTCCACGTCCAGGGCGCCGTCCAGGCGGATGAGCACCGGCACCCGCTGCACGACCTTCACGAAGTTGCCGCTGGCGTTGTCTGGCGGCAGCAGCGCGAAGCGGGAACCGGTGCCGTGGGACAGGCTCTCCACGTGGCCCGGGAAGTCGCGCCGCCCGTACATGTCGAAGCGCACCCGCGCCCGCTGGCCGGGCCGCACGCGCTCCAACTGGTCCTCCTTGAAGTTCGCCACCACCCAGACGTCATCGCGCGGGACGATGGCCATCAGCGACCGCTCCGGGCTCACTGTCTGGCCTTCCTCGACGGAGCGGCGCGACACCACGCCGGACCGCGCGGCGCGCACCGTGGCGTAGGAGAGGTTCAGCTCCGAAAGCCGCACGGCGGCCTCCGCCTGCTGCACCCGCGCCTCCGCCAGGGCGAGCACGGCGCGCGCCGCGGCCAACTGTTCGCCGGTCGTCTGGGCCGCGCTCAGACGTCCCTTCGCCAGCGTCACGCCTCCGTGCGAGCCCGCCACATGGGCGTCCGCGGAAACCCGCCGGGCCCGCGCCTGCTCCAACTGCGCGTCCGCCGCGTCGAGCTCCGTCTGCCGCAGGTCCACGTCCGCCTGGGCCAGGGCCTTCTGTTCGAAGAGCGTCCGCGCGCGGCGCAGGTTCGTGGCCGCGAAGAGCTGGCGTGACACCGCGGCGGCGACCTCCGCGTCCGCCTGCGCGATGGCGGCCTTCGCGGACTCCAGCGTGGAGGTGGCGGAGGTGAGGCTGCCCTCCGCCTGGGCGAGCGACGCGGGCGCGGTCCGTTCGGTGAGGGCCAGGGCCGCCTTCGCGTTGTCGGCGGAAGCTCTCGCGGCGAGCAGGTCCGCGCGGGCCGCGGCGAGCCGGGCGGCGAAGTCCTCCGGATCCAGCTCCACCAGCACCTGGCCCGCCTCCACGCGCTGGTTGTCCATCACGGGCACGCGGCGCACCTGGCCCGCCACGCGCGAGGCCACGTTCATCACCCGGCCTTCGGCCTGGGCATCGTCCGTCGTCTGCTGCCCCCGGTGCAGGAGCCACCACCCACCCGCGAGCAGCCCCGCGCCCACCGCCAGTGAGCTCATGAGCAGCGGCGTGCGGCGGCGCTCCTTCGGGGCGGGAGTGGCGGGCACCGCCGGGGAGGGGAGGGCGGCCACGGCGCTCATGCGTCCTCCTTCGCCACCCACTGCGCGCCCCACTTCTTCGCGGCCTCCAGGAAGTCATCCGACAGCTTCGTGCCCTGGATGGCGCGCGACAGCGACAGGGCGCCGTACATGAGCGCGACGGCCGCCAGGGCCTTCTCGCGGTGGCGCGCGTTGGGGCCCAGCAGCTCCGCGAACGACTGGACGAACTGCTGAAGCTCCGACTCCAGCGCGCCCCGGTAGGGCTCTCCAGAGCGCGCCACGTCGGCGGTGATGCTGGGCAGGGGACAGGTGGGCGTGACGGCGTCGCGGTGCTTGCGCGACAGGTAGCGCTCCAGCACCTTCAGCGCGGGCGCGTCGGGCGCGTCCTCCTTCGCCTTGTGCAAGAGCTTGTTCCACACCGCGCGGGCGGTGCCCCGAAGGGTCTCCGTGAACAGATGCTCCTTCGACTCGAAGTGCCCGTAGAAGCCCCCCACCGTGAGCCCCGCCCCCTTCATCACGTCCATGATGGAGCTGGCCTGGATGCCCCGCTCCAACAGCAACGTGGCGGCGGACGCGAGGATGGCGTCGTGCGACTTCTGCTTCTGTTCCGTCTTCTGGGTCATGTTGGATGATATTCGTAATATTTCGACCATCATCCGTCAAGGCGACGTGGGGAGCGGGCTGGCTCAGGGCTTCTTCTTGCGCGAGCCGTCCTCGTAGAAGGTGTCGTCCTCCACGAGTCCGCCGTCCGGGTTCCAGCGCTTGCGCGCCGTGACGCGGTCCTTCGCCCACTGCGAGTCCTCCACGAGGACGCCGTTCTCGGCCCAGACCTGGCGCTGGCCTTCGGACCGGCCCTGGACGTAGTGCTCGCGCGACTGCACGCCACCGTCAGGGAAGAAGGACTCCGTCACACCGTCGGGCTCGAAGCGATACTTGCCTTCATCCAGGGCCTGGGCCTGTCGCTGGCTCAGCGAGCCGTCGTCGTTGAACTGGGAGTCCACCGCGCGCTCGCCGGTGACGACGAACTCGCTCTTGCGCTCGCCGTTCTGGAAGAACTCCACGCGCTTGAGCTTCTTGCGGTCCTTCCAGGTGGTGACGAGCTTCTTGGAGCCGTCCTTGAAGTACTCCGTCTCGTCGCCCTCCATCTGCCCCTTGGCGTACGTCGTCGAGCGGCGAGGGGTCCCGCTGGAGTACTCGGTGTTCAGCCCGTCGCGCAGGCCCGCGGCGTAGGCGGTGGTGCTGGTGCGCTGGCCCTGGGCGTCGAACGACTCCGTCACGCCTTCGCGCAGGCCGTTCTTCAGGGGGATGACGGAGCGCTTCTGGCCGTTCGCGTGGAAGAACACGAGCGGGGAGGTGCCCTTCCAGACGCAGTCCTTGATGCCCGCCTCGCGCGAGGACTGGAGGCCACAGCCGGCTTCATTCAACCGCCCAGTCTCGTCGTAGTCCGCGTAGGTGCTCTTCGCGTCTTCCGGCTGCCGGTCGAAGCGCCGGGACAGCTTGCCGTTGGGGTGGTAGCGCTGGCCTTCGCCGCGCTCGTTGTCGTCGGCGTAGGTGGAGGTCTCCACCAGCCGGCCGTCTTCGAAGCGCTTGAAGCCGCCGTGTCGCTTGTCGGCCTTGTACTCCTGTTCCACGGCCCGGCCGTCGGACCAGCGGCGCACCTCCCAGCCGTCCTTCTTGCCGTCGCGGTATGAGACGGTGTGCGTCTCCTTCTTTGTGTCCCGGTCCACGCAGCGCACGGTGCCGGTGAGCTTCGCGGTCGAGTTGCCGTTGTCCAGGTTGATGGATTGGCCCTTGAAAGAGCAGTCCTCCACGGCCCAGGAGGGCAGGGCGGACAGGGAGGCGGAGAGCACGAGGAGGCGTAGGACGGGAGGCGCGCGCATGGGGTTTCCACGAAAGGAGGCGGAAGGTTTCACGCCAACCCTAGCCTCGCGGGCCGGTGCGCAGGAACCGTGCTCGCCAACGCGGCGCGCTTCACGCCGTGAAAAGACAACGGGCCGGGCACGCTCGAAGCGCACCCGGCCCGGAACTCATGGCGCCAAGTTCTGACTAGCGCGCGGCGACGGCGGGCTGCTCGGGCTTCGCGACGACGGTGTCCTTCGCGGCCTGGATGGCGGCGTCGATGTCCAGCTTGCCGCCGGTGATGACCTTGCCCTTGAGGTCCGGATCCAGCTCCACCGTCTTGAGGAGCAGGTCGCGCACCTGCACGGCCGTCAGGTCCGGGTTCTCAGCGAACATGCGCGCGGCGGTGGCGGCCACCGTCGGCGTCGCCATGGAGGTGCCGCTCATCTCCTCCCACTTGTTGCCCGGCACGGTGCTGAGCACGTCCTCGCCCACCGCGGCCAGGTCCACGACCTTGTCGCCGTGCGACGAGAAGCGCGCCAGCTTGTCGTTGTTCTTGTCCATCGACGCGATGGTGATGACGTTGGGCAGGTCGATGTTGGCGGGCATGTCCGCCACGTTGTTCATGTTGCTGCCGTTGCCGTTCGCCGTGGCCGCGACCAGCAGGATGTCCGCGTCCGCCAGCTTCTGCACCGCCGCGGTCCAGCGCGCCTGGTCCGCGGGGGAGCGGTACGTGTTGCCGAAGCTCGCGTTGGCGGCGCGGATGTTCACGCCCTGCTCCGTCTTGAGATTCACCAGGTAGTCCACCGAGCGCTCGAAGTTGGTGAGCAGGTCGGCGCCGTCGTACAGGCCGCCCACGCTCAGGATCTTCGCCTTGCCGGCCGCGATGCCGGTGTTGCCCTCGCCGTTGTCCTCGGCCGCGATGATGCCCGCCACGTGCGTGCCGTGGTCCGTGCCCTCACCCTTGAACGGGTCGCCTTCGCCGGTGCCCACGTTGAAGCCGTGGATGTCGTCCTTGACGCCGTTGCCGTCGTTGTCGATGCCGTCCCCGTCGATTTCGCCGGGGTTCGTCCACATCGCGTCGTCCAGGTCCGTGTGCTTGAAGTCCACGCCACCGTCGATGACCGCGATGACCGGATCGCCCGACGGCTTGGGCTTCGGCTGCGACGGGTCCACCTTCTTCGCGTCGATGACCTTGTTCGCGTCCGGCTTCACCGCGACGTTGGACGAACCGAAGGCGAAGGCCGACGCCGGCAGGCCGCCCGCCGGGGCCGAAGGACGGCCCGTGGGGCGGTCCACGAAGTTGGTGGGGCGCGCACCCCGGGTCTCGAAGCCGTCACGCACCGTGAGGGGCTTGGCCTTCGGGGCTTCCGCGCGGGAGGTCTCACCGGTACGGGCAGTGGGGGCGACGGAAGCGGGCGACTTGCGGTTGATTTCCATGGTGTTCCTCCGTGGGGGGATGCGGAGCGGCCACTGACTCCCACATTGTCGCCTGTCCCTATTTTAAGTTTCGTTGCATTTGTTTTCCGGGTGCACCTGGGAGGAAGCCGGGCGTTAGAGAAGGTCGAAATTCCACGGAGGAGGACGCATGAGCCAGGAGCAGTGGACCGCCGTCGACCGCTACATCACCGACCACCTGGTGGCACCGGACGCCCTGCTGGAGGCCGCGCTGGAGTCGAGCGCGCAGGCGGGGCTGCCGGCCATCAACGTGGCGCCCAACCAGGGGAAGTTGCTGATGCTCCTGGCCCAGATTCACGGCGCGCGCCGCATCCTGGAGGTGGGCACGCTGGGGGGCTACAGCACCCTGTGGCTCGCGCGGGCGCTGCCGCCCGGGGGCCGCATCATCACGCTGGAGGCGGTGCCGAAGCACGCGGAGGTGGCCCGGGAGAACTTCGCCCGCGCGGGCCTGTCCGACGTGGTGGAGGTGCGGGTGGGCCCTGCCCTGGAGACGCTGCCCCAACTGGCGAAGGAGGGGCAGGCGCCGTTCGACCTGACGTTCATCGACGCGGACAAGGTGAACACGGCGGAGTACTTCGCGTGGGCGCTCAAGCTGTCGCGCCAGGGCAGCGTCATCCTCACGGACAACGTCGTGCGCAAGGGCGGCATCATCGACGCGGCGAGCACCGACGCGAACGTCCAGGGCATGCGCCGCTTCTACGAGGCCGTGGCCGCAGAACCCCGCGTGAGCGCCACCGCCGTGCAGACGGTGGGCAGCAAGGGCCATGACGGCTTCTCGCTGGCGCTCGTCACGGGCGGACCGGCGTAGCGTCGCGCACCGGGCGCACTGCATTCGTGCGCCCGGTGCAGGCAATGACTACCAGACCTTCACGCGCTGCTCGGGCGTGAGGAAGAGGCCCTGGCCGGGCTTCACGTCGAACGCCTGGTACCACGCGTCCACGTTGCGCACGGTGGCGGTGCGGTACGGGCCGGGGGAATGGCCGTCCGTCACCAGCAGGCGGCGCAGCAGCGGTTCACGGAACTTGTTGCGCCACACCTGGGCGAAGCCGAGGAAGAAGCGCTGCTCGCCGGTGAAGCCGTCCTTCGTGACCGCGGGCTTGTCTCCCAGCGACATCACGTAGGCGTCATGGGAGATGGAGACACCGGCCACGTCGGCGATGTTCTCGCCCAGGGTCAGCTCCCCATTCACCGTCATGTCGGGCAGCGGGCGGTAGGCGTTGTACTGGGCGGCGAGCGCCTTGCCCGCGGCCTTGAACCGCTGCAGGTCCTTGGGCGTCCACCAGTTAGCCAGCTTCCCCTTCGCGTCGAACTGCGCGCCCACGTCGTCGAAGCTGTGGATGATTTCGTGGCCGATGACGGCACCGATGCCGCCGTAGTTCACGGCCGGGTCGGCGTTCGGATCGAAGAAGGGGGCCTGGAGGATGGAGGCCGGGAAGATGATGGAGTTCTGCTGCGGCGAGTTGAGCGCGTTGACCTCCTGCGGCGTCATGAACCATTCCTTGCGGTCCACGGGCTTGCCCAGCTTGGCGACGTTGCGGTGGTACTCGAAGAGGTCCGCGCGCTCGGCGTTGCCGAAGGCGTCACCCTTGATGATCTCCAGCGCGGAGTAGTCGCGCCAGGTGTCCGGGTGGCCAATGCCCACCTGCACCGTGCCCAGCTTCTCCTGGGCCCGCGCCTTGGTCTCCGGCGACATCCACTCCAGCGCTTCGATGTGGCGGCCCAGCGCGGCCAGGATGTTGCGGACCATGACGTCCGCCTCGGCCTTGGCCTGGGGCGGGAAGTGCTTCTCCACGTAACGCTTGCCCACGGCCTCGCCCATGGCGTGGTTGGTGGATTCCACGCCGCGCTTCCAGCGCTCACGCAGTTGCTGCGCGCCGGAGAGCGTCTTGCCGTTGAACTCGAAGCCCGCGTCGACGAACGCCTTGGGCAGCACGGACGTCTTGCGCGCGATGGCGTGGAAGGTCAGGTAGTCCTTCCACGTCTGGAGGGGCTCGCTGCCCACGAGGCGGGAGATGCCGCTCAGCGCGCTCGGCTGCCAGACGATGAATGCCTCCTGCTGGGCAAGCCCCGCGCTGGCGAACCACGCGGCCCAGTCCATGCCGGGGGCCTTGCTCGCGAAGTCCGCCTGCTTCCAGGAGTTGTTCACCTTGGCCACGTCCTGCGTGTCCTGGGCGGACCAGTGGGCCTTGGCGATCTTCTTCTCCAACGCGTAGATGGCGCGGGCCTTCGCGTCGCTGTCGGCGATGCCCGCGTTCTTCAACTGCACGGCGATGTGCTGCTGGTACTTCTCCCGCACCTCCTTGAAGCGCGGCGAGTCCACCAGATAGAAGTCGCGGTCCGGCAGTCCCAGGCCGCCCTGGAGCAGGTACGCGGCGTAGCGGGAAGGCTCGTTCAGGTCCTCCGCCACCCAGAATCCGAAGAGGCGTTCGGTGGTGGTCTGCCCGGTGTTGAGCGCGTCCACGTCCGCGCGCAGGGTGGTGCCCAGGAGCGTGGACAGGTCCTTGCGGGTAGCGACCGCCGTGATGCGCTCCAGCTCCGGCTTCAGCGGGGTGATGCCCCGGGCCTCGATGCCCGCCTCGTCCATGAAGCTCGCGAAGTAGTCACCCAGCTTGCGATCCTCGCTGCCCGGGGCGGCGTCTGACTTCGCGGCGGTCTCCAGCAGCTCGCGCGTCTGCTTCGAGGCCTCTTCGGCCAGCCGGGTGAACATGCCCATCGAGGAGCGGTCGGCGGGGATCTCCGTCGTGTCCTGCCACTTGCCGTTGACGTAGCGGTAGAAGTCGTCGCCCGGCGCCACGGCCGTGTCCATGCCCGGCGTGTCGATGCCGAAGGTGCCGTACACCGGCTTGGGAGGGGCGGGGGGCGGGGTCGGCGCGGCGGCGGCCTCCGCGGGCGGCGTCACGGGCTTCTCGGCGGGCGCGGAGGAGGCGCAGGCGGTGATGAGCGCGGACGCACAGACGCCAAACGTCATGCGCGCGGCGCCAAAGGGCGGTCTGGAACGGGACGTCATGAAAGCTCCTGGAAGGGCCCCAACGGGCTGGCGCACTCTGGCGCACGGGGGCGCGCCGCCAACAGCGCAAACGGCGGTTTCATCCCGGGCTTCATGGGCAATCCCCGGGGGCGCGGGTGGGAGCGGGTGACGCGGCGCCCCAGCCGGGCTTTCCCGTCACCGCCACAGCGGTCGTCTTGAGGCCTGTCACCCTGTGGCGCAGTCGCGCGGGAACGACACGCACGCTTGCCGCCGGGGGCGCCACGCCGGTTCCAGGGGACGCACCCGGTGTGTTAACGCTCCCGCTGCCCATGCAAACCGGTGTCTCGGAACGCACCCGCTTCATCTTTTTCGCCCTCGCGGGCGGCGTGCTGGCGTTGCTGCTCGCGCACCACCCCGTCCTGTTGTCGGGCTTCCGCCTGGTCCAGGGGGATGAGGGTGACGTGCGCTTCAACCACTACGTGCTGGAGCACGGGTGGCGGTTCATCTCCGGGGACGCGCTCCATGCGCGCTTCTGGGACCCGCCCATGTTCCACCCCGAGCCCAACGTCGCCGCCTACTCGGACGTGCTGCTGGGTGTGGCGCCCTTCTACTGGCTGTGGCGGCTGCTGGGCTTGAGCGAGGACATGTCCTGGCAGGCGTGGAGCCTCACGATGTCCGCGCTCAACTACGCCGCGGCGGTGTGGCTGCTCATGCGCGGGTTGGGCCTGCGCGCGGGGCCGGCGGTGGTGGGGGCGGTGCTCTTCACGGCGGGCGCGCCGCGCATCAACCAGCTCAACCATCCGCAGCTCACCGGCCAGTTCTTCACGCTGCTCGCCCTGGGCGCGGTGCTGGTGTTGCTCCGGCCGGAGACGGACCGGCGGCGCGGGGTGGCGTGGTCCGCGCTGCTCGTGGGCTCCTTCGTGGCCCAGCTCTACGCGGGCTTCTACTGGGGTTGGTTCCTCTTCTTCTTCCTGCTGCTCGGCTTCCTGCTCGCGCTCGACTTCGGGGACACGCGCCGCACCCTCTTCGCGTCCCTGCGTCGCCACCTTCCGGCGCTCGCGGCCTTTGGTGTCGTGGGCCTGGCGCTGCTGGCGCCCCTCGTGCTGCACTCGCGTCAGGCCATTGGCACGGTGGGGCTGCGCGACTTCGCCGAAGTCACCCCCATGGTGCCCCGCGTCTGGAGCTGGTTCTACGTGGGCCCGAAGAGCTGGCTGTATGGCTGGACGAATGACTTCCGCCGCTTCCAGCGTCTGCCATTGGGTTGGGAACACCAGTTGGGCATGGGCTTCGTGACGACCGTCCTGGCGGTGGTGGGGCTGTGGCAGGGCCGTGCACGGCCGGCGGTGAGGATGCTGCTCGTGATGTGGATCGTCACCGTGCTGCTCGTCTCGTTCTATCCGGGGGGCCTCGTCCCCTGGCGGCTCGTCTTCAAGGCCGTGCCCGGCGCGGCGGCCATCCGGGCCCTGGCGCGCGTTGGCGTGTGGATGCTCATTCCCGCGAGCGTGGGGCTGGCCCTGTTCCTCCAGCGGCAGGTCCAGCAGGGGCGCATGGCGCTGGCGGCGGGACTGGGCGCGCTGTGCCTGCTGGAGCAGGGCCTGAGCATTTCCACCTATGACCGGTTCGAGTCCCGCGCGGACGTGGACGCGGTGGCCTCTCGCGTGGGGCAGGAGTGCCAGAGCTTCTTCTACGCGCCCACGTCCGGGGGCGATGAGGGGTGGAAGTACCAGCTCGACGGTGTGTGGGCTTCCGTCACGCGCGGCGTGCCCACGGTGAACGGGTATTCGGGCAACGCGCCCCGGGGCTGGAAGCTCCACGACGCCCGCCGCTTCGACGCGGCGTCCGCCGAGCGCGTCGACCGCGAGCTGGCGGCGTGGATGGATGCGAACTCGCTGGCCCCGGGAAGCGTCTGCCGCATCGAGGTGCCGGCGCGGAAGTAGGAAGGCCGCGCCCGCCCAGATTTCACAGCCAGCGGCGGAAGATGAGCGACGTGTTGATGCCGCCGAAGGCGAAGTTGTTGCTCATCACCAGGTCCGTCTCCAGGGCGCGTCCGTCGCCCGTGACGTAGTCCAGGGGCGCGCACTTCGGATCCACCGTCGCGGTGTCCAGGTGCAGCGTGGGCGCGAACCAGTTGGAGCGCATCATCTGGATGCTCATCCACGCCTCCAGCGCGCCGCAGGCCCCCAGCGTGTGGCCCATGTAGCTCTTGAGTGACGACAGGGCGACCTTCTCCCCGAACACCGCCAGCGTGGCCGCGCTCTCCGCCACGTCCCCGGTGTCCGTCGCGGTGCCGTGCGCGTTGACGTACGGGATGGCGGAGGCCGGCACGTCCGCGTCCTCCAGCGCCAGCCGCATCGCCTGCGCCATGGTGTCCGCGTTGGGCTGGGTGACGTGGCGGCCGTCGCTGTTGGTGCCGTACCCCAGCACCTCCGCGTGGATGGTCGCGCCGCGCGCCCGGGCGTGCTCCAGGTCCTCCAGCACCAGCGTGCACGCACCTTCGCCCAGCACCAGCCCGTCGCGCTCGGCGTGGAAGGGGCGGGGGGACTGGTGGGGCGCTTCGTTGTGCTTCGTGCTGGTGGCGAAGAGCGTGTCGAAGACGGCGGCCCCGGTGGCGTCCAGCTCCTCCGCGCCGCCCGCGAGCATCGCCACCTGACGGCCCAGCTTGATGGCCTCGTACGCATAGCCGATGCCCTGGCTGCCGGAGGTGCATGCGCTGGAGGTCGTGATGATGCGTCCGGTGATGCCGAAGAAGACGCCGATGTTCACCGCCGCCGTATGGGACATCATCCGCAGGTACGTCGTCGCGGTGATGCCCTCCGTCGTCTTGTGGGTGATCATCTTGCCGAAGTCGCCCATGTTCTCCGGCGTCCCCGCGGAGGAGCCGTAGGCGATGCCCATCCGCCCGCTCTTCACCAGCGGGTTGCCCAGGAGGCCCGCGTCCAGGAGCGCCAGCTCGCTGGCCCGCGTCGCCATCAGCGCCACGCGGCCCATGGTGCGCGTCGTCTTGCGCGAATACGTGGACGACGGCAGCTCGAACGGTGCGGCGGGAGCCCCCAGCCGCGTGTGCAGGCCTTCGTATTGCTTCCAGGACTCCATCACCTGGACGGCGTTCTTCCGGGCGCGCAGCCGCGCCTCCACCGTTGTCCAGTCGTGCCCCAGGGGACTCAGGGCACCCACGCCGGTGACCACCACGCGCTTCATCCGACCATCCCCCCGTTCACGGAAATCACCTGACGCGTGATGTAGCCGGCGTCCTCGGCCATGAGGAAGCTCACCGCGGCGGCGACCTCCTCCGGTCTCCCCACCCGGCGCGCGGGGATGATCTTCAGCGCCTCTTCCAATATCCGCGAGTCCACCATCTCCGTGTCGATGAGGCCCGGGGCCACGCAGTTGACGGTGATGTCCCGCTTGGCCAGTTCCACCGCCAGCGCCTTCGTCGCGCCGATGATGCCCGCCTTCGCGGCGCTGTAGTTCACCTGGCCGCGGTTGCCCATGATGCCGGACACCGACGCCAGCGTGACGATGCGGCCCGGCTTGCGGCGGCGCACCAGCGGCATCGTGAGCGGGTTGAGCACGTTGTAGAAGGCGTCCAGGTTGGTGTGGATGACGCTGTCCCACTCCTCCGCCGTCATGGACGGGAAGGCGTTGTCGCGCGCGATGCCCGCGTTGCACACCACGCCGTAGTAGCAGCCATGGGCTTCCACATCCGCGAGCAGCGCGGCCTGCGTCGCGGCCCGGTCCGACACGTCGAACTGGAGCACGCGCGCTTCGCGTCCCGCGTCCCGCACCAGCGCCGCCACGGCGTCCGCTTCCTCGCGCCGGCTGCGGCAGTGCACCACCACGTCGAAGCCGTCGCGTGCGAGGCGCAGCGCGATGGCGCGGCCGATGCCCCGGCTTGAGCCCGTCACCAGCACCGTCTTGTCACCCATCCGTGTTGCTCCTCTTCACGTCGTGCCCGGCTTGAGGCTCGAACACCGTCAGCGCCGCCGTGGCCACCGTCTGCGTCCCGAGGGTGATGGTGCAGTCGAACTGGCCCAGCCCGTTGTCCGCGGAGAACTGCCGGTGGACCTCGATGCGCAGGCACTCCCCCAGCGTGAAGCGGGGTCTCTGGCATTCATAGCGGCGGGTGCCCAGCAGGAAGCCCACCTTCGGGACTTCTCCGCGCAGCCGCGCATGCCAGCCGGCCCACGCGGCCACGGCCTGCGCCATGTATTCGATGCCCACCCAGCCGCCCACGGCGCCGTCCACGAAGAAGAGGCTGTCCTCGCGCACGGTGACCTCCGCGAGCAGCGTCTCCGCGTCGCCTTCCAGCGCGCGGTCGAGCAGCCGCATGCGCCCGCCATGGGGCACCAGGTCCGCGATGGGCAGGTCGATGGGGGTGCGCATCACGCGCGCTCCAGCACGAGGGCGGCGTTGCTGCCCCCGAAGGCGAACGAGTTGCTCAGCACCGCGCGCACCGGCCGCCCCAGCGCCTCGCCCGGCTTCACCAGCGACAGCGCGGGAAGGGCCGGGTCCGCCGCCCCATCCCAGAAGTGCGCGGGCAGACGTCCCTCAGGGTTGTCCGTGAGCGTGAGCCACGCGAAGGCCGCCTCCAGCGCGCCCGCGGCCCCCAGCGTGTGGCCGGTGAGCGGCTTGGTGGAGCTGGCCTTCACGTCCGGGCCCAGCAGCGCGTGCACCGCGCGGCTCTCCATCGCGTCGTTCTGCTCCGTCGCGGTGCCGTGCAGGTTCACGTAGTCCACGCCTTCGGGCGTGAGCCCCGCGCGCGTGAGCGCTTCGCGGATGGCGGCGATGGCGCCCCGGCCCCCGGGCTCCGGCGCGGAGATGTGGTGCGCGTCGGAGGACTCGCCCCAGCCGGACAGGCGCACCGGCCCCGGCTCGCGCGTCATCAGGAACAGCGCCGCGGCCTCGCCGATGTTGATGCCGTGGCGGTGGACGCTCATCGGGTTGCAGCGCTCCTCGCTCACCGACTCCAGCGCGCGGAAGCCCGCCACGGTGAAGCGGCACAGCGAATCCACGCCGCCCGTCAGCACCGCGTCCACGGTGCCCGCGCGCAACAGCCGCGCCGCGCTCGCCAGGGCCTTGGCGCTGGAGGAGCACGCGGTGGAGATGACATACGCGGGCCCGGCGAGGCCCAGCACGTGGGCCAGGGCGCTCGCGGGGGCGCCCAGCTCCTGCTGGCGCAGGTGGTAGGTCGAGGGCAGGTGTCCCGTGGCGAGCAGCCCGGCGATGGCGCCTTCGCTCTCTCCAATGCCGGAGGTGCTGGTGCCCAGGACGACGGCCACGCGCTCCGGACCGAACCGGGCGATGGCCGCATCGACGGCGGGACGGACTTGCGCGAGCGCCGTCAGCAGGAGCGCGTTGTTGCGGCTGTGCCAGGACGCGGGCAGCGCGTCCTGGGCCTGGAGCGGGGCGGTGACGAGGCCCAGGTGCAGCGCGCGGTCCGCGTACCCTTCGTGGGATGCGACGCCGGAGGGGGTGGCCGCGAACAGGGCGCGCGCCACCTCGCGCTTCCCGGAGCCCAGGGCGCAGACGAGGCCGAGCTGGTGGAGGAAGACGGGGGGCATCATGGAAAGAGTCACTCGTCCGCGGTGCGCGATTCGATGGTGAGCCGGTAGTGCTCGGAGAGGTTGGTGAGCTGTGTGCGCCCTTCCCAGCGCGGCTCGCCATCGTAGCGCACCGTCACCCATTCCCTGCCGTTCTTCGACAGGGCGCGTCGCCCCGGCCCATCCTCCAGCGTCCAGCCAGGGGGAAGGGCGGAGCGCACGGCGTCGGCTGGCCAGTAGACGAGCTGCACGTCCCGGAGCACCGGCGCGGACTGGAACTGGGCAGGCAGGCGCGGGTCGCGCTCCTCGTCCAGCGTGGTGCCGTTCCAGCGCAGCGTGATGAGCCGCTGCCCCAGGGCGAAGCCGGCCAGTTGCATCAGCGCCGGCTCCACCTCCAACAGGGCCTCCAGTGAACGCGGGCCGCCCGGGTCCGACTCGTGCGCGAATTCCAGCCGCTGCGTCAGGCTCACCGTGGTGCCCAGGGCGGCCGGTGCCAGACGCAGCTCTGGCAGCGGCTCGCCGGGAGCGGCGGGCTTCGGGCGGGGCGTGGTGGTGCAGGCGAGGAGGCCCGCGACGAGCAGGACAGGGAGGGCTAGGCGCACACGGCCTCGAGCACGCCGAGGCGCCGCTTGCTCTCCGCGACGTAGGGGTTGTTCGTGTCCCACGCGTAGCCGGCGAGGATGGCGGAGATCATCCGCCGCACGTCCGGGGACGGGTTCGGGTGGAAGATGACCTGTTGGAAGCCGCCCTCGTACCAGGACTCCACGAAGGTGCGGAAGGTGTCCACGCCCGCCTTGAGCGGCTTCGCGTAGTCCTTCTCCCAGTCCACCGTCTCCCCGGCATACGCGCGGCGGATGCAGTCGGCCGCGAGGCTCGCGGACTTGAACGCGATGGTGACGCCCGAGGAGAACACCGGGTCGAGGAACTCGCCCGCATTGCCCAGCAGCGCGAAGCCCGGGCCCCACAGCGACTTCACGTTGGCCGCGTAGCCGGTGAGCTTGCGCGCGGGCGTGTCCCAGACCGCGTCCTTCAGCAGGTCCGACAGCGACGGCGTCTCCTTCACGATGGCCTGGAGCCGCTCGGTGTCCGTGCCCTGGTACTGCTCCAGGTACTCCATCTTCGCGACGACCCCCAGCGAGCAGCGGCCGTCGGAGAAGGGGATGGTCCAGTACCAGACGTGCACGTGTTCGGGGTGCACCGTTACGCGGATCTTGTTCCGGTCGAAGCTGCCCGGCGGCGTGCGGTCCTGGACGTGGGTGAAGAGGGCGCCGCGCTTGGGGAAGTTCGACGGCGTCTCCAGGTTCAAGAGGCGCGGCAGCACGCGGCCAAAGCCGCTCGCGTCCAGGAGGAAGCGCGCGCGCACGCGGTACGTCTCACCGTCGGGACCGCGCGCTGTCACCTCCGGTTGTTCACCGTTCGTGTCCACGGAGAGGACCTCGTGGCGGTAGCGCACGGTGGCGCCCTGGCGCTCGGCACCTTTCGCGAGCACGTGGTCGAAGTGGGCGCGCTGCACCTGGAAGGTGGTGCCCCAGCCAGGGGTGAACTTGTCGCGGAAATCGAAGTCCGTGTACTTGTCGCCGCGCACGAAGGCCGCGCCGTTCTTGTACTGGAAGCCCGCCTCCACCACGTCCTGGAGCATGCCGGCCGCTTCGATGTACTCCATGCTCTGCGGCAGCAGGCTCTCGCCGATGGAGAAGCGGGGGAACTGCTCACGCTCCAACACGAGGACGTCACGGCCCTGCTTGCGAAGGAGGCCCGCCGCGACGGAGCCCGCGGGGCCCGCGCCAATGATGAGGATGTCCGCCGATTCAGTTTTCAATGTGTGGCTTTCCCAGGAGGAAGTCGGAAGCAGGGGGTGAGGATCCAGATGGTGACCTCGCCCAGGAGCATGGCGAGGCCGAAGGAGCGCAGGGCGGGCGTGGCCGACAGGCCCAGCAAGCCAAAGGACAGGAGCGTGCTCACGCCGGCCAGGGCCACCGCGAGCCACGCGGAGCCGTCACCGGGATGCTCCAGGAGGAAGATGCCGTAGTCCACGCCCATGCCCAAAAGCAGCACCAGCCCCAGCACGGTGAAGAGCTGCAAGGGCGCCCCCGACCAGCCGAAGAGGGCGAGCGTGATGAGCGTGCCCAGCACGGACGGCAGCCACGCGCGCCACGCCTGTCGCCCGAAGCGGGCCACCAGCGTGAGCAGCACCGCGACATAACCCGCGACGATGAGCCCACCCATGATGCGCCGGTAGCGCCCGAGCAGCCCGGAGATCTCCGCCGTCTTGTCCACCCAGCGGATGCCCTCCAGGCCGTGCGCGACCGCTTCCAGCTTCGGCAGTTGCTTCGGATCATTGAGGCCGCGAAGCATGAGGACGCTGTACTGCCGCGCACCCAGCGTCCCCAGCCACTGCTGCCGGATGGCGGAGGCGACCGGCCCGGAGAGGAAGTGTGATGGCGTGAGCGGTGCTTCGGCGAACGTGGCGCGCGTGGGGGCCTCGCCGGTGGATTCGCTGACGGCGGCCACGGCCTGCGCTTCGGCGCGGGCGCTCAGGGCCGCGTCCTCGCGCTGCTGGGCCTGCGAGGGAAGCCAGTCGGACACGGCGCGGTAGCCCGCGAACACCTTCTCCGAGACCAGCGCGTCCAGGTGCTGCTTCAACGTCGCCTCGCGGGCGAGCACCTGTTCGTCGCTGTCTCCCTCCACCAGGAAGAACTGCGCGGGGCTGGGCAGCCCCAGCAGCCGCCCCAGTTCCCGCTGGTCGGCGATGAGGTTCGGGGGCGCGCCCTGCAACTGGCGCAGGTCGTCCTGGGGCTTCAGCTTCCAGAGGCCCACGGCCACGAGCACGGTGAGCACCGCGCCCGTCAGCCACCAGCCCCGCGTGGAGGCGATGCGCGGCCAGCGGGTGATGGAGGCGGAGAAGCGCTCGGAGAAGGCGGTGACGGGCAGCGCGCCCCTGTCCAACGAGGGGAACCAGCACACCACGGTGAGGAACGCGGCGGTGAGGCCGGCGGCGGAGAACACCGCCATCTGCCGCAGGCCGGGGAAGGGCGCGACGCCCAGCGCCAGGTACGCCACCACGCTGGTGACGAGCGCCAGCGCCATGCCCGGCAAGAGCGAGCGCATCACCGGCCCGCGCTCGGACGGGGCCTTGCCCTGACGCGCGGCGAAGTAGTGGAAGCCGTAGTCCTCCGCCACGCCCACGAGGCTGGAGCCGAACACCAGCGTGAGCAGGTGCACCCGGTCGAAGACGAGCGCTGTCACCGTCAATGCCACGGCGCAGCCCAGCGTGAGCGACACGCCCACGAGCAGGATGGGCCGCAGCGAGCGGAAGGTGAGCCACACCAAGAGGAGCACCGCCGCCAGTGAGCCGAAGCCGATGGTGGACATCTCCCAGCTCGCCTGCGCGGCGGCGGCCTCCGCGTACAGCGGCACGCCCGCGGCCACCAGCCGGGCGCCGGGCACGGTGGCCTCCACCCGGGCGCGGGCCTGCTCCACCACGGACGTGACGCGGGAGCCGTCGCCCAGCGCGAACGCGGAGACCTTGCTCTTCCAGGTGAGGAGGACCCACTCGCGGTCCTCGCCCGACAGCCACAGCCGACCGTCGCGAGGACGCGCGGAGGTCTCCGCCGCGCGGGCCTGCCACCAGTCCGGCCACAGGCCCAGCGGATCCGCGTTCCAGTCCGTCATGCGGGCGCCCGCGGGCTGGTACAGCTTCATCAGGGCCGTGCCGCCCAGCTCCTCCGGCGTCGCGCGCGTGAGCCACTGGCGCTGCGAAGGCGTGAGCAGCCGGTCCCGGTACGGCCGGTAGAAGTCCACCGCCTGCTCCAGCGCGGAGGTGTCCACCACGGCGGGCTCCAGCACGTCGGAGGCCTGCTCCAAGACGCGCGTGGCCTCGTCCGCGACCTTCTGCGCGGAGGCCCAGTCCTGCGCGCCCACCAGCAGCACCACCTGCCGGCCGGCCTCGTCCGCGAGCTTGCGCGTGGCGGCGTCCACCTCCGGCGCCTGCTCGTCCTCCGGCAGGAGCGCGAGCACGTCGGTGTCCAGGTGGGCCGAGCGCCAGAAGGACACCTGGTGCACGCCCACGGCGAGCACCACCAGGGCCCAGAGGATGGCCAGCTTATTTGCCAAGGCGTTCGGCTTCCGTGCCATCCGGCGGCGGCGTCTGCGTGAGCTGGTCGAAGAGGATGACGCTGGAGTCTCCGCGCGTCTCGTCCATCTTCACCTGGCGCACGTAGGCATCGCCCTCCAGTTGGATGTGCTTGAAGACGCGCGCGAGCCCCGCGTCCGTGGGCGTCAGCTCCAACCGCCAGCCGGTGGTGCCCACCAGCGCGCCCTCCACCTTGAAGCGCTTCTGCAACGTGGACACGTCGCCCGCGAGCAGCGCGAAGAGCAGCTCGTTCACCGCCGCCAGCGCCGGCTCCTTGGTGGAGTCCAGGTGGTAGGCCGCGCCGCCCTGGCCCTGTTGGGCGCTCAGCGACTTGCGCGTGAGCGTCAGCGTGGAGGCGAAGGGCGTGCGGGTGTTCCACAGCACGCCCTGGTCGCGGGCGAGGAGGAAGTCGCCTTTCGACACCAGCGGCTTCTTGAAGCCCGCCACGGTCTTCTTCTGTTCGAACTGGCCGCGCACCAGCGGCGCATCCGCCAGCCGGGCGCGCACGTCCTTCACGAGGTCGCCCGCGTGGGCGCTCACGGACAAGAGCGCGCAGGTGAGCACGAGCAGGGTCTTCATTCCGGCCTCACTCCCAGCTTGTTCCAGAGGACTTCCGGACAGACGAACTGCATCTCCCCCGTCGCCAGGGCCACCGCCACCTGGATGGTGTGGGCCTGGTTCACCTTGCGCCCGGTGGCCGCGTCGCGCAGCACGTAGTCGAAGCGCAACCGGTTCTCCCATTCGGTGATTTCGGCGCGCACGATGATCTTCTGCTTGTAGGAGATGGGGGACACGTACTTGAGCCGCATGTCCACCACGGGCCAGCCGTAGCCGGACTCGCGCATCTGGGGAAAGTCGTAGTCGTACCGGCGCAACAGCGCGCAGCGCGCCAGCTCCAGGTACTTCACGTAGTGGCCGTGCCAGACGATCTCCATCATGTCGAGGTCGTGGAACGGCGGAGCGATTTCGATTTCGCAGCTCAGGTCAGGCTTCATGCAGCCTCCACTCCCGACGGCGCAGGGCGCTCAGCAGGCCCTGGAGTTCGCCATCCAGGGCGCGGTCCTCCACCAGCAGGGGGATGCGTGCTTCCAGGTCCGCGTGCATGGCCGCCAACGCGGGGCCCGGCTTCGCGTCCGCGTCCACGCGCTGCCGCAGGGTGACGCCCTGGCGGGCCGCGATGAGCATCGCCGCCACCACCTGTTCGGTCAGCTCCAGCACACGCAGGCAGTCGCGCGCGGCGATGGTGCCCATGCTGACCTTGTCCTGGTTGTGGCACTCCGTGGAGCGGGAGAACACGGACGCGGGCATCGTCTGCTTGAGCGCTTCCGCCGTCCACGCGGAGACGCTGATCTGCGCCGCCTTGAGGCCGTGGTTGATGGCGGCCCGTGGGCCCGTGGCCGCGGAGAGGTTGGCGGGCAGCCCATGGTTGTAGCGGGGGTCCACCAGCAGCGCGAGCTGACGGTCCAACAGGTCCGCCACGTTGGCCACCGCCGTCTTCAGGCTGTCCATGGCGAAGGCGATGTGGCCGCCGTAGAAGTGGCCGCCGTGCAGCACGCGCTCGCCGTCGGGGTCGATGAGCGGGTTGTCGTTGGCGCTGTTCAGCTCGTTCTCGATGAGCGTGCGGAAGAAGGGCAGCGCGTCCTCCAGCACGCCGATGACGTGCGGCGCGCACCGGAGCGAATACCGGTCCTGAAGCCGCTGCTCGTTGCGCGACGGCCGGTCGGTGACGAGGTCCGCGCGCAGCCGGGCCGCCACGCGCTGCTGGCCCGCGTGCGGCTTGGCGGCGAAGAGCGTCTCGTCGTAGTGGTGCGCGTTGCCGGCGCTCGCCAGCACGTTGAACGCGGTCAGCCGCGTGGCCAGCCGGGACAGGTACTCCGCCCGCTCCCACGCCAGACACGCCAGGGCGGTCATCACGGCGGTGCCGTTCATGATGGCCAGCCCCTCCTTCGGCCGCAGCTTGAGGGGCTTCACGCCCAGCGATTCCAACACCTGCGCCGCGGGCCTGCGCTCGCCCCGATACCAGACGTCGCGCTCGCCGCAGAGCACCGCCGCCACGTAGGACAGGGGCGTCAAGTCTCCGCTCGCGCCCACCGAACCCTCGGCGGGAATCATGGGCAGCACGTCGTGCTTCAGCAGCAGCTCCAACTGGGTGAGCAGTCCTTCGCCCACGCCGGAGAAACCCTGGCACAGCGAGGCGAGCCGCGTGGCCAGCACCGCGCGCGTCTCCTCGGGCGTGAGGAACCGGCCCGCGCCGATGCCGTGGTACGTGTAGAGGTGGTGCGGCAGCTCCGCGACGAGCGCGGGCGGGATGGACACCGTCACGGAGTCGCCGTAGCCGGTGGTGACGCCGTAGATGACGCCGTCCTCCGCCAGCAGCCGGTCCAGGAACGCGGCGCCCTTCGCGATGCGCTGACGGAAGGCGGGCGCGGTGCCCAGCTCGGCCGGGCGTTCGCGCCGCGCCAGCGCCCCCACGTCTTCAAGGGTCAGCCGACCGCCGTCGAAGCGCACCGGGAGGTCAGAAGGTAGGGGGCTTCGCGGAGACATTCACCTGATCCCAGAAGGGAAAGAAGTTGAACCAGTCGTAGGGCGCGCGCTTGAGGAGCGCCGTGACCTGGCCTGCGTACTGCTGCGCGCACTCCGTGAGCGCGGCCTCGCGCCTGCCTCGCGGCAGGACGATGCGCTCGGAGAGGCGTTCGAAGTGGATGGTGTAGCCGTCGCCCTCATGGATGCAGCCCAGCAGGTAGAGCGGACACTTGAGCAGCGCCGCCAGCACGTAGGGCCCCACGGGAAAGGGTGCGGGGTGTCCCAGGAAGTCGACGCGCACGGTCTGGCTGGAATTCACCGGAATGCGATCGCCCGCGATGACCACGAACTCGCCGGCCTCCACACGCTCGTTCAGCGCGACGGCGGTGGCCGGGCCCATGTCCGTGACTTCCAGCAGGTGGAAGTCGTTCTCCGGGTTGAGGCGCTTGAGCAGGCGGTTGAACTGCTCCGCGTGCAGCGTATGCACCAGGATGTTGAGCTTCACCTCACCTCTGCGCTCCGCCATGGTGCGGCACAACTCCAGACAGCCCATGTGCGCGGTGACGATGATGCCGCCCTTGCCCGCCTTCGCCGCTTGATAGAACTCCTCGCGGCCTTCGGTGCGCACGCGCTCGAAGTGGTAGCGCCCGCTGACCGCGAGCAGTTTGTCCAGCATCGTCTCCGCGAACGTCAGCGTGTGGCGCACGCTGTCGCGCCAGTGCGGCTTGTGGCCCAGCGCGCCCGTCGCGGCCTCCACCCGCTCCAGGTACTGGAGCGAGGAGTGGCGGAGCAGTGGACGGCTCAGCCAGTGCACCAGCACCACCGGATACAGGCAGAGGCGGAAGGGCCAGCGGCCCAGCAGCTTGTGGATCCAGTACAGGAGCCAGATGCCGGCGACGAAAGTCGTCTCTCCCATCTCCGCCCAGTGGCGGGATTTCATTTCGCCACCTTGCGCCACAGAAGCATGGGCAGCCGCGGCAGCATTCCGAAGAAGAGCCGGGCGTGCATGCCGGAGATGCGCACGTTGTCCCAGAGCACGTCGAAGTGGGAGATGCCGTCGGTGGGGTAGCGTACGTGGGTGGGCTGGTTGAGGATGCGCATGCCGCGCCAGAACAGGCGCACCAGTACCTCCACGTCGAAGTCCATCCGCTTGCCGATCCGCACCGAGTCGATGAGCGCCACGGTGGGCGCCAGCGGATAGACGCGGAAGCCGCACATCGAATCGCGGATGGTGAACGACAGCGTGTTGATCCACACCCAGATGTGCGTGGCATAGCGCCCGTACAGCCGGCCCTTGGGCACGGACTCGTCGTAGATGGGCGTGCCACACACCAGCGTGTCGGGGCTCTGCTTCGCCAGCGCGAGGAAGCGGGGGATGTCGCGGGCGTCGTGCTGCCCGTCCGCGTCGATCTGCAACGCGTGGCTGTAGCCGCGAGCCTGGGCCGCGCGCAGGCCCGCCATCATCGCGCCGCCCTTGCCCTCGTTCTGGGGCAGGCGGACCACCTCCACGCCGGTGCTGTCCTCGCGCGCCAGTCCGTCCAGCACCGCCGCGCAGCCGGGCTCGCTGCCGTCGTCCACCAGCACGCAGGGCAGGCCGTGAGAGCGCACCGCGTGCACCACCGCGCCCACGGCCTCGCCGTGGTTGTAGACCGGAATCACCGCGCAGACCTTCATCCCACCCCTCCACCCAGCACGATGCGACCGCTGGCGTGCGCGCCCGCGGCCGACGTCAACTTGAACCCCAGCCGTCCGGACTCCGCCGCCCAGGTGAGCTCCAGCGTCAACTGCGTGCCGGGCGGAATCACCTGCTGGAACTTCAGCGTCTCCATCCGCAGGAAGTCCGGCGGCAGCGCGAAGTGCTCGCGGCCCAGGAGCAGCGCCCACTCCACCTGGACGACGCCGGGCAGGATGGGCGTACCGGGGAAGTGCCCGTCGAAGAAGGGCGAACCCTCCTGCACGTCCACCGACAGCAGCACGCGCTCCGGTGCACGCTCCAGCACCTGGAACGGGGGCCGCCTCGGGTCGAAGAGGGCGGCGAGCGCCGCTTCCGTGGATTTGCCCTGCGAGTTGACCGGCATGGCCTCCAGATATCGGAACCGGCGCGGCAAGGCACTGGACTCGAAATGCGGGGCCAGTTTCTCGCGCAGGGCCTGGTTCAGGGAGCGTCTGCCCCCCGCCTCCTGGAGCCTCCAGCCCGCCGCCTGCGGCACCGCCACCACCGCCAGCGTCACCCGGTGGCCGTCCGCCAGCGGCAACACCCGCGCCTCCCGCACGAGCCCGCCCTCCACCAGCGCCCGCTCCATGGCGCTCAGCGACACGCGCTTCTCCTCCAGCTTGAGCAGCCGGTCGCGCCGCCCCAGCAGCTCGAAGCCACCGGGCACCGCCCTCGCCCGGTCCTCGGTCGTGAACCACGCGCCTTCGGGCAGGTCCAGGTGGGGCGAGCGGACCGTCAGGACCTCGTCATCGGAGCTGGAGCCCGCGCGCACCTCCACGCCGGGCATCACCGTCCACGACGCGGCATCATCGGTGTCCCGTCTGCGCCACGCGACGCCCCCGGTCTCCGAACTGCCGTACACCTCCACCGGCGCCCGGCCCAAGAGCTCCCGGCACGCCTGGAGCGCTTCGGGGCTGAGCGGTCCGCCCGACGAGAACAGCCCGCGCAGGCGGCCTCGCACGGAGGCCCAGTCCAATGACGCCGGCAGCCGCTTCAGGTGCGCGGGGCTCGCCACCAGCAGCGCGGGCTCCGGGCGCAGCGCGGCCACGATGTCCTCCGGGTAGGGCAGCCCGTGCGCGTCGAACGGCCGGCCCGACGCCAGCGGCCACAGCACCCGGAACAGCAGCCCGTAGATGTGCTGGTGCGACACGGTGGCGAGCACGGGCGCGTCCCCGGCTTCTTCATCGAACAGCGCTCCCAGCGTCACCACCTCGCTGGAGAGCTGCGACAGGCGCTTGGCAATGGCGGTGGGCTCCCCATTGGAGCCCGACGTGTAGACGACCAGCGCGGCGAGGTCCGGCGACAGGGGCCGGAACGTGGCCTCCGCGTCCGGGATGGGCGTCAGCGCTGTCTGGTCCGCGGGAGCCCGGCCCGCGAAGCCGTCCACGTGGGCGCGCAGTGCGTCCAGCGTGGCGGGTCGCGCGTCGGCGGGCAGGTAGATGCACACGCCCGCGTGCCACGCGCCCAGGAGCGCGGCGGCGAACTCGAAGGTGTCCTCGTGGAAGAGCGCGCACCGCTGGCCCCCGTGCGCCGCGAAGGCCGCATGCCAGCCGGCAGCCCTCGTCCGGAGCGAGGCGAAGTCCAGCACCTGTCCCTCGCGGCGGGCCACGGGGTGCCCGGCGGGACGGCCGTGGACGAGGAGGTGTTCGAGCGCGAGCGGCTCACCCATGGGCGTGCCGTGCGCGCACCCGCTGCCGCACCACCCATTCGCCGGCGAAGAGCAGGCCCATGAGGCCGTAGGCGATGAGGCCGTTGTAGAGCGCCCAGGTGGCGTCGCTCGCCCAGAGCGCGGTGGTGAGCGCGAGCCCTCCGTTGAGCACGAAGAAGCCGCACCACACCTGCGTCACCTTGCGCGTGTACGCGACGCCGGACGGGGGCAGGTCCTTCTCCCTCAGGCGCGCCAGCCGTTCGATGACGCTGGGCGGATAGGCGAGGCTGGTGGCGAAGACGGTGAAGAGCACGCTGTTCACCAGCACCGGGTAGAGCTTCAGGGGCAGCGCGTGGTTGCCCAGCATGCTGGACGCCGCGAGCACCAGCGCTCCCACGGCCGCCGCCAGCCACATCTTCTCCCGGGTGGCCACCGCGCGCACCACCGCCATGCCCGCCAGGGGGAGCGCCATCCAGCGGGGCTCGAAGTGGCCCAGGCCCAGATAGACGAGCGGCGGATACGCGAGGCTCAACAGCCCCAACAACACCGGACGCAGGCGTTTCACGCCGCGGCGGAGTCGCTGCCGAGCAGCCCGTGCAGCGCGTCCACCACGTCCTGCAGCGTGCGCACGGAGCGGAAGACTTCCGGCGGAACGCGCTGGCCCGCGACGGGCTTCAGGCGCACCAGCAGGTCGATGGCGTCGATGCTGTCGATGTCCAGGTCGTCGTGCAGCCGCGCCTCCGGGACGATGCGCGACGGTTCGATGTCGAAGGTTTCCTGGAGGATGGCGCTCAGGCGCTCGAACAATTCGTGCTTGGTCATGGGGTGTGGCTCCGCGCTTTGGTTTTTAGAGGATCAGGACTTGGTGCGGTGGGTGCTGACGAAGTCCGCGAGCGCCCGTACGCTGGCGAAGTGACGGCGGTTCTCCTTGGAGTCGCTCGCCAGCACGACGCCATAGGACTTCTGCAGCGCCAGCCCCAGCTCCAGGGCGTCGATGGAGTCCAGCCCCAGGCCTTCGACAAACAACGGCGCGGCCGGATCGATGTCGTCCGGTTTGAGGTCCTCGAGGTTCAGCGTCTCGATGACCAGACGCTTGATTTCGTGCTCAAGCTCCAGCATGGCCCTGGTTCTCCCGGGAGAAGTAGTCGTGAAGGCGTGTGGTGAGGTGGCGCGCGGCCTTCGCCGCGTCGCCCGCATCCGCGTCCTTGGAGGAGACGGGGATGTCGTCCTCCACGCGGATGATGAAGTGCATGGGTTTCGGCGGCACCCTCCACCAGGGCGTGCCCTTGGTGAGGCCCAGCGGCGCGACGCGGATGGTGACGGGCGTGATGTCGCAGGGGCCGCGCACCGCGATGTTGGCGGCGCCGCGCTGCAACTGCATGGGCCCGTGCACGGGCGTGCGCGTGCCCTCCGGGAAGATGATGAGGTTGTTGCCGGCCTTCACGGACGCGATGCAGTCCTGGACGAGCCCGGGCCCGGAGTCGTTGCACAGGTAGCGCGTCGCCCGGATGGGCCCGCGCATGAACGGGTTGTTGGCCAGGCTCGCCTTCACCACGCAGTCCGCGTTGGGGACCAGCGAGACGAGGAACACCACGTCGATGAGCGTCGGGTGGTTGGACAGGATGAGCAGCCCGGAGCGCGACAGCTTCTCCACCCCGTGGAGCTCGTAGCGCAGCACGCCGAGAAACCGCATGTAGCCGACGAAGAAGCGGAACGAGTGGTGCACCGCGAGCCGCGCGAGCCGCGTCTGCCGGCCAGGCTCACGCACGAACAACTGGAGCAGCGGGAAGTAGAGCAGGCGCAGCGCCAGCCCGCCCAGCCCGAACGTGGCGAAGGACAGGCCGGTGGCGAAGATGCGCCAGAGCCGGTCGAGCTTCTCAACCATGGCGTTCCCACCGCCAGCGCCGTGCGCCCACCGCGTGCTCCCACCGCCGCGCTCCGGAGACCAGGAAGCGCAGCGCGCGCAGGTCCACCGGCAGTTCGTCCTGCTCCTGTGCGTCCGTGCCCGGGAGCCCGGCGTGGCAATCCAGACGGATGGCGTTCGCGCCCGTGTCGGCCGCAAGCACGCAGGCCCAGGCGTGCGGGAACCTCACGGATTCGGAGAAGTGCTGCCAGGGCTCCGGCACGGGCTCGTCGTAGAGGACGACCATCACCCGGGGAACGCCGTCGGCCAGCAGGCCGCACGCTTCCGTGAAGGCGGCCTCCACCGTCTCCTCGCCCGCGGCGATGGCGCCATACGAAGCCGTGTCCCTCCGAGCGATGGAGTAGAGCGCGCCGATGGCGTTGTGCACCGACAGGCTGAACGACGTGGGCGACAGCGGCTCCGAGCGCGCCAACTGTGTGAGCAGCTCCAACGAGCGGCCCAGGTCTCCGTACCGCGATGCGAAGAGCACCGGCGCCTCAGGGGCGTCCACGTGGGCCTGATACGTGGCCTGCAGGGCGATGCGGCCCAGCCGGTCCACGCGGCGGCGCATCATCGCGGGCATCTCCGCGAGCGCGGGCGTGCCTTCGGCTGGGAGGGGGTGGGGCTTCGCGAGCCAGGTTTCCCAAGCAGCAGGGTCTACGAGGCCGGGGGCCCATGCGGCCCAGCGCTGAACGGTGAATCCCATCATCTTGTCGACGGAGAGGCCCCAAGCGCTCCCAAAGGCAACCTTTACCAAAGCATCAACAGGGAGACAATTGGCGCCAGGCGTCGAGCCAGCAGGGAAGCGGGCGGACGCCTCACCCCATGCCCGAGGTCCCTCGCAAAGGGCTGCATTTGCTGGAGGAACGCGCACTCGAACCTTGGCTTTCAGCTGCTCCCGGGTTTGTCCAGGGGGATGACGCGTCCACGGCTCCCCGCAGGTCGGAAGGACCCCCACGGCGGATACGCAACGGCCCGTGGCGACAGGTTCCGGGCGTGGGCTGACGACGTCGCGGAGGGCCTCCGTATTCACCGGACGCGCGCGGCCATCCCGCCACCCTGTTGGAAGGCGCTAAGGTTTTTCCGTTTTTACTATCAATCCAGATTCATGGACGGAAGGGCGCTCCAGGCATGCGACGTACGACGAGGTGGAAGCGGGCGGTGGTGGTCCAGGCGGTGTGGCTGTTGGGGGGCGCGGGGGTGGCGGAGGCGGTGACGCCTACGAACGTGACGAAGGTGGCGCGGGTGACAGGCGCGACGCCCTCGGGGGAGCTCTTGCCGAACCCGAACCAGACGCACTCGAACCACGAGGTGTACGGCACGGACCTGGGCATCGTCTGGGACAAGGGCGGCGGTGAGGTGTTCGTCCTGTTCGGGGACACCTTCGGCGCGGGCTGGTGCGGCAACGGCGGGTGTGGCGGCGGGTGGCGCAGCAACGTGCTGGCGCGCTCGGCGGACGCCACGCTGTCCAACGGGCTCACGTTCTCCACGATGGTGCAGGACGGCACGCGGCACGCGAAGGAGATCCTCCCGTCGCGCAAGGTGGACAACGACGAGATGACCGTCATCCCCACGGCGGGCGTCACCGTGGGCTCACGGCACTACATCCACTACATGTCCGTCAGGCACTGGGGGGATCCGGGGCAGTGGATCACCAACTATGCGGGCATCGCGTACTCGGACGACAACGGGCAGAACTGGGTGAAGCACGCGTCCGCCCGCTGGGCGAACAACGCTGCCTGGACGAATCCCTTCCAGATGGCGGCGATGGTGAAGAACGGCGGGTTCGTCTATCTGTTCGCCACGCCCAACGGCCGCTTCGGCAACGTGCATCTGGCGCGCGTTCCGGAGGGCGCGCTGCTGGACATCAACGCGTATCGCTACTGGGACGGCAACGGCTGGTCCACGTCGCAGGCGGCGGCGCGGCCCGTGGTCATCGGCATCGCGGGGGAAATGTCCGTCGTCTACAACGCGGCGCTGGGCCGCTTCCTGATGACGTACCTCAATGAGCACCGGCAGGCCGTCGTCCTGCGCGACGCGGGCACGCCGACGGGGCCGTGGAGCGGGGAGAAGCTGCTGGCCACCGGCGCCGCCTTCCCCGGCATCTACAACGGGTTCATCCACCCGTGGGGCAACACCGCCACGGAGCTGTACTTCATCACCTCGCAGTGGACGCCCTACAACACGTTCCTCCTGCGCGCGTCGCTCACCCCCGACACGCAGGGCGACAACCTGCTGTCCGAGCCCGGCTTCGAGACGCAGGCGGCGACGCCGACGATGGCGCCCTGGTATCTCACGGGCGGAGGTGGCATCGACCGGGCGCTGGGCAGTGCGCGCACGGGACAGGACAACGGCTTCGTGCGCGGCACCAGCGGCTGGAACGCGCTCAAGCAGAGCGTCGTCGTGCAGCCCCACACGGACTACACGCTGAAGGGCTGGCTGCGCGCATCGCCCAACAACAGCCGGGGCTACTTTGGCGCGCGTGCGGCGGGCAATGGCCCCATCCTGGGTGAGTCGTCCTTCGGCGCGCTGGCGGCGTGGACGGAGCGCACCGTCACCTTCAACTCCGGCGCGAACTCCGTGGTGGAGGTGTACGGCGGCGTCTGGGCGGACGCGGGCGACACCTGGGCGCAACTGGATGACGTGAGCCTCGCGCGGGGCGCGAACCTCGTCGCGCAGGCCAGCTTCGAACAGCAGCCCTCCGGCACGGCCACCTCTCCCTGGTACACGCTGGGCAAGGCGGGCATCGACCGGGGACTGGGCTTCGCTCGCACGGGCGCGAACAACGCGTGGGTGCGCAACGACACGGGGTGGAACGCCATCAAGCAGGAGGTCGCGGTGACGCCGAACACGCGCTATTCGCTGACGGGCTGGGTGAAGACCTCCTCCAACCAGAACGACGGCTACTTCGGCGCGCGCGGGCTCAACAACGGGCCCATCCTCAACGAGACGCACCTCACGCAGGCGCTGGGCAACTACACGCTGCTGAGCGTCACGTTCGACTCCGGCGCGAACCACGCCGTGGAGGTGTACGCCGGGACGTGGGCGAACGCGGGCGACACCTGGCTCCAGGTGGACGACGTGGCGGTGACGCGCGAGTAGCGGCGCGACTTCCCCTGCCGCTCAGGACTCCGCGGGGAACAGCGCGCGCAGGTCCTTGAGCGTGCGGGGACTGGCGCCCCGGGGGCCGGTGACCCAGATGATCTCCGGCTCCAGCGCCAGTTCGCGCCAGGACACCGCGCCGCCGTCGGGCAGGAGGACCTCGCCGTCCAGGCGCACCACCGAGTGGCGCCGCGACACCGCCTCCAGGCCGAACAACAGCCGCTCCACGTCGGACCAGCGCGCGGGGGCGAACAGCAGGTCCACGTCCGACAGCGGCCGGAGGAACGTCACGCCCGTGCGCAACTGCCACGCCAGCGAACCGAAGACGCCCACCGTGAGGTCCAACACGGTGCCCAGCGCGATGACGTCCTCCAGCGCGGGCTGCCACGTCGCGGGCGCGGTGGCCCGGGCTTCCGCCACGGTGGGCGGCGGCAACACGCGCACCACGGCCGGCCGTGCCACGTGCAACGCCAGGTGGCGGCGGTCGGGCAGGGTGAGGCCCAGCCGCAGCTCGTCGTGCAGGTCCGGCATGTCCCGGCGGACGACGGTGAAGGGACGGCCGTGCTGCTGCCACTCCGTCGTCAGCCGGAGCACCTCCGGGTTCAGTGGCGAGCGCAGGTGCTCCGCCCAGTCGGCGCCCAGGTACGCCCAGTCGTGCCGTGCCGGACGCTCACCCGGCATCGACGGCGGCTCCCTCTGCCCGGGAGAAACCCGGACGTCCTTCCGAGGCGCGGGACGCGACGGCCCGGAAGGCTCGCGGAAGCGGAAGGTGGGGCCGGGGCAAGAAGGACATCACTCGCCAAGTCATTACCCGGATTCACGCCCCGGGTGGGGCCCAACCTGCACGCGGCGGCGCGAGAGCCGTCGGGCAGGCCTCCGCCCGGCGCGTCTCCCCGGAAAACCGGGTGGGAGTTCCTGCGCATGGGACCCTTCTCCCGTGCGGCGGGACGCTCGCGCGCCCGGTTCGTCATCCCGGTGGCGGCTGGCCTCCACCCGGCTCCCGTGGGCCCGCCGCTACCGGGGGAGCTGGAGCACGGGACGCACCGCGCTCACGTGCTGCCGGCGCATGTCGATGAGGATGTCGTAGTTGCGCGGCTCGGGGGCCACGGGACCGGCGGCGAAGCGGTAGAGACCGCTGATGTCCTTCTCCCGGGGGAAGCGCTCCTTCACGACCTCCTTGAGCATCTCCTTGGCCACCCACTCCGCGTCCACGGAGACGGAGCCGAACTCGTCCAGGTAGTGGAAGGGCGCGGTGGAGTCCGCCTGTTTCGCGGTGAGGACGAAGACGCGCGGCTTCTGCGCGGGGATGACGAGGCTCGCGCCCTGCTCCATCAGCGCCAGCTCCCGCCCCTGGGGCAGGGCGAACAGCTCCAGGGACTGCTCGTGCGCGAGCAACGCGCTGAAGGCCACGAACCCGCTGAGCAGCAGCATGGCCATGCGGGGCCCATGTCGGGGCCAGACGGTGCCCAGGTTCACCAGGGACGCGGCGAAGAAGACGGCCCACACGCCGGTCAGCGCGTTGAGCGTGCGGTAGGTAGGCCAGCGCTCCCCGGCGAGGAAGCTCACCGAATACGCCGCCGCCGACAGCGTCACCAGCGCCAGCAGCCAGCGCCCCACGCCGGTGAGCCCGGAGCGGCGGCCCTCCACCACGACGCCCACGCCCAGCAGCGTCAGCGTCAGCACCACCATGGCCCAGTAACCATCCATGTCGCCGGGCGTCTCGTTGAGCGCGGACAGGGCGAGCGCGTTGGGGAACACGTGCGTGAGCGCCCAGACGGTCTTGTCCACCCAGTGCTTCTCGAAGGACATCCGTGGCGAGGCCGTGAAGAGGCCCGTGGCGAACGTCACCCGGGTGACGGCGTACGCGAGCAGCAGCCCCACGCCCATCACCACCAGGTGCTTCGCCATCCAGCGCGCCGTGTCCTTCAGGGACGCGTCGCGGCGCGCCACCAGCGCCGCCGCCAGCAGCACCGCGTAGAACAGGCCGCTCACCTGATAGATGAGCGTCGCGGTGGCCATGGCCCCCACGGCCGCCAGCGTCCAGCGCCACCCGTGCGGCGCCGTCTCCTCGGGGTGCCCGATGGCGCGGCGGGCGCACGCGAAGGACGCCAGCCCCAACATCAACGCCACCGCCTGCGGCCAGCAGATGCTCCAGTTGGCGATGACCTGCGCGGACGGAGTCAGCGTCAGGAACCCCGCGAGCAGGGCCGCCGAGCCCGGCCTCCATCCCTCCTTGCGCAGCATCAGGAAGACCGCCGCCGCGAGCACGCCAAGTCCAGCGACGCCCAGCAGCCGCAGCCCCATCAACCCGTCGATGCCGCCCGCCGCCTTCGCGGATGCCTCCAACATCCAGCCGTAGAGCGGACGGCCCTGCGAGGCGCAGACGCGGAGGATCTTGCCCGGCTCCTCGCGCGCCTCCCGCAGGATGGCGTAGTCGTCGCGCAGGCCATAACGGTGGACGATGGCGCTCGAATAGATGAGCCAGGGAAGCAGCAGCAGCAGCGCCACCGTGCCGGGAACCACCAGCGCACGGGACGTGGGACGGGTCATCAACGAGAAGGCCATTGCGGTTGACGCAGTGTAGCAGAGCCCTCCCCACGACTCCCGGATGAACCGGGACACGACAAGGTTCCAGTCACGCTGACAAGCGCGGTGTTCCAACGACTTTCACGGAACGATGTCTGGGTTTGCGGCGGCCTCGCCGAACTCCGGGCCCCGGGGCTCGCGCACCACGGTGAGCACGGGCCGGGACTCCGAAAGCGACGGCGTGAAGAGCGAGGGCTGATCGGGATCCGCGAACACCGTGGCGAAGTCCTCCGCGGTGAGTCCGCGCGCCATCCGGGCCGCGAACGTGTCCTTGAGCAGGCGCACGTAGTACTCGACGTCGTAGTCGCGAGGGTCGTCGCCGGCTGGTGCGCCGGCCGCGAGTCGGGCCGTGGGTTCGCCTTCCTCCGCGTCCGGTTCCAGCAGCAGGCCCGCGCGGCCGCCCGTCGCGCGGTAGATGCGCACGCGCTCGCCCAGGGCCCAGTGTTCGCGGCCGTTCGTGAGCAGCGCTTCGTAGGACAGCTCGCGCCGCTGCTTGCGCGTGGCCAGGTACTGCGCGGGCGACTTCGTCAACCGCACCTGGGCCGTCACCTCGAAGGTGGGCACCTGGCGTCTTCGCAGCGCCATCACCGTGTCCACGTAGGTGTCCCGCACGGCGCGCACGTTCCCGGAGAGGAGATGTTGGAGGGCGCGGCGCAGGAAGTCCTCGCCATAGCGCTCCGCGCGGCTGGAGCGGAACGCCACGCCGCGCAGCAGCAGCGGCCCCTCGTAGGGTCGCAGCGCGTAGTTCTTCGGCTCGTGCGACAGCATCGAGTCGTAGCGCCCGTCGAATTCCAGGCGCACGCGGGGCGGCAGCAGGGCCGCGACCTCCGACACCACGCGCCGCTCGTCGGCCTCCGTCCATGTCTCCGGCACCGAGAAGTAGACGCCGTCCGTGTCCGCCTCCAGCAGCGTCACGCCCCGGCCCGCAAGCTCCCGGCACAAGAGGCCCAGCACCTCGCGTCCGTGCCGTGTCACCTCGTTGGCGGCGTGCACGTCGGAGAAGCGGGTGAGGCCCACCGCGCCCAGGTAGCCGTAGGCGGAGTTGATGACGATCTTCATCGCCGCGGAGAGCGCCTCGTGCGTGTGGCGCTCCGGCGAACCGGGCGGCGCCTTCTTCGCCTTCGCCTTGGCGTCCAGCCGCTGGTCCACCAACCGGTCCACCAGCGCGAGCAGCACGTTGAGCCGGTCGCGCTTCGGTCCAATCCGGTACTGGCGCATCAGCGACGGGTAGAGGCTGGCCACGTCCGCCTTCACCACGTGGTGCGCGACGCCGGTGGCGAACAGGTGCAGCGCCGCGCCGCTGTGGGACGTGCCGTCGCCGGACTCGTGCGCCGGGAGCGCCGCGCCTTCGCGCAGGTACGCGCGCACCAGCAGCGGATCCAACACGCCGGTGGCCGGGCCCGCGTCCGCCAGCCGCTCGTACCGCCGGGGCGCCATGCGCGCGAGCGCGAAGGCGGCGCCGCCCATCAGGTGCGCCAGCCCCGCGGCCTCCGTCACGTCGTCGCGCGCGTAGCGGCGCACCCGCTCCGGATCCTTCTGGAACACTTCGTACACGCGCGCGCCGGGGATGAGCTCACGCTCCGGGCCCGCGAGCCCCAGGTGCCGTGCCACCGCCTTGAGGCCATGGCCGGGCAGGTCGCGGGCGGAGAAGTCGTGCCGGCGCACGGCATCCAACGTGTCGATGAACTCGCGGCCGGGCACGGTGTAGCGCGCGCGGCGCATGGCGTCCGCCTCGCGGCCTCCAGGCCCCCGTCCCAGCGCGGCGCCCCGGGCGGAGGGCCGGTGGCGCAACCCCGGCAGGCCCGCGCGGCCCAGCGCCAGCGACACGTTCAGTCGCTTCGCGCGCTGATCCAGGAACGGCAGGTCGAAGCCGTGCAGGTTGTGGTTCTCCACCACGTCTGGATCCGCTTCCCGGATGCGCGCGACCAGCCGGCGCAGCAGGTCCGCCTCGCCCGCGTCGCCGTCCGCCGTCACCTCCAGCGTCTCCGTGCGTCCCTCCGGGTCCCTCAGCGCGACAAGGAAGATGCGGTCCGTCGCCGGGTCCAGGCCGGTGGTCTCCAGATCGAACTGGAGGCGGCGAAGGTCATCGAAGACGAGGTCGCGGAAGTACGTGCGTCCGGTGGCGACCAGGTACTGCTCCTCCGGGGGCAGCACCAGCACCGCGTGGGGACCCAGGTCGCGCAGGTGGCCCACGCGCTGGCCCAACCGCGACGATGCGCCCCGGAGCACCGAGGCCCCCAGCGCCCGGCCGTCGTCCGCGCTCACCCGGTAGCGCAGCGCTCCGGGTCCTTCCAACTCGCGGAATGTCACCGAACCCGGTGCGTGCGACGCGCCTTCCGGCTGGAGCGCGGGGCCCAGGTGCTCCAAATCCTGGAGCGACGCGAGCAGCAGCCAGGGCCGGTAGCGTGCGTCCTCGCGAAGCCGCGCGGAGGTGCCCGGCTGCCGCTTCCACACGAAGGCGCGTCCGTCGGGCTCCGCCCACACCGACACGATGCCCGGCGTGGTGTCCCAGCCCCACAACCACGCGTCCTCCTTCGGATGGGCCGGCGGCGGGGGGGCCATGGGGACGGGGTCGGAAGGGGAGGGACGTGGCGGCGTGCGTGCCGTGCTCCCGGTGCTCATAGGCGCCCCGGTGCCGGGTTCGCAAGGGCGGGCGGTGGGTGGATCCACCGGGCTGTCGAAGGGGCTTCGCATCACGGTCGCTTTTCCCCAGCTTGAGGCCCCCGGCTGACAGCGGTATGTCAGGATTCCAAGTCCATGCAGCGCACCGAGCGTCTTTTCGCCCTCGCGGAGTACCTGAGGGGTCGTCGTACCGGCGTCACCGCGGAGGTGTTGGCGGAGCGCTTCGGCGTGACGGTGCGGACCATCTACCGCGACCTGGACACGTTGCGCGCCGCGTCCCTGCCGGTGGGGGCGGAGCGGGGCCGGGGCGGCGGCTACGCGTTGGACCGCAGCTACAGCCTGCCGCCGGTGAACTTCACCGCGCGCGAGGCGGCGCTCGTGGTGGCGCTGGGCCGCTTCGCCATCGACATGCGGCTGCTGCCCTTCACGGGGACGCTGGAGTCGGCGCTCGACAAGGTGCGCTCGGCCCTCTCCACGTCCGCGCAGCGCGAACTGCTGGCCCGGCTGCGGGAGCTCACCTTCCTGGGCGTGCCGTCATTGCCCACGCGCAAGGGCGTGCGTGAATCACTGGAGCGCGCGTGGTTCGAGCGACAGCCGATGCGCATCACCTACGTGGACGGCAACTTCCTTGAGACGGTGCGCGAGGTGCGCATCGAGTCCGTGGTGATGGACCGGCACGAGACGCGGCTGGACGCGGTGGACCTCGCGTCCGGCGAACGGCGCCACTTCCGGTTGGACCGCATCACCCGCGCGGAAGTGTTGGGGTGAAGCCGCGGGCTCCTGCTTCGGGGCCGGGCCCGCTCGGGACACGCATCAGCCGCGCGAGGGGAAGACGCCCTCCGTCGCGATGATGAAGTTCACGACGGTGTACGGGTTCATGATGGGCACCGGCTGGCTGCCGCCGGCGATGCCCACGGCCTGGGGCCCCATCACCGTGTTGGGTGTCGTGTTGTAGGGGGTCGGGGTGGTGCCGGGAGGATAGGCGGCGAGGTACGCGCCCTCCGGGCTCTCCGCGTTGCCCTCCTGCATGTTCGCCATCAGCGGGTGGGTGTGCGCGGGCATCTGCGTCGAGATCAGCGTCACCGACTGCCCGCCGGCCGCCTCTCCCAGTGTGTGCGGAGCCAGCCCCGGGCCCTGGCCCGGCGCCATGGGGAAGCGCCCGCGCAGGTCCGGCAGCGCGAAGGTCGTCGTGCCGTTGCCGCCGTAAGTCGTGCCCAGGATGGCGAAGAGGGACTGGTTCTGCGCGATGGGAAGCAGCGCGCCGTTGCAGAACGCCCAGCCGCGAGGCGCGAAGTCGCCTCCGAACATGATGATTTGACCGATGTACGGTTCAGACATGGTTCCCCCTGGGTGGATGATGGGTGTTGGGCGCCGAACAGAACATGCCTCCCTGCACTGAAGAAAGGTCGTGGCGCGTCATTCATGAATCCGACCTGGGGTGTGTGATGCTTCACAGAGCGTGATGGCGTTTTCTCCTACGCTGCACGTCGCAGCACCGCCGCTGTTGGGGGAGGACCCAATCCATGTCACTTCAATCCTTCGTGCCCCTGCGTGGGGAGTACTCAGGCTTCCGTGTGTTGTCGCTCTGCGCGACCTTGATGGTGTCCGCTTGTACGGGGCAGACGGGGGATGGGCCCGCTGGCCCCGAGGGCCCTCCGGGAGCGACGGGCCCCGCGGGAGCGACGGGCCCCGCGGGGCAGCAGGGAGAGAAGGGCGCCACGGGCGAACTCGGTCCGCAGGGCCCGGCGGGTGAGGTGGGCCCCGGCGGAGGGGAGCAAGGACCGCAGGGCGTCGCGGGCCCCACGGGTCCTGCCGGCGCGACGGGACCGCAGGGGGCCATGGGTCCGATGGGGCCCCTTGGTCCGCAGGGCATCGCAGGTTCCACGGGTCCTGCCGGCGCCAAGGGTGACACGGGCGCTGCTGGCGCGAAGGGTGACACGGGCGCTGCTGGCGCGAAGGGCGACACGGGCGCTGCTGGCGCGAAGGGTGACAAGGGCGACACGGGCACGACTGGAGTCGCGGGCCCGGCGGGCTCGGTGGGGCCTGCGGGAGCGACGGGTTCCACGGGGGCGACGGGCGCCCAGGGTTCGCAGGGTCCGCAGGGCGTGGCGGGCACCCAGGGTCTCTATGGCGACGGTTCCGCGGGCGCGTTCACCGTGGGCTCCGGCCAGACGGTGGACCTTTCTACCCCCGCGGGCGTGGCCCAGCTTCCCGCGGGCTTCAACCTCCAGTTCAGCAGCATCAACATCGTGGGCACGCTCTTCGTGCCCAGCGGCACGGTGCTGCGCTCCTCGGGTGACATCACCGTGAGCGGGACGCTCAACGTGCGTCAGGGAGCGGAGGACCTGGGCGGCGGTCAGGCTCCCACCGGAGTCGCCCGGACGGCGGCGGGTTCGTACAGCGGTGGCGTGGGGCTCGCGTCGTTCCAGGGCTCCCAGGTGCGGCGCGTCCAGAACGCGTCCGGCGGGGCGGGTGCTCGCATCTACGCGGGGGCGGGCGCGGACGGTGGTGCTGGCGGTGGCGCGGTGATGCTGGCCGCGAAGGGCAACGTGCGCATCGTCGTCGGTGGCTCCATCAACGCGAGCGGTACCAATGGCGTGAACCCGCAGACCGCGGGCGTGTCCATCGTGGGCACGGGCGGCGGTGGTGGCGGCATCGTCCTGGTGGCGGCGAAGGGGAGCATCACGCTTGGGGGCGCCATCCGCGCGCAGGGTGGCAATGGCGCGGATGGCTTCAACGGCAACGCCGGCACGGGTGAGGGCGGAGGCGGAGGCGGTGGCGGTGGCATCGTCCACTTCATCGCTTCCGTGAGCCCCAGCGTGACGGGCTCCGTGGTGGTCTCGGGGGGAAGCGCGGGGACCAGCGCGGCGCCGGTGACGGGGACCAGCATCCTCACTGCAGGGGGTGGTGGCGGCAGCGGGGGCTCGGGAGGCAATGGCGGCGGCATCATCCCGGGCACGACCACGAACGGGAACGCCGGCGTGGGCACGGGCGGCTACTTCCTCCAGACGGTCGCGCCCGAGCCGGAGTCGCTGCTGGGCCTGTAGTCGAGCGACCTCCAGCCGAGCCGGCCTTCACTCGAGGCTGGTTCCGGAGTCCCCCTCCGGAGCCTGCCACCGCAGCTCCAGGTACGGTGACGCCGACTCGCTTCCCGGCACGGGCATGAACCCGTGCCGGGTGTAGAGCCGCAGCGCCGGATTGTCGCGCGTGACGTTCAGCCGCACGGGTACGCGCGCCCGGGTTGCCTCCTCTTGAATCGCGCACAGCAATCGCGTGCCCAGCCCCTGCCCCTGGTGCGAGGGCAGCAGGGCCAGGTCCACCAACAGCGTCTCCGCGTCCGTGCGCACAAGCCACTGACGGCCCACGGGGACGCCGTCCACCTCGATGAGGGCGTGGCCTTCCGGGGCGTAGATCGCGGCGTAGTGACGCGCCTGGGCCTGGTACTGCGTGCGCAGGAAGATCTCCTGCTGCGCGGCGCTCCAGCCCCAGGAGGCCAGCTCCCGGGCGCGAGTGCTCGCGTAGAGCGTGAAGAGGAAGCCGTCATCCGCGAGCGTGACGGGGCGCAGGTGGGGTTCGAAGGGCGCGGGAGTCATCGCGGTGGAGGACCGTCCTGGGATGCGGCGCGAAATGCGCGGGCAGGACGACAGTATCCTCCCGAAGCCTCCGGCCGCCCTGGCGTGGACCGAGGGTGCCCGACGCGCGGGTCCTTCCAAGCGCACCGCCTCTCCCCGGGCGCGGCATGGGGGCAGGCAGGCTCGTGCGCAGGACCGGGGCCACCGTATCCTTTGAAGCGCGAGGTTCGGTGATGGCGTGCGCGCCCGGCCTGGGGAGAGGATGGCCTCCCCTGTGCTGCTCCGGTCCGTAGCGGAGCACCATCCCGAGGGGCGGCCCGTCCGCTCCAGGAGGTCCACCTGGTGTCCCGTCTCCCGTCACACGTGCATGTCGCCATCGCGGGTGCCGGTTTCGCCGGCCTGGGCATGGCCATCCGGCTGAAGCAGGAGGGCATCCAGGACTTCCTCGTCCTCGAACGCGCCGACGACGTGGGCGGTGTCTGGCGCGACAACGTCTATCCCGGCTGTGCGTGCGACGTGCAGTCCCTCCTGTATTCCTTCTCCTTCGCCCCGAATCCCGGCTGGTCGCGCGTCTATTCCCCAGCCGGGGAGATCCACGCCTACCTGCGCGAATGCGTCGAGCGCTTCCACCTGGCGCCGCACCTGCGCTTCCAGCACGCCATCCTGTCCGCGCGCTGGGACGCCGTGCGCAACCGCTGGGCGCTGGAAACCACCCAGGGGCCGCTCACCGCGGACGTCTTCGTGCCCGCGGTGGGGGCGCTGAGCGAACCGGTCATCCCCGCGCTGCCCGGCCTGGAGCGCTTCCAGGGCAAGGTGATGCACTCGGCGCGCTGGGACCCGGCGTACGCGCTGGAGGGCCGCTCGGTGGGCGTGGTGGGCACGGGCGCCTCCGCGGTGCAGTTCATTCCGGAGATCCAACCGGTGGTCGGCCGGCTCGTCCTCTTCCAACGCACGCCCGCCTGGGTGCTGCCCCGGGGCGACCAGCCCATCGGGGCGCTGCGCAAGGCGCTGTACACCCGCGTTCCAGGTGTCCGGTGGCTCCTGCGCGAGGGCTTGCGCCTGCTGCGGGATGCCCTCGCCCTGGGCTTCCAGCACCCGTGGGTCCTGCGCCTGGCCCAGCGTTGGGTGCTCCGTCACCTCCGGAGCGTCGTGGCGGATCCAGCGCTGCGCGACAAGCTCACGCCCCGCTACACGATGGGCTGCAAGCGCATCCTGATCTCCGACAACTACCTGCCGGCCCTCACGCGCCCCAACGTGGAGGTCGTCACGCCCCACATCCGGGAGGTGCGCGAGCACGAGGTCGTCACGGAGGACGGCGCCGTGCATCCGGTGGACACGCTCGTGTTCGGCACCGGGTTCGCGGTGACGGACATGCCCTTGGGACACCACATCCGGGGACGCGATGGACGCACGCTCGCGGAGGTCTGGGAGGGAAGTCCCCGGGCCTACCTGGGCACTTCCGTGAGCGGCTTTCCCAACCTCTTCCTCCTCCAGGGGCCCAACACCGGCCTGGGACACACCTCCGTGCTGTTGATGATGGAGGCCCAGTTGGAGCACGTGCTGGGAGCGCTGCGCTACCTGGATGCGCGCAAGGGGGCCGCCCTGGAGCCCGCGCCGGAGGTGCAGGACGCCTTCATCCACGAACTCGACGCGAGGATGTCCACGACCGTGTGGAGCCAGGGCGGTTGCCGCAGTTGGTACATGGATGCCACGGGGCGCAACTCCGCCCTCTGGCCCGGCACCACCGCCGCCTTCCGCCGGCGCGTGGAGCACTTTGATCCGTCCGACTACGTCACCGCCGCACGGCGCGCCACGGGCTGACGTAGGCAACCCCTCGAACCTCCCGCTGCTGGAAGAACTCGAACGTCAAGAATTGGAGGCGGCGTCGCGCATCCAGGTCGAGGAGGGGATCGCCCTCCTTCGTGCCCGCGGGAGCCATCCCTGACGCGTCGTTCAAGTCATCGCGAAGAGGGGCTCGCGGTCTTGCGAGCCTTGGCCGGAGCGCGCTTCTTCGCGGTCACGCGGCGGGCCGCCGCCACGGGCCGCGTCTTCTTCGTCCCGGTGCGCTTCGCCGCCGGGCCCGAGCGCTCCTTCGCCGCATGGTAGCGCTCCAACTGCCGGGTTCCCTTGTCCGCGAGCTTCTTCGCCCCGGCGTTGTCGCGAGGCACCGGCTCCCCCCACGCGCGGGCGGACAATGCCAGCCGCGTGGGCTTGCCCTTCGCATCCATCATGGGGCCCCGGGGGTGGGTGAAGTGGCGGCGCAGGAAGCTGCCTTTGCGGCGCATCTTCTCTGGCGTGTCGGCCTTGCCCTTCACTCCTGGCTTCAGGTTCGCGCCTTCCTTCTCATGGAACCACGCGCGGCCCGCGGCGGTCAGTCCTCCCTTCGGATCCTCCAGCGTCCGGCTGCGTTGGACGCGCTTGCGAACGGGGGAACGGGTCGGCATCGGGTGTCCTCCTGGTGGCAGCCCTCGGGCTCCACGCCAGAGAGGTAGGTCTTCCCAGCGGCCATCGCACGACACACGCAGTCACCTCCCTGCCTGGTCGCCTTGATGCCCACCTCGGGTCGGCCCGCTCCCGGGTGGGTGGTTCGCGCCACCCGCCCCCGGGGTGATTCGCCGCATCCCCCTGGTTGTCTGTGTTGGATTTGGGGCAGGATGACCGCGCCTTTCCGGAGCGCGGCCCCGCCCTGGACCCCACCCGCAGTCTGGCCGCCCGTGCCCCAGGATTGCCAATGACCCCCACGTTGCCGCAGAACGATTCCGCCGAGGCCCAGGCGAAGCGCAAGGAACAGCTCGCCCAACTCCAGACGGAATACGTCTACGATTTCACCACGCGCGTCCAACCCCTGGGCGTCGTGCAATCCGTGCCCCCGGGGCAGAACTTCGCCTTTGTCTGGACGCTCGGCGTGTTGAACCAGGCGCTAGGGATTACCGGCAACCTCATCTCCCTGGGCTCGCATCTATTCGAGTCGGCGGAGTCCCTCGCGAAGAAACTCGAGGACTTCACGGAGGAGGAACTCCGCCGGGCCGAGCGTGCCTGGATCGACCTCAAGACCGAGCACCTGACGCTCTCGCGCCTCTTCGACCACACCCACGTCATCTCCGCGCCCGCCAGCGCCGTGGCGCTCGCGGGCGCGTCGTCGGGTCAGTCCCTCGCGACGGGCTCGGGCGTGTCGCTCGCCCTGGACCTGGGCGGCGGCGGGACGCGCTCCTCCACCGTCTCCCCGTCGAGCACGCCCAGCGCGCAGCCCGCCGCCCCTGCATCGCTGGAGCAGTTGGCGGAAGGGCTCAAGGACTCCCTGGGCCACCTGTCGGAGTTGCTGGGCGACACGGCCTTCGACCTGCTCCTGCGCGTCATCGGCCAGTACGGCCCGGCGAAGAACCTCCGGGACTTCCAGTCCCAGTTCCAACTGCTGCCCATGACGGCCGGAGCAGGCGCCGCGCTCGACGACGTCATGTTCGCGCGCCTGCGGGTCGCGGGCCCCAACCCCGTGGTGCTCCGCCGCCTGTCCGCGCCCGATGTCCGCTTCCCGGTGACGGAGGCGCAGTACCGCTCGACGATGGGGCCAGGGGACAGCCTGGCCGCGGCGCTGGCGGAAGGCCGCGCCTACCTCGCGGACTACGCAGTGCTCGAAGGGCTGAAGGCCGGCACCTTCCCGACGCGGAAATACGTCTGCGCGCCGCTGGCCCTCTTCGCGGTGCCCCGGGTGGGTGAGCCGGACCGGCTGCTGCGCGCGGTGGCCATCCAGTGCGCCCAGACGCCAAACCCCTCCACGCCCGTCGTCACGCCCGCAGACGGCCTGAACTGGGAGATCGCCCGGCTCTTCCTCCAGGTCGCGGATGGCACCTGGCACGAGATGATCAGTCACCTGGGGCTCACGCACCTGCTCCTCGAAGCGTTCACCCTCGCCACCGCGCGGCAGCTCCCGCCGGAGCACCCGCTCCAGGTCCTGATGTCGCCCCACTTCCAGGGCACGCTGGCCATCAACAACGCGGCCGTGGAGTCGCTCATCGCGCCGGGGGGCTTCGTGGACCGCCTGCTGCCGGGCACCATCGAAGCGTCCGCGTCCCTGGCGGTGCAGGCCGTGGAGGGCTTCCGCTTCAACCAGGAACTGTTCCCGCGCAGCTTCGCCAACCGGGGCGTGGACGACGCGCAGGCCTTCCCGGACTACCCGTACCGGGATGACGGGTTGCTCGTCTGGGCGTCCATCCATCAATGGGTGTCGGACTACCTGCCGCTCTATTACGGCTCGGATGCGGACGTGGTGGCGGACTACGAGCTCCAGGCCTGGTTGAAGGAGCTGTCCTCCCCCCAGGGGGGACGGTTGCAGGACATCGGCGAGGACGGCGGCCTCAAGACCCGTGGCTACCTCGCGGACCTGGTGACGATGGTCCTCTTCACCGCGAGCGCGCAGCACGCCGCAGTGAACTTCCCTCAGTCCTACATCATGTCCTATACGCCGTCCCTGCCGCTGGCGGCCTACGCCCCCATCCCCGGTGCGCCGCTCGCGGCGGAGGCCGGGAACATCCAGGCGCTCCTCGCGTACCTGCCGCCGCTCCAGCAGGCCTTCTCGCAGCAGACGCTGATGACGCTGCTGGGGCGCGTGTACTTCGGCGCCCTCGGCTCCTACGATCGGTATGTCTCCGGCTCGTACTTCCAGGACCCGCGCGTGGCGGTCCTCCTGAAGGACTTCCAGCAGCGGCTTGGCGAGGTGGAGGAGGCCATCGCGCGCCGCAACCTGCGCCGCATCCCGTACCGCTCGCTGCTCCCGTCGGAGATTCCGCAGAGCATCAACATCTGACGCGTCCCTCCCCACCCGGGGGCCGCATGCCCCTGGGGCCCGCTTCGCTACTTCGCGTCGCGAACCGTGAGCGAGTCGGCCAGCACGCGAATGGCCCGCGCATGGCCGTGTGACAGGTCCGCCTCCGGGAACACGTCCAGGGGCTGCTGGGGCGGAGCACCGCGTGCCTCGAAGTCCTCTCCCTTCGCGTCGGTGTAGTGCTCGTTCGACAGGTGGACCGTCCAGCCATTCGGCAGCGGTTTGACGAGCACGTCGGAGAAGCTGCCCCGGGTGCGGGTGCCCACGTGGCGCACCTGGGGCAGGGCGCGCATCGCCAGCGTGAACACCTCCCCGGCGCTGACCGTGACGTCGCTCGTCACCAACTGGACGGGCCCATGGAACGCGGGGCGTGACGTGGGCGTGAGGATGAACTCCTGCGGCGGGGCGTCCTTCGCCCCGCGCGCCCACTTGGAATACGCGAGCCGGGGCCGGTCCGCGAAGCGCGCCGCGATCGCCCGAGCGACCACGTCATGGCCGCCCCGGTTGTTGCTCACGTCCACGATGACCGCCGTGGCGCCCGCGAAGGCGGCCATCGCCTCATCCAGCACCGGCTCCAACGCGGCCAACTCCTGTTCCGGCGTCGCGTCGTCCCCGTCCGTCGCGGCGACGAAGCCGCCCATCGTCATCACGTTGAGATAGCCGACGCCCGGCGCGGCGAAGCCCCAGAACACGCGCTGGTTCGCGACGTGGTGTCCCTGCCCGCGCAGCACCGTCTGGAGGATTCCGTCGCGGTAGGCCGCCAGCCACTCCTTCTGCACCGCCTTCGACGTCCGCCCCGTCCGCCGGGCCTCCTGCTCCAGCAGCGCGAACGTCCCCGTGGCGCGCTCTTCGTACGTCAGCGTGTCGGACCTGGCGTCATCCGCCAGCAGCTCCACATGCGCGTCGCCCAGTGTACGGAGTGCGTCCGCGAAGAGGGTGAACAATGCCCGGCCGTCCATGCCCAGCGACACCCGGGGACGCTCCGCCTCCAGTCGCGCCAACCAATCCGGGCCCCGTTCGGGGAAGTAGGCGTAGTGCTCCGCGAAGGTCGCCCGGAACACATCGAACAGCTCCGGAGCGCTCCACACATGGGGCACGTCGCAGCCGTCGGGAATCGCGGCGATGCGGTCGAACCGGTAGCGCGTCTCCCCCGGTGCGGCGAAGAACTCCCGGACCCCTTCCACGGGCCCCGGCTCCTGGACGCCGAACATCTGCTTCAGCTCCGAAGACGAAGTGGGATCCGGGTAGCACCCCGCCGCCGTCTCGTGGTGCAGGCGCAATCCCTCTGGCGTCACCGTGAGCAGCCATCCATACCCCCGGGATCGCCACACCTCCGGCCCCGACGCGCTGACGGGCTTCGAGGCGACGCGCGGCGTGGCGCACGCGGTCAGCAGGCCCGCGAGGAGGAGCAGGAAGGCTGCACGCGGTCGGCGCAGGGGAACATTCATGGCGAGCAGACTTCCTTCAGGATCCGACATCCCGCCGCGCTCGGGACGGGCTGGGACAACGGGTGCGCTATAAATCCCGCGCCGGGTGCTGGTGCGGGGCCCGCGACGGGGAGTCCTCATGGGTGGAGTCGCTCGGAAGTTGGGATGGCTGCTGGTGGCCCTGGCCGGCGCGTTCAGCCTGGGCGTGGTGGCGCTGCACCGGGGTGAGTCCATCAACGCCATCTGGCTGGTGGTCGCCGCGGTCGCGGTGTTCATGCTGGGATATCGTTTCTACGGCCGGTTCATTGCCGAAAAAGCGCTGCGCCTGGACCCCACGCGCGCCACCCCCGCCGAGCGCCGCAACGACGGCCTGGACTACGTGCCCACGGACCGCTGGGTGGTCTTCGGCCACCACTTCGCCGCCATCGCGGGCGCGGGGCCGTTGGTGGGCCCGGTGCTGGCCGCGCAGATGGGCTACCTGCCCGGCACGCTGTGGATCCTCGTGGGCGTGGTGGTTGCGGGCGCGGTGCAGGACTTCGTGACGCTCTTCCTGTCCATCCGCCGCGACGGCAAGTCGCTGGGCGACATGGTGCGCATGGAGCTGGGGCCGGCGGCCGGCGTGACGGCGATGGTGGGCGTGCTGATGATCATGATGATCATCCTCGCGGTGCTGGCGCTGGTGGTCGTCAAGGCGCTGACGCACAGCCCCTGGGGCACCTTCACGGTGGCCATGACCATCCCCATCGCGGTGCTGATGGGCCTGTACCTGCGCTACGTGCGCCCCGGCAAGGTGCTGGAGGTGTCCATCGTCGGCTTCGTGCTCCTGATGCTGAGCATCTACCTGGGCGGCCAGGTGTCCGAGTCCGCCACCTGGGCCCCCTGGTTCACCTTCGACAGCAAGGCGCTGGCGTGGCTGCTCATCGGCTACGGGTTCTGCGCGGCGGTGCTGCCGGTGTGGCTGTTGCTCGCGCCGCGCGACTACCTGTCCACCTTCCTCAAGATTGGCACCGTGATGCTGCTCGCGGTGGGCATCGCGCTGGCGGCGCCGGACCTGCGCATGCCGGCGGTGACGAAGTTCGTGGACGGCTCCGGCCCAGTGTTCTCCGGGAGCCTGTTCCCGTTCCTGTTCATCACCATCGCGTGCGGCGCGGTGTCCGGGTGGCACTCGCTCATCGCATCGGGCACCACGCCCAAGATGCTGGCCAGCGAAGCCGACGCGCGCATCGTGGGCTACGGCGCCATGTTGATGGAGGCCTTCGTGGCCATCATGGCGCTCATCGCCGCGTCGGTGTTGGACCCGGGTGTCTACTTCGCGATGAACTCCCCCGCGGCGCTCATCGGCACCAGCGCGACGCAGGCGGCGCAGACGATCAGCCAGTGGGGCTTCGTCATCACCCCTGACATCCTGGAGCAGACGGCGCGCGACATCGGCGAGACGACCATCCTGTCCCGAGCGGGCGGCGCCCCGACGCTGGCAGTGGGCATGGCGCAGATCCTCCACGGGCTCGTGTCCGGGCAGGGGATGATGGCCTTCTGGTACCACTACGCCATCCTCTTTGAAGCGCTCTTCATCCTCACCACGGTGGACGCCGGCACGCGCGTGGGCCGCTTCATGATTCAAGAGCTGGCGGGCCTCGTCTACGCGCCCCTGAAGCGCACGGAGTCCTGGGGCGCGAACCTGCTGGCCACCGCGCTGTGCGTGGGGGCCTGGGGCTACTTCCTCTACCAGGGCGTCGTGGATCCGCTGGGCGGCATCAACACGCTGTGGCCGCTGTTCGGCATCGCCAACCAGATGCTCGCCGCCGTGGCGCTCACGCTGGGGTGCGTGGTGCTGGTGAAGATGAAGCGCGAGCGCTACGTGTGGGTGCCCGGCATCCCCGCTGCGTGGCTGGTGTTGTGCACGCTCACCGCCGGCTTCCAGAAGGTGTTCGGCAGCGACGTGCGCGTGAGCTTCGTCGCCCACGCGAAGGCCTTCTCCCAGGCGGTGGCCGAAGGCCGCGTCATCGCCCCCGCGAAGTCCCTGGAGGAGATGGAGCGCATCATCTTCAACGACTACCTGGATGCGGCCCTCACCGCGTTCTTCATGGTCGTCGTGGTGGCCACCATCCTCTTCGGCGTGCGCGCCATCCTCGCCGCCCGGCGCTCCCCGGAGCCCACCGCGCACGAGACGCCCTACGTGGCCGCCGCAGCCCCGGTGCAGCGGTGATGACCGGCCTCGTCCAGACGCTCCGGCAGGGCTGGCTCAAGTCCGTGCGCATCGCGCGCCAGATGATTGGGGTGCCCGACTACGACACCTATGTGGCCCACATGCGCCGTCACCATCCGGACCGCGCGGTGATGACCTATGCGGAGTTTTTCAATGACCGCCTCCAGGCCCGCTACCGGGGCGGCGGGGGCCGCTGCTGCTGAAGCGATGAGTCGTTGAGTTTTGCCGGAAAGACTGCTTGATGTGGTTTTACGGGTTCAGCCCGTCAAAACCCATGACGCAGGAGTCTTCCGTGTCTCTCTTCGCAACGCCGTTCCGGACGTTGGCGCTGGGCGCCGTGTTTCTCGCATCGCTGGGGGGCTGCTCGGGCCCCGGGGACGTTCCGATGTCCGACGAACCGTTGGGCGCGGTGGAGTCGCCGGCGCTGGCGACGCGCGTGGTGGGCTACCTGCCGACGTGGGCGGGGAACGTGGACACGCTCCAGTACAGCAAGCTCAGCCACATCAACTACGCGTTCGCGCTGCCCACGGCGCAGGGCGGGCTCACGGGCGTGAGCACCACGGACGCGCGGCTGCGCTCGCTGGTGACGAAGGCGCACGCGCAGGGCGTGAAGGTGCTCATCGCGGTGGGCGGTTGGAACGACGGCAACGACAGCGCCTTCGAACAGATGGCCGGGAGCGCGGGCACGCGCACCGCGTTCGTGAACTCGGTGGTGAACTTCGTCAACGCCGTGGGTCTGGACGGCGTGGACATCGACTGGGAGTACCCGGACCCCGGCACGTCGGGGAACAACTACGCGCTGCTGATGCGGGAGCTGGGCACCGCCATGCACACGCGGGGCAAGCTGCTCACGGCGGCGGTGGTGGCCAACGGCTACACGGGCGGCGGCGTGCCGGCGTCGGTGTTCAGCGACGTCGACTTCCTCAACCTCATGGCCTACGACGGCGGCCAGCCGCATTCGACGTATGACCTGGCGGTCCAGTCGCTCAACTACTGGAAGGGGCGCGGGCTGCCGGCGTCCAAGGCGGTGCTCGGCGTGCCGTTCTACGGCCGCTCGCCGTCCAGCTACGTGGGCTACTCGGAGCTGGTCGCGCGCGACTCGCAGGCGCCCTACAAGGACAACGTCGGGGACGTCTATTACAACGGCATCGCCACCATCCAGGCGAAGACGCGGCTGGGCCTGCAGAACGGCGGCGTGATGATCTGGGAGCTGAGCCAGGACACGTCCGGCAGCACGTCGCTGCTCAACGCCATCTATTCGGTGGCGCAGGGCACGGGCGGCATCGGCGCGTACCGGCTCGTCAACAAGGCCTCCGGCCGCTGCGTGGACATCTCCGGCCCCAGCACGGCGGACGGCGCCATCATCCACCAGTGGGCCTGCCACACGGGCGCAAGCCAGCAGTGGTCCATGGAGGCGACGGACAGCGGCTACTACCGCTTCGTGTCGCGCCACAGCGGCAAGGCGCTGGACGTGAAGAGCGCGAGCAGCACGGACGGCGCGGGGCTCCAGCAGTGGACGTACTCCAGCGGGAGCAACCAGCAGTTCAAGCCGGTGGACCTGGGCAACGGCTACGTCCGGCTGGAGGCGCGCCACAGCGGCAAGGTGCTGGACGTGACGGGCTGCCAGGGTGGCAGCGGTGACGGCACGCTGCTGCAGCAGTGGACGTGGTCGAACAACGACTGCCAGCAGTTCCGCATGGAAGCGCAGTAGTCCGTCGGACGTGACGGGGCCGGTCGTTCTGCGCCGGCCCCGCTCCCCGGGATGCGCGCTTCAGTTCCGCCGGGGCAGTCGCAGGATGAAGGTGGAGCCTTCGCCCAGGGCGGAGCGTGCGGACAGCGAACCGCCGTGCAGCTTCGCGAGCGCGGCGGCGATGAACAGCCCCAGCCCATGTCCCCGACTCCGGTCGGAGTCCGCGCGCTGGAAGCGCTCGAAGATGTGGGGCAGGGCGGCGGCGGGGATGCCCACGCCCCAGTCGCGCACGTGGATGAGGACGAGTCCCGGGCTGAGTGTCACGCCCACCTCGATGCGCCGCGAATCCCCGCTGTACTTCACCGCGTTGGACAGCAGGTTGTTGAGCACCTGGCGCACCCGCTCGGCGTCCAGGGACAGGGGCCCCACCGGCTCTCCCAACTGCAGCGCGAAGTCCATCTCCGGCTGCATCTCACGCCAGTCCTGCATCAGGTCCTGGAGGAAGGGCGCCAGGTCCGTGGGCACCTGCTTCAACTCCAGCTTTCCGTCCGCCAGCCGGGACGCGTCCAGGATGGAGGTCACCAGCCCGTTCATCCGGTCCAACTGCCGCAGGATGGCCTCGGCGGAGCGGCTCTCGTCCTCGATGCCGCGCTTCTGCACCTTGCGCAGCAGCATCTGCGTGTTGAGCCGCGCGGAGCTCAGGGGCGTCTTCAGCTCGTGCGCCACCCAGTTGAGCATCTCCTCGCGCGCCAGGCTCACCGCGGTGGCCGACTCGCGCGACGCCTGGGCCGTCTCCGTGCGGACCGTCGCGCGGTGCTGGAGTGCGGAGTTCACTGCGTGCTCGAAGGTGGCGAGGTCCACCGGCTTCGCCAGGAACGTCTGGGCTGCTTCACGCCCGGACGGCCGGGCCGCGCTCAACAGCAGGAAGGGGACCTCCGAAAGGGTCGGTTCGGAGCGCATGGCGTGAAGCAGCTGCATGCCGGTGCGGCGGGGCATCATGTGGTCGCTGACCACCAGGTCCGGCGGCTCCGTCCGCGCGAGCATCAGGGCCTCCTCGCCGTTGTGCGCGCGCACCACGCGGTGGCCCAGGTCCTCCACCACCTCGGAGAAGACCTCCAGCAGCGCCTCTTCATCCTCCGCGATGAGGACGAGGCTCATTCCACGCCACCTCCCACGGTGGCGCCGATGGGCCGTGCCTGCCCCGTCAACAGGCCCGTAGCGGAGCGCAGGGGCGCGAGCACCTTCACCCCGGTGTCGTTGATCTGGAACTCACGCAGGTCGCTGGCGTACTTGCTGTCGCGCATCTTCAGCACGGACATGATGCGGTGCATCTGCCCGTGCAGCTCCACGTAGCGCAGGAGCAGCAGGTTCTCTCCCAGGATGGCCACCGGCGCGTCGCTGAAGTCCAGCTCCGTGCCGACGACCTTGGGCACCTCGCGGGTGAAGATGGAGGTGACGCCTCGCATCCGCAGCCGCATCGCCAGCGAGGCGAGGAACATCCGGCGCCGCATCGGATCCAGGATGGACAGCTCCAGCTCGCTGAGCCCGTCGATGACCAGCCGCTTCACCCCGCGCGCGTCCACCGTGCGCAGCAGATCCCTCACGAACAGGTCCGCCTCCAGCTCCGCCGGGGGCTCGTGCTGGACGGTCAGCGTCCCGTCGCGCATCAGCGCGTCCACGTCCAGGCCCACGCGCTTCGCGCGCGCCGTGAGCATGGCGGGCGAATCAAAGAAGGAGACGAAGAGCCCGAGCTCTCCCTTGCGCGCTCCATCCGCGACGAAATGGGTGGCCAGCAGGGTCTTTCCAATGCCCATGCTGCCCGCGAGCATGGTGGTGCTGAACTCGGGCAGCCCTCCGAACATCAGCGTGTCCAGCTCCGGCAGCCCGAACCCCTTGCGCTCCATCGTGGGCGGCTCGTCGTGGAAGTCCAGGGGCGTGGCCTCCAGTCGCGGGATGAACTCCACGCCGCCCTGGTTGATGGTCATGACGTGATCGCCCGTGAGGTGGGCCCGGCCGCGCAGCTTCACCACCTCGCTGCGGCGCACCCGTCGCGCTCCCTGGGGCTGGATGGACAGGGCCACGACGCCGTCCACCGTGGTGGCCTCCGGCAGCGCCATCAGACGATCCAGCGGGTACTCCGTGGTGAACAGGCCAATGCAGTTGACGGCCGAAAGGCCGATGCCCAGCTCGTAGAGGAACTCGCGCAGCCGCGCCTCGTCCGACCAGAGATCCCGGATGGAGCGCAGCCCGTCGATGAACAGCAGACCGGCCTTGCGCTCGCGCACCGTCTGGAGCAGCAGGTCGCGCGCTTCCTTCGGACCGCGCTTGAGCGACGAATAGGCGCTGATGACGAAGAGCCTCTCGCCCAGCAGCTCGGGCTTGAAAAAAGAGAAGCCGGAGAGCGAGCTCATCAGCTTGTCATGGGGCTCCGAGGTGACGGTGGCCATCACCACCGGGATGTCACGCGCCGCGGCCGCGAAGGCCACCTGGCTGCACAGCACCGTCTTCCCACACCCCGGCGTGCCGGTGACGATCAGCGACTGCCGGGTGGGAATGCCTCCTCCCAGGAGGGCGTCGAAGCTGGGGATGCCACTTTGGAAGAGCGACGATTCGCTGCTGGGCATTCCTGGGTTCACCGGGCGGCGGGAAGCGATACGCGAGGCTCTGCCGCTCGAAAGCGCGCGCGCCGGGACAAGGTAGGGATCGCGGAAGCGGCCTGCCCGGATTTCAACTCCGTATCCGGGGCATAGTGGACACCTTCAGCCCGGACCAGCGCCTCGCAAGGGGGCGCACGGCGTACCGGCGTCCGGTGAACACCTCCACCCTCCAGCCGGGCGGACGGCGGCTCAGCCCGACGCTACGGGGTCGTTCTCCCCACCGCTGGCACTGAGTCCGGTGGAGGCCTGGCGCAGCAAGTACACCGCCACCGCCAGGCCCACGCCGCAGACCGCCGTGACGTAGTGCGCGGGCGCCAGGGGATTCTGCTTCATGGCGAGCGTGACGATGAGCGGCGTCAGCCCGCCGAACAGCGCATAGGCCACGTTGTACGAGAAGGAGATGCCGGAGAAGCGCACCGCCGGAGGAAAGGCCTGCACCATCACCGCCGGCACCACCCCGACGACGCCCACGCAGAAGCCCACCAGCGCGTACAGGGGCACCAACTGCCCGGGAGCGTGGGCGACACCCCGGTAGAAGAGCTGCACGGTGACGAGCAGCGCGACCGTCCCCAGCGCCAGGGCCCGCGCCGGTCCCAGCCGGTCCGCGAGCATGCCGAAGCAGATGCACCCCACCGTGAGCGTGAGCGTGGCCACGCTGTTGGCCCCCAGGGCGCGGGCGGCGGGGATGGCGTGCAGCTGCTGCACCAGCGTGGGCGTCATCAGGATGACCACCACGATGCCGGCCGTGAGCACCCAGGTGAGCAGCATGGACACCGCGACGGCGGGCGCATGGCCCTTCAGCGCGGCCTTGAGCGGCAGCTCCCGCACCAGCGCGTGACGCTGTCGCATCTCCTCGAAGACGGGCGTCTCCTGGAGCCACCGGCGCAGGAACACGGCGAGGAAGCCGAACACGCCGCCCACCACGAACGGGAAGCGCCACGCGAAGGCATCCACCTCCCCGGGCGTGAAGACCGTGTTGATGGCGGTGGCCACCAGCGAGCCCAGCAGGATGCCCAGCGTGAGGCCGGCGGTGAGCGTGCCGCACGCCAGCCCCACCCGGCGCGCGGGCACGTGCTCGGAGACGAACACCCACGCCCCCGGAACCTCGCCCCCCACCGCCGCGCCCTGCAACAGCCGCAAGGTGAGCAGCGCCAGCGGCGCCGCGTACCCCGCGGTGGTGAACGTGGGCAGCAGGCCCATCAGCAGCGTGGGCACCGACATCAGGAAGACGCTCAGCGTGAACATCCGCTTGCGCCCCGTCCGGTCTCCGAAGTGCGCCATCACGATGCCGCCCAGCGGACGCGCCAGGTAGCCCGCCGCGAACAGCCCGAACGTCTGCAACTGCCGCAGCCAGTCCGCCGTCTCCGGCGGGAAGAACAGCCGGCCAATCACCGCCGTGAAGAACACGAAGATGATGAAGTCGTAGAACTCCAGCGCGCCCCCCAGCGCCGCGAGCCCCAGCGTGCGGATGTCCCGCGCGGTCAGCGGACGGGAGGCGGCGGAAGCGGAAACAGCGTCGGAAGGGGAGGTCGCCATGTGCAAGGCCCGGGAGGATATGCCGGGAGCCCCGGGCAGGCCCCATCCGTTACGTTGTTAAAGGGGATTCACCGCAAAACATGTTGACAGGGAGAGCGAAACTTGTCGGGACCCCGGGTCATCGATATCTTCCGGGGATTCCGAGTTCCGTCCTGGGAGTACAAGTTGGACAGGGTTGATATGGTGACGCCTCCGCCGGTCGCACCTGGAGCCGATGAGCGCTTCGGGAAGTACCGCATCCTCCAGCGGCTCGCCGTGGGGGGGATGGCGCACATCTTCCTGGCCACCATCGACGGGCCGGACGGCTTCTCCAAGGCCTGCGTCATCAAGCGCATCCTGCCGGAGTACGCCAACCTGGAGCCCTTCAGCCGCATGTTCGCGGACGAGGCGAAGGTGGCGGCCCTCCTGACCCACCCGAACATCGTTCAGGTGTTCGACTTCGGGAAGATCGACGGCCAGTACTACCTGGCGATGGAGTGGATTCAGGGCCAGTCGTTGGATCGCATCATGCGGCACGCGGCGGCGTCCTCCATCCCGCTGGGCTCCCGCGTCACGGTGGATGTGGGCCTCGCGATGTCGGACGCGCTGTCGTACGCGCACGCGAAGACGCTGTCGGACGGAACGCCGCTGAAGCTGGTGCACCGGGACATCACGCCGGGCAACGTGCTGGTGTCGCGCGAGGGCATCGTGAAGCTGGCGGACTTCGGCATCGTGAAGAGCTCCGTGAACCTGGAGCGCACGGTGGCCGGGGTGGTGAAGGGCAAGTACGCCTACATGTCCCCGGAGCAGATAACGAACCGGGAGTTGGATCACCGCTCGGACCTGTATTCGTTGGGCATCGTCCTCTACGAATTGTCCACGGGCCGGCGCCTGTTCAAGCGCGACACCATGGAGGCCACCATCGTGGCCGCGTCGCAGGGGGACGTGCCCCCGCCGTCGCAGGTGTCGCCGGGCTTCTCGCCCGAACTGGAGCGCATCCTCCTCAAACTGCTCGCGAAGGACCAGGACGCGCGCTACCAGACCGCGCGCGAAGTGCACGACGACCTGGAGCGCTTCCGGAGCACGCAGCACTGGACCTCCGGGGGACGCGAACTGGCCACGCTGATGGCCACGCTCTTCCCGCCGGATTCCAAGGGCCGGGTGTCCACGGCGGTGTCGGTGCCGGGCTCGATGCCGGGCTCCTCCAGCCTGGGCTCCACGCGCACGCCCACGGGCATCTCCAGCCCTTCGCCCTACGTGCCGCCGGAGACCCCCGAGCCCCTGGACTCCAGCGCGCTGGTGGTCACCGGTGTGCTGCCGCGCGGCACGGGTTCAGGCACGGCGCCGACGGGAATCATCGCACCTCCGCCGGAACAGGCGGGCGGGTCCGATGCGTTCCCCTGGGGGCTCGCGGCCGCGGCGGGCGTCGCCGCGGTGGGCAGCGCGCTGTTCTGGTTGCTGGTGGCATGAAGGGGCAGGGGCGCACCGTGTCGTGGGAAGCGGGACATCGAACGTGAAGAATCAGAAGACCTGGGTCGCCGTCATCCTGTTGGGCACCGTGGCCGTGAACACCGGGGCGTACCTGGTGATGCGCTCCCGCCGTGCCGCGCAGGCGCCCGCACCGTCCACGCCCCTCGTCGCGCGCGTGGATCCGGCCGCGCCCGGAAACACGCCTCCCGCCGTGGCCTCACCCTCCGACGATGCGAAGGCGGGCCTCGCCAGGGCCCGGCGCGCGTCGGGGCTCGCCGCGCTGGAGGACCGCGACTACGCCAGGGCGGTGACGGAGTTCACCGAAGCCCTCAGCCTGCGCAACGATCCCAACGGCGACGTGGTGGAGCTGCTGCGCATCGCCACGGACCTGCGCGCGCGTGAACAGGCGCGCGTCACCAAGGTTCCCGAACCGCGTGAGTCGCCCACGTCGAAGTCCGCGCCGCGCACCCGCGCCGCCAGGCTCGCCGCCGCGCGCGCCCAGGCCCGGGAGCAGCAGCAAGCCCAGGCCTCCGAAGCGGGAGTCGAACGCAAGGGCCTGTTGCTGGTGACCTCCACGCCGCCCGGGCTGGTGGTGCTGGTGGACGGCAAGGAGCTGGACATGACCCCCGCACGGCTGTCCGTGACGGCGGGCTCGCACCGAGTGGTGCTCGCGCAGGGCGACCGCCACCTGTACTCGGAAACGCTGGAGGTGGCCGAGGACTCGGTGCGCTCGCTCAACCGCGACCTCACCGCGGAGCTGACGCTGCCCGCCGCCAGGGCCGCGCCCGTCGCGGTGCCGGTGGTGGCGACGTCCTCCGCTCCGCCCGTTGCCGCGGCGCCCGTCGGAGGGCTCGCGCCGGGTGCCCGGTCCCCGGACTCCACGCCGCCGCCGGAGCCGTCCGTCGCGAAGGCGGCCGTGGCGCAGCGGGGCGACCTGGAGGTGACGTCGCCGGGGCTCTACGGCGAGGTGTGGATCAACAACCGGCCGTATGGCTTTCCGCCCATCTCCGCGCAGGCGCTGCCGGCGGGGCCCGCGCGCGTGGAGGTCCGTGTCAACGGCGAGGTGAAGCGGCGCATGACGGTGGATGTCGAGCCGGGCCGCAGCACCCGCGTGCGCGTGCGCTGAAACACAGTTGCGCGTCGGGATTCGACGCGGTGCACGTAAACCCAGAACTTTCGGATGGCGCTGGACCCGGTACACTGAGGGTTCGCGCGGACGGTGTCTCCCCCGAGACGCCGCGCGCACCTTCCGCCTTCGAGAGGTTTGTCGCGTATGGGTTTCACCAGGCGCTGCTGGTCGGGCCGTCGTGTGGGTGTGTTGCTGGCGCTGTTGGGCGCGGGCACGGGCTGGGCCCAGGGCGAACCCGAGCAGGGAATCGACCCGGGACCGCCGGAGACGCCCTCCCAGCAGGAGGCCCGGGTGGAGGCGCTGGAGGACGAGCCGGAGGTGCACAGCCAGGTGGCGTCGTTCGCCATCACGAAGCTGCACGATTCGCCGGCGGTCGTCACGGCGGTGACGGCGGATGAGATTCGCGCCTCGGGTGCGCGCGACCTGATGGACGTGCTCCTGCTCGTCCCGGGCTTCTTCTTCGGCGTGGACGTCCAGGGGACGGTGGGGCCGGGCTTCCGGGGCCTGTGGGGCCAGGAAGGCAAGGTGCTGCTCATCATCGACGGCAAGGAGATGAACGAGCAGCTCTACTCCACGATGCAGTTGGGCCACGAGTTCCCGGTGGAGCTCATCGAACGCATCGAGGTGGTGCGCGGCCCCGGCTCGGTCATCTACGGCGGCAACGCGGAGCTGGCCGTCATCAACGTCATCACCCGGGGCATCCAGGGCAGCACGGACGTGCTGGCGGTGGGCACGTACGGGCAGCTCTCGCACGGCAACGGCCGGCGCAGCCTCACGCTGTCCGGGCGCAAGGTGTTCGAGGGCGTGCCGGGCCTGAGCGCCTTCGCCTCCGCGTCGCTGGGCCAGGGCCAGCGCAGCGACGTCATCTTCGACGACTTCTACGGCGACTCCGCGAGCATGAACGGCGCGTCGCGCCTGGACCCCACGGTGGTGCAGGCGGGCGTGGGCTTCCGCGACCTGCAACTGAGCCTGCTGTACCAGCGCCAGGACACCACCAGCGTGGTCTCCGTGGACGAAGTGCTGCCCACGCCGGCCAACACCGACTTCGAATCCTTCCACGCGGAGCTGAGCGAGCGCTTCCGCCCGACGGACCGCATTGAAATCATCCCCCGGCTGAACCTCACGCTGGGCGAGTCGTACCGGGACTCCGACGAGTCGTCGGACTTCTTCTACGACAAGCGCTACCGCCGCCTGCGAGGCCGGGCCCTGGCGCGCTGGGCGGCGTTCGACTTCCTCCAGCTAACGGGCGGCCTGGACCTGGCGTTCGACCAGGGAAAGCTCCTGGGCCCTTCGGGCATCGGCCTGCAGGAGCCCTTCAACGGGGACCAGGACGTCGTCTCCTACCGCAACTTCGCGGGCTTCATGGAGGTGTACTCGGCCAACCCCATCGCCACGGTGGTGGCGGGCGCGCGGTTTGAAGACCACAGCTTCTTCGGCAGCTCCTTCGTGCCCCGGCTCGTGCTGCTCAAGTCCTTCGGTCCCGTGAGCGGCAAGGCCCTCTACAGCCGCGCCTTCCGCGCGCCCGGCATCGAGAACATCTCCCTGGGCGACGACGTCCGGCCGGAGCGCACCACGGTGTATGAGCTGGAGGCCACGGTGCGCCTGGGCGAGGGCCAGACGGTGAGCGCCAACGCCTTCGACGTGGGCGTGACGGACCCCATCATCTACTCGTACGACACGGACACGGACTCCGAGGCGTACCGCAACCTGGGTCGCCTGGGCAGCCGGGGCGTGGAGCTGGACTACCGCGTCCGGGGCCCCTGGGGCCGCGCGCAGGTGGGCTATTCATTCTACCGGCCGGGCGGGCGCAACGACGTGGAGGACTACCTGGTGCCGGGGCAGCCCAAGGCCTTCACCGGTCTGCCCACGCACAAGGCGACGCTGACGGGCACGGCGAAGATCCTCCCGTGGCTGTCCATCAGCCCCACGGCCGTGCTGGTGGGCCAGCGCTTCGCCGTCGGGGCTCCGGACGACGAGGGCGTGTCGGAGGTCCAGACGCTGTCGCCCCGGCTGCTGCTCAACCTCTTCGTGCGAGCGGAGAACGTCGGGACGAAGGGCCTGGAGATTGGCGCGGGCGTCTACAACCTGCTGGGCAGCGACTTCCGGGTGGCGCAGCCCTACAACGGCGGCCACGCGCCCCTGCCGGTGTTCACCAGGGAGTTCATGGTGCGGCTGACCTACCTGTTCGAGCCGGCGTACGACGACGAGTAGGGCAGGCACCAGTCCGGCCGCATCGGACGTTGCGCGGGGGCGTGGCGGGGCGTAGGGAACGCCCCTGCCATGTCCGAGAACGCCCAGCTCCTCGAAGCCGTCCGAAAAGAAGCCCGCCCCGGCATCTGGTCCAACGGGGTGAGTCTGGCGCGAGCAGGAGCGGTGGCGCTCCAGTCGCGCACGGCCACCGAAATCGAATTGAGGGTGAAGGCGGCGGGCCGGCCGGTGGCCCTCACCGTCGTCCTCTACCCGGGCGACGAGGCATGGGAGTGCGACTGCCCCAGCCGCGTGGATCCCTGCGAGCACGTCGTCGCGGCGGCCATCTCCCTGGAGCAGGCGGAGAAGCAGGACGCGCCGCTGGAGGCCGTGGCGGAGCGCTGGTCGCGAGTGGTGTACCGCTTCACGCGAGTGGAAGGCGGCCTGCAACTGCACCGCGTCCTCGCGCACGCGGACGGCACCGAGGAGCCCCTGGAGGACAGCCTCGCGGGGCGCATCGCGAAGCCCACGGGCGGCGTCACATTGCAGGTGGAGCAGGTGGACCTGAACATGGACCGCCTGCTGGAGCGCCGCACGAGGGGGCCGCTGCTGGCGGAGAAGCTGGACGCGCTGCTGCGGGCGCTGGAGCCCGCGCGCAACGTGCTGTTGGACGGACGGCCGGTGGCGGTGTCCAGCGAGGTCCTGCCCCCGCGAGCGAGGGTGGAGGACCGGGGCCAGCAGTGGGTGCTGACGGTGTCCGGCGACCCGCGCATCAAGGAGGTGGTGAGCCCGGGCGTCGCGCTGACGTCCGACTCACTGGTGCGCCTGGGAGAGACAGCGATGACGGGCGCCTGGCTCCAGCACCTGCCGCTCGTGCGCACCTACGCGCCGGAGCAGTTGGGGGAGCTGTCCGCCAAGGTGCTGCCGGAGCTGGCGAGGCGCATGCCGGTGGACGTGAAGAGCCGCCGCCTGCCGTCGTTGGATCGCGATCTGAAGCCGCGAATCCTCCTGGAGTTGAACCAGCTCACCGCGGGCCTGTCGGTGCTGCCCACGCTGGTGTACGGCGCGCCGCCCACGGTGCGCATCGACAACGGGCGCATGGTGTACCTGCGGGGCGCGGTGCCCCTGCGCGACGAAGCCGCCGAGACGAAGCTCCTCCACCAGCTCCGCGACGAGTTGAACCTCGTGCCCGGGCGAAGGCTCACGGTGCAGGGGCCGGAGATGATGCGCTTCGCGGACAAGCTGCGGAAGTGGCGAGGCGACCTGGGAGGAGACGCGGCGGGCATCGTCAGTCCGGACATGCGCCTGAGGCCGTCGCTGCGAGTGGAGGGAGGCGCGTCGGGCGAGGGCGTGCCGCAGGTGCGCTTCACGCTGGAGTTCGACGTGGAGGGAGGCAAGGGAGGCGCGCGCACGGTGGACGCCGCGGCGGTGGTGCGGGCCTGGACCGAGGGGCTGGGGCTCGTGCCGCTGGATGGCGGAGGATGGGCGCCGCTGCCGCGAGCGTGGCTGGACAAGAACGGCCAGCGCGTCGCGGACCTCCTGGCCGCGCGCCAGGAGGACGGACGGGTCGCGAACCACGCGCTGCCGGAGCTGACCGCGCTGTGCGAATCGTTGGATCAGCCGCCGCCCCCGGGTCTGGACAAGCTGGCGCCCATGGTGGAGGGCTTCGACAAGCTGCCGCCGCCGGTGCTGCCAGCGGAGCTCAACGCCACGTTGCGCGCCTACCAGCAGCAGGGCGTGAGCTGGCTGGGGTTCCTCAAGGGAGCGGGGCTGGGGGGCATCCTCGCGGACGACATGGGCCTGGGAAAGACGCTCCAGACCATCTGCATCCTGGGTCCGCGCTCGCTGGTGGTGTGTCCCACGAGCGTGTTGCCCAACTGGGTGGCGGAACTGCAGCGCTTCCGGCCGTCGTTGAAGGTCTGCGTCTACCACGGCCCCGGTCGCAAGCTGGACCCCACGGCGGACGTGACGCTCACCACGTACGCGTTGCTACGTCTGGACGCGCCGACGCTGGGAGCGCCCACGTGGGAGGCGGTGGTGCTGGACGAGGCCCAGGCCATCAAGAACCCGGAGAGCCAGGTGTCGAGGGCCGCGTTCGGCCTCAAGGCGAACCTGAGGCTCGCGCTCAGCGGCACGCCGCTGGAGAACCGCCTGGACGAACTGTGGAGCCTGATGCACTTCACCAACCCGGGCCTGCTCGGAGGGCGCCGTCAGTTCGAGGAGAAGACGGCGCAGCCCATCGCGGACGGCAAGCCGGGAGCCGCGGAGGGCCTGCGTCGGCGCATCCGCCCGTTCATCCTGAGGCGCCTGAAGCGCGACGTGGCACCGGAGCTGCCGCCGCGCACGGACTCGGTGATGCACGTGCAGTTGGATGAGCGCGAGCGCAGCGTCTACGACGCGGTGATGGCGGCCACGCGGGCGGAAGTCGTCGCGTTGTTGAACGAAGGCGGCAGCGTGCTCAAGGCGTTGGAAGCCCTGCTGCGCCTGAGGCAGGCGGCCTGCCATTCCGCGCTCGTGCCCGGCCAGCACGCGAAGACGTCCTCCAAGGTGCAGACGCTGGTGGACGCGCTGGAGACGGCGGTCGCGGAAGGCCACAAGGCGCTGGTGTTCTCGCAGTGGACGTCGCTGTTGGACCTCATCGAGCCGGGGCTCAAGGGAGCGGGCATCGCGTTCGAGCGGCTGGATGGAACGACGACGAACCGCGGCGACGTGACCTCGCGCTTCCAGGGGCCGGATGGAGCCCCGGTACTGTTGATGTCGCTGAAGGCCGGCGGAACAGGTCTGAACCTCACGGCGGCGGACCACGTGTTCCTGATGGACCCGTGGTGGAACCCGGCGGTGGAGGCGCAGGCGGCGGACCGCGCGCACCGCATCGGGCAGGAGCGACCGGTGATGGTCTACCGGCTGGTGTCCCAGGGCACGGTGGAGGAGAAGATCCTGGGCCTCCAGGAGAAGAAGCGAGCCCTGTTCGAAGCCGCGCTCAGCGAAGCCTCCGGAGCCGCCGCCATCACCCGAGAGGACCTGCTCCAGCTCTTCGCCTGAGGACCGCCGTCACGTCCCGAACTTCACCGCCACGGAGGTGGCCTCAGGCTCGGTGAATCGAAGGACGTCCTCGCCCTCCTGGGCGAGGGCGTCGCGAGACGGTTTCTTGAGCGGGACGAACGGCTTGCACACCAGCGTCGCGGAGCCCTTCTTGCGCTCGGTGGACCACATGCCGGCGACGCGTCCGTCCACCAGGAACACGGGCTGCACACGCAGGTTGCCGGTGTACATGGCCTTGCGGTGCTCGTCGGTGACGACGCGGCTCCGGTCCGCGTGGGAGAGGATGAGGTTGTCGTAGTCGGGCAGGAAGCGCACTGGGGCAGGCGTATCCTCGGGAGGCCGAGGCGCCTTGGGCAGGTCGAAGAGCACGCGCTTCTTCTCGTCACGGAACTCCACCAGCGTGCCGCGAACCTTCTCGAAGGCGTCCTTCAGCGGCTTGAGCCCGGACCACGTCTGCATGTCCGCCACCGTGGCAGGGCCAAACGCCGCCAGGTAGCGCAGTACCAGCGGAGAGGCATCCTCGTCGGTGTCCAGCGGCTTCCCCAGCCACGACTCCGCGAGCGTGAACCCGGAGTTGCCCGGCCACCCCCAATCCAGCCCATCCTCGGGCACCTGGATGAGGGGCAGCAGCATGCGACTGGCGAAGCCCATGGCCCGCTCATCGCCATCCACATGGTGCTTCATCAGGTGGGCGCGAACCTCCTCGAACGTGCGCGGCTTCTCGTCGAGGAAGGGGCGGGCGGTGGCGAGCAGCGCCGGCAGGTCTAGCGAAGCGGCACGCTCCTTGAGGATGCTGTTCATGGCCGCGGTGAGCATGGGCCGGTACATGTCGCTGTAGCGCAGGTAGTCCTTCGCGCTCATCAGGTGGAGCGTGCCGCGCATCATCGTGCCGCGAACCACGTCCCGCTTGTGCGCGAGCTTCGTGAGCGAGTCCCGCTGGAAGCCCTGGAGTCGGGACCAGAGCGCCAGGTACGGAGGGCGCGCGAGCTGCGCCTGGAGGCCCACCAGATGCTCGACGGCACGCAGCACCGGCATCTTCTCGCGGGTCAGCAGCAACTGCCGGGCAAGCGTGGCCCGGTTGAGGGCCTGGGAGGACAGGACTTCGGTAGCCATGCGCCCGAGCATAGCCAGGGCGCATCGCCAGAGGGTCAGCGAGTGAGGGCCGGAATCACCTGCGAGCCAAACGCGTCGATGAATGCGTCCTGTTCCCGGTTGACGTTGTGCAGGTACAGCCGATCGAAGCCCAGGCGAAGGTCTTCCCCCAGCCAGTCCACGTGCTGCTGGAGGCTGTTGGAAACACGCAGTGGGCCGTCCAGATCATGGGGCTGAACGACGCTCGCGGCCTCCTGGAACTGGGCGGGAGTGCGCAGGTCGGTGAGGACGCTGTTGGCGAAGATGTTGGAAGCCCACTGATCGTAAGCACCGTCGCGAGCGCGCTCCTCATCGGCCGCGTAGGAGAGCTGGACCTTGAGGTACATCGGCTTGCCTTCACCGCCGCCCTCCCGGAAGGCCTCCACCACCTTGCGGAGTTCGTCCAGAGGACGGGCGGTGGTGAGCAGGCCATCCGCCCAGCCCGCCACCCAGCGCGCCGTCTTCGCGGTGACGGCCGCGCCCAGGAGCATGGGGGGCTCCACAGGCCGCGTGTAGAGCTTCGCCTCCTCCACGGTGACGAGGCCCCGGTGGGTAACGGTCTCCCCACGGAAGAGGGCGCGCATCACGTCCACGCACTCCCGAAGGCGGGCATTGCGCAGGTCCTTGGTGGGCCAGCCGGTGCCGGTGATGGCCTCGTTGAGGTACTGCCCGCTGCCAAGCGCCGCCCAGGCCCGGCCAGGAAACATCTCGCTGAGGGTGGCGAGCGCCTGGGCGACGAGGGCGGGGTGGTAGCGCTGCCCGGGAGCATTCACCACGCCGAAGGACAGCCCGGTGGTGGCGAGCGCAGCGCCCATGAAGGACCAGGCGAAGCCACTCTGCCCCTGTGCGTCCGTCCAGGGATGGAAGTGGTCGGAGTTGAGCGCGGCCTGGAAGCCCACGCCCTCGGCCTTCCGGCTGAGGCGAAGAAGCTCGCTGGGCGTGAACTGTTCGTGCGAGGCGTGGAATCCGATGAGTGCCATGGGGTGGATCCACCCTGGCGTCGGATCCGCCGCGCCGCGAGGCCTCTCTCCGCGCGAGTGTTGGCTGAAGAAAGCCCGCCGGCCCCCGGGTGTGGGGTTCCACACGCGGCGCGAGAGCCGTCGGCCTGCCGGGGAGTCCGGATGCTTAAAGGGAACGGGTGTCCCTCGCGCCGGGGTGCACGCCCCGGGAGACGGGATGATCGAAGACCTCTGGTACAAGAACGCGGTCATCTACTGCCTCGACGTCGAGACGTTCATGGATGGCAACGGCGACGGCATCGGGGACTTCGCGGGCCTGCGGCGCAAGCTGGACTACCTGGCGGGCCTGGGCATCACCTGCCTGTGGCTGATGCCCTTCCAGCCCACGCCCAACCGCGACAATGGCTACGACATCAGCGACTACTACGGCGTGGATCCCCGGCTGGGGGATCTGGGCGACTTCGTGGCCTTCACGCACGAAGCGAAGCTGCACGGCATCCGCGTCATCATCGACCTGGTGGTGAACCACACGTCGGATCAACACCCGTGGTTCCAGGCAGCGCGCAAGGACCCCGACGGCCGCTTCGGCGACTACTACGTCTGGTCGAAGAAGCGCCCCAAGGACGCCAACAAGGGCATGGTCTTCCCGGGGGTACAGCCCTCCACGTGGACGTACGACAAGGAAGCGAAGCTCTGGTACTTCCACCGCTTCTTCGACTTCCAGCCCGACCTCAACGTCTCCAATCCCGAGGTGCGCGAGCAGATCCTCAAGGTGATGGGTTTCTGGCTGGAGCTGGGAGTGTCCGGCTTCCGGGTGGACGCAGTGCCCTTCCTCGTGGAGCTCAAGGGCGTGAAGAACCCGGGCGTGAAGAACCCGTACGCACTCCTGGAGGAGATGCGCGAGTTCCTCTCGTGGAGGAGGGGCGACGCCATCCTGCTGGCGGAAGCCAATGTCACGATGGACGAGGTGGTGGAGTTCTTCGGTGAGAACGACCGCATGCAGCTCGTCTTCAACTTCCTCGCCAACCAGAACTTCTACCTCTCACTGACCCGAGGGGATGCGACGCCGCTCGTCGACGCGCTGAAGGAGTCGCCGGACCTGCCGCACACAGCGCAGTGGGCGAACTTCCTGCGCAACCATGACGAGCTGGACCTGGGGCGCCTGTCGGACGAGGACCGGGCGGAGGTGTTCCGGTCGCTGGGGCCCGACAAGGGCATGCAGCTCTATGACCGGGGGCTGCGCCGGAGGCTCGCGTCGATGTTGGACGGGGACCGCCGCCGCATCGAACTGGCCTACAGCCTGATGTTCACGCTGCCGGGGACCCCGGTCCTCTGGTACGGCGACGAGCTGGGCATGGGCGAGAACCTGGCCTTGGTGGAGCGTCAGTCGGTGCGCACGCCGATGCAGTGGAGCCCGGAGCCGCACGGAGGCTTCACGCTGGCGGACAAGCCGGTGAAGCCACTGGTGTCGGAGGGACCGTTTGGATTCCCCCAGGTGAACGTGGCGCAGCAGCGAAGGGACCCGGCCTCACAGCTCAACTGGACCGAGCGCATCATCCGAGCGCGCAAGGAGTGCCCGGAGCTGGGGTGGGGCGCATGGAAGATCCTGCGCACGGGCAACAAGGGAGTGCTCGCCATCCGATACGACTGGAAGGGCAACGCGATGGTGGTGCTGCACAACCTCTCGTCCCGGCCCTGCACCGTGAAGTTGGACGCAGGCGGCGAGGAGGCATGCCCGCTCTACAACGTGCTGACCGAGGACCACTCCAAACCCGTGGACGGCAAGCGCCACGTAGTGATGCTGGAGGGCTACGGCTACCGCTGGTTCCGAGTGGGACAGGAGAACCCCGCGCGCAAGCACAAGGCGGAACCGCTGCGTTGAGGGGCGGCGGGAGCCCGAGGGGCTGCTCCGCCTCGGCCGACCAAGAGGCCCGTGATGCCCCGGCCGCCTTTCCGCGGCCACGCTTCGACGGAATGTTGCGCGAGCCGGAAACCACGTGCTATTGCCGCCCTCCCCGCGAAGGCCGGCCGCCGAAGTTCCAGCGCCCCGCTTCTCCGAGGAAAAGCTCGTGGATGTAACGAGCGGTTGACGCAGAACGCGGCGAAGAGATAGAAGCCGCGCCCCGCCCGAAGCCGACAGCAGCAAGTCGGTCGCTGGAGCGGAAAGCAGCAAAGGTCGACTCGAAAGAAGTTGATCAACGAAGTGGCGGTGGTGGTAGAAGCCGCGCCCCTCACCCGGAAGCCCGCGCACTGGCGCGGAAGGTACTTCTGGGAGAGAGCAGTCCCGACAAGAAAATAGGGCAGTCAACGCGGAGTTGACAGCGAGCGCGGCGGTGGTAGAAGCCGCGCCCCACCGAAAGAAAGTC
>NZ_JAPNJZ010000015.1:0-62500 GCF_026626765.1 Corallococcus sp. bb12-1 | reverse complement strand
AGTGCCGACTTCATGAAGTAGCCACCAGGCGCCGCGAGGCGGGTTGGGGGTGAAAATGAAGTCTCCCACTTTAAGAAGAAGCAGTGAGAATCAAGCAATAAAGAGTCTTCCGGGTCTGCTGCGAAGAGCAGGGGCCTGGGCCTTGGCCTCGAGTTTCGACAATCCCGCCGGGAGGCGGGCGTGACGACAAGAGATCAGGGCAAGTAAGCTACTAAGGGCGTGCGGTGGATGCCTAGGTGCCAAGAGGCGATGAAGGACGTGGGTGGCTGCGAAAAGCTTCGGGGAGTTGCCAACCAAGCGTTGATCCGGAGATGTCCGAATGGGGAAACCCAGCGCGGCGAATAGCTGCGTTACTTCAGTCTGAATCCATAGGGCTGAAGAGCGAACCAGGGGAAGTGAAACATCTCAGTACCCTGAGGAAGAGAAAACAACGAGTGATTCCCAAAGTAGTGGCGAGCGAAATGGGAAGAGGCCAAACCAACGTCATGCAAATGGCGGTGGGGTAGCGGGTCCGCGGTAGGACTTTGACAGGCTAGTGGAAGCGTCCTGGAAAGACGCACCAAAGAGCGTGATAGTCGCGTACACGAAAGCCAGTTGGAGCTGAGCGGGTTACCCAAGTAAGACGGGACACGTGCAATCCTGTCTGAATCTGCCGGGACCATCCGGTAAGCCTAAATACTCCTTGGCGACCGATAGTGAACAAGTACCGCGAGGGAAAGGTGAAAAGAACCCCGGTGAGGGGAGTCAAAAGAACCTGAAACCGCATGTCTACAAGCAGTTCGAGCACTACGGCGCAAGCCAGTGCGAGAGCGTACCTTTTGCATCATGATTCGGCGACTTAATATACGTAGCGAGGCTAAGCCGATAGGTGGAGCCGGAGCGAAAGCGAGTCCGAACAGGGCGTTTAGTTGCGTGTATTATAACCCGAAGCGGGGTGATCTACACATGGCCAGGTTGAAGTGCGGGTAACACCGCATGGAGGACCGAACTCATGAAAGTTGAAAATTTCTGGGATGAGCTGTGTGTAGGGGTGAAAGGCCAATCAAACTCCGTGATAGCTGGTTCTCCCCGAAAGATATTTAGGTATCGGCTCGGGCAATTCAATGCCGGAGGTAGAGCACTGGAACGGCTAGGGGTCTCACCAGATTACCAAACCGTACCAAACTCCGAATGCCGGCAATTGTTATCCCGGGACGCAGTCAGTGGGTGATAACGTCCATTGGCAAGAGGGGAATAACCCAGACCGACAGCTAAGGCCCCCAAATCTAGTCTAAGTGAACACTAGAAAGGATGTGGCAGGTCATTGACAACCAGGAGGTTGGCTTAGAAGCAGCCATCCTTTAAAGAAAGCGTAATAGCTCACTGGTCAAGACAGGCCGCGCCGAAAATGTAACGGGGCTCAAGACTAGTGCCGAAGCTTCGGGTCATGCACGTCAAGCGTGCGTGGCGGTAGGGGAGCGTCCCAGTTGCGGCGAAGGTAGACCGAAAGGGCTGCTGGAGCGACTGGGAGTGCTGATGCCGAAATGAGTAGCGATAAAGGGGGTGAGAAACCCCCTCGCCGTAAACCCAAGGTTTCCTGGGTCAAGTTAATCTTCCCAGGGTTAGCCGGGTCCTAAGCCGAGGCCGAAAGGCGTAGGTGATGGCAAGCAGGTTAATATTCCTGCGCCATCTTGCAGACGTTGAACTGAGGGAGGACGGAGAAAGCTAGGCGAGCTGACGGGTGGTTGTGTCAGTCTAAAGACGTAGGGGTGTCGCGTACGAATAAAGGCGCGGCAGCTATCCCCGAGATCCCATGGCGCCCCGCAAGGGGTAAGTCGCTGATGCTCTGCTTCCAAGAAAAGTCCCGCAGGGAGTCTGCAGGGTGTCCGTACCGCAAACCGACACAGGTGGGTGAGGAGAAAATCCTAAGGCGCTTGAGAGAACTCTCCTCCAAGGAACTAGGCAAATTTCCACCGTAACTTCGGAAGAAGGTGGGCCTCTGGTAGGTGTAGGCGTACAGCCGAAGCCGAGAGAGGTTGCAGAGAAATGGCGGTAGCGACTGTTTACCAAAAACACAGGACTCTGCGAAGGCGACAAGCCGACGTATAGGGTCTGACTCCTGCCCGGTGCTGGAAGGTTAAGGGGATTCGTCAGCCGCAAGGCGAAGCGATGATCCGAAGCCCCAGTAAACGGCGGCCGTAACTATAACGGTCCTAAGGTAGCGAAATTCCTTGTCGGGTAAGTTCCGACCTGCACGAATGGAGTAACGACTTCCGCACTGTCTCGGAGAGGGACTCAGCGAAATTGAAATAGCTGTGCCGATGCAGTTTACCCGCAGCAAGACGGAAAGACCCCGTGAACCTTTACTACAACTTGACAGTGACACTAGGGATTGACTGTGTAGGATAGGTGGGAGCCTTTGAAGCCGGGCCGCTAGGTTCGGTGGAGGCAACGGTGAAATACCACCCTGTTGATTTCTGGTGTCTAACCATGTCTCGTCAGCCGGGACTGGGACACTGTCTGGTGGGTAGTTTGACTGGGGCGGTCGCCTCCCAAAAAGTAACGGAGGCGCGCGATGGTTCCCTCAGCCCGATTGGAAACCGGGCGTCGAGTGCAATGGCATAAGGGAGCTTGACTGCGAGACCGACAGGTCGAGCAGGTGCGAAAGCAGGTCATAGTGATCCGGTGGTCCTGAATGGAAGGGCCATCGCTCAACGGATAAAAGGTACTCCGGGGATAACAGGCTTATCTCCCCCAAGAGTTCACATCGACGGGGAGGTTTGGCACCTCGATGTCGGCTCATCGCATCCTGGGGCTGGAGCAGGTCCCAAGGGTTTGGCTGTTCGCCAATTAAAGCGGTACGCGAGCTGGGTTCAAAACGTCGTGAGACAGTTTGGTCCCTATCTGCTGTGGGCGTAGGATACTTGAGAGGCTCTGACCTTAGTACGAGAGGACCGGGTTGGAGGCACCGCTGGTGTACCAGTTGTCTCGCCAGAGGCATCGCTGGGTAGCCATGTGCCGATTGGATAACCGCTGAAAGCATCTAAGCGGGAAACCGACCTCAAGACCAGGTATCCCGGGCGCAAGCCCCTGAAGACTCGTGGAAGACTACCACGTTGATAGGCTGGGTGTGTAAGCGCGGTAACGCGTTAAGCTAACCAGTACTAATAAGTCGAGCGGCTTACTTTCCCCCTTCTCTTGCATGCCCCCAACCGGGGAGTAAGGGATTCGGGGCTAAGGCCGAGGCCAGGACGCGAAGCAAGGCGTCTGCCCGGAAGACAATAGCTATTTCACTCTTCTTCAATGAAGAGGCTTCACTCAAGCAGAAGCTTGCAACTTACCCTTCGTATGCACCGTCATTCGCTTTTCCGGTGGCAATGTCGGAGGGGTCACACCCGTTCCCATCCCGAACACGGAAGTTAAGCCCTCCAGAGCCGATGGTACTCCGCGGGAAACCGCGTGGGAGAGTAGGTCGCTGCCGGATTCTTTTTGAAGAGCCCCTGGCGCCGCAAGGCGCCAGGGGCTTTTGTCTTTGCGGGCTTGCTCAGCGCTTCGCCTGGGTGTCAATCCGGGCTACAGACCCCAGGCAGGAGACACGCGATGCCCTCCCTCCTGACGCGGCGCCCGGAGACCAAGTCTTTCAGCATCGAGGATCTGCTCGACCGCGTGCGGCGCGGAGAGGTGCGCATCCCCGACTTCCAGCGGCCCCTTCGGTGGACCGCGGAGGATGTGCGCGACCTGCTCGACAGCGTCTACCGGGGCTACCCCATCGGGACGTTGTTGTTCTGGCGGCGTGAGGCCCCTGCCTCCAGTGTGAGCTTCGGGCCCGTGCGCATTGATGCGCCTTCCACAAGCCAGGGGCTGTGGGCCGTGGACGGACAGCAGCGGGTCACTGCGCTCGCGGGCGTGCTGCTGCACCCAGTCTATGGGGATGAGGTGGCGCGCGATGATTTCCACCTCTACTTCGATCTGGAGACCGAGGAACTGCTGCCTCCGTCGCGGAACTCGGCGCCCCCTTCGCACTGGCTCCCGATGAACGAGGTGTTGGACAGCGAGTCGCTGCTCAACTGGCTCAACCGCTATCCCGATCGCGAAGCGCGCCCGGAGCACATCCGTGCCGCCATTCGTCTGGGCAAGGCGATCCGCGAGTACCAGGTGCCCGCCTACGTCGTGGACACCACCGACGAGAAGGTCCTGCGCATCATCTTCAAGCGCCTCAACACCGCGGGCCGGCCTCTCACCGACGAAGAGGTCTTCAATGCGCTGTATGTGGGTTCGCGCTCACTCAGCCTGGAGTCGGTGACGCAGGGGATGCGGGAGCTGGGCTTCGGTGCCATTCCGGAGTCGCTGTTGCTGCGTGCCGTACTGGCCGTGCGTGGCCTGGATTTCACGCGGGGCTACCAGCAGCAACTGAACCAGGACGACGACTTCACGGAGACCGTCCGGCGCACCGAGCGCGCGATGCGCGATGCCATCGTGTTCCTCAAGCGCGATGCGTTCATTCCGCACCTCAAGCTGCTGCCGTCCCCCGAGAACTCGCTCGTGCTGCTGACGCGGTTCTTCCAGTTGCATCCGGAACCTTCTCCCCGGTCGAGGGAGCTGCTGTCCCGCTGGTTCTGGCGGCATTTCGTCTTTGGTGGCTGGGTGCTCAAGCCCTCCGAGGCCCTGGAGGTCGTCGCGGCCGTGCGCTCCGATGAAGAACGCTCCATCCAGGCGATGTTGGCCCAGGTGGCCTCGCCCCTGATTCCCTGGTGGCTGGAGCCGGGGCTCCCCGTCATCCCCAATCCGGACGTGGCCCAGCCGCCCCTGGTGCTGCGCGTCATCCTGTTGTCCCTCCAGCCGCGCCACCTGCTGACTGGCGCGGTGTTGGAGCCGGGCGAGTTGCTCGACTCGGATGCAGGGGGCTTCCTGGACATCCTTCCGGTGGAGAGCACCCCGGAATGGGCGGTCCGCAGCGGGACCCTTCAGCGAGGGTTCCAACTTGTCGCCCCCTTCAACTTCCTCTTCCATCCCCCCCTGCCGGGAACGTCCGTCCTGGCGCTGCTCAGTCAGCGCTCGCTTCCAGACCCGGAGATCCTGGCCAGCCAGGGGTTGACGCCCGCCATGCTCGAATATCTGTGGCGTGGCGAGCCCATGGACTTCCTCCGGCAGCGGCGTGCACACCTGGAGCCGATGGTGCGCCAGTTCATCGAAGCCCGGACGCGTTGGGAGGACTCGGACCGTCCTTCCCTCCAATCGATGATCATCGACGATGGAGACGACTGACATGGACCCCAGGCATCCTTCGTCCACCTCCGGTGTCCTCGATGTCCTCATGGGCGATGTGCATGTCGGCACGCTCACGCTGCTCGCCGATGAGCGCATCGAGTTCAGCGTCTCCGAGGAGTACCGCCAGCGCTATCCACGCCCCGTGCTGGGCCAGTTCTTCGAGGACGACCTGTCGCGCCGGCACATCAGCCGCATGCGACTGCCACCGTTCTTCTCCAACCTCCTTCCCGAAGGCCCGCTTCGCGACCTCATCTCCGCGCGTGAGCAGATTGCCCGGCAGCGCGAGTTCTTCTTCATCGCCCACCTGGGGGAGGACCTCTCTGGCGCCGTCGTCGTCAGACCCGCGGGGGAGCTCCCTGTTCGCGATGCCCCCCTGGTCGAAGCACCCTCCGAGTCCGCTCCCTCCGACGGGGAGCCACTGCGCTTCTCGCTCGCGGGCGTGCAACTCAAGTTCTCCATGCTGAGGCGCGACCGGGGGATGACGCTGCCCATGGGCGGCAAGGGCGGTGATTGGATCGTCAAGCTCCCGGACAACCGCTACGACCGCGTGCCGGAGAACGAGCTGTCCGTGATGACGTGGGCCCGCGCCACCGGCATCGACGTGCCGGAAATGCAGTTGCTCAAGGTCTCCGACCTCCACGGACTTCCGGAGGGCATCACCCTTCGCGAGGACCTGGCGTACGCCATCCGCCGATTCGACCGGCCGTCGCCCGGACACCGCGTGCACATGGAGGACCTGGCGCAGGTGCTGGGGCTGTACTCGGATGAGAAGTACAAGAAGTACAACTACGAGACCATCGCCAACGTGCTGCTCAAGGTCGCGGGACTGGATGCGCTCCAGGAGTTCCTGCGGCGGATGGTGTTCATCATCGCGTGCGGCAATGGCGACGCGCACCACAAGAACTGGTCGCTCTTCTACCCGGACGGCACCCGTCCCACGCTGTCGCCCGCGTATGACTTCGTCTCCACCATCCAATACATGCCTCAGGACCAGCTCGCGCTGAACCTGGCGAAGTCCAAGCGCTTCGACGACGTGTCGCTGCAGAGCTTCGAGCGACTGGCGCGCAAGCTGGGGCTTTCCGATGAGGACGTCCTGCCGGTGGTGAAGGGGGCTGTCGAATCCGCGCTCGACACGTGGTCTTCGCTTCGCGCGGAACTGCCCATGCCGGAGCTGTTCAAACACCGCATCGAGGAGCACTGGAAGAAGGTTCCCCTCCTGCAGGGCGAGGTGAAGCGCGGCGCAGGAGGGCTGCGGCAGACGGCCAATGCCTTCTTCACGCTCTACAACGAGCTGCCCCGCCTGGGCCCCGGCAGTGATGACTGCACCCGCGAAGCCCTTCGCCGGTTGCCTCCGTTGGGGGCTTCTCCTCGCGTGCTCGACCTGGGCTCGGGCACGGGCCGGCAGACGTTCGTGCTCGCCCAGACGCTTGGGACCCGGGTCACCGCCGTGGATCTGCATCGGCCCTATCTGGAGCGGCTGGAGCGGGAGGCTCGGGAGCGGGGCCTTGCGGATGTCATCGTGACCCGACAGGAGGACATGGGCGCGCTGACGCTGCCTCCTGCTTCCGTGGACCTGCTGTGGTCCGAGGGCGCCATCTATGTGATGGGTTTCGGGCCGGGTCTGCGTCGCTTGCGGCCGCTGCTCGCGCCTGGGGGATTGGTGGCCGTCACCGAGTGCTCGTGGCTCACCGATGCCCGGCCTCCGGAGGCCGTCCGCTTCTGGTCGGAGGGTTATCCTTCCATGGCCTCCATTTCCGAAAACCGCGCCACCGCGGAGGCCGAAGGGTTCACCGTGCTGGACACCTTCACGCTGCCCGCATCTGCTTGGTGGGACGACTACTACACGCCGTTGCTCCAGCGCATCGAACGGCTGCGACCTTTCGCGGACCCCGCGCTGCGTGAGGTCATCGCCGCGGCGGAGCAGGAGGTGGGCCTGTACCGCCGCCACGGGGACAGCTACGGCTACGTGTTCTACCTGCTGCGTCTGCGTGAGCCTTGACTCTTGCTCGACGGATCCGTCCCTCCGTCAGAGGCACTCCGGCCCCTGCTGACGGATGGGGTTCCTGCTTCTGGGTCCGCGCTTGTGATTGTCAGGGAGTGATGCGGTCTTGGCGATTATAGGGATTGCGATTTCCCTGTCGCTGCTTGAGACGGGGAGGGTGGCGCGGGCGGGGACGAACGGGGAGGATGCCCGTCGGCCATGCCTCGTCCTGCTCCCGTCGGCGCCCCTGCCGGGGACGCTCCCACCGATGCCTCGCTGACGCTGCTCCGCATTCCTGGCGCGACGCAGGCGGACGCGGACACGTTCTGGCTCACGCGTGTGTACCAGGGCGACTCCATGCCGCAGTTGACGCTGCGCGCGGTGGTGCTGGGCGCGGGGCTGGGCATCCTCACCTGTGCCACCAACCTCTATGCGGGCCTGAAGACGGGCGTCGTGTTCGGCGTGGCCATCACCGCCGCGCTTCTTGCTTCCGCGACGCAGGGGGCCCTTCGCCGCGCTGTCCCTCGCGTCGCGGGGGCTCCGTTGTCACTGCTGGAGATGGGGTGCGCGCAGACGGTGGCCTCGTCGGCGGGGTATGCGACGGGTGGGGCGCTCGTGTCCGTGCAGGGCGCGTGGCTGCTGACGACGGGACATCACCTTCCTGGCTGGACCCTGCTTGCGTGGACGTTCCTGTTGTCCGCGCTGGGGGTCCTCTTCGCTGTTCCTTTCAAACGCCAGTTGGTGGACCGCGAGCAGCTTCCGTTCGCTTCCGGCACCGCCGCCGCAGCCACCGTGCGTGCTCTGCATGCGGGGGGCGATGCGTCCCGGCCCCGCTTGCGCATGCTGGGGGTGGGCGGGCTTGTGTCCGGGGCGCTCACGCTTGCTCGCGATGGCTTTGGACGCCTGCCCTACTCCTGGGCGTTTCCGGGGACGCTCGGTGGGGTTTCGCTGGAGCGGTTGGGGTTCGCGCTGGAGACGGGGCTGATGCCGGTGGGCGGGGGCGCGCTCCTGGGCTTGCGCATCACCGCTTCGATGTTGCTGGGGGCACTCTTTCTTCATGGCTTCATTGCGCCACGGCTGATGGCTTCGGGCGTGGTGCCCGTGGAGGGTGACTTCCTCGCCTGGGCGCTGTGGCCGGGCGCGGCGGCGCTCACCACCGCGTCGCTGCTTCAGTTCGCGCTCCAGGGCCGGGTGTGGGGCCGTGCGCTTCGGGGATTGTTCGTTCGGGAGCAGGGGGCCCGCCATCCGGTGGAGGCGCTCCAGGTTCCTGGACGGTGGTTGTTCGCGGGGCTGCTCGTGCTGACTCCCGCCACGGTGGCGCTGGCCTGGGTGGGCTTCGATGTGCCGGTGCCCCATGCGCTGCTCGCGGTCGCGCTGTCGTTCGTGCTGTGCCTCATCTCCTGCCGCGTCACGGGTGAAACGGACGTCAGTCCCGTAGGGGCTCTGGGGCAGGTGACGCAGTTGACGTATGGCGTGCTCCTGCCCGGCAACGTAGAGGCGAACCTCGCCACCGCGGGCATCACCGTCAACGCGGCTTCGTCCGCGGCCGACCTGCTCACGGACCTGAAGGCGGGGCACCTGCTGGGTGCGCATCCTCGTCGCGTGTTCCTGGCGCAGCTGTTGGGCTGCGTCGTGGGTTCGCTGGTCGTGGTTCCGCTGTTCTACTTGCTGGTGCCGGATGCTTCCGTGCTGGGCTCGGAGCGCTTTCCGGCCCCGGCTGCCACGGTCACCGCGGGCGTGGCCCGGGTGCTCGCCTCCGGACTTGGCGCGGTGTCGCCGGAGCTGCGCAGCGCCATGGCCTGGGCGGCGCTGGGCGCGGCCGTCCTCTCGCTCTGCGAGCAGGCACTGCCGGAACGCTTCCGCCGCTGGACTCCGTCTGCCGTGGGCGTGGGGCTGGCCTGCCTGCTGCCCGCGTCCACCTGCCTTGGATTCTTCCTGGGCGGGCTGGGGTGGGAGGTGGCTCGGAGGCTTCGGCCCGCTTCGGAGGGACCGGGGGTGACGCTGGCGGCCGGACTCATCGCGGGGGAGGGACTGGTCGGGGTTGGCATCGTCCTGGCGCGGGCGCTCTGGTAGCCTTTCGGTACCCGCATGCGCTGTCCGGTCTGTCACCGCCGCCTCGCTCCTGGCGCGGCGTGTCCCGTGAATGGCGTCCCCGCCGAGCCCGGTCCCCCTCCGGAGCTGCTGGCGCTTCCGGACGTCCCCGGCTTGTCCGGCGTCGCCTTGTTGGGCGTGGGAGGCTTTGCCCAGGTCTTCGTCGCGGTGCGGGAAGCGGACGGCCGCGAGGTGGCCCTCAAGGTGGGCCTGGGGCCGCACCACTCCCGCTTCGCGCATGAGGCCGAGGCGCTCCGACGCGTGGGGCCTCCCACGGTTCCGGCGGTGTTCGAGGAGGGGCGCGTCGGTGGCAGGCCCTTCCTCGTGCAGGAGTTGCTGCGAGGGCAGACGCTCGCGGCGTGGATGGCGGCGCTGCCCGGCTCCGGCGCTGCTTCCCTGGCTCGGGTGCGCGAGCTGCTCGCGGGGCTGTGTCCGGCGGTGGCTCGCGTGCATGCGGCCGGGCTGGCCCACCGGGACCTCAAACCGGAGAACCTCTTTCTTCGCGAGGGTGGCGCGCTGAGCCTGCTGGACTTCGGGCTCGCGCGGCGACTGGACGCGGCGGCGGATCATTCCGAGGAGGTGGGGAACCGGGCGGGGACGACGGTCTACATGGCGCCGGAGCAGTGTCTGGATGCTCGCGAGGCGGGTGCTGCCGCGGACATCTACGCGCTGGGTGTCCTGATCTTCGAGCTGCTCACCGGCACGCCTCCCTTCCATGGCAGTCCCGACGTGGTTCGCGAAGGCCACGTGAGTCAGCGCCCTCCGCGCGTCTCCGAGCGCGTCCCGGTGCCCGTCGCGCTCGATGCCGTGGTGGCGCGGTGTCTGGCCAAGGTTCCCTCCGAACGCTTCGCGAGCGCTCCGGAGGTGCTCGCCGCTTTCGATGCCGCGTGTGCCCAGGCCTCGCTTCCCGAGGTCATCGGGATGCCGGAGGCCCGAGCGCCAGCGGGAGTGGCCCTGGCGACGTTCTCGGGGGCTCGACCGGTGGCGGTGCTGGGACTGCGCACCTCCGCTTCGGTCGCGGGACTGGGCGCCACGCTGGAGCCGTTCGGTGGGGTGCTGGCCCGGGTCGCGAACGGCGGCTACCTGCTCGTCTTCTGTGAGTCTTTGTCCGCGGAGGCGAACCTTCGCGCTGGCGCGCTCGCGGCCCGTCGCCTGGTGGAGTCTGGCGCGGCGATGGCCGTCCTCCACCTGGCCGTCTTGTATGTGCATCCTGGCACCACCCTTCCTCGCGTCGCCGGGTCCGCGCTGGAGCACCCGGACTCCTGGTGGCCGGTGGCGGTCGCTCCGGGCGAGGTGTGGGTGACGCCTGCGGCCTCGGCGCGGCTGGAGCCTGGGTGGACCGAACCTTCGGAGGGAGAGGGGTCACGACTTCGCCTCCATGAGGACGAGGGGGCTCGCGTCGAGGGGGAGCCTCCTCCGTTCGTGGGCCGCGACGCGCTGCTGGACGCCTTGGTGGCGGATGCGGACCGCAGCCTCGCGGACTCTGTCCCGGGGCTGGGCGTGCTCTCCGGCGAAGTGGGGCATGGCAAGTCGCGGCTGCTCAATGCGCTCGCCTCGCGGTGGGACTCGGACGGTCGGGTTCGGGTGGTGCGGTTGCGCGCGCCTCCTCCGGATGCGTCGGTGGCGGATTCACTCCTGGATGCGCTCCGGGCTGTCGTAGGCCGCCCGTCGGCGGAGCCTCGCGTCCTGGCCGAGGCGCTTCTCGCGCAGGCCCGTGAGGCGCCTCTCGTGCTGTTGCTGGATGACGCGCACCTGGCGGATCCGCAGAGCCTGGATGCGTTGGAGCGCGCCACGCTCGCCGGGCCTCGCGCCCCCTTGTGGGTCTGCATGGCGGGACGGCCTTCGTTGCTGGGCTCGCGTCCCCACCTGGGCGAGCGCAGCGCACGTGCCTCACAGCATGCACTGCCGCCTTTGCCTCCCGAGGCGAGTCGCACGGTGCTCCTCCACCTGCTGCGTCCGGCGGAGCACATCCCCGAGCCCGTGCTGGCCCGCCTGGAGCAACTGGCGCAGGGCGTGCCCCTTTCGCTGGTGGAGCTGGCCCGGGCGCTCCGAGCCGCCGGGGCCCTGCGTTCTGCTCCGGGCGGTGGGTGGTACGTCGCGCCGGATGCTCTGCTGGATGTGTCGGTGACACCGCTCTTCGAACGGCTGGCGCCTCGCGTCCTGGCGGGCCTTCCGGAGGTTCACCGCGTGCTGGCTCGGCTGTGCGCGGTGCTGGGCACGGAGGTGGACGTGGCTCGGGTGGACGCGGCCCTGCGCCAGTTGGCGGCCGGACCGGAGTTGTCGCGCGCCGCGGCTTTGGATGCGGGGGCGGGGTTGCAGCGGTTGGCTCGCGCGGGCCTGCTGCGCCCTTCGGGGCCCGGGCGCTTCGCCTTCCGTCACCCGTTGCTTCGCGAGGCGCTGGAGGCCCTGCTTCCTCCCGCGCCCCGCCGCGCGCTGCACGCCGCCGCGCTGAAGGCCAGCGTGGGTGATGACGTGGTCGAACGCCGTCGCCGCGCCCATCATGCCGCGGCCTGTGGTGCCCACCTGGAGGCGGCTCGGGACTATCTGGCGCTGGCGGAGGAGGCCCGCGCCGGACACCTTCCGGTGGACGCGGAGCAGCACTACACGCGCGCGCTGGCGCTGCTTCCGGAGGCCGATGACGCTCGCCGCGCCCAGGCCCTGGCGGGACGGGGACGCGTGCGCCACCGGCTCCAGCGCTTCCGCGAGAGCCTGGCGGACCTGTCGTCGGCGCGGGCTCTCGCTCGGGCCCGGGCGGATGCGGCGCTGGAGGTGGACCTGCTACTGGAGGAGGCCACCGCTCGCGACTGGATGGAGGACTCGGACGGATCCGCGGCGTGCACTCGCGAGGCGCTGGAGGCCGTCGAGCCTTTGGATGCGCCGCGCTTGTCCCTTCGCTGTGGCCTGGCCCGGGGGCGACTGCATGTGCGCCAGGGCGAGTGGGCCGCCGCGGCCCGCGTGCTCGCTTCCACCGCGGAGGGCGCCGAGGGCGCGCGGGACCACGAGACGCTGGTGGTGTCGCTGGCGCTCCTGGGCGCCGCGCTCACCTTCCTGGACCGCGCACCGGAGGCCGCCGCTCGCTTCGACGAAGCGCTGGAGCGCTGCGAGGCCGCGAGCGATGGCCTGCACAAGGCCGCCGTGCTGAGCAACCGCGTCCTCTTGTGGCTGCGGCAGGGTGACGTGGCGCGGATGGAAGAGGACCTGCGTCGCGCCATGGCGCTGGGGCGCGAGCTGGCCCACGCGCAGATGGAGCGCTGGTCCACCTTCAACCTGGCGGAGGTCCTCTACATGCAGGGCCGCCTGGACGAAGCGCTGCCCCTGGCCCAGCGCGCGCACGAACTGGGCGTGCGCTTCTTCCGCGAACATCCCGTGCCCGTGGATGCGCTGCTCCTCGCCCGCATCCACGCCGCGGCGGGAGACGAAGCAGCGGCGGCCCGGCAGCTCGCCTGGATTGCACGGCGCTGTCCTCCAGAGTCGCTGCCTCCCACCGTCATCATGCGGCGGCTGGTGGAGCTCCAGGTCCATCAGCAGGCGGCGGGTGCCTTCCTCGCGCCGGAATGGGAGGCCCTGCTCTCCGAAGCGGACGCCCTGGCCTCTCCGGACGAGAAGGCCGAAATCCTCCTGCAGGCCACCGGCATCGCCCGACGCACGGGCGCGGTGCTGGAAGCCCGCACGTGGCTTGGGCGGGCCGGAAGCGCGGTGGCGGAGGCGCCCCTGTGGTCTACGCGTTTCCACGCACTGACGGCGGAGCTCGCCCGTGAAGCGCTGTAGCGCGAAACGCTACACCGACCCGTCGCCGTAACGTTTCGCGCTACAGGAAGACAAGGAGGGCACGCCTGGGGTTTCCTTCGGGGGTGGGGGCTGTGCTTGGTCCGGCCCGCCCCGTCCTCCGAATCCTGCCTAGGAGCGTTCGCGCGATGGCCTCCTCATTCTCTCGAGTCCCCTGGTGTTTCCTGCTGCTGGCCCTGGCCGGTTGCGAACCCGCGCTCCCGGAAGGGGCCGAAGTTGGAGGCTCCGACATCGCGTTGGGGACGAGCGAGGCGGAGATCCGCATCGCCAACTCGCTCTCGACGCGGGAGCTGGTGCTCAACGCCATCGCCGCGAACCACGCCGCGAACGAGGCCCTGGCGACGCACTCGCTGGAGTCGCTCTTCGACCCCGACGCGATGGTCGCCGGCGCTGAGAGCGCGCTCATCGCCAAGCAGCTGCGTGATCCGTACGCCCAGCGGTTCATGGAGTACCTGGTGGGCTGCGCGTTGACGGCAGATGAGAGCCTGGCGTGGCTCAATCCCCTCCATCCCACGGGCTCGCAGCTCAGCCACTGGCAGGGCGGCGCGGGCCTGTGCCCTCAGTGGCGCACGAGCGCTCCGTCCGATGACTCCGCATGCCTGAAGCGCGTGACGGCCTGTCTGCTGGCGCGCAACAACGCGCTGGGCTACCGCGTGGGCTTGTCGATGCGCGGAGAGATCCACGAGCCCCTTCTCTCCATCGCGGAGCCCTTCGCGCTGGACACCTGGGCGGCGCCCCTGGACCACGTCCAGGGCTCAGCGGCGTCGGTGAACAGCTCGGCGCCCTGTTCCGGTACGGCGGTGGGGGCGGGGCGCGACTGCGGTTGGACGATGCACTCGGTGGGGTGGTGCCCCGCGGGCCAGACGGTGTCGGTGGGCGCGGGTGGGCCGACGGGAGGCCCCTCCGCGTGTGGCGTGGGCGCGCCGCTGGGGTCCAGCGAGAATGCTCGCATGGTCATGCGCGTCTGCAGCGGCATCTCCGGGTGTGACAGCACGTCCGCGGGGCTGATGGCGGCGAGCGAGGGATGCTTGTCGGGTTCCTCGTCGCCCTGGCCCACGGCGATAACGAATCCCTCCGTGAGCATCACCTGCCCCGCGCAGGGCGGGTACTTCACGGTGATGACCGCGCCCTGGAACAGCACCGCGAGCGGGCGGGTGACCGTGGCGGTGACGGGGACGGCGCAGCTTCCGCTCTCCGAGCGGGGCGTGTACCGGATCCGCGAAGGGGCCTTCTACGGCAGCATGTTCGGCCCCGGAGCGCTGCGTGACGACATCGACGTGCAGGTGGTGAACGTGACTCGGGACCGCTACGTCATCAAGCGGCCCGAGCAGCGTCAGGTGAAGCCCATCTTCAACAACCTCTACTCCTGCTACGACCCGGGCTGGGTGCATGGCCTGGCCTACGCGACCTACCGCGTGTGCGCGCTGCCCGGCACGCACGAGGACTGCGCGGCCACGGTGACGGGACCCTGCTGGGCCGCCGAGGGCGAGAAGCAGTGCGACGCGCAGGATGGCTCGCTGTTCCTGGGCGATGGCGACTTCGTGGCGTGCCTGAGTCCGGCTGGGGACGTCTGGACGGAGCCTGTCACCGTGTTCCTGAATGGTTCGTGCGACCTGGTGGATGCGCAGCAATCCGACCTGTGCGCGCGCTGGTCGGAGCCGCAGCCTCCCCGGAAGGAGTACACGGGCCGAGTGTCGGTGCCCGTGCCGGCGCCAGCCCCGGTGCCGGTGCCAGTGCCGGGGACGGATCCAAAGGTGCCGGTGCCGGATCCAAAGGTGCCGGTGCCGGATCCAAAGGTGCCAGTGCCGAAGGTGCCGGAGAAGCGCTGAGCCATGGCGGGCAACGGCGAGGAGGACCTCTACGGTGAGGAGCTGCGGCCCGGTGCGCTCGTGGGCGACTGGGTGGTGGAGCGCATCCAGGTCCTGGGTCCGGTGTCCGCGCTGTACCGCGCGAGGCATGCGCATTCCGGCGTGCCCGCGGCGCTGAAGGTGTTGCACTCGCAGGTGGCCACGGCGGCGGTGGCGCTGCGGCGCTTCCGGCGCGAGGCGGCCACATTGCAGCGGCTGCGCCATCCGCACATCGTCACGGTGCTGGGGTACGGCGAGCTGTCGGATGGCCGGCCCTTCATCTCGATGGAGTGGCTGGAGGGCCAGGACCTGGCGGCGGAGCTGGCCACTCGCGGGCCGCTGTCGCCCCGTGAGGTCCTGGCGGTGATGGAGCAGGTGGGCGCGGCGCTGCGGGTGGCGCACGCGGCGGGCGTGGTGCACCGCGACCTGAAGGCGCAGAACGTGGTGCGGCTCGCGCAGGGGCGCGGCGGGCCGGCGGTGAAGCTGGTGGACTTCGGTGTTGCGAAGGGACTGGTGCCGGGGGCTCCGGGCAGCTCATCGCTCACGCACACCGGAGTGGTGCTGGGCACGCCGCTGTCGATGGCGCCCGAACAGATCCGCGGTCAGGTGCCCGACGCGCGCACGGACCTGTACGCGGTGGGCGTGCTGCTGTTCCAACTGCTCACGGGCCTGCCGCCCTTCCGGGGCACCACGCGCCACGAGGTGGAGCAGCAGCACCTCCACGCCCCCGCGCCACGTCCGGGGGAGCACGCGCCGGTGTCCGCGGCGCTGGACGCGGTGGTGCTCAAGTGTCTGCGCAAGGAGCGCGAGGAGCGCTACCCGAACGTGGATGCGCTTCTGGACGAGCTGCGCGGCGCGGTGCTCGGAGGCGCGGCGCCGGTGGAGGCGCCGCGCGCGTTGGGCCTGTATGTTGAGGGGCGGACTCCCGGCGAACCGGACGCCTCGGCGATGGAGGAGTTGGACGCGGGGTTGGAGCACGCTCACGCACTGGCGCTGGAGGCAGGGCTGGAGGTGCGGGTGATGGGCGGCGCGTGCCTGCTGGCCCTGGCGAGCCTGCCGGATGACGTGCTTCGCGAGCGGGAGCTGCGGGCGCGGGTGCTGGACGTGGGGCTCGCGCTGACGCGGGCCGATGCGCCTCCGGGCCTCTCCGTCACCGTGCACGTGGACCGGCTGGTGACCCGAGATGAAGCCCATGGATGGGGGGATGCCGCGGCTTCCGCATGGGACGACGCCGGTGGGGAAGGGGGCCTGCTCCACCTGCCTTCGTGGATCCAGGACGGGGGCGACGGTGCACTCGTCGTCACCGGCGCGGGGCTGCGTGGGCTGGAGGCGGACTTCGTCGCAAGCCCGGTGTCAGGCGCTCCGGACCGCTGGCGGCTCACGGCGCGGCGCTGAGCGCTTCAACGCCTCACGGCTTGATGCCGTGCCTGCGCAACAGCCGGTAGAAGTGCACGCGGTCCATGCCGGCGGTGATGGCGGCCTGGGCCACCTTGCCCTGGTGCTTCTCCAGGAGCGCGCGCAGGTAACGACGCTCGAAGTCGTCCACCACGCGGCGGCGCTGCTCCGCGTACGGACGCGACAGGTCCACCTCCAGCGGGCTGCCTTCCGGACGTGAGTCCTCCTCCGCCAGCGGCAGCGCGTCCTCGAACACCAGGCAGCGCTCCAGGTGGTTGCGCAATTCGCGCACGTTGCCCGGCCACGCCGCGTGCCTCAGCCGCGACAGGAACTCCGGCGTGCGCAGCGCTCCCGTGCGCTCCGGATCCGCGCCCAGCGACTTGAGGATGCCCGACACCAGCATCGACAGGTCCTCCGGCCGCTGACGCAGCGATGGCATCCCGATGCGCAGCACCGCGAGCCGGAAGAAGAGGTCGGAGCGGAAGCGCCCCGCGTTCACCTCCGCGCGCAGGTCGCGGTGGGTGGCCGCCATCAACCTCACGTCCACCGGCAGGTACGTGTTGCTGCCCACCCGGCGGATCTCCCGGTTCTCCAGCACGCGCAGGAGCTTGGGTTGGAGCTCCGGGGGCAGTTCGCCAATCTCGTCGAGGAAGACGGTGCCTCCGTCGGCCTCTTCGAAGACGCCCGCGCGCCGGCTCACCGCGCCGGTGAAGGAGCCCTTCTCGTGGCCGAACAGCTCGCTCTCCAGGATGTGCGCGGGGATGGCGCCGCAGTCCACCACCAGGAAGGCCGCGTCCTTGCGCCGGCTGGCCTGGTGGATGGCGAGCGCCGCCTGGCTCTTGCCGGTGCCCGTCTCGCCCTCCAGCAGCACGGTGACGTCGCGCGCGGCGGCGCGCTCCATCATCGCGAAGCAGCCGCGCATGGCCACCGACGTGCCCACGAGCGACCCGAAGTGCGTCATGTCCGACAGCGGCAGCCGGTTGCTCTCCGCGCTGAAGTCGAAGCGCAGCACCACGCGCCCCAACCTGAGCAGGCTGCCACTGCGCAGGATGCCCTCCACCACCTGCACGCCGTCCACGATGACGCCGTTGAGGCTGTCCAGGTCCTTCACCTGCGGGCCCTTGGGGCCTATCTTCACCTCGCAGTGGAAGCGCGACACGGTGGAGTCCTCCACCGCGCAGTCGTTGAGCGGATGCGAGCCCACCGAGCAGGTGTCGGACGTGGACTCCCACACCATGCCCGCGCCCGGGCCCTCCACCACGGACAGGCGGAAGCGACGCACCACAGGCAGGTCCCCCGGACGGCGGGCCTGCTCGTAGGGCAGCGTCACATGGAGCGCGGCCTCCGCCTCCGCTTCGTCCGGGCGGGTGCCCTTGTCCTTGTGCTCTCCCGGGGCCCCGTCGACGCGGGTTCGATCCGACACAGACATGCAAATCAAGCTACCACGTCCGGGCCACCCCGGGCGGAGCACCACGGGGTGGGGTGAACACAAGGCCAGCCGGGCGCCGGCCCGTCAGCTGAGCGTGACGTCCAGGAACATCATCAGGACGAAGCCCACCATCAGCCCGGCCGTGGCCTCCTTCGCGTACTCCTGGCGGTGGCTCTCCGGGATCATCTCGTCGCTGACGACGTACAGCATGGAGCCGCCCGCGAACGCGAGCGCCCACGGCAGGATGCCGGACGCGAACGAGGTGGCGAAGAAGCCCACCAGCGCGGCGGCCCCCTCCACCAGCCCCGTGTACAGCGCCACCAGCACCGCCTGCCCCCGGCTGTACGCCACGCCCATCAGCGCCAGCGCGACGACGAAGCCCTCCGGGATGTCCTGCAACCCGATGCCCACGAGGATGGGCGCGGCGATCTCCATGGAGCGGCTGCCCACGCCAGTGCCCACGGCGAGCCCCTCCGGGAAGTTGTGCAGCGCGATGGCCAGCACGAACAGCCAGATGCGCTTGAGGTTCGCGGCCTGGGCGTTGCCCTCCTGGCCCTTGATGAAGTGCTCGTGGGGGATGTAGCGGTTGCACAGGTGCAGGAACAGGCCGCCCACCAGCATGCTGCCCCCCACCACCAGTGCGGCGGTGAAGCGCGACGCGTAGCGTTGTTCTCCCAGTTCGATGGCGGGCACCACCAGCGAGAAGGCCGTGGCCGCGAGCATCACGCCCGCGCTGAAGCCCATCAGCACGTCCTTCGAGCGCCGGGAGATGTCGCGCGCCGCCAGGGCCGGCAGCGCGCCCAGGCTGGTGGAGAGGATGGTGACCGCGCTGCCTGCGAGCGCCAGGGCGAGGGTGGACGTGCCGAAACCGCTGTCGGACATGGCCCTCCAACCTGTCCCACTCCTCCGCGTGCGGCCACCTTTTCCGCCGGGGCCCCGCGCGAGGCTCTCGCCGCGGAACAGGGTGACCCCAGCTGTGCCGCCTCCCACTGCCGGAAGTGCGCCTGGAGCAGCGCGCCCGCGCCGTCGCCGGGCACCGAGCACCCCTGGACGAACGGGGTGGACTGCCAGGTCGCCAGGTCCTTCACCAGGGGGCCGGGCACGTTGAAGGCGTGACCTGGCAGGCCGGTGCAGGACGGGGGACGTCAGGGGCGAAGCCGCTGCTTCTCGCGCAGGAGCAGGTGCCACTCCTGGAGGTTCAGCTGAGGGCGCCCAGCCACGCATCGATTTCGGGATCCATGCGCGGATCCACGCTCCTCGCCCACCAGCTCCGTCAGGCGCTCCTGGAGATAGGCCACCAGCGCCGTGTCACGCGCCTGGATGGCGGCGGGCACGGCCGCGTGCAGCGACTCCAGCGTCGCGGACCGGTCCAGCGCCGCCAGCCCATCCCAGCACCCGGGCATGGGAATCTGTTCGCGCGGTGCCTGGCTCGCGCCTGAGGCGGCGGCCACGGGAGCGCTGCTCGCGGGTGCGGCCGTCGGGCGGGAAGGGCCCGTGAGACCTGGCGTTGGAGGGCTCTCACCATCTGTAGTGCGTGGTCGAGTTCACGTACGCCGCCGTGTCGCAGATGGGACCGTTCGCGGTGGCCGCCGTTGCCGGACCGGCCCCCACCGCAGCGGCCAGCGTCGCCACGGTGGACATCAACGTCTTCAGCTTCATGGGTGCCTCCTCCCGTCGTCGCACTGCCTCGCCGGAGGCCCGGCCCAACGGTGGACCCGCCCCCTTGCCCGACCCACCTATCCCTGGGAATGGGGCGTGGGTCCAGAAGCCGTAATGCATGGAAACCGGCTTGTGTCCCAGGAATTGAAAGTTGAGAAACGCAACAATTCCGAGGGGTTCCGTGCCGCGCTGTGTCGTTTTCCTCTGGAGCACGCAACCCGGGCGAAACGTTCACGAGAATCTGGAATGTCGGCCTTCGCCCGACGCCTGGCGCCCCGTCGCCGGGACCTGCATCGGGTGTCCTCGCGTCACCTGGGAGAAACGTCATGGCCCCGATTGGAAAGACCGGTTCGCGCCCCTCGCCCGTGGTGAAGCCGGAGACGACGGCGACGCCCGCGGTGCGCCCCAACGCGGTGAAGGCCGCCGTGTCCCAGCGGATGAAGGACGGCTTCGAGGCGGGGCCTCGCACGGCTCCGTCGCGGTCCCAGGGGGCGAAGGAGATCGGGACGGCGCTTCCCGCGCTCCCGGGCAGTGAGGGCAAGAAGGCCGGCGGCTTCTTTGCCGGCCTGGGGTCGGCCATCAGCGATGCCGCGAAGAACGTGGCCAAGGCGGTCGTGGCCGCCACGACGCCGCAGGTGAGCACCAACGCCGCCGGCAACACGGTGGTGGACCTGGGCATAGGCAACAACACCGCCACGGTGTCGCAGAACAAGGACGGCGGGCTGACCATCAAGTCCGGGACGGACACGGTGACGCTCACGGCCGAACAGGCGAAGGGCGCCATCATCAACGGCGGCGCCGGCGACGACTCCATCACGCTGGACGCGAGCGTCACGCAGGACCTCACGCTGGACGGCGGCGCGGGCAACGACAAGCTGGTGGGCGGCAAGGGCAACGACACGCTGGTGGGCGGCGCGGGCAACGACACCGTCATCGGTGGCGAGGGCAACGACACGCTGAGCGGCCTGGACGGCGACGACTACCTGGAGGGCGGCGCGGGCGATGACAGCATCGAGGGCGGCGCGGGCCGGGACGTGCTCTACGGCCTGGACGGCAACGATTCGATGTCCGGCGGCGGGGAGCGCGACTACATCGACGCGGGCGCGGGCGACGACAAGGTCGACGGCGGCGAGGGCGACGACCAGGTCATCGGCGGGCGCGGCAACGACACGCTGAGCGGCGGCGCGGGCAACGACGCGGTGGCGGGCGGCGCGGGCGCGGACACCGTCGAGGGCGGCGAGGGCACCGACAAGCTGTACGTGGAAGAGAACGAGACGACCGCCGACGCGGCCAAGGGTGAGCGGGAGATCGTCGACATGACGGACGCGGATCAGCGCGGCTCGTCCGTCTCCGTCACGGGCAGCGCGGAGTTCCAGGCGCGCACGCAGTCGGACCTGGACGCGATGCGCTCGCTGCCGTCGGGCCAGGAGCTGCTGCGCACGCTGGATGACAGCGGCAAGAAGACGACCATCCGCGAGACGTCCGCCGGCAACAGCGCGGGCGGCACGAACTTCAACGATGGCTTCATGAACAAGGACGGCACGGCGGGCAAGGGCACGGACGCGCAGGTGAACTACAACACCACGCGCATCTCCCTGGGCACCGAGGAGTGGATGAACCGTCCGCCCGTCGTCGGCCTGTTCCACGAACTGGTGCACGCTTCGGACATGGTCAACGGCACGCTGGCGCTGGGCGATAAGAACGGCACGCGCAACCTGGAGACCTCCGCGGTGGGTCTGCCCATCGACCTGGACCAGAACGCGGCCACGCCGGACGTCGTCCAGGGCGGCCGTCCCGGGGAGAACGTCCTGCGCGACGACCTGAACCTGCCCACCCGGCCGCGCTACTAGTCGCATGCGAGCGCTCCTCCGGACTGGCGCCTGGGTGGTGCTGGCTGTCATCGTCGGTTGCGCGCGGGCGCCGGAGCGGCCCGCGAACCCCGGAGGACATCGCGTGGCCCAGGCGGACGTGGAGCTGAAGGTGGAGTCGGTGGCTCGCGAGGCGGACACGCTCGCGGTCACCTACGCGGTGCACAACCGGACGTCCCGCGCCGTGCTGCTCGTGGACGGGCTGTGGGACGTGGGCTTCAGCGGTCACCTCACGCTGGCGCCGGAGCGGGCCTACGTGGACCTGTCCGGTGGCCGGGTGGTGCTGTCGCGGATGCTGCTGCCGGTGCCGGAAGACCTGATGGTGGAGGCGCCGGAGGTGCCCGCGGTCACCCGCGTGGAAGCTGGCGCCACGGCGAACCGCCGCGCGGTGGTGCCGCTGCCCCTGCGCACCGCCCTGCCGTACCCCACGGGCCCCGAGGAGACGCGCGAGCTGTCGGAGGTGCGCGAGGTGTCCCTGCGCGTGGGCTACCTGCCGGACGCGGACGCCATGACGCTGCACGCGGGCAAGGATTCGCAGGGCACGGCCGTCCAGACGCCGGAGTACGGGCCCGTGGTGAAGGCGCAGCGGGTGCTGGACAGTGGCCCGCTGCCGGTGTCGGGCGCGAAGTAGGGAGCGCGCGTCCTGGCATCGCCTGAAGAATCGCCCGGAGAATCATCCGAAGACCTGCCGGAAGACGGACGCACCGCGGAGGTGGGCCCCGTCCTCGTCACCGAGGATGAGACGGGGCGTCGCTCGCTGCGCTTCGGTGACGGAGGGGCGCGCCAGAGCGTGGTGTGGCCCGGGGACCCGCTGCGGCTGGAGCTGCCCTACACGCGCATGGCGATGGTGGCGCTGGCGTTCGTGCCCCAGCCGGAGAACATCCTCGCGGTGGGGCTGGGCGGCGGGGCCATCCCGATGTTCCTGCGCAAGGTGTTGCCCGACACGCACATCGACGTGGTGGAGGTGGACGCGGCGGTGGTGGAGGCCGCGAAGGAGTACTGCGGCTTCCAGGAGGACGCGCTGCTCAAGGCGCACGTGGCGGATGGGCGGGCCTTCATCGAAGCCGACGGGCCACCATATGACGTCATCATCCTGGACGCGTATGGGGCGGACCACATCCCCCTGCACCTGGCGACGCGCGAGTTCCTGGGCGCGGCGCGCGCGCGGTTGACGCGGGGCGGGGTGGTGGTGGGCAACGTGTGGGAGTCGGCGGCGAACCCGCTCTTCGACGCGATGGTGCGCACCTACCAGGTGAGCTTCCACGGCCTGTCCCTCTTCGAGGTGCCCTCCAGCACCAACCGCATCCTGGTGGGCCTGGAGGGGCCCCTGAGGCTGACGCGCGAGGCGTTGGTCGCCCAGGCCCGGCGCGTGGAGCGGGAGCGGGGCCTTCCCTTCCGGCTGGGCAACATGGTGGCGCAGCGCTACCGGCCCCTGACGCGGCGGCTCAAGCGGGGGCGGGTGCTGACGGACGCAGGGCTGGGGCAGCCCGACCTCTTCCTGGATGAATGAAGGACAGAGTGGCGGTCGCTCTGCTGGCCAGTGAGCACGGCCCTGGCCGGCCGCGCCTGATTCAAGGGGCGGCGCTGCTAATCTTGAATGCTTGGTACGTCAGCACCTGCGGGAGACGCGATGAACGGCGCGAACGACGGACGACCTGGCCAGCCCTCTTCTTCCGGTGGGGACGAGGAGCCGCTGACGGACGGGACCTCCGACGGTGAGGTCGAGCCTGATGCGCCGCGCCCGCCGCCCATCTGCGTGCTGGAGGGCAACACGCTCAATACGCGGCTGACGCGCGCCCTGGGCCTCCACTATCCCTTCGTGGGCGCGGGAATGGCGTTCGTGTCCCTGCCACCGCTGGTCATCGCGGTGTCGGAGGCGGGGGGGCTGGGGATGCTGGGCGGGACGCCCGAGCCGCCGCTGGTGCTGGAGGCGCGGCTGAAGGCCATCCAGGCAGGCACGCAGCGGCCCTACGGCGTGGACTTCATCGTCGACCGGCTGGAGCCGCAAGGCTTCACGTCGCGCGACCACGTGGATACGTGCGTCGCGGCGAAGGTGCCGGTGGTGGTGTTCCACTGGACGCTGCCGCCGCTGGAGTGGATTCGCGCGCTGCAGGCGGTGGGGACGCGGGTGTGGATGCAGGCGGGGACGGTGGAGCTGGCGCGGCAGGCGCTGGAGGCGGGGATGGAGGGGTTGATCGCCCAGGGGCGGCAGGCGGGAGGGCGCAACCTGGGCAGCACGCCGACGCTGTCGCTGGTGCGCGAGTTCCGGGCGCTGTCGAACGACGTACTGGTGCTGGCCGCGGGAGGCATCGCGGACGGGTTCAGCGCGGCGAGGGCGCTGCATCAGGGCGCGGACGGTGTCTGGGTGGGCACGCGGCTCGTCGCGTCGGTGGAGGCGTACGCGCACCCGCTCTACAAGCAGCGGGTGGTGGACGGGGACGCGGGCGACACGACCCTGACGACGCTGTTCGGTCCGGAGTGGCCGGGCAAGCGCATTCGGGTGATCCGCAACCGCGCGGTGCGCGAGTGGGCGGGGCGTGAGTCGCGCGTGCCGCCACCGGGGCCGGTGCCGGAGACCATCGGGACGACGCGGCTGTTTCCCGGCGTGCTGGACGTGCCGTACGTGATGCCGAAGTTCAGCTCGTTCCTGCCCACGCCCGACACGCAGGGGGACCTGGAGGAGATGAGCCTTCCGGCGGGGGGCGCGAGCATGTCGCGCATCGACACGGTGCAGCCCGCCGGGCAGATCGTCGTGGAGATGATGGAGCGGGCCCGCCGACTCCTGGAGTCACCCGAGGGGCTGGATGAGGAGGACGAGGACGACCGGGGTTAGGGCGGCGAGGGGAGCAGCTTGTCGAGGCGCTCCTCCCACGCTCTGAGTGTCTCCTCGATGTACGCGCGCTCCTGCGTCGTGGTCGCCTTGGCGGCGGATTTCTTTATCATCACCAGCCCTGCCTTCAGGTCCGCAGGGGGCTCGTTCTTCCCACTTCGCCTGTACATCTCCCTGGAGCGCGACTGGATGCGCAGCATCAGCCGTGTCTGCTCCACTGCTCCCTTGGAGGGGGGCTTGGGGCTGGGGGGCGTGGGACTGGTGGTGTCTGGGAGCGGCGTCGCGACCGGTTCGTCCTTCCCGGGGAGCGGCGGCTGCGGCGGGGGAGGCGACACGTCCGGGCGCGGCGTGGGCTTGGGGGCAGTGACAGCTGTCGGTGATGGGAGCACGACGGCCGGCGGTGCCGGTGCCACGACGACCGGCGGTGTTGGAAGCCTTGGCCAGAGGACGGCGGCTCCCAGGCCCAGGAGCACCAGCGCTCCTCCCACCTTCCAGCCGCGCCCTTGAGAACCGCGGAGGGCCTTGAGGGCCTCCAGGGTGTCGGGCGTGAAGGCATCAGACCCCGAAGAGGGCGGCCCCTGGACGGCGTCGCGCTTCGTGGCCGACGGCGCATGGGGCGCCACACGCAGCGGGATGCGCTTCAGTTTCTCACGCACCTCCTCCGCGGAACCGGGCCGGGCTGCGGGATCCTTCTCCAGCAGGTGCAGCACCAACGCATCGAGTTCCGGAGGGATGCCCGGGACGCGCGATGAGGGCGCCGACGCTGGCTGATCCAGGTGCGCGAACATCACCTGGACGGCATCTCCCTGGAACGGGCGCACGCCGGTGAGCAACTGGAACAGCATCACGCCCGCCGCGTACAGATCCGTCTCCGGGCCCACGCTGCCGCCGCGGATCTGCTCGGGCGCCATGAACTCCGGCGTGCCGATGATGGAGCCATCCGAGGTGAGTGGGGTGTCGCGCGACTCCAACAGCTTGGCGATGCCGAAGTCGACCAGCTTGACGGTCGTCGGGGTCTCCGGTGCTTCCACCACGAAGACATTCGCGGGCTTCAGGTCGCGGTGCACCACGCCCGCCCGGTGCGCGGCACCCAGCGCGGCCAGCATCTGGTCCATGACCCAAACCACGCTCCCCAGGTCCATCCGGCTTTGCGCGCGGACGAAGTCGGAGAGCGGCCGGCCCTGGAGCAGCTCCATGATGATGTAGGGCCGTTCGTCCGGGAGGCTGCCGAAGCCGAAGATGTCGATGATGCCCGGGTGCCGGATGGCGTTGACGGACCGGGCCTCCACCAACAGGCGCTGCACCTGCTGCGGGGAGACCAACTCCAGGCGCATGACCTTGATGGCCGCCTGTTTGCCAATGAGCGGGTGCTCCGCGCGGTACACCACGCCCATGCCGCCCGCGCCGATGCGCTCCTGGATGACGAACTCACCCACCTGCATGCCCAGCAGTGGGTCCTCGGCCGCGGACCGCGACTCCGGACGTGCGCTCTTCGCGGTATCGGGTCTTGCGGAGGGGGCGTTTTTCATTGGGCGGGCGGCGCGGACCATAACCACGCGGTCCTGATGCTTTCAAACATCCCGTGGGTCACTTCATGGATCAGGATGATCCGTTGGGCTGACCCGTACAGGGTCGCATCAGACTTCCAGCCGGAGCGGCTTTCATGGGGTGCCCGGGTAAGGGAATCACTGTTCGACGCGGGTGCTCCAATCCTGAAGTTCCTTCTCGACGATCTCTCGTTCCTGCAGGGTCTTCGTGAGGGCGGCGGTGTCCATGAGGTCCAGAAGCTCCCGCTTCATCTCCGCGGGCGTCGTGCCTTGGCTCCGTCTGTCGAACTGGTCGAGGAGCGCCTGGATGCGTTGGACCTGCTGCTCCTTCGTGGGTGGAACCGGCGTCGGCGGAGGGGGGCCTTCCTTCGGCCGAGGCGCGGGTGGGGCGCTCGGGCGCTGCTCCGCCTGGCGGAGTCGGCTGACGGTGGCGCTCACGCACAGGACCACCAGTGCTCCGATCAGCCACCATCCGGGGCTGAGCGGACGCCGGAGGGCCTTGAGGGCTTCCCTGATTTCGACGGTGGATCCACCCGCGTCCTTGCGAGAGGCCGCCGGAGGCGCGCCACGCTTCGCGGTCGAAGGCGCATGGGGCGCCGACCGCAGCGGGATGCGCTTCAGTCTCTCGCGCACCTTCTCCGCGGAAGCGGGTCGCGCCGCGGGCTCCTTCGCCAGCAGGTGGAGCACCAGTGCATCGAGTTCCCGGGGAATGCCCGGGACGCGCGACGAGGGCACCGGGGGCGGCTGATCCCGTTGCGCGAACATCACCTGCAAGGGCTTGCCCTGGAACGGGCGTTCGCCGGTGAGCAGTTGGAACAGCATCACGCCGACGGCGTAGAGGTCCGTCGCCGGGCTGATGGGGTCGCCGTTGATCTGCTCGGGCGCCATGAACTCCGGCGTGCCAATGACGAATCCCTCGGACGTGAGGGGCGTGGTGTCGCGTGACTCCAACAACTTGGCGATGCCGAAGTCGACCAGCTTGACGGAGGGGGGAATCTTCGCGGCTTCGACGACGAAGACGTTCTCGGGCTTCAGGTCGCGATGCACCACACCCGCATCGTGCGCGGCGCCCAGCGCGGCCAGCATCTGGTCCATGACCCAGACCACGCTCTCCAACTCCATGCGCTCCTTCGAGCGGACGAAGTCAGAGAGCGTTCGCCCCTGGAGCAGCTCCATGATGATGTAGGGCCGTTCGTCCGGAAGGCTGCCGAAGCCGAAGATGTCGATGATCCCCGGGTGCCGGATGGCATTGACCGCGCGCGCCTCGACGAGGAGTCGGCGGGCCTGCTGGGGCGAAGCGAGATCCAGGCGCATGACCTTGATGGCCGCCTGTTTGCCAATGAGCGGGTGTTCCGCGCGGTACACCACGCCCATGCCGCCCTCCCCAATGCGCTCCTGGATGACGAAATCGCCCAGTCGCTGGCCCAGAAGGGGATCCACGACAGTGCCAGGCCGGGAGGTCTGCCCTTTGTCGCTTCGGGTGGGGAGAGGCTTTTTCATGAGGGGACGGCGTTCGGTCCAAAAACCTGCGCGGACCGTCCTTGCGGCTCACCTTGGAAAGAGTGTCTCCAGCTTCTGTTTCCAGGCATCCAATTCAATGTTCAAGGCCTGTCGCTCGGTGGCGGTCTGCTCCCGGGCCGCGCGGACGTGGAACGCTCGCAACTGCATTCCGAGTTCCGACCAGGCCTCTCCTCCCGAGTGTTGATTGAACTCCGCGGTGTACTGATCCAGCCGCCGGGCCAGCCGCTGCTCCGCGGGAGTGCCCCTCCTGGGCGATGCATCCGCGACGGTGGCGGGAGGCTCATACCTCACGGCGGGAGGCTCGTGCTTCACGGCGGGAGGCTCGTGCTTCACGGCGACAGGGGGCGCAGGTTCAGGAGGCGCCACGGGAGGCGGGGCGGGAGGTGGAGCGGCGGGCCTTGCGCCAGGTGGCGGCAGGGCCTGATTGAAATGCTTCACCCAGACATCGACGGCCTGCTGGACACGCTCCCGGTCGTTGCCGGTGCGCGCGACGGCCGCGCTCTGGAACAGCCGGAGCAATTCCTCGCGCAGGGCCGCCGGGGGATTGCCGCCCGGGCTTCGGGCATGCAGTTGGTTGGACAGTCCATCCAACCGTTGCGCCAGCAGCTTCTCCGCGAGGGTGCTCCGGGGAATCGCTGGCAACTCGGCGCGAGTCACTCCGGGCGGTGGGGCGGCGAGGGTTGGCGGGGTCGGTGGCGGTGGCGTGGCGGGCTGCGAGGGCGTTGTCGGCGCGGCTTCAGGGCCGATTACCCCCGTGAGCCGCGTGGCGTTCTGCATGAACGTAAGGGTCGCTGCTCCGGATGCCCGGGTCCCGCGGTCCGTTCCGGTCGGCAAGACGGCTCCGTTCTTGCCGCGTCGGGAGGTCTGTCGCGCCGGTGCTGTTCCTGCCTGCGGGACAGGCTCCTGGATGTCGATGTCCTCGGGCGACGTCGGGTCTTGGGCAGGCGATGGCGACTTCGTGGACGCGCTCACGATCTTCGCGGGGGCTTCAACGGGAGGCGGCGTCGGTGCGGCAGGATGGCTGTCTGGCGGGGTTGGCACAGGGCGGAGGACCGCGTTCGCCTGGGTCTCCGACGCGGATTCTGCAATCGCGGGTGCGGGCGCCTCGGATGAGGCCGGACGGCTGAGCCAGAACGCCCCTCCCAGTCCCGCGAGGAGGACCATGCCCCCCACCCACCAGACAGGGCTTCCCGCGCGTCGCGGAGCCAGGAGGGTCATCGTGTCTGGCGTTGGCTGCGGCTTGGAGGGGGCTGCCGTCCGGGTGGCGCTTCGTACCGCCAGTCGCGAGGAGCCCTTCCTCGCTCCAGTGGAAACCCGCTGGAGCTGCTGGCGCGCGGCCTCCGCCGAGGCCGGCCGCAGGGCGGGGTCCTTCGCCAGCAGATGGAGCACCAGCGTGTCGAGCTCCGGCGGGATGCCTTCCGCTCGCGAGGATGGCATCGGCGGGAGTCGGTCGACGTGCGCGAACATCACCTGGACGGGATCGCCCTGGAAGGGTCGCGAGCCGGTGAGCAACTGGAACGCGATGATGCCCACCGCGTAGAGGTCCGTCGCCGGACCCACCTCTCCGCCGCGGATCTGCTCGGGGGCCATGAATTCGGGCGTGCCCAGGATGGATCCGTCGATGGTCGTCGGACCGTCCCGGGACGCCAGCACCTTGGCGATGCCGAAGTCGACCAGTTTGAGACTGGGCTCCGTTCCTGGCAATTCCACCACGAAGACGTTCGCGGGCTTCAGGTCGCGGTGCACCACGCCCGCCGCATGCGCGGCACCCAACGCGGCCAGCATGTGGTCCAACACCCAGACGGTGGTGGGCACGTCCAACCGCTGGGGGGTGGGGGCGAAGTCGGAGAGCGCCCGTCCCCGCAGCAATTCCATCACGATGTAGGGCCGCCCATCCGGGAGGGCTCCGAAACCGAAGATGTCGATGATGCCCGGGTGTTGGATGGCGTTGACCGAGCGGGCTTCCACCAACAATCGCTCTTGCAGTCGGGGTGACGAGATGTCCGCCCGCAGCACCTTGATGGCCGCCTGTTTGCCAATCAGGGAATGGGTGGCGCGATAGACCACGCCCATGCCCCCGGCACCGATGCGCTCGTTGATGATGAACTCCCCGACCTGGGAGGAGATCAGGGGATCCGCGACGGAGACGGAGGAGGAAGACACAGACCTCCCAGAGGACGGAGGTCGTATCGAGGCGGTCGCCGCCTCGTCGGGAACGGACGGACGGTTGGTTTTCATGGAGGGGGCATGCGGCCGGCGGACCATAGCCGTGCAATCCCAACGCTTCCAATTCTCCTGGATGATCCAGGCGGGTCGAAACTGACCTTCCAGGTTCGTCTGGCTTAGACGCCTGACAAACGGATCAGGTAGGTCTGCTCAAGGCGAGGCCGTGGCGTCAATCCCTTGCGTGGGCGCCGTTTGGGCCGGAGAGGGCAGTTCCCGCAGCGCCTCGTCCTGGAGTGCGCCTTCGTCCAGGGCCTCCTGTGGAGGCCCTCCTTCGGGCGGAGTGACCGGCGCGGGACTGGGAATGCTGGCCGGCTCCCTCAGGACAGGGCGCCGCGCGGCCGGAACCGTGGGCTCCTTCTCCGGACCGACCTTGTGTTGAACCCGTCCCCCCACGATTCCGACACCGAAGGCGATGAGCACCGCCGCGCCCACGACGACCTTGTGACGACGCGGCACCGGTGGCGCCACCGGGAGGACCGTCGGCATCGCGACGGGGACCGCCGCCACCACGATCGGTTCAGCCTGGACGGGCGGAGCGCCAGGGATGCGCAGCGCGGCCTCAATGGCGCTCAATTGCTGGCGCGCTGTCTCCGCGGAGTCCGGACGTCGCGCGGGCTTCTTCTCCAGCAACTGGAGCACCAGTGCATCCAACGCCGGAGGAATGCCCTCCGCCTTGGTGGAGGGCGCGGGCGGTACGGCCTCCACCTGCGCGAACATCACCTGCATGTGCTCGCCCTGGAACGGACGCGCGCCCGTCAGCATCTGGAACGCGAGGATGCCCACCGAGTACAGGTCCGCCGCCGGTCCCACCGTGCCGCCGCGAATCTGTTCCGGAGACATGCACTCCGGCGTCCCCGTCATGGCGCCGTTCGCTCCCGGTGACTCCTCCCGAGGCACCTGCGCGATGCCGAAGTCCACCAGCTTGAGCGTGGGCTTTGTGTCCGGCACCTCCACCAGGAACAAGTTCTCCGGGTTCAGGTCGCGATGCACCACACCCGCCCGGTGCACGGCTCCCAGCGCCGACAACAGCTGATCCAACACCCAGACCGTCAGCTCGACGTCCAGCTTGCCCTTCTCGAGCAAGACCTCGGACAGCGTCCGGCCCCGCAACAGCTCCATCACGATGTACGGCCGCCCATCCGGCAGCGTGCCGCAGTTGAAGACGTCCAGGATGTTCGGGTGCCGGATGGCGTTCACCGCCTTCGCCTCCAGCAACAGTTGCTGCTCCCCGCGCCGCGCCATCCGCTCCGCCCGCAGCACCTTGATGGCCGCGTTCTTGCCAATCAGCGGATGCACCGCGCGGTAGACGACGCCCATCCCGCCCGCGCCGATGCGCTCCTCGATGATGAATTCGCCCAGCCGCATCGTCAGCAGCGGATCCACGGACGGTGTGGGGGACTGCTCCGGCGAGGGGGGCTCGGAGGACGACACCGGGTCGGGAACGCCTGGAGTGCTCATGAATTCGCCGGCCATCGGGGGAGGGTACCGCGCGCACCGGGGGTCATCGAAACATCCCGTTACGTGCTACCCCCGTTCGGCTGCCTGCTTTGCTTCACGGGGATTCCCATTTCCATGTCATGGCCTTGCTCCAGCGTCCACCCGGCCCCCCGATTCTCCCCGCCCCGACCTCCTGTCTCCGGGGAATGCTGGCTTCGGCTCACTTCGGGAGGCGCGCCTTCAACTGCTCCTGCCACGCGTCCAGCGCCTGATTCACCTCCATGCGCTGGGTGGCCGTCTGTGCCCCCGCAGCGGAGCCGTAGAGCTTCACGAGCTGCCGCGTGAGCTCCGGGGCGACGTCCTGCCCCTGGGTGCGCTGGCGCAGCTCCGCGACGAGCCGGTCCAGGCGCTGGGCCAGCTTCAGCTCAGCAGGACTGCCCCGGGGCAGCGCGGGCAGTGTGGGAATCACGAGCGGTGGATGCCGGGGCACCACGGGCTGGACGACGGGGGGAGGCGCGTCATGCCGGGCAATGCGCTCGGCCAGCACCTTCTCCCAGGCATCGAGCGCCAGGTGGATGCGCGCGCGTTCCGGGTCGTCCGCGTCCACCGCCGCCCGGTACTGCTGCACCAGTCTGCCCCGCAGCTCTCCCTCCGCATCCACGTCCTTCGCCCGCGCTCGCAGTTGCTTGAAAAGGCCGAACAGCCGCCGCGCCAACCGCTTCTCCGAAGGCGACCCCAGGGGCAACGAAGGCAGTCCCGTCGCTTTCGCCTCGGTGCCCGGCGCGATGTCCGTGGCGTCCCGTGCTTCTTCGGGCGGGACGTCCGGGAGGTTCGGGGTGGGTGGGGCCACGGCGGGCGTGGCCGGAGTCGGGACTTGCGCCTCCGGAGGTTTCACGCGGTTCGGAGCGCTCGCGGGCGCTGCCGACACGGTGGGGGCGGGCGGCATTGGCAGCCGATGCGAAAGTGCCGGCGGCGCTTCCGGAGCCCGGGTCAACGCCCAGAGGCCCGTTGCCAGCAGGACCAGCGCCGCGACTCCCGCCGCCACCAACGGGGCCCTGCGTCGGCGCTCCATCAGCAGGGCCGCGAGCCGCCAGGGAAGCGGCGAGGACGGCGACGTCGGCGCTTCCGCCTCTGGCCGCGTGGCCATGAGTGGCGCGAGAAGTCCGGGGCGCGGCGAGGACGGCGACGCTTCCACCTCCGGCCGCGTGGGCGTCGTCCGCGCCAGCCCCCGCAACTGCTCGCGCACCGCTTCCGCGGAGGCCGGCCGCCGCGTGGGGTCCTTCTCCATCAACTGGAGCACCAGCGCGTCGAGCTGGGGCGGAAGGCCCTTCACCCTCGACGACGGACGGGGCGCGGGCTGCTCCACGTGCGCGAACATCACCTGCACGTTCTCGCCCTGGAAGGGCTTCTCGCCGGTCAGCATCTGGAACGCGAGGACTCCCAGCGCGTACAGATCCGTCGCCGGGCCAATCGCACCGCCTCGAATCTGCTCCGGGGCCATGAAGTCCGGCGTGCCCAGCACGGCGCCATCCGCCAGCGTCAGCCCTTCGTGCGACCGCAACACCTTGGCGATGCCGAAGTCCACGAGCTTGAGCGTGGGCGCGGCGTCCGGCACCTCCACCACGAACACGTTCGCGGGCTTCAGGTCGCGGTGCACCACGCCCGCCCGGTGCGCCGCCCCCAGCGCGGACGCCATCTGATCCAACATCCAGACCGTCGTCCCGACGTCCAGCCGCCCCTGCGCGCGCATCACCTCCGACAGCGGCTGGCCCCGCAGCAGCTCCATCACGATGTACGGACGCCCGTCGGCGAGCCTCCCGAAGTTGAAGATGTCCAGGATGCCCGGGTGCCGGATGGCGTTCACCGTTCGCGCCTCCACCAGCAGCCGCTGCTCCTGCTCCGGCGACATCAGCTCCGCGCGCAGCACCTTGACCGCGGCCTGCTTGCCGATGAGCGGATGCACCGCCCGGTACACCACGCCCATCCCACCCGCGCCGATGCGCTCCTCGATGACGAACTCGCCCATCTGCGTCGACACCAGCGGATCCTCCGCCAGCGGTGTCGGCAGCTCCGGCTCGGTCCTCGTGCGATGCGGGCCGGTGTCTGGAACTCTTCGAGTTTTCATTGAATGTCCGGTTATCCGGTGAGGATAGCGCGGCGGGGTAGGCACCTTGCGACTCCCGGGGGCGCGCCGCGACTTCGCTCGTCTGCTTGCCGACTACCTGGCCCACGAACGTTCAATGGCGCGGTCCTTTTCCCGCGGTTCCCCTCCGGAACTGAACGGTGGCATGCACTGCGGGGTTGCCGGGTGCTTGGAGGCCCTGCTCGCCCTGATCCGCGCGCTGTTCAGGAAATCCCCGGATCCACCGCGACAAAGAGCGACCTGCCGGGAAGGTGGGCCTCAAGGAAACGGGGGTGACCCGTTGTAGAGTCGGGTGTGTCCGTTCAATAGGACGCTCCCGGGTCGTGCTCCTGATCCCTGCTCCTGGGGATCGCACCCGGAGGGGGAACATGGCACCTGCATACGATGCCCTGGTCATTGGCACCGGGTTTGGCGGAGCGGTCGCGGCCTGCCGGCTCGCGCAGGCGGGCCTGTCCGTGTGCGTGCTCGAACGCGGCCTGCGCTACCCGAAGGGCAGCTTCCCGCGCGACTTCGAGGACCCCACCAACGGCTGGCTGTGGCAGCACCGGCAGGGGCTCTTCGACATCAAGCTGCTCAAGGGGATGAGCATCGTGCAGTCCGCGGGGTACGGCGGCGGCTCGCTCATCTACGCCAACGTGCACCTGCGGCCTCCGGCGGAGGTGTTCGCGTCGGGGTGGCCGGAGGGCTACAGCCGCGAGACGCTGGATCCGTACTACGACCTGGTCGCGCACATGATGGACGTGCAGCCCATCACCGCCTCCGCGCGTGGACTGCCGCCGAAGACGAAGCGGATGCACGAGGTGGCGAAGAAGCTGGGCCGTGAAGCCCAGTTCTTCCACCCGAACCTGGCCGTGCGCTTCGCCCCCGCGGGCGAGCCGATGCCCAACAAGTTCGGCGTGATGCAGGAGGGCTGCAACTACTGCGGCGAGTGCGACATCGGCTGCAACGTCCGCGCGAAGAACACGCTCGACCTGAACTACCTGGCCGTCGCCGAACAGCAGGGCGCGGAGGTGTCCACGCAGGCGGAGGTGACGCGCATCGAGCCCCTGTCGCCGGGCTACCGCGTCACGTACACCGACCACGCGGCGGCCGGCATGCAACGCACCGTGGATGCCCGCCGCGTGTTCCTGTGCGCGGGCGCGGTGAACACCACGGAGCTGCTGCTGCGCAACCGCGACGTCCTGGGCACGCTGCCGGATTTGAGCGCGCGGCTGGGCTCGCGCTATTCGGCCAACGGGGACTTCCTCGCCTTCGCCTTCGACACGAAGGAGGCGTGGGACCCCGCCGTGGGCCCCACCATCACCACCGGCATGGTGGTGGAGGAGGGCACGGGCAAGGACAAGACCTGGTTCCTGTTCCAGGAGGGCGGTCACCCGGTGCAGGCGGCGGGGCTGATGCTCGCCATGGATCCGGACCGCGCCCTCAGTCTGCCGGCGGACCTGTTGCAGCGCGAGCTGGTGAAGGTGCTGCGCACGCGCTCGAAGGAGATGGCCACCATCGAGAACGAGCGCGGCCGCTTCCAGGCGGTGTTCCTGGCCATGGGCCGGGACAAGGCCAACGGCCGGCTGTCGCTGTCGCCCGTCACGCGCGAACTCCAGGTGCAGTGGGATGTGCCCGCGAACCTGCCGCTGTACCGCACGCAGGAGCAGTTGTGCGAGGACGTGGCCCGGGCCCTGGGCACGCGCGCCGCGTACAACCCGCTGTGGGAGCGGCTGCACCTGCCGGTGTCCGTGCACAACCTGGGCGGCTGCGCGATGGCGGAGGAGCCCGCGTACGGGGTCCTGGATCCTGAAGGCCAGGTGCATGGCTACCCCGGCCTGTATGTCTTCGACGGCGCGGCGCTGCCGGTGGGCATCGGCGTGAATCCGTCCTCCAGCATCGCGGCCGTGGCCGAGCGCAACGTGGAGCGCGCCATCCGCAAGGTGAAGAACGCGCCGGACTGGGTGGCGCCGGAGCGGGGGCCCGCGAAGCCCGTGTTCGCCGACCCGTCTGCGTCCGTGCGCGTGGGCATGCGGATGATGCCGGTGGTGGAGACGCCGCACACGCCCGTGATGCCGGGGACGGATCCGCTGGGCTCGGTGGTGATTCCTCCCGGCGGCACGGTGGCCTCGCCCACGCCGGTGGTGGGCCTGCGCTTCACGGAGCGGATGAAGGGCTACCTGCACCCGAACCACGTGCCCGCGGACGACTTCGCCGGGGCGGCGCGGGCGGGGCAGCGCGAGGGGGATGTGGCGGAGTTCGTCGTCACCATCACGCTGCCCAACCTGGACCGCTTCCTCGCGCAGGAGTCGCACGGCGGCATCGCGCAGGGCACGCTCCACGTGAAGGGCCTCACGCCTCCGGGCGGCGCGGCGGTGGAGCACGGCGTGTTCAACCTCTTCGTGGACACGGAGCGCTTCTACGAGCGGCGCATGCTGTACCTCTTGCCCTTCACCGGCGTGGACGGCCAGCCGTACCTCCTGGATGGCTACAAGGAGGTCAGTGACAACGCGGGCTTTGACGTGTGGAGCGACACGTCCACGCTCTACTCGGTGGTGCGCAAGGGGCATGAGCGCTCCGGGCCCGTGGTGTCCACCGGCATCATCCGCCTGCACCTGCCGGACTTCCTCCAGCAGCTCACGACGTTCTCGGTGCTGGGCACGTCGTCTCCGCTGAAGCAGGCGGATGCGATCCGGCGTTTTGGCGGCATGTTCATGGGGACGCTCTGGGACGTCTTCGCTCGCGCGAAGTTCGACTAGGGAGGACGGCACATCGTGGGGATGGCGATGCGATACGACGTGGTGGTGGTGGGCTCCGGCTTCGGGGGTTCCATCACCGCGCTCAGGCTCGCGCAGGCGGGCAGGTCCGTGGCGGTGCTGGAGCGCGGGCGGCGCTATGCCCCCGGTCAGTTCCCCCGCGACGTCACGCGCGCGGATGAGCTCCTCTGGCGCCAGCCGTCCCGGCCCCAGGCGAAGGGCCTCTTCGACGTGCGCTTCCTGTCAGGCATCGGAACTGTGACGGCGGCTGGCGTGGGCGGCGGTTCGCTCATCTACGCGAACGTGCACGTGCGGCCGGACCCCATCGTCTTCGACCACCCGCGCTGGCCCCGGGGCTTCAGCCGCGAGGCGCTGGACCCCTACTACGACAAGGTGGCGCGCGAGCTGGACGTGAAGCCGTTCCCCGCGTCCATCCCCCTGCGCAAGCGGGACCTGTTCCAGCAGGCGGCCCGGCGCATGGGCCGTCAGACGTTCGACCCGACGGAGGCCGTGTCCTGGACGGAGCCCTCCGCGCCGGGCCGCAAGGCGTGCCAGTTGTGCGCGGAATGCGAGTTCGGCTGCCAGCACGGCGCGAAGAACACGTTGGATCTCACCTACCTGGCGCGCGCGGAGAAGCTGGGCGCCACGGTGTGGCCGGGCCTGTCCGTGTCCCATGTGCAGCGCGTGGCGGGCGGCTACCGGGTGCACTACCGGGACCTCGCCACCGGGGAGAAGGCGTCCGTGGAGGGGACCCGCGTGGTGCTGTCCGCGGGGGCGCTGGGCACGGTGGAGATATTGCTGCGCAGCCGCGACCGGGCCCGCACGCTGCCTCTGGTGAGCGACCGGTTGGGGTACGGGTACTCCGGCAACGGCGACTTCCTGGGCTCGATGCAGGGCAGCCGCGAGGAGATCCTCCCGTGGGTGGGCCCGGACGTGGCCACGGTGATGAAGTTCTTCGACGCGGCCCCGCGCTTCACGATGGTGACGGCCACCTTCAACAAGCCGGCGACGGCGGTGCTCGCGGGCATGGGCCAGCCGACGCTGGGGGTGCTGGGCGGCGTCGCGGCGCCCCTGTGGCCGAAGCTGGGGCCGCTGCTGCATGGGGCGTTCGCGAAGGGCCTCTTCAACAAGCCCCTGATGAACACGGTGGATCCGGCGCGCACGAGCAACCTGTTCGCCATTGGCCAGGACAACGCCAACGGGCGCATGGGGCTCAAGGGCGACCGCCTGGACATCGAATGGGACTACGCGGGCGAGAACGCGGAGCTGGTGTCCCGGATGATGGGCGCGATGCGGGAGCTGGCGTCGCAGTACGGCGGGACGTTCGCGCCACTGGTGACGTGGGAGCTGTTCCGCCGACCCTTCACGGTGCACTCGCTGGGCGGGGCGCACTTGGCGGAGTCGCCGGACCGTGGCGTCGTTTCGAAGGAGGGGGAAGTGTTCAACTACCCGGGCCTGTTCGTGGCGGATGGCTCCATCATCCCCACGTCGATTGGTTTCCATCCGGTGATGACCATCAGCGCGGTGTCCGAGCGCATCGCGGAGGCGGTGGCCCATGGCTTCTGAACGTCGAGGCAGTGCGGCGGTGTTGCGCGTGGTGTCCGAGTACGGGACGCGGGACGGACTTCCGGTGGCGGAGAAGTATGACTTCCTCGCCGGGGACGGCGTCCCGCTGCGGCTCACGCGCTACGCGGGGGGCACGAAGGGGCCGGTGCTGCTGGTGCACGGCGCGGGCGTGTGGAGCGGCATGTTCATGCTGCCCACGCTGAAGGAGAACTTCGTCCAGTACCTGGTGCGCCACGGCTACGACACGTGGGTCCTGGACTGGCGCGCGAGCGTGCAGTTGCCCCTGCGCCAGTTCTCGCTGGACGACGCGGCGGACTACGACATGCCGGCGGCGGTGCGGCGCATGCGCGAAATCACCGGCGCGGAGTCGGTGCAGGCGGTGGTGCACTGCGCGGGGTCTGCGGCGTTCTTCATGTCGCTCGCGGCGGGACACCTGCCGGATGTGCGCAGCGTGGTGGCGTCTCAGGTGGCGCTGCACCACGACGTGCCGAAGTCCACGCGCTTCAAGGCGCTGCTGCGGGTGCCGGAGCTGCTGGACCTGGGGCTGGACTCGCTCACGTCGGATGACGCCACGAGCACGCCGCTGTTCCAGGCGGCCTTCAGCAAGGTGTCAGGCTTTCTGCGCATGGAGTGCGACAGCCCCGTGTGCCATCGGATTTCGTTCATGTACGGGCGGTTGTACCGGCACTCCCGGCTCAACCGGGAGACGCACTCGCGGCTGGAGGAGCAATTCGGCCGCTGCAACCTGATGACGTTCCGCCACCTGGGGCAGATGGCGCGGGTCGGGCACGCGGTGCGCTACGACCACGGCCGCGCGGGCAACCTGCTGCGCTACGGGCAGGCCCGGCCTCCGGACTACCTGGACCCAGCGCCCTTCAAGCGGCCCATCACGTTCATCTCCGGCGAGAAGAACCAGACGTATCTGCCTTCGTCCACGGAGCGCACCTTCGCGTGGCTGAGCGAGGCGAACGGGGCGCGCTACTACCAGCGCCACGTGCTGCCGGGCTGCGGCCACATCGACACCTTCATGGGCAGCACCGCTTCCGAGGACACCTACCCGGTGCTGCGCGACGCGCTGGAGTTCCAGCCCCGCGCCTCCTGACGTCCGGAACGCGTCACCACTTGGGGGCGCTCGGTTCAGCCTGAGCAGGGCTTCGCGCGCGGCGGGGAGAGGGACCGGGCCTTCGAGCGGCGGGTCTTGAGGAAGGTCGGCATCGGGTGCTCTCCGCTCCCGCGAGCACCGCCTGCTGAAGGCTGTCCCGACACGCTTCCGGGAAGCAGGGGAGCAGGACGACCGCTCGACGACGATGGCACCCCCAGCACCGGTGCTTACCGTTGGCCCGTCGCTGGAGCTCCTTCCCGCGCCTGACTTCCGGAGGCCCACATGAAAGCCGTCGTTCTGAAGGACTATGGGGATGTGGACAAGCTCGCCGTGCAGGACATGCCCGAGCCGAAGGTGGGCCCTGGCGAGGTGAAGGTCCGCGTCACCGCCGCGAGCATCAACCCGGTGGACTGGAAGATCCGACGCGGTGACATGAAGGCGATGATGCCGCTGAAGCTCCCCGCCATCCTGGGCCGCGACGTGTCCGGCGAGGTCATCGAGGTGGGCACTGGCGTGGAGGCCTTCGAGCCCGGTGACCGGGTGATGGGGCTGGTGAACGCCGGCTACGCGGAGACGGTCGTCGCGCCCACGGAGGCCTGGGCGAAGGTGCCCGAGTCCATGGACCTGCGGGATGCCGCCGCGCTGCCGCTGGTGACGCTGACGGGCGTGCAACTGATTGAAGAGCAGGTGCAACCGAATCAGGGTGAAACGCTGCTCATCACCGGCGCGCTGGGCGCGGTGGGCCGCGCGGCCATCTTCGCGGCGCGCGCGCGGGGCGTGAAGATCTGGGCCGGCGTGCGGCGCAAGCAACTGGTGGAGGCCAAGACGCTGGGCGTGGATGGCGTCGTCGCGCTTGATGATCCGAAGGACGTGGCGAAGCTGCCCACGCTGGACGCGGTGGCGGACACGGTGGGCGGTGAGGCCGTGGCCGCGGTGCTGGGCAAGGTGAAGCACGGCGGCGTCGTGGGCAGCGTGGTGGGCGAGCCGAAGGGCGCCAAGGAGAAGGGTCTCATGGTGCGCACCTTCATGTCGCACGTGGACGGGCGCCGGCTGGAGCAACTGGGGGTGAGCGTGGCGAAGGGGGAGCTGGTCATCCCCATCAGCCGCTCGTTCCCGATGAGCGATGCGAAGGAGGCCCAGAAGCTCGCGGAGGAAGGCGGCGTGGGCAAGGTGCTGCTCATCAACTGACGGCCGGTGGTTCAGAACGGGGCGGCGCGGGTGAAGGACACGCGCTGCCCCGTCGCCGGGTGCACGAAGGAGAGGACTTCCGCGTGCAGGAACAGGCGGCGGTCGGCATGCCCGTACAGGGGATCCCCCACGATGGGCGCACCCAGTCCCTGAGGGTGCGCCGCGTGGACGCGGAGCTGGTGCGTGCGCCCGGTGCGCGGGTGGAAGGCCACGCGCGTGCGTCCGGCTTCGCGGTGCAGCACCTTCCAATCGGTGACCGCGGGCTTGCCGTGCACGGGGTCGACAATCTGTCGGGGCCGGTCGTCCAGGTCGACGCGCAGGGGAAGGGTGATGCTGCCCGACTCCTCCCGCACCGGCCCGTCGATGAGCGCCACGTACTGCTTGTCCACGTCGCGGTGGAGGAACTGGCGTTGCAGCGCGGAGTGCGTACGCGCATCCAGCGCCGCGACGAGCAACCCGGACGTGTCCAGGTCCAACCGGTGCACGAGCAGCGGCCCCGTGGCGTGCGGATGGCGTGCGCGAAGACGCGTGAGCACGGAGTCCGTCAGCGCCGCGTCCCGGCCCGGCACCGACAACAGGCCGCACGGCTTGTCGATGATGACCAGCCAGGCGTCCTCGAAGACGATGGCCAGGTCCGGCGTGGGCGCGGGCGGCGGGACGAAGAGCCGGGGCTCGGAGACCTCCAGTCCCTCCAGCATGAACGGCAGCAGGGGACCGCACTTGTCGCGGCACGCCGGATAGAAGGCGCCCTGGATGCGACCTCCGGACGCGGGCGGCGTGCCCCACCAGAACTCCGCGAGCGCCACCGGTTGGAGTCCGTGCGCGAACGCATGGGCGAGCAGCTTCGCTCCCGCGCAGTCCCCCGCGCCGGAGGGTGGCTCCGCGTCGGCGTACAGCGTGCGCAGGGGGCGCGTCTCACCTTGGGCATTGGTGACGGCGTAGGTATCGTGAAGCTGCTTCATGAAACCGCGCGAGACGATGCGCCGCAGCCGGTCCAGGGCCCGGAGCCGGCGCTCGGCCTTCGCTCGGCGGGGGGCCAGATCGTGCCGCGTCTGTTCCTGGGCCGCGTCCCACCGCCGCTTCTCCGCCTTGTCGCCCCGGCTCTCCTGGTCGAGCGCGTGCAGTGCCTCCGCGCGGGTGGCCTCGGTGAAGTCCGTCGTGGCGAGGATCTCCGCGCGGCGGGCGTGGCGCTGGCGGCGGCGGTCCTCGTGGCGCTGGCGCAGGGCCTCGCGCTCCGTGGCTTCGCGGGCCTGACGGGCATCGTCGTCCGCTCGCAGGCGCAGCAGCTCTTCGGAAGTGCTCCACGCTTCGGCGCGCGCGAGCAGGGCCTTCACGGTGGTTTCGGCCAGGGGCTCCACCCGGGCACGGGTCTCGCGGTCGAACAGCGGGGGCACGAAGCCCGGCACGTCCCAGCGTCCCGCGAGCATCGCGGAGAAGGCGCGCAGCACGCCCAGACGTCCATCCCGCTGGCGCACCACCAGCACGCCGAACATCTTCCCGCCGTCCAGTCCTTCCAGGATGCGACTGGAGAGCCCCGGGGCGATGACGCCTTCGCGCAGCGTGGCCTGCATCGATTCGGCGGCGCGGCGCGCGAGGGCGTGCGGCCCCAGTGCGTCGAAGGGGCTGGGGAAGGTACCGGGCACGTCTTCGGGCCGGGGGGCCGGTTCGAGGAGGGTCACGAGCGGATCCACGACCCCCGGGGCTAGCACGAAACCGTACGAAGCGGCGGGGCCCGGACGGTGCGCGCTCAGGCCTCCAGCTAGACTGCCAGCCCCATGGCCACTGCCCGTCCTGTCGCTGTCGGCGTCCTGCTCCTGACCGCGCTCCTCTTCCCGGCCTGGGAGGTGGAAGCCCGCACCGCCATCGTGAAGGCGGGGGAGGGCTGGAGGATGGAGGTGGACGGCCAGCCCTATGTGGCGAAGGGCGTCACCTTCAGTGGCTCTGGTGGCCCCGCGAACTTCGACCATGACTGCGAACGACTGAGCGCCCTGGGCGTGAACACGCTGCGCACCTGGGGCACCGGCGAGGAGACGCCCGCGCTGCTCGATGCCGCGCACAAGCATGGCCTTCGGGTGATGGTGGGGCTGTGGTTGCGGCCGGGCCGCCCCGGCATGGAGAACGATGACGCCTTCGACTACGTCCGCGACGCGAAGGGCCGCGAGGCGCAGCTCCAGGCCACGTTGAAGCAGGTGCGTCGCTTCAAGGACCACCCGGCGGTGCTCGCCTGGGGCCTGGGCAACGAGGTCATCCTCAATTCACCGGATGACGCATCGAAGGTCGCCTACGCGCGCTTCCTGGAGAAGGTCGTCCGAGCGGTGAAGAAGGCGGATGCCGGGCACCCGGTGCTGTCGGTGGATGCGTGGACGCTCGGGGTGCCGTTCTGGGAGAAGTATGTGCCCTCGCTGGATGCCTATGGGTTGAATGTCTATGGCCGGGGCATCCATGCGCTGCCCGACGCCGTGAAACAGGCGGGCGGACGCAAGCCGTGGTTCATCACCGAGTTTGGCGCCCAGGGGGAATGGGAGGCGCCGAAGGACGCGCAGGGACTGAAGGTGGAGCCCGGGGACGGGGAGAAGTACGACGTCATCGTGGACGGCTGGCGCAACGCGCTGGGGCCCCAGGTGCAGGCGGGCCGGTGTCTGGGGTTGTTTGTCTTCAACTACAGCGCATCGTTCGACCACACTGGCATGTGGCTGGGTTTGTTGTCGGGGAATTCCACCCGGCCGACGTGGCACGCGGTGCGGGAGGCGTACACGGGCAAGAAGCCGGAGCCCGCGCTGCCCGTGCCGGTGCGACTGTCCGTCCGGAGCGTGGAGAAGGACGGCGCGGCCACCTGGGCGCTCGTGGACTTCGAGGTCACCGCTCCGCCGGGGACGCCGCTGGACGTGTCGTTCGCGTACAACTTCCGGAACGCGGCCACTCGCGCGGAGCGGGATGGGGTGACGGCGCTGGAGTCCCGGAAGGGGGTTGCGCCGGGCACGTGGCGCGTGCGCCTGCCGGCCGTGACGGGGGCGTTCAAGCTGTATGGGTTGGCGAAGGATGGGGCCGGGAACCTGGTGGCCGCGACGACCTCGGTCGCACCCGTGGCGGTGGTGGCGCCAGCCTCTCCGTAAGGCTCCGGACGAGCAAGGAGACCAGCTCGTTCCAGCACACCGTGCTCTAGGATGCGGGTCCATGCGCCTGGGTTTGTGCCTCCTCTCCCTGCTTGTTGTTTCGACGGGCTGTCGTCATGGCGCCATCCCGTTCCTGCCCGCGAGTCATGGCCATCTGTTACTGGCCATGGATGTGGTGCTGAGAGATGCCTCTCCACGGAAGGATTCGTGGGACGTCTCCGCGCTCCTCGCGGATGCGTCGGTGGGCAAACCCCCGGTCGAACTGGAGCCAGAGCAGGCCCCGGGGGGCTTCGCTGAAGCGGTCCAGCTCCTGAAGGGCACCCCCTCGCAGGAGGAGGTCCAGCGCGCCCTGGGCGACCTCTCCGCCGCCTGCGAAGCAGGTCTTCAGGCGTCCTGCGCGTTCCTGCACGACTCACTCGGTCGTCCGGAGCTCATTTCGGGAGGGCGGTTCGTCTCGCCACACCCGAGAACGCTGGTCGAGCGCGGAATGTTCTCGCTCCTCATCTTCCAGTGTCGGTTCGATACGGATGGACGGGTCCGCGACTGCAAGGTCATCGAGGGGGGCCCGGTGGAAGGCACCCAGCGTGTCCTCGATGAGCTGTACGCCTCCCTCTATCGCCCGCCGACCCTGGCAGGCCATCCGTTGAGCATCCCCTACACGTTCCACTTTCGCTTCACTCCTCCGAACAGGGCGCTGACGAGGGAGAATGAGCTGGCGTGGGCGCGACAGCGGGTGTCCCAGTATCCGCAGAGCGCCTCCGCCTGGATGGCCCTCGCCCAGTGGCTGGCGGTGCAGTCACCCGAGGAGCGGTCGTATTCCCAGGCGCTGGCACGCGCCCATTCCCTCTTGCCCGGCTCCTGGTGGGCCGCGACGGAGGTGGCCTGGCAGCAGGTGCAGGCCGGTCAGTACGCGGCGGCACTGATCACGGTGCGCCCCTCCATGCGTCGCGAGCAGGCCAATCCCTACGTGCTGGAGACCGCCGCCGCCGCGTACTTCGGGCTGGGGCAATGCCCGGAAGCGTTGAAGGTGCAGGAGCGCGCGGTGGGGTTGATGCCGAACGCGTGGCCCCAGCCGGAACAAGAACGCTTCCAACGCAAGCTCAAGGACTACCAGACCGCGTGTGCCGCGCCCCCCGCCGCGGAAGCTCCGGACGTCAGCGCAGGGTCGGGTCCTCGCTGATCCGCGACACCGCGCCGTGCAGGATGCCGAGCTGCCGGGGCACCCGCTCCAGCAGGGCTCCCAGCACCGGGTCGTCACTGGTGCGCGGCAGGGAGAGCGGCGGCAGGGGCGGCGGCTCCCGCCGCTCCTGGAGCGCGCGGGCGAGCAATTCCAGACTGTCACTGGCCCTTTGCGCGAGCTGCTGCGGCAACACCGACGTGCGTCCTTCGAACCTCCCAGTGCCCAGCGCCGTCACCGCCAGCGCGAAGCGCCTCGCGTAGGTGAGCAGCGCCATGCCGGGCTCCAGGTGCTGCGGGGGGCCCCGGTATTCCGTCATCAGCCGCTGGAAGGAGGACTCCGCCTCCAGCAGGGCCTGATCCAACCGGCGCCGCTCCTCGTTCACCTCCGGCTCCGTGCCGCTGCGGTGCTGGGCAAGCTGTTGCAGATACTTCCCGTCCGCGCGCAACGCGGAGGCCGCCGCGTCCGGGAACCTGCGCCGCTCCGGACTGGGCCACAGCGTCCATGACCCCAAGAGCGCGAGCGCCCCCGCGATGAGCACCCCCAGCGAGCGCTGCGAAGCGACCGTCCAGTCCCCGGAGCTGAGCGTCGCCATCAGCAGGTAGTCCGGCGTGAGCAGGATCTGGAACGCCCCGAAGTTCAGCGGCAGCAACGCCACGGAGATGGCCGTCAGGAGGCTGATGACCAGGATCATCGTCCCGGGCGTGTGCACGGTGGTCGCGATGAGGGCCGCCAGGCTCGCGCCCACCAGCGTCCCCATCGTGCGCTGGAGCACGCGCTCCTCCGTGCTGCCCGCGTAGGGCTGGAGGATGGAGATGACCGTGAGGCTCACCCAGTGCGCGTCGCCCACCTGCAACGCCCGGGTCAGCCCCAGCGCCGCCGTCGCCACCATCCCCGTGCGCAGGGCATGCCGCAGCACCAGGGAGTCCAGGTGGAGGTTGTCGCGCAACGGCTGCCACGGTGAGACGCCAGGGGTTTCCTGCGGCCCCCCCACGGAGCCCTTGCCCTTGGCGGACACCGGGTCCCCGAAGAGCAACCCGGAGGCGGTTTCATGCGCCACCCCTGCGTACTCGCGCAGCCGGTCCAGCAGCGTGGAGACGTGCGCGGACAGCGGTCCCTCCGCGCCCCGTCGCACGGGCGGCGCGGACATCCTCGCGGGCTGCCTCCGCTTCGGACGCAGCGCCAGCCGGGGCGGGGCTTGCATGCCCTCGTTGCGCTCCTGGCGCAGGGCCCGCGCCACCCACCCGGCCATGGCGGAGTACGCTTCGCACAACCGCGCCACGCGCTCCCTCGTGGCGTACAGGTGCGGGTCGCGCCCCACCACCTGCATCGCCTCCGCGAGCGCGCTGAGCAGCGCCACCATGGGCTCCGCCAGCTCCACCAACACCAGCAGGTGCTCGCCGCGACGGGACTCGTCCGGACGTCCGCGCCGCGTCGCCGCGAGCACGCCCCGGGCCCGCTCGATGGTCGGGCGGATCCCCGCATGGCGACTCAGGCCCGCGGCCCACGCTTCCGCCGTGGCCCCGTCCGTCGTCGCCGTGCCCAGCTCCTCCGCCGCGGTCTCAAGCGCCGCGTATATGCGGGCCACCGCGTGGCGCGCGGGCCGGTAGGGACGCAGGGGCCACAGGATGAGCGACAGCGTCATCGCCCACAGGCCGCCGAGCAGCAGGCCCCCCCCGCGCGCGACCGCCTCGTGGAGGGTGGTGGCGGGCGCGCCCAGCGACACCACGAAGATGACGGCGAGCTGGCCTCCCACCGCCCCGGCCGTGTCGCCGTAGCAGCGCGCGAAGCTGGCCGCCGTGACGCCCAGCAACAGCAGGGTGGCGTCCACCCAGTACGTCTGGCCCGCGGGCGCGGCGAGCATGCCGACCAGCGTCCCCAGCGCCGTCACCATGCCCATGATGCGCGCGCGCGAGTTGTAGGAGCCGCCCTTGTCCGCGAGCGTGACGAGCAGGCCCGTGAGGCCCGCCCAGCCGGCCTGGGGCACGCCGAGCAGGAAGGCGAGGCACAGGGGCACCGACGTGGCGATGGCGGCGCGCAGCCCCGCCCACAGCGCCGGTCTTCCCGGCTCCACTCGGAAGAGCGTCCGGAGGTGTCGCAGCAGTCGGTGCATGGGGTGTCAGGGGACCGGCGGGCCGTCACCCCAGAGGGTGGCCACGGACGTTTCCCGCCACATGCGGACGCAGGCTCCACCCCTCCTGTCCGGACGGCATCGCGGGCCCGTGGCCGCAAGTTCCTCCCTCCCCAGGCGCTGGAGCGGGGCAGGACGTGAGCCCTACCTGTGTCTCCTCTTTCCCCTGCGGCGCGACTCGGGTCCTTCCAAGGGGGGCATGAATCGGATGTCGCGCGCGACCGGGCACCGCCGTCCGGTGGGGGGACGTCGAGGGCTGTCGGGCGGCGGAGGGCTCCTTGTCCGGACGCAGCCGGAGGTGGGAGCGCCACTCCCTGGCGCTGCGAGCGGGCGCTTCGCCCTGGCCTGGCCACCCGCAGGGATCTCCCTTCCGGGAAGACTATTTTTGAGAGGGCGCGCGACGGTGCCCGGAGAAGAGGCGACGCAGCACATGAGGTCCTCCTGGCTCCAGAGCGTCGGGTTGCTGGTCGTGTCCGCGGTGGGTCTGCTGGTGGGCGGCGTCGCGTGGTTTCTCGGCGCCTCCCGGGTCGCGGACTTCGCCTGGGCCGCGGGTGCCGTGCCCGTGATGATCGTCGTGGCGGCATCCATCCTCCAGGCCCTGCGCCGCGGCACGACCGGGGTGGACGTCGTCGCCCTGCTCGCGATGGGTGGGGCGCTGGGGCTCGGGCAGTACCTGGCGGGTGCCATAATCGCCCTCATGTATTCGAGCGGTGGGGCCCTGGAGGGCTATGCGCGCGCTCGCGCGGGTCGCGAGCTGTCCGCGCTGCTCGGACGCGCTCCCAAGGTGGCCACCCGATATGAAGAGGGCGGGCTCGTGCAGGTGCCCGTGGAGGCCCTTCGGCCCGGCGACCTGCTCTTCATCAAGGCGGGCGACGTGGTGCCGGTGGATGGCCTCGTGGCCTCCGCCGAGGCGGTGCTGGACGAGTCGGCGCTCACGGGCGAGGCGCTTCCCGTGGCCCATCCCCGTGGGCAGCGGGTGCGAAGCGGCCCCGTGAACGCGGGCCCGCCTTTCGAACTGCGCGCGCTCTGCTCGGCGGATGAGAGCACCTATGCGGGCGTGGTGCGACTGGTGCGGTCCGCACAGGCCTCCAAGGCGCCCTTTGTCCGCATCGCCGACCGCTACGCGCTGCTCTTCGTCCCGTTCACCCTGGCCCTGGCCGGCGGGGCCTGGTTGCTGTCCGGTGACCCGGTGCGCGCGCTCTCCGTCCTCGTGGTGGCCACGCCGTGCCCCCTCATCCTCGCCGCTCCCGTGGCCATCGTGTCCGGCATCTCCCGCGCGGCCCGCCGCGGGGTGCTCATCAAGGATGGCGCGGCCCTGGAGACGCTCGCCCGCGCGCGGACGTTGCTGTTCGACAAGACGGGTACCCTCACCTCGGGACAGGCCCGGCTCACGGCCATCGAAACCCAGGGCACCCAGGAGCCCGAGGCGCTGTTGCGGCTGAGCGCTTCGCTGGAGCAGGCGTCCCAGCACGTCATCGCCAGCGCCATCGTCTCCGCCGCGCGGGAGCGGGGGCTCGCCCTCTGCTTGCCCACCGGGGCGCAGGAGCAGCCCGGGGCCGGCATGCTCGGTGAGGTGGAGGGACACCGGCTGCGGCTCGGCTCGCCCGCATGGGTGGGGGGCCCGGAAGCGCTCACGCGCTGGACGCGCGGGGTGCTGCGACGCATGGGCTACGAGGGCTGTTCCGGCGTGTTCGTCTCCATTGATGGCCGGTTGGCGGGAGCGCTGCTGCTGGCGGATGAAATCCGTCCCGAGGCGCCCAGGGCGCTGCGCCTGTTGAGCCGGGCCGGCGTGCGGCGGACCGTGATGGTGAGCGGAGATCGGGCGGAGGTCGCGGAGACCCTTGGCGCGGCCCTGGGCGTGGACGCCGTGCTTTCCGAGCGCAGCCCAGAGGAGAAGGTCCAGGCCGTCCTCTCCGAACGCGCCGCGGGCGTCACCGTCATGGTTGGGGACGGCATCAACGATGCGCCCGCGCTTGCGGCCGCGGACGTGGGCGTCGCCATGGGGGCGAGAGGTTCGGGGGCCTCGGCCGAGGCCGCGGACGTGGTGCTGCTGGTGGACCGGTTGGATCGGCTCGTGGAGGCGATGCTCGTGGCCCGCCGCGCTCGCTCCATCGCCCTGCAGAGCGTCGCGGTGGGCATGGGCCTGTCCCTGGTGGCCATGGGGTTCGCGGCGGTCGGCCTGCTGGGGCCGGTGGCGGGGGCCGTGCTGCAGGAGGGCATCGACGTGGCCGTCATCCTCAATGCCCTGCGGGCCCTGGGCGGAGGAGGCCTGTCTCCGGCGGGCCACGGCCTGCCGGAGCAGACGGTGCGCCACCTCAGGACCGAACACCAGGAGCTGCGCCCGGTGCTCGAGCGCGTCCAGTCCCTGGCGGACCGGATGGATGCGCTGGGGGCACGCGAGCAGCACGCCGAGCTGGTGGAGCTGGATGGGCTGCTGCGCGAGCGGCTGTTGCCTCACGAGCACAGGGACGACAGCGAGCTGTATCCCAAGCTGGCGCGGATGCTGGGGGGCGAGGATCCGCTGGGCACCATGAGCCGCACCCACCGGGAGATCGCCCATCTGGGGCGTCTCTATCACCGCCGGGTGGTGGACCTGGGCGAAGCGGGGCCGGACGCCGTGGAGCAGCGCGAGCTGCGCCGGCTCCTGTATGGGCTGGGCGCCATCCTCCAGCTCCACTTCGCCCAGGAGGAGGAGCTCTTCGAGGCGGTCTCCTGAGCGCCAGGCTGCATCAGCCCGTTTCGCGGACCGGATCCGGCGCGTCCTCGCGCGCGAGCGCGGTGCCGTCCCACGGGATGTAGCGCACGCCCGGCATGGCTTCCGGCGCGTGGAACTCCAGGGCGCCCACGGTGGAGGTGAGCTTCTTCGTGGGACGCCACGCGGCGAACGGGTGGGGCCGGGAGAAGAGCTCCAGCTCGCACCGGGCCACGTCGCTCTGGGCCACCATCACGTCCCAGCCCGTCGGGTCGCGGTACGCGTAGCCCACCAGCGTGCGCGGGTCGCACCACGCGCGGCCCTTCATGGCCACCGTGGCGGAGGTGGCGCTGAAGGCCAGCTCTCCCTGCGCGGGCGAGGTCACGCGCGTGAAGAGCATGTTGGGCATCTCATGGAACGTGTGTGCCGCGTCGCCCGTGCGCAGATAGATGGGCGCGAGCCTCGGGTGGCCGGGCTTGCGCTGGGCGCGCACGATCATCGCCTCCAGGCGCGCGTCGGGGTCCTCGCGGAAGCGCGGGCAGTACAGCCACGTCAGCTCCTCCAGCCGCCGGGTGCCCCACAGGTGCTTCTGCAGGCCGGGCGCGCCCTTCACCTCGTAGCGCTCGCCGTCCACCGTCACCGTGCCCTCGAAGGTGACGTCGTCGTGCACGTGGGTCACGCGCGTGGGCAGGGGCAGGAGCGCCGTGCCGCGCGGCTCGCGGCGCACCGGCGTGCGGCCCTCCGGCGTGAAGCGCAGGTCCCATGCGATGGAGTGCTCCCCGGAGGCCACCTGGCCGTGGCACTTGCCGGGGGAGAACTCCGAGTCCCCGATGCGCACCCCCGACGGCGACAGCGCGCTGAAGGCCGAGGCGGGGTGGATGGACTTGAGCGCCACCGCGGGCCGCGTGGACGATGCGCAGTCGAACGCCGCGGCCCACATCGTCGCGCGCGGCTCTCCGGGCGAACCCGGGGCCGGCGTGAACAAGGTGTAGCGCAACCACCAGGCGCGATCTCCGCCAGGGTCGAGCACCACCAGGAACCAGATTTCGAAGAACCCCCGCTGACCGTTCCAGCGCGGCAGGTTGGCGCGCTCGCTCGACGGCATTGATGCAGCCCCCTCTTCAAGGGCGCGATCCCGGCACCGCCCCCAGACGTTCCACGCTGGCAGATGGAGCCCGGTGCGAGCAAGGGGCCTCCGGTCGCGGATCCGCGAATCGCGCGCGGATCCGCCGGGGCCCCGGGTGCTTCAGGAACCCGGCACGCCCCAGGACACGCGGTAGGTGACGCTGTCGTCGTCGTACTGCACGACGTCCACCTGCGTGGCGGGGCCGCTGGCCGCGCGCACCGTGGCCAGCATCACGCCCTGCTTGAAGTAGCGCAGCAGGCCGGGCTCGTTGAGCCACAGGTCCGCTTCGCGCTCGCCGCGTTCGGTGATGCGGACCTCGGTGTAGTTGTTGCCCGTGCGGAAGCTGTGCTGCGTGCGCAGCAGCATCCGCTTGGGCCCGATGAGCCGCAGCACGCCCAAGAGCGCCCGGCCCACCATGGTGTCGCGGTATCCGTCAATCATCCGCTCGCCCAGCATCCGCCACGCCACCGGCTCCGGCTGCTCCGGGTGCAGGGACTTCGCGGTCAGCGCCACGCAGCGCGACCACGTGTCCAGCGAGTACGCCGGCTGCAGCGGTCGGTCCAGGTCCAGCCCCTCCTTGCGCAGCTGCTCCTTGAGGGTGAAGGACACCTTGCCGGACAGTCCCCGGACGAAGAGTCCTTCGACGATGGTCGGGAACACCAGTTTCTCGGCGGAGGCCATGATGGCCATTCCTCCCAGCCCTCCCGGTCCGGGTCAAGCCCTCCAGGCCGGATGACGTCCTTCGCCAGAACCTCGTGTCACCCTCCAGGGTCATTCCCCCCGCCACATCCCGGGTGGCACCGACCCCGGGTCGTGTTGATACAATTCAAGTAAAACAAGACAGAGCTTTGAGGCCTGGAGACGAGCTTCGTGTCTTCACTCGTCCGGGAGTGGGCCGTCGTCGGTCCCTTCCATGTGACGAAAGAAAGTCCGGGCCGGTTCCTCCAGTCCGCGCAGGTACTCCAGATAGCCCCCGGTAGGGTCTCCTTCCGAGTCCGAGGTGAAATGGCGTTCGGCCTCCTCGTAGAAGCGCTCACCGTGGTGTCGCAGCGCGAGCCAGAGGATGGAGATCCGCAGCAGTCCCGCTTCCTGCCCCGAGGCGTGGTTGAGCGACTCCATGGCCTTGAAGCAGGCCGTGACATCGCGGTGTCCGGTGAGCACGGCCCGGGCCAGCCACCAGTTTCCTCCCATCTCCGTGTTCATCTCCGCCTTGAGCTGCGCGAAGTGCGCCCAGGCGAGCTCGCACAGGGGATCCAACTGGAGCGCCTCCTGCAACGCATCCACCTGTTGCCAGGGATCCTCGATGGCGGCGGCCTCGGCGGCGCGCCTCCAGGCGAGGCCCACCTGACGTCGGCCGCTGCCGAACGTTTGCTCGAGCAGGGGCGTGGTGAAGTGTTCGAGCACCCGCTGCGGTTCCAGCTCCGGGTTCCGGTCGAACCACTGGGAGAACAGGCGCTCGGCTTCGCCGAACCTCCGCAGGCGGAAGTACGCTCCCGCGAGCAACGCCGTGACGCGGCGATCCTCGGTCAGCGTCGCGGCGTACGCGTAGCAGGCCACGGCCTGTCGGGCGCATCCCCGCAGGAGCAGGGCTCCCGCCATCCCGCTCCACCAGTCATCGCGTTGCAGGTGGCCCAGGTCATTCATCGCCGCCAGTCGCAGGTGGTGCACCGCCTCCCGGCCGAGCCCGGACACGCGCAGGTGGTGGGCGAGGTGCGCGTGCAGGGCGCTTCGGGCGGCGGCCTCGTTCGTCCGCTCCAGGAGGAGCGCGAGCATCGCGCGGTAGCGCTGGGGGGCCTCGGACCGCCGGGCGTCCGGGCGGCTTCGCAGGACCTCCAGGCCCACGCGGGCCGCGAGCAGCGTCTGGGGTATCAGCTCGCGGGCCGCGAGGACCTCCGCCGCGCCGAGCACGTCCTGGAAATCCTCCGTCGCGAACAGCACGTTCCACACCACGGGCTGAAGCAGGAGGCGGGCGACGGTGCTCTCGGGCCAGGCGCTGGCCCGGAGGGCTTCCACCAGGAGCGCCGCCGCGTCGTGCCGGAGGCCCGCGATGGAGAGCGCCATGGACGCGATGAGCCGCACCACGCCAGCGGCCTCCTCCGCCGTCGGCTCCGGGGACAGGGACGTGGGCAGGGCGTGGCGCAGGTCCGAACACTCAAGCCGGATGGAGCTCCAGTCGGCCGCCACGTCCAGCACGACCTCCGCCTGCGCGGACTCCAGGCGCACCCGGGAGCGCGCGGTGTCCATCCAGGAGGCCACCGAGTCGTGCACCTCCTGGGAGAAGTCGCCCGGTGGCAACTCCAGCCGCACCCGCACGGGGGCAGGGGGCGGCATGGCTTCTCGCACCCCGAAGAATTCACGCACCTCCTCCAGGAGTTCATCCGGCTCCCGTGTCCGGAGCGCGTCCTCCAGGCGCAGGCGGACGTTCTTCTGGAAGTCCCACCGCATGCGCTCCTCGGCGGAGTGCGAGGCCGCGAGGCGGTGGACCCACGCGAAGAACAACCCGTTCGTGGGCGCATGGAAGCCGACGAGCATCACGGGATGCGCCGCGTCCAGGTACTCGCGCAGCCGCTCGGTCCGGAAGGTGACGGCCACGCCCGTGTCATCCCCCTGGCCGTCGTCGGTGGGCTCGATGGAGGCGAAGAACGCGGGGCCCTGGGCCTTGCGGTGCTCGAAGGGTTGGACCCGGGCATCCAGGCCGTGCTCCCGGTGCGGGTCCTGGATTCTCCAGTCGGACGGCAGGGCTTCGTGGAAGGCCCGCCGGGACAGCGTTTCAAGGACCTGCGCTCTCGGTCGGGTCAGCATCTCGCACCCCGGAGGGAAGGGACGTCGGGACTGTAGTCCGAACGGGGGGAGGTCACCCCATGGGGTCATCTGGTAGCGTCCGGTCATCCTGACTCCCCGATGATGTCCCGTCCCCTGGCGTACCTGCTGCTGTTGCTGTCCGTGCTGTGCGCGCTCCCGGCCCTGGGCGCCAGGCCCGTGCCTGCCTCCGCGGCGGACGGGATGGCGATGCTCCAGCGTCTGGACACCGCTCGCGTGCAGGGGTCGCCCAGCGCGTTGCGCAGGGAGCTGGAGGCGCAGGAGGCGAAGGCGCCCAAGGATCCGATGCCCCGGCTGTACCGGGCCTTCCTCGCGCTGCCCTCCGACGAGAGCTTCAGCGAGTTCAAGGCGCTCGCGGTGCTGTACCCGGAGAACCCCTGGCCGCACGTGGGCATGGGGCTCGTGTACGTGCGCTGGAAGATGCTCCAGGAGGCGGGCGCGCCGCTGGAAACCGCGCGCAAGGCCGTGCCCGGCTTCGCGCCCGCGCTCTGGGCGGATGGCCTGCGCCTCCAGGCGGAAGGCAAGCCCGCGGAGGCCGAAGGGCGGCTGCGCGAGGCGCTGGCGAAGCTGGACATCCCGCGCATCCGCACCGACCTGGGCCTGCTGCTCGCGGGCCGGCCGGGCGGGGCGGTGGAGGCGCGGACGCTCCTGGTGCGTTCGGTGAAGGACTGGCCGGAACAGCCGGAGGCGCTCCAGGTGCTCTCGCGGCTGGCCGCGGAGGCGGGCGATGCGAAGGCGGGCGCGGAGGCGGGCGCGTTGCTCGTCGCGCTCCAGCCGCACGACCGCGAGGCGCACCGGCGACAGGCGGAGGCGTGGCTCGCCGTGGGGGACAAGGCGCAGGCGGTGAAGATGCTGGAGCGCTACGCGACGCTCGGCGGCGCGGAGCCGGTGGTGCTCTCCTCCTGGGTGCGGCTGAGCGCGGAGCTGGGGCGCCCCGAGGACGAGGAGAAGGCCCTGGTGCGCTTGAGCGCCGCGACCCCGAAGGACGCGGAGCCGCTGTCGCGGCTGGCCACGCTGGCCGAGGCCAAGTCGGACGTTGCCGCCACCGAGGCGCGGCTGGATCAGGCCGTGGCGCTCGCGCCGAACCGCGCGGACCTCCAGGTGCGCAGGGCGCGGCTGTTCCTCAAGCAGGAGCGCTACGTGGAGGCCATGGCCGCGTACCGCGCGACGCTCGCCGCCACGGAGCGCCCGGTGCCCGAGGCCGTGGCGGAGACCGCGGAGCTGAGCCGCAAGCTGCACCTGCCCTCGACGCCCGCGAAGGGCACGGTGGAGCAGATCTACGACCGGGTGTCGCTGGGGCTCGTCGCGCTGTACCTGGAACACCTCCAGTCAAAGCCGGACCTCAAGGGCAACCTCAAGGTGCGCGTGGACGTGGATCCGACCGGGAAGCCCACGAAGGTCGTGGTGCTCTACGACAGCCTCCAGGACGCGCTCATCACCCAGAGCGCGAGCGTCGCCTTCATGGACGCGCTGTACCCGCCCGGCAGCGCATCCCAGGAGCACCAGTACGTCTTCCGCCCCCCGCGCTGAAGGGGCCGGACTCCCCGCGCCACGACGGCGTTCCTCCCGGGGCATGGCTGGAGGGGGTGGGGTGGTTGACGGTGGTGGCGGTGGCCGGTGAAGACTGCGGGCTGTCCTCCGCCCGACCGGGAGTCCCGTCCTTGAACGCCGCACCGCTGACGCCCGAAGCCCTCTGGCCGCGCACGCTGGAGGTGACCCGGCAGGCCCTGGCGACGGGGGCGTTGCAGCCCATCGCCACCGAGGCTCGCACCGTGATGGCCGCGGGCGCGACGTTCCAGGTGCGCGTGCTGGGACGGGTGGCGCTCAAGGAGCGTCCCCGGCCGGTGCCCACCGGCGCGGCGCCGTTCAACCCGTTCGCGCAACCGGAGCCGGACCTGGTGTTGGGGGACGTGGCGCCCGCGCACGTGTGCCTGCTCAACAAGTTCAACGTCGTGGAGCACCACCTGCTGCTGGTGACGCGCGACTTTGAATTCCAGGACGCGCTGCTGACGGCCGGGGACTTCGACGCGCTCGCGACGTGCCTGGAGGGGCTGGACGGGCTGGCCTTCTACAACGCCGGGGAGATCGCCGGCGCGAGCCAGCGGCACAAGCACCTGCAGCTCGTTTCGCCGCTGGGTCCTGACGGGCTGCGGGCTCCGGTGGAGGCGCTGCTCCCCGAGTTGCCGGGACCGGGCCGCGGGGTGGTGGCGGCGACGCTGCCCTTCCTCCACCTGCTGGTGGGACTGGGGCCCTGGGGGACGCCGGCCCCGGGGGCCCGGATGCTGGCGGCGTACCGGTTGCTGCGCGAGGCGCTCGGCCTGGGCGCCACGTCGCCGTACAACCTGCTGGTCACCCGGGACTGGATGATGCTCGTGCCCCGGAGCCGCGCGGAGCACCTGGGCGTCAACGTCAACGGGCTGGGGTTCGCGGGCTCGCTGCTGGTCCGCACGCCGGAGCAGTTCGACGCCGTCGCAGCGCTGGGGCCGTTGGAATTGCTGCGCCAGGTCACGGGCCTGCTTCCGTAGGGGATGTGCAACCGCGCGAGCGGACCGGCACAATGGGTGTCAGTTGCTTCACCCCGCGTCGCGATGACGGGGGTGGGGGGCCCTACCGAGGGAAGCGACGATGATGGATGTGAATGAACTGGCCCGGGTGCCGGGAGTGAATCCCCAGGTCCCCGACGCGGCGCGGATCTACGACTACACGCTGGGCGGCACGCACCATTTCGATGCGGACCGGCAGGCGGCGGAGTTCATGTTCTCGCTGCTGCCCGCGACGCGGAAGTGGGTGCGGATGCTGCGCGCGTGCCTCCAGGTGGCGGCGAAGCGGCTGTCGTCGGAGGGCTTCACGCACTGGGTGGACTTCGCGTCCGGCCTGCCCACCAACGACCATGTGCACGGCGTGCTGCCGCCGGACGTGAAGGTGCTGTATTCGGACATCAACCCGCTGACGATGGCGCAGGCGCGCGTGCTGCTGGGCGAGGACCCGCGCGTGCGCTACCTGGAGTGCGACATCCGTCAGGCGAAGGCGTGCCTGGAGCGCCCGGACGTGCGCGAGTTCCTGGGCGGCCAGCGCAAGGTGGCCCTGGGCGCCAATGGCATCACCGTGTTCCTCAAGGCGGAGGAGAACCAGAAGTTCTTCCGCGATCTGTATGACTGGGCCGCGCCGGGCTCGAAAATCTTCACCACCTTCGAGACCAAGGACCCCGCGAAGACGACGCCCCAGTGGGAGCAGTTCGTGGGCATGTTCCAGAAGATGGGCGAGTCCTTCGAGCTGTTCTCCCTGCCCGAATACCTGAAGCTCTGCGAGCCGTGGACCCCCGGCCCCGGTGGTGTCCTGACGGTGCGTGAGTTCCTGGGCCTGCCCGAGGGCCACATCACCGAGGAGGACCGGGAGGGCGTGGGCATCGAGTTCTATGCCGTCATCCTGGAGAAGAAGTAGCCGGCGGCGCTCCTCAGCAGCGCTCGTCCTCCAAGGCGCACCTGCCTGATGCGCAGGGCGTGAACGGCGGGTGAGCGCAGCCAGAGGCAGGGCAGGCGCAGGTGGTGACCCTGTGCGTGGCCGGGTTGCAGCACGGACCGTAGTCCATGACGGGGTCCTCCGGGCCCGCGTCCACGGTGCCCGCGTCACTGCTCGTTCCCCCGTCGGTGCCGGCGTCCGTGCTGGTGCCTGCATCCGTGCTGGTGCCTGCATCGGTGCTGGTGCCTGCATCGGTGGTGATGCCGCCATCGGTGCTGATGCCTGCATCGGTGTTGATGCCGCCATCGGAGACGGACCCCGCGTCGTTGGGCACGGGTCCGCCATCCGGGTCCTTGCCGCAGCCGTCGCAGGGGACACAGGCCTGGCTGAGCGACTCCGCGCAGGTGCCGGACTCGCAGGCCTTGAAGGCGGCCGGGCAGCCGTTGGACGACTCGCAGAGGCACGTGTCCACCTGGCCGGAGACGCAGCAGACGGCCCACGTCACCTCGCCCAGGGGGTCCAGGTCTTCATACAGCGGGTCGAAGCACCCCGCTCCGAGCAGGGCGGGCAGGATGGCGAGCAGGAGTCGGTTCACGTGCGGTTGGGACACCCGACGGGCGTGGCCTGGGACATGCCGCCGGGGCGCGACTAGTATCCCACACCCCGTTGCGGATTCGATGTCCCAGGCCACCGGGCCCGGGTGTCACAAGCACGAACAGGAAGGTCGGACACGCGGATGGCGAGCGGGCTCGGTGCGGAGGAGCTCAGGGAGCTCTACGAGCGCTTCGCGCCCGTGGTGCACCGTCGTGCGCTCGCGTTGCTCGGCCGTGACGCCGATGCGTGGGACATCGTGCAGGAGGTCTTCGAGCGCATGTTGACGGCCGGCGCGCGGTTCCGACGGGAAGCCCGTCCCATGACGTACGTGTACCGCGTCACCACCAACCTGTGCCTCAACGCGCTGCGCTCGCGCCAGTTGCGAGAGCCGGCCCTCCCGGAGCGCGAGGAGTCCGCGGCCCTCACTCCCAGCCAGTGGGAGGCCGCCGACTTCATTCGCCACCTGGTGGGACGGATGGGCGAGCGCGAACTGGAGGTGGCCACGCTGCACTTCTTCGACGGGCTGACGCAGGAGGAGATTGCCCAGATGCTGGACGTGTCGCGAAAGACCATCGTCCGCGACCTGGAGTCCATCCGGAAGAAGGCCGCGGAGCTGGGGCGGTTGCCGGGGGAACACCTGGAGGCGGGCCGTGGCTGAACATCTCTCGCGGTTGGAATTGGATGAATGGCTTTCGGGCCTGGACCCAACGGGCCGCATGGGCGCGCACGTGGCGTCCTGCGCGACGTGCGGACCCGTCGCGGAAGAGCTGCGGCTCGCGCGGGAGTCGAGCCTGCGCGCGCCCCGGGCGGCGACGGTGTTCGCGAAGCTGGAGGCGAAGCGGGCTCTGCCGGCGCGGGCGCGTTGGAGCTGGCACTGGGGCGGACCGCTGGTGGCCGCGCTGGCGGTGGGGCTGGTGTTGGTCGTCTACGTGCCGAAGGGTACCGAGGACGGCGTGCGGCTGAAGGGGAGCGTGGCGCTGCGGCTCTTGTCGGAGGGCGGCGCGCCTGTGTCCAGCGCAAGGCCCGGCGAGCGCGTGACGCTGGCGGCGGGAACGGGTGCGCACCGGTACGTGCTGGTGCTCGCGGTGGATGAGGCGGGCGCGGTGGATGTGCTCTGGCCGCAGGGGGGAAGGACCAGTGGCGCCGTCGAGCCCGGGGCGGAGGTGAAGCTGCCGCCGCCGCTGGAGGTGACGCCGGGGTCGGTGGCGTTGCACGCGTTCTTCTCGGACACGCCGCTGCTCGCGGACGAGGCGAAGGCGGGGCTCCTCGCGCGCATCGCGGAGGCCCGGGCGAGGGGAAGGAGCCCGCTGGACGCGGCGACGCCCGACGGGCTCGGGAAGGCGAGCGCCCACGCGGTCCTGCGAGTCGCCCCATGAGGTTGGTTCAGCGCAGGCCCACGCGGTCCTGCGGATCGCTCCCTGAGGCAGGTCCTTCGCAAGTACCCGGTTTCGCGAGTCGCTTCATGAAACAGGTCATCTCCTGGCGCCCGGCTTCCGCGAGTCGTCCGATGACACGCTGGCTCTCCGCGGTGGCGGGGTTGCTCTCCGTCCTCTGCGTGTTCCTGGCCCCGCTCCAGGCCCGCGCGGAGGAGGCGCCGCGCCGCTGGGCGCTGATCGTGGGTGAGAACCAGGGGCTGTCGGGAGAGGAGCGGTTGCGCTTCGCGGAGGCCGACGCCCGGCGGATGCGCGAGGTGCTCCAGGAGGTGGGCACGGTGCCCCCGGAGCGCACCGTGACGCTGCTGGGTACGGATGCCGCCACGCTGCGTGAGGCCCTGACTCGCTTCCAGGCGCGGTTGTCCTCGGAGGCCTCGCCGCGTGACTGGCTGGTGCTCTACATCTCCTCGCACGCGGGGGACGGCCGCCTGCACCTGCGCGGCACCGAGTTGCCAATGCGCGAGCTGGTGGACTTCCTCAAGAGTGCGCCCGTGGGCGTGGGGCTGCTCATCCTGGACTCGTGCCGCTCCGGTGTCGCCACGCGACTGAAGGGCCTGAAGCCCGTGGCCGCGCCCATCACGATGGAGGCCGCGGACCTGGAGGGACGGGTCGTCATCAGCGCCTCGGGCGCGGACGAATACGCACAGGAGTCGGACGCGTTGCAGGGCTCCTATTTCACGCACCATCTGGCGGCGGGCCTGCGAGGCGCGGCGGATGCGTCGCGAGATGGGCGCGTCACGCTGGAGGAGGCGTACCGCTACGCCTACGCGCGCACGCTTGAGTCCACGCTCGTCTCCGCGGGAGGACTGCAGCGCCCGACATTCCGGATGGACCTGCGGGGACGCGGAGAGCTCATCCTCTCCGAACCCCAGCAGGCACGGGGACGGCTGACGCTGGATGTGAAGGCCCCGGGCCGCTGGCTGGTCTTCTCCTCCGAAAGCGGCGCGCTGGTGGCGGAGCTGGAGAAGGGCGAGGGCCCCACGACGCTCGCCGTGGCGCCGGGCGCGTACCGGTTGCTGCTGCGCGCGGAGGAGGGCTTCCTGGAGCGGTCCGTGACGGTGCCCATCAATGGCAGTGCTTCCGTGGGAGGCGCGCCCCTGGAACAGGCCGCGCGGTCGCGACTCGCGCGCAAGGGTGGGGCGGGGTCAACGCTGTGGCTCGCGGTGGGGCCATCCCTGACGTCTGGGATTGTCGCGGGCCTTCCCTCCATCGCGGGCCTGGACGTGCGCCTGGAGCGCGAGGGCCGGCTGGGATGGGGGCTGGATGCGTCGGGTGTGGGGCTCTCGGTGCGTCGGGGTTCAAGCCAGTGGGTGGCCTTCCGGCAGACGGAGCTGGAGTTGCGGCTCAACGCGGGACCGCAGTGGAAGCACGGTCCGTGGACGTTCTCCGGTGCGCTGGAGGCAGGGGCGCTGGCGGTCTTCCAGGGCGGACTTCCCTTCGATGAATCACGCTTCGGTCTGGAGCCGCTGGCGCTGGTGTCCGGAGGCGTGAGGCTGGACGTGCGGAGCGGCGTGTCGATGCAGCTGATCGCGTCGGCGGGAGGCGTGGTGGCGCGCAGGGATACAGGCGTGGCGCTGGTGCCCCGGGCCTCCGCGTCGCTGATGGTGGGTTTCGCGCTGTAGCCCGAGGGTCGCGGTCTCCGCGCGCTTCCGGGTAGAAGACTCCTGCTGAATCTTCCGCTGGAGGCTCCCGTGTTCGTGCGCCGTCACCCGCTGCTCTTCGCCACGCTGTGCTTCGCCCTGGGGTGCGCGGGCTCTCGTCCCGCTGCTTCGCCGCCGCCCGCCGAACTTGGAGCGCTGGAGCGGGTGGCCCTGGTGCACGGGGGCGCGGGACCGTGGGCGGTGGCGGGCTATCGCATGGGCGACTTCGCGCTCCGTCAGTTGGACCTGCCACGGGGCAGCTTCAAGCTGGAGGTTGTCCACCACAGCCCGGCGCTGGTGCAATACACCTGCGTCGCGGACGGGGCGGCGGCGGCCACGGGCGCGAGCCTGGGCAAGCTCAACCTGTCGCTGGTGACGACGCCCACGCCGGAGGCGGTCGCGACCACGTTCCGCAACCGCACCACCGGCCAATCCCTCACCCTGCGCCCGTCCGCGAGCTTCGTGCAGCGCTTCAAGGACGTGCCGCGCGAGAAGCTGGGTGAGGCGGGCCGCGAGGTCCTCACCCTGTCGGACGCGGATGTCTTCGAGGCCATCGCTCCGGGGCCCTGAGGCTTCCCGGTCAATCCACCGGGGGGCTGCCGTTCAACCAGAAGTAGCGGTCGCCGCTGCGCAGGGCCTTCTCCAGGAACTCTCCGAAGGAGGAGGCTATCCGCTCCACCTCTGGGTACGTCTCGTGGAAGGCATCCAGCAGTGCGTAGCGCTCGTCGGTGCGCTGGGCCACGTCCAGAATGACGAAGTTGGTGTCCTGCAGGTCCACCAACGTGTACTGCGAGGGTGCTCCATCCTGGTCTTCGTCACTCCCTCGGATGGCGAGCCGGGCCCGTTCAATCTCGTCCAGCGAGAGGAAGCAGTAGTTCGCGTTGGGCAGTGGCTTGAAGAGCGTCCCTCCGTCGCTGTGCAGATAGAAGTCACGCAGGTCTGGGTCCAGCTCCCAACCCAGGCGCGCTTCAACGGCTGCAATCTGCCTGGGCGTCGCGGGTGGACGGGGAAAGTGGAGACGGGAGAACTCGGCCAACAGATGCTTCATGGGCATGTTTCAGTCCGAGTAGGGCCGTGCTGGACCCGGCGTGCTCCACTGCCCGCCTCCGGAGTAACAGGCAGGATACTGTTTGTTAAAGGCCTCGTGCACGTCCGAGGGCACGGGAATCACGTTGTCGCGGGCGACGGGTGCCCCACCGTGGGCCAGATCGAAGACGTGATGGCCCGCCCAGTTCTTCCCACTGCTCGTGGGCCATGTTCCAAGCTCGGCACTCCAATCGTCCCGGAACCGATCGCGAGCGTTGTTCCAGGTGTCCCGCCGCCACTTCAGGTCTGGCACCGTCGGGTAGTCGCAGCAGCAGTGCGTGATGGCCAGTCGCCCACCAGCTTCCGCAGGGAGCAACATGAATCGCCCCTGCCAGTCCCCCTTGAAGTCGGCCAACCACATGCAGCCCATGAGGGCACGGCCCTGGACCGCGCACTTCGACTCGCACCTGGACATGAGTGCGGCGCTGCACTGCCAGGGGCCGTAGTAGATGGTGGTGCGCAGCTGGCCGCCATCCGGGGTGTTGACCACGGGCCCTACCCACCTCGCGGATGCGGGGGGCCCGACGGCGCCGACGGTGGCGGAGCCGCAGCTGGCAAGGGCGAGAGCGAGGGCGACGCTTGCGACGTGGCGTACAGCAGTCATCTCAAACCATGACAGCACAACCCGGCATGCAGGGGAATCCTCCCTCCCCTCGCGCGCCTGCCCTCCCGAGGAATACGAAGCAAGGGTAGGTGTTGGGATGCAGAGCTGCATGCGTGGTGCACGGGCGATGTGCCACAGCAAGGCCTTCATCTGCGCCTTTGGAAAGCGCGTCCTCGGAAGGCCGAACGAATACGCATCCATCAAGGTCGATTCCGAGGGAGGGGCGGCGCGGATCGAGACGCTCGTGCACGGGCACTTCGGAATCCGCACCACCAGTGTCGCGGCTTGTCTGACCCAACACCGCGCCCTTCACGCGGGGAGCGGGCCCGCCTGCTCCTCCTCACACGGGGCTGACGCTGGTCGTCGGAAGGGTTACACCTCGCCCATGCCCCGGATGGATGGTGCGAGGACAGGCTGCGGACGGCGTGAGGTGAGGCAGGCCTGTCTTCCCCTGCTCATGGCCCTCTTCCTCTTGTGCGCCTGCAAGGAGGAGGTCCCTCCGGCCTATGTGCGGTTGTCCGGCCCGGCTCCGACCCTCGCGGGTGTTCCGACAGACGGAGCCCAGCTCCTGGTGTTCTGGGCCGCGTGGTGTCCTCCCTGTCGTCAGGAAGCCCCTGAGCTGCGGGCCCTGGCGCGCGACCTGCCCCAGGGGTTGCACGTCGTGACGTTCGGCCGCGATGCCTCCCTGGAAGAAGTGTCCCGCTTCTTCGACGGCCGCGTGCCTCCGGAACTCAACCTGCGATTGGATGCGGGCGAAGTGGCCACGCAGGCCCTGGGCGCTGAAATCCTTCCCACCAGCATCCTGGTCGTGGAGGGGCGCCTGGTCGCCCGGTTCACGGGCCCTCGGAGGTGGGACGCCCCCGAGATGCGACGCCTCCTGGAGCGGTTGATGAAGGAACGGCAGGACCCTGCCGCTTCGGCCCCGCTGCGTTGACCCCGGCCGCCCGGTGCTCATATAGAAAGAGCCTCGCGCGCATGCAGACCCTCTTCCGACTCCTGGCCGTCCTCCTGGTGCTGACGACAGGCG
>NZ_JAPNJZ010000028.1:0-593731 GCF_026626765.1 Corallococcus sp. bb12-1 | reverse complement strand
GCCTTTTCTCCACCGTGGTGGGTGTGCTGGTCCTGCTCACCGTGGTCTCCGCCACACTGCTCGTGGTGCTGACGAGCGCGCTGGAGCGCATGGCCTCCACCCTGAGTGAGTCCGTGGAAGGGGTGCGGCAGGCGGAGGAGCTGGAGGTGGATCTGCTCGTCCATTCCCGGCTCATCTCGTCGCCGGGCACGCCCATGGTGGCGGACCCTGCCCGGGGACGCTCCCCGGCGGAGATTGAAGTGGACCTGCACCGCCAGCTCCATGAGCTGCACGCCTACGCCTCCACCGACGAGGAGCGCCAGGTGCTGGCGGAGGCGGAGCGCGACGTGGCCGACTACCTGGGGGCGCAGCGGCGCCTGTCGGAGACGGAGCAGGCCTCCTCGCCGTATGACTCGCGGGTGGTGGCCACGCTGGACGCGGGGCTCCGTTCGCTGGAGCGCCTCATCCAGATCAACGTGGACCAGGCCCAGGAGGCGCGCGTGCTCGCGGCCCGCTGGAGCGAAACGGCCAACCTGCTGGGACTGGTGCTGGGCCTGTTGCTGCTGACGACGCTCGTGCTGGTGGTCTTCTGGCTGCGGCGCTTCGCGCTGCGTCCGGTGGCGCACCTCCAGCAGGCGATGCGCGCCTTCGGCACGGGCCGCAACCGGGACGCGCGCGCGCCGGAGGAGGGGCCGTTGGAGATCCGCGACATGGCCCACACCTTCAACGAGATGGCGGACAGCCTGGCGCACCAGCAGGAGCAGCAGCTGGCGTTCCTGGCCGGCGTGGCGCACGACCTGCGCAACCCGCTGTCCGCGCTGAAGCTGTCCACGGCGCTGGCGTCGCCCGGCCGCGCGGAGGTCAGCCTGGAGCGGATGCAGCGCACGCTCGCGCTGGTGCGCCGGCAGGTGGCCCGGCTGGACCGCATGGTGGGAGACCTGCTGGACGCCACGCGCATCGAGGCGGGCAAGCTGGAGCTCCAGCCGGAGGTGCGCGACACGCGCGAGCTGGCGCGCTCGGTGGTGGAGCTGTACCAGTCCAGCGAGCCCGGCCACACGCTGGAGCTGGTGGTGCCCGACGCCGCGGTGCTGGTGCGGGCGGACCCCGCGCGGCTGGAGCAGGTGCTGACCAACCTGGTGAGCAACGCGCTCAAGTATTCGCCGGTGGGCAGCCGCGTGCGGGTGTCCGTGCTGGGGGATGCGCACCACGTGGTGGTGGCGGTGTCCGACCAGGGCATCGGCATGTCGGCGGAAGAGCTCAAGGGGCTCTTCGTCCCGTTCCAGCGCGCGGGCAACGCGAAGCAGCGCGCCCCGGGCGTGGGGTTGGGGCTGTCGGTGTCGCGGCGGATCATCGAAGCGCATGGGGGCCGCATCGAGGTGGAGAGCCAGCCCGGCCAGGGCTCCGTGTTCCGCGTCCACCTGTCCCGGGTGTCCGCCGGCCCCCCGGGCCTGCCCGCCTCCTCCGACGAAGAGGAACCCTCCGCGAGCGAAGGCCCCGGCGCCGTGCACTGAAGGGGCGGGGGCAACCGTTGCCTGCCGCGCGTCGTCGGGAGGCTCGGGGCGGCAAAGGGATGCGCCCGGACGGGGCAGGGCGTACCTTGCGGCACCAACGTCAGGAGCCGTCTGGATGATGAAGATTTCGCGCCGGGCCGTCCCGCTCGCCGCCCTGCTGGTGCTGGGGGGATGCGCGGGGCGTACGCAGTCCGCGCCGCCCGAGGCCGCCGCCGAGCCCGTGCAGGCGCCGCCCGCTGTCGTCCAGTCCACGGAAGGGGGCTTCAGCGTGGCGTTCCCCGGCCCCGTCACCGAGGAGCGGCGCGTGCAGCCCACGGACGTGGGCGAGGTGACGCTGCACACGTTCATCGCCGCGCGCACGGCGGAGGACACCGCCTACTACGTCTCCTACACGGACTTCCCGCCCGCGGCGGTGGCCCAGGTGGACCCGCGCGACGTGGTGAGCCGCGCCAGCCAGGGGGCGCTGGAGGCGCTGGGCGCCACGGGCATCTCCGCGAAGCCGGTCCAGATGGACGGGGGCTTTCCGGGCCAGGAGGTGGGTGGCCTGTCCGGCCCGCGCCGCCTGCGCGGACGCTTCTTCATGGTGGGCCCGCGCCTGTACCAGCAGTTGTTACTGCACCCGGACGGGCGCCCGCCGAAGGACGCGGACCGCTTCTTCGATTCGTTCCGGTTGGACCCCACCGTCGCGGGGCGGCTGGGCAACGTGACGCGCGGAACCTGAGCGCGCGGGGCCGCGCGCCCTTCAGTGCAGGGCGTGCACGAACCGGCGCACGCAGGCGACGAGCAGGTCGCGGTCGAAGGGCTTCTGGAGCACCTCGCGGATGGCCGGGTGCTTCTCCTCGCCAGCGCTGATGGCCACGACGGGCACGTCCGCCAGCGTGTGCCGCAGGTGCAGCGAGTCCAGCAGCAGCCAGCCGTCCCTGCGCGGCGTCCACATGTCCAGGATGACCAGCGCCGGGGGTGGGTGGGTTTCCATCCACGCGAGCGCGTCGTCCCCGGTGGCGGTGGCGACGGCGTGGAAGCCTTCGGCGGTGAGGATCTCCACGAGCGCGTCGCGCAGGTCGCTGTCGTCCTCGACGATGAGGAGGGTGGGGGGGGCGCGGCTCATGGCGACCGACCCATAGGGCAGTCGCGGCCGGTGGGACAGGGAACATCTGCCGGGTGCGACCGGCAGCCGAGGGTGTGCTCAGGGCTTGTCGAACATGGCCTGGAGCACGCGCCAGGCCAGCTTCACTTCCGGCCCGGAGCGGGACGCGAGGTAGTCGCAGATCTCCGCCACGCCGTCGGAGCGTTCCATGTCGAAGGAGTGGAAGAGCGTCTTGAGGGACACCTCCAGGCCCACGGACAGCTTGCCCAGCGTGTCGAGCGACGGAGAGAACCCGCCGCGTTCGATGCGGCGGATGGCATCCACGGACAGGTCACTGCGTTCGGCGAGCGCTTCCTGGGTCAACTCGCGACGGGTGCGCATGCTGCGCACGTGGTCGCCAAAGCGTCGGTGGAGCTTCGTCCATGTTGTCAGCCGGTTCTTCCCCATGTTCGCGGCGGATAATTTGGGGACGCGCCGCGCTGTGTGAAGGGCGCATGTTCGCGGCCTGACGGTGCATTCGTACCAGGGGCGAGCTTGCCGTTCTTCCAAGGCGACGCCGCTGCCTGCAGCGTGCAGTGCTGGACGGATGCCCCGGTCTCCCGCCCAGGCGAAGTGGCCCGCGGGGCGACCGAGCAGGAGGTGGGGAACATGCGCAGGTCCCCGCTTTCGTCTACGCTCGGGGGTCACATGACGGTTCCCGAAGTCTCGCGGGGGCGCGGGCGGGCGTGGCTGCTCGCCCTCCTGGCGGGTGCCCTGCTCCCCGGGTGCGAGTCCCGCACACCCTCTCACCGTTTCCCCCTCACGACGCCGCTGGAGAAGTCCGCCGCGTCGCCGCCCGTGCGTCCGGAGTCCGCGTCGTCCGCCGAAGTGGCTCGGCCGGCGGATGCGTCCGCCCAGGCGTCACCGAGCGTGGCTGGGGCGTCCGCGACGGATGCGCCCGGCAGGGCAGCAGCGCCGGTGGGTGCTTCGCTCGACGCTGCGCGTCCGGTGGATGCGAGCCCCGAGGCCGCACGTCCGGTGGATGCGAGCCCCGAGGCCGCACGTCCGGTGGATGCGAGCCCCGAGGCTTCCCAGTTGCGGGAGGCCACCCTCCCCGGTGCTCGCGCGCGGACGATGGATGCGTCGTCGGCGGTGCTGGCTTCCCTGGATGCGAACCGTACCGGGACGACGTCCCCCCGCGGTTCGTTCCGCGCCTTGCCGCCCACCACCGAGCGGGGTCGGCGCCTGCGCTCGCTGGGAAACCGGCTGATGACGCCAGGGGGCGCGGTGGAGGATCCGTGCCTTGAACCCGGCGGCACCGGGTGCGTGCGCTCCGCGCTGACGCCGTTCTTCGCCGCGTTGGATGGGCTGGTCACGGGCGCGGCGGATGCGACGAAGGAGCCCACGGTCATCGCCGCGTTCGGCAACTCGCTCATCGCGGGGGACCGCATCGTGGACGTGGTGCGCGACGAACTGGTGCACGGCTTTGGTGGCGCGGGACGTGGCGTGCTGCTGGTGGACCGCATGGCGCCGTACGGCGGAAGGTCGCGCACGGCCGCCGTGAGCAATGGCTGGGAGCCGCGCACGCTGGGTGAGCTGCGCGCGCCACCGCACCCGTTCGGCATCACCGGCGTGTACCACGTGGCCACCGTGGCCCGGGCCCGGGGGCGCTTCAAGCTGGAGGGCGAGCCGCGCGGGACGCTGTGGTGGAAGGACGTGGAGGACGCGGGCCGGCTCGTCGTGTCCGTGGACGGCGCGGTGCTGGCGCGCACGGAGCCCCAGGGTGACGGTGCCAGCCGCACCACGACCTTCGAGCTGCCCGTGGGCGCGAAGTGGCTGGACGTCACCGCCGAGGGCAAGGGCGCTGTCGTCCAGGGTGTGGTGCTGGAGAAGGACGGACCCGGCATCGTGCTGGACATGCTCGGCGTGCCGTCCGCGGATGCCACGCTGTACGCCCGGATTGAAGAGGACGCGCTGAAGGCGCAGGTCGCGCAGCGAGATCCGAAGCTGTTGCTCTTCTTCCTGGGCGGCAACGAGTCCAAGCGCCTGGAGTGGAAGCGCACCGACCTGGACACCGTGCGCCGCGACCTGACGGCCCTGCTGCGCCGCACCCGCGCCGTATCGCCGGACAGCGCGTGTCTGGTGGTCGGCCCGATGGACGCGGTGCAGGACGGGCACGTCGAGGGCAAGCCCCTGGTGCAGCGCCCGTTCCTGGAGTCCGCCATCACCGCCGAGCGCGAGGTGGCTCTCGCCGAAGGCTGCGGGTTCTTCAACCTGTTCGCCGCGATGGGCGGCGCGGGTTCGCTCGCGCGCTTCAATCAGGCGGGGTTCATGCACGACGACCTGGTGCACCCGCGCGGGCAGGGATTGGACCTGCTGGGGCAGCTGGTCTCGGACGCGTTGCTCAAGGGCTGGGTGGCGCAGGGCGCGGAGCTGGCGCCGCCGCTCACGTCCTCGCGCGAGGAGGCCCCGCCGTGGCCCGGGGATGGAAGCGGTCGGACCGCGGAGGACGTGCGATGAGGCGTGCATTCGTCGCGCTGTGGCTGTTCGTCGCGTCGCCCTCGCTGGCGGTTCCCGCCCAGGCGCCCGCCGAGGCGAAGGCGCCCGCGTCGGAGTCCAGCGCGAAGGTCGCCGCGCCCGCGTCGGAGACGGGCGCGAAGGTCGTCGCGCCCGCGTCGGAGACGGGCGCGAAGGTGGCGACGGAGTTCCCGCCGGAGGTGGAGCGGGCGTTGGACGCGCTGGTGCGCGCGGACCTGAAGCAGGGACCGACGGCGGGGCTGTCGGTGGGCGTGATGCGGGGGGGCCAGCGGTGGATGCGTGGCTTCGGCTACCGCGACCTGGGCAAGAAGCTGCCGGCCACGGTGCGCACCACGTACCGCATGGCATCCATCACCAAGTCCTTCACGGCGGTGGCGGTGTTGCAGCTCGCGCAGGCGGGCAAGCTGGACCTGGACGCGGACATCCGCACGCTGGTGCCCGAGTACCCGGTGAAGCAGTGGCCGGTGACGGTGCGGCAGTTGTTGGGGCACCTGGGCGGAGTGCCCACCTACGACAGCCCGAGCGCGGGCAACAATACGAAGCCGGTGTCGACGCGCGAGGCCATCGGTCTGTTCGCCGAACGTCCGCTCTCGTCGGAGCCGGGCACGCGCTACCTGTACACGACGTGGGGCTTCAACCTGCTGGGCGCGGCGGTGGAGACGGCGTCGGGCAAGTCCTACCGCGAGTACCTGCGCGACCACGTCTTCGGTCCCGCGCACATGTCCCACGCGGACCTGGACGAGCTGAGCACCCGCGACGCGGAGCAGGCGGTGGGCTACCGCGTGGCGGGCAGCACGCTGAAGCCGTCGCGCTTCCTGGATGTCACCAGCCGCTTCGCGGGCGGAGGCACGCGCGCGTCGGTGGAGGACCTGCTGGGCTTCGCGCGCGCGGTGCTGGATGACGCGCTGGTGACGCGCGAGACGATGGGGCGCATGCAGGCGACGATGGTGACGCGCGACGGGCGCATCACCGACTACGGCATGGGCTTCGCGACCTATCCGCTCCGGGGCCACTACATCGTGGCGCACGCGGGCGGGCAGCCGGAGACGACGACGCTGCTGGTGTTGCTGCCGGCGGAGGACACGGCCATCGCGCTGGCCACCAACGTGGAGGACGAGGCGAAGCGGCTGCGCCGGCTGTCCCTGCGCTTGATGGAGACGGTGCTGGACGAAGGCGCGCCGGCCCGGGGTGGCCACTTCACGGACCCCGTGGACGCGGTGGCGTACGAGGGCATGGGGCGGCTGGCGAGCTACGGGCTCGCGTACCACGACTGGGCCACGCGAGGACCCGGCACGCTGCCGCCGGAGACGGACCTGCCGGGTGCGTTCGCGAAGGTCACGGCGCTGTTCGAGCGGGCCACCATCGCGCGCGACACGCGGGGCGCGATGGAGCGGATCCGCGGCGCGCACGAGCCCCGGGGCGAATCCCTGTTCATCCGCGTGGGCGCGCACATGGCGGCCACGGTGGAGAAGGTGCTGGGCGTGGAGCGGCTGCGCTCGTACCGGACGCAGGGCTCGGCGGCCTTCTTCGCGGACTACCTGGCCGCGTGTGAAACCCTGAAGTGCCCGGAGACGGAGCGCTTCAGCAAGGGCGTGCGGGACGACGTGGCCCGCTTCGTCGCGGGGTGGAAGCGCGCGGAGGTGCCCACGCTGCGGCGCTCGCGGCTGGAAGACGTGAAGGACCCCGAACGGCTGTGGCCCTCGCTGAAGGAGGCGGCGGCGCGCGCGCCCTCGGTGCGGCCGGACTACACGGATGAGCTGCTGACGCTGGCGGACCGGGCGAAGCGCAAGCCGACGGACCGCATGCGCTGGCTGGAGCGCGCGACGGAGCTGCATCCGGAGTCGATGGATGCGCACCTGGCGCAGGCGGTGGGGTTGCTCGAAGCGGACCGGGAGGCGGAAGCCGGCCCGCACGTGCGCGAGGCGTTCGAGACGCCGGAGGGGTCGCTGGTGCTGTCGCCCGCGGGCTTCCTGCGAAGGCTCCTGGACACGCGCTCGCCGAAGGTGGCGAGGGGTTTGTTGCGCACGGCGGTGACGCTGCATCCCGACGCGCCGGAGTTGTGGGAGGCGCTGGCCAAGCGCGAGCGGGCGCTGGGTGACCCGGGCGCGGCGAAGGTGGCGCTGGGGCAGGCGAAGCGGGCGCGGCAGGTCCGGGCGGCACAGGAGGCCCGGGCTCCGCGTCCGCCGGGCATCGTGGCGCCCGCCGGAAGCGCGCCGGACAAGGCTCCCAGTGGGACGACGTCTCCCTCGGTGCCGGTGGATCCGGAAGCTCCGCCGGAGCCGTAGGGCAGGGGCCGTGCGGCGAGCTGGGGCCCACCAGGAGCCCTGGCCTCGGGCGTGTTTCAGGGCCGGCCATCTCTGACGTGAGCGCGGGTCCGCCCGCGCGGTGCGTGCGTCCCGGAAGGCCGCATGCTCGGCGCAGGCCGGGCCATGCGAGGATGCGCGGCGATGACGCCTTCCTGCCCTTCTTGTCAGTCCCCCTTCGTTCCCGGTGCGCAGACGTGTGGCGCGTGTGGTGCGTCGCTGCTGGTGGCCCCGGCCCCTGGAAGCTCCGAACCTGTCTGCGCGGTGCATCCGCAGTGGCGGAGCGTGGCCACGTGCCCCCGCTGCGGCGCGTTCGCCTGCGCCAGTTGCCTGCGTCAGGGCCCCGAGGGCGTGGTGTGCGCGAGCTGCCACGACCGCGCGCCCATGGGCACGGTGCCGTGGGACCGGCGTGCGGAGCTGGGGACGCTCAAGGCGTTCTGGCAGACGTGTGTGGGCATGTTGATGCGGCCCACGGAGACCCTCAAGGGCATCAACCCCGACGCGTCGTTGGGCAGCTCGATGATCTTCGTGCTGCTGACCGGGGTGGCGGGCTTCGTGACGACGGGCCTGCTCTACGTCGTCCTCTTCGGCGGCATCATGGCGTTCGTGCCCGACACGGAGGCGAACACCGCGGAGAACCCCATGGGTTCCCAGAGCGCGAAGCTGTTCCTGGTGGTGGGGATGCTGGCGTGGACGGTGGCGATGCCGTTCTTCAACGCGGGCATGACGTTCATCCTCGCGGGCATGGACCACCTCATCCTGCGCATGGGTGGCGTGGAGCGCGGCTTCTCGGTGACGCTGCGCGCGCACGCGCTCTCCCTGGCGCCCTACATCGTCGGCCTCATCCCCTTCGTCGCCATCTACTCCGCGCCCTTCTGGGCCATGGGCCTGCGCGTGGTGACGTACCGGACGCTGCACCGCACCACCTGGGGCACCGCCGGAGCGGGCGCGCTCCTGGCGCCGGTGCTCTCCTGCTGCCTCTGTGGCGGCGGCTACGCGGCCATCATGTTCGCGGCGTTCAAGGGCATGTCGGGCAGCGGGAACTGAGCTTCGGTCGTAATCCCGTGGCGCCTACCGCAGCCCGGAGGCGGCGGTGGCGCCGTGGGGCACCCGGGGGCTGGCGGCGGGCCAGAAGCGCGCGTCCCGGAAGCCGTCGAAGGACGCGGCCAGCCGCTTGGAGCCCAGGTCATAGACGCGCGCCTGCGTCGCGCCGGAGAGCAGCAGCAGGTCTCCGCGCGCCATCGCATGCACGGGGCTCCGGGCAGGCAGGGCCAGCCCCTGGGGTTCGGCGAGGCGGCCGTCATCCACCTCCCAGCGCACCGGCATCATCAGCGTGGTGAGTTCGCCCGCCGTCTGCCAGGAGTAGAGCGGACCGCTCCGGGTCTCCACGCGCGCCCAGCCGCCGAACACGTCGTGGCCCCGGTGCGCCACCACGGCATCGAGCCGCGCGGCCTCCTGGCTGCCCTCGTCCAGGGGCTGGACCGCCAGCGCATCCGGATCCCCGGACACGGTGGAGGACACCAGCATCTCCGCGGTGGTGAGCGCGAACACGGCGTCCGCGTCATCGCGCGTGGCCACGGTCTCGATGCGCTTCCACGCGCCGTTTTCCAGGCGGAACGCGTGCGCCAGCCCCGCGCCTTCCTCTGTCTCCGGGACGGGGATGCGCCGGCCCTCGAAGAGGAAGAACTCCTTCGAGCCCTCCTCGCGGCGCACCAGGTCCCCGGTATGCGCCACCAGCGCCACCAGCCGGCCTACCGAATCGAAGCCCACCGCGCCCGTCAGGCCGTCTTCCGGCAGCAACTGCGCGGAGGCCAGGCCCGAGGTCAGGTCCACCGTCCACACGCGCCCGGGCCCCCGGGCACTGCCACCCGGGTCGCGCACGGCCGCATGCTGGCCATCCGCGCTCCAGGCGAGCTGGAGCCCCTCACACGCCGCGTCCACCGTGACCAGGTCCCTGCGTCTTCCGTCGGACTCCAGGCGCAGCCACGTACAGCCCGAGGGCGCCGCGTCCTGGAGCACGGAGAGGGAGAACGGCGCCACCTTCACCGGCGTTACCGCCACCGGGGGCATGGGCTCGGTCGCGGAAGGCTCCGGGGGCTTCTGGCAGGCGCTCACGAGGAGCACGGCGCTGACGAGGCACGAGGTGCGGAGCATGTTGCAACCCTTCCGGAAAAAGATGACCTCCACGGAATATGGCAGAGCTACGGGTAAGTGCGGAAGACACTTGGAGCGCACACGGTCTGGCCGGGCCCTGATTCCTCCACGGGCGTGGCCCGGTGCGTCATCCGCCCTGGAGATGTCTGGGATTGGGGCCCGTGAAACCGCGCTGGTTCCAGGTGCCGTCCACCGAGCTGAAGTCGAGCTCGTGGAACTTCGCGGAGATCTCTACCTGGCTCTTGTCCGAGTAGACCCCCGCCATGCGCAGCTCATCCTTGTCGACGGACACCGAATAACGCGTGACCGTATAGGTTGGACCCGCGGAGAGCAGCAACGCAGCGACAACGACAGCCATGCCTTGAATCGAGCGGACCAATCCGTTTCTCCCGATGAAAGGTGGCCCGACTCTAGCGTCCGTGCCCTACAGCGCCATGTACGCGCGCGCCGCCGTCACGGAGTAGAACTTCCCCTCCGGCAGGACATACGCGGTGAGCCTTCCGCCGTACACGCAGCCTGAATCCAGCCCCAGCGCGAACGGGTGCTTCTGCAGTCCGCGCATCGCGTCGTGCCCGAAGACGACCAGCTCCGGCCCCGTCCACAGGCTGCCCCACGGCTCGCCCGCCTCCAGCCGCTTCGACGGCGTTCCGTCCGCCGCGATGCTGCGCATGTTCAGCAGGAACTCCTCCTTCTGCTCGGAGAGGGGCACCCCCGGCACCAGGCCCGCGTGCACCGCGACCACGTTCAGCTCCGGGAAGTGCTCGTAGGCGGGCAGCGTCGCCAGGTACGCCCAGTCCTCCGCCGTCAGCGTGTCCAACACCTGCCGGTGCTCCGGCTTGAGCTTCTTGCCCTTCGCCGCGCGGCCCGCATGCCAGCGCAGCACGTGCGCGTCGTGGTTGCCCTTCACCGCCCGGAACCCGCACTCCCTCGCCCTTCGCACCACCCCCGCCGAGTCCGGCCCCTTCGCCACCAGGTCCCCCACCAGCACCACCCGGTCCGCCGGACTCCAGTCACACGCCTTCAGGAGCGCGTCCAGCTCACTGGAACAGCCGTGCACATCCCCGATGAAGAGCGTTCGCATCCCATCTCCTCTTTAACGCACTGGCCGCGTCCACCCTGCCCGGTTTCTCGGGGCCCTGGCTTCCAGGGCGGGGCTCGCGCGCCGCGTCACTCGGAGTGGGAGCGCAGCAACCGACTCAGGCTCACGTCCAACTGGCTGGAGATGAGCCTCAGGACGCTGTCCAGCTGCGAGCGCGTCAGCCGCAGGCGCTCCGTCAGCCGCTGCCGCGTCCCGTCCAGCAACTCCTCCTGCGCCCCCACCACCCACCGCGCCGCCGTGGAGCGGTGCACGCCGTACAGCGCCCCCAACTGGTCGATGCCCAGCCCGTCCAGGTACTTCAACCGGAGGAAGTTGCGCTGCCGCGCCGACAGGGCCGCCAGCGCCGCCTGGAACGACGCGCTGAACTCCGCCCGGTACGTCTGCTTCAGGTACGCCAGCTCCGGGTCATCCCCCGGCGCCACCAGCATCGACAGGTCCCCGTCCTCCGACTGCGCCTGCCCCGAACGCTGCCGCTGCCAGTCCAGCGCCAGCCACAGCGCCGCCGCGCGCACCCAACCCGCCAGCGGCCCGGTGCCCGGATAGGCGGCCAGCCGCGCTGGCGCCTCCGCGCTGCCCACCAGCATCCGCTGCCGCAACAACTGGCGGACCTCGTCCAGGCCCGCGGCGGGCAACTTCAGCCGGGACACCGCCGCGTCCACCTCCGGCATCAGGCGCTGCTCGAAGGTGGCCAGCGCCGTGGGCAGGCCGTCCGCCGCCGCCCGCGCCAGGTACACATCCGTCATGTGCAGCTTGCCCCAGGCCTCCTCGTTGCCCTCGGCGGGGATCAGCCGGGCCAGGTGCGCCGCGAAGCGCGGGCCCTCCAGCGCCACCCCGGGCCAGGACTGACGGGCCGCCTCCCACGCCGCCGCCAGTCGCTCCTGGAGGACGGGCAGGGCACCAGCCGGCTCCGTTCTTCCTCGGGCGGTCATGAACGCCTGGGCTAGGGGCAAATCCGGGAGGGCCACGCGACAGCACACTATCACCGGGCCCTGTCACGACGCCGAACCCCACGCCATCTCGCAAAGGCCTACCCCCAGGTCGGTGTCCCCCGGCACACGCTCCCGCCGCACGCCTGTCCACCCCCGCACGCCGCCCGCGCCAGAAAGGGCAGTCGCCCTCGCACCCCTGTCCGCCCGAGTGGCATCCAGCCCCCCGTGGCTCCCGGGCCACGGCCGCCCATGGCCCGGGCTTTGCTGGTAGACGGAAAAAAGCAGCCGTGGTGCTGGATGGTGTGGAGGTGTGCACGTGGAAGAAGTCGGTGGCGGGCCAGGAGACGCGGTGCACTCCTCGTGGTTGGAGTTGAGCGCGGCGCATCTCCGGCACAACGTGGCGGCCTTCCGGGCGCTGGAGTCCTCGGGGCCCACGCCCCGGGCGCTGGGCGCGGTGCTCAAGGGCAATGCGTACGGCCATGGGCTCGCGCAGGTGCTGCCCCTGGTGCACGCGGACGTGGACGTCCTCTATTTCATCGCGCCTCGGGATGCGCTCACGGTGCGCGCGCACGAAGCCGCGCACGGTCTGCCCGCGCGGCAGGTGCTGGTGCTGGGCGCGGTGTCCCCGGAGGAGGCCGTCGTCCTGGCGCGCGAGGGCATCGACGTGGTGGTGGCGGACCGCTCCTGGGCGGACGCGGTGCCGGGCCTGCGCGCGGCGAAGCTTCCGCGCCCCCTGCGCGTGCACGTGCACCTGGACACGGGGCTGGGCCGCGAGGGCTTCACGGCGGATCAGCTCCCCGGTCAGACGCAGTTCCTCGCGGACGCGCGCGACGTGTTCGAAACGGTGGGCGTGCTCAGCCACTTCGCCAACACGGAGGACGTGACGGAGCAGGGGTACGCGCTCGCGCAGTTGGACGCGTTCGAGACGGGCCTTGCGCACCTGACGGCGCAGCTGAAGCCCGCGAAGCCGTTGCAGCGCCACATCGCCGCGAGCGCCGCCGCGCTGGTGCTGCCCCGGGCGCGCTACGAGGCCGCGCGGGTGGGCATCTCCCTGTATGGCCTGTGGCCCTCGCCGGAGACGCGGCTGTCGGCGCGGCTGGTGCTGGGGGAGCTTCCGGTGCTCAAGCCAGTGCTGTCATGGCGGTGCAGAAGCCAGGTGGTGAAGTGGCTGCCCACGGGCAGCTACGTGGGCTACGGCTGCACGTACCGTTGCCCGGAGCCCACGCGCCTCGCGGTGCTGCCGGTGGGCTACTACGACGGGTATCCGCGCCTCGCGTCCGGCAAGGCGCACGTGCTGGTGAACGGCCGCCGGTGTGCGGTGCTGGGCCGCGTGATGATGAACCACCTGATGGTGGACGTGACGCGCGCCGTGTCCGACGAGCGCCCGGTGACGGCGACGCTGCTGGGTCGCGACGGCGAGGAGTCCGTGTCCGCCGAGTCCCTGTCCGGCTGGGCGCAGACCATCCATTACGAGCTGCTCACGCGCCTGGGCTCGCACCTGCGCCGCGTGGTGGTGGAGTAGGCGCGTTCTTCAGTCCCGGCGTGCCGGCTCGGCGACCGTGCCCTGCGTCAGTCCCGGTGAGGCCGCGGTCACCAGCGCAGCGGGAGGCTGCACCTTCCAGCGGCGGTGCAGCCACAGCCACTGCTCCGGATGCCGGCGGATGGCGCGCTCCAGCCCCGCCGTCACCCGGGCCGTGTGCTCGGTGATGGGGTCCGCGAACTCGCCCGGCGCGGGTGCCGGAATGGGCCCCTCCACCTCCAACCGGAACCGGGCTCCCGGACCCGGCGGACGCACGCCCACCACCACGAACACCGGCATGCCCGTGCGCTCCGCGGCCACGGCCATCGCGGGCGTCGTGGACGCGAGTCTCCCGAAGAACGGCACGAACACCGCCGACTTCGCCGGCAGCGCCTGATCCAACAGCATGAACGCGGACTCGCCCCGGTGCACCGCGTCGGTGATTTCCTGGATGGCGCCCTTCGGATAGATGAGCCCCGCGCCCACGCGCAGCCGGTTCTCCGCGATGCGCGTGTTCAACGCGCCCTTGAGCGGCCGCACCAGCGCGTTGATCGGTACGCCCAGGCGGATGAGCATCTGCCCGACGAGCTCCCAGTTGCCGAAGTGCGCCGTCACCAGCAGCGCCCCCTTGCCCGTGGCCACGTGCGCCTTGAGCGCCGCCCACGCCTCCTCGCCCTCGATGCCCTGCTGGTCCCAGTCCGGCGCCATCCGGTCACCCGACGGCAGCGACTCCACCACCACGCGCGCCATGGTGATGTACGCACCGCGCGCGATGGCGTGCCGCTCCGCCTCGCTCTTCTCCGGCATCGCGTGCGCCAGGTTGTCCAGCGCCACCTTGCGGCGGATGCCCAGCGTGTAGGCCAGGTTGCCCACGAAGCGCGCCAGCGCGTCCCGGGCTCCCGGTGACAACGCGGTGAGCAACGCCCAGACGCCGCGCGTCAGCAGCGCCACGATGGGGCCGGGCGGCTCGCCGATGATGCGGCGCAGGTGCTCCGGTGGCTTCTTCCCCTCGGGAGGGGTGTTTGTTTGCGCTGGGGACGGATGGGCGGAGAGAGGGGCGGACACGGCGGCGCACTCCACCGCGAACACGACCTGACAGCAAGGCCACGCACCGCTTGCTCGTCGCTACCTTGCTCGGCCGGTCTACGACACACTGCCCGGCCATGCCCAACCTGCTCCGTCCGGTGGCCCTGGCCACCGTTACCTTCCTCGCGGCATGTGGTGCCCGACAGGGCAACACTCCCGCCCCCGGCGCTGTCGAAACAACGCCGGTCGTTCAAGCCGCCGCCGCGCCCACGCCGCCCGAACTGCGGCTGCCCGACGACGTGCGGCCCACCCAGTACGCCATCGTGTTGAAGATGGATCCGAAGGTCGAAACCTTCGAAGGCACCGCCGACATCACGCTCGACGTGGCGAAGCCCACAAGCCTCGTGTGGCTGCACGGCAAGGGCCTCGTCGTGAAGGAGGCCTCCATCGAACAGGGCGGCGTCAAGCTGGCGGTGAAGCCGTCCTCCAGCGGCGAGGACTTCCTCGGCCTGTCGCTGGAGAAACCCCTGGTCGTGGGCGGCGCGAAGCTGCGCCTCGTCTACACGGGCAAGGCGTCCGAGCGAGAGACCTCCGGCGCCTTCCGCGTCAACGAAGGCGGCGACTGGTACGTCTACACCCAGTTCGAACCCCTGGGCGCCCGCCGCGCGTTCCCGTCCTTCGACGAGCCCTCCTTCAAGGTGCCCTTCCAGCTCACCTTCCACGTGCCTGAAGGAAACGTGGCCGTCACCAACACGCCGCAGCTCGCGGAGGAGGCGGGCGCGGACGGCTGGCGCATCTTCCGCTTCGCGCCCACGCAGCCGCTGCCCAGCTACCTCATCGCGTTCGGCGTGGGCCCCTTCGACTTCCTGCCCGCGCGGGACGCCGGCCTCAAGCAGGTGAAGACGCGCATCATCACGCCCAGGGGCCGCGCCAGCGAGGGCGCGTGGGCCGCGAAGGTGACGCCCGACATCCTGGAGCAGCTGGAGAAGTACTTCGGCATCCCGTACGCATACGAGAAGCTGGACGTGCTCGCGGTGCCGCTGATGGGCGGCGCGATGGAGAACCCGGGCCTCGTCACGTTCAACTCGCGCCTCATCCTGTCCCGGCCGGAGGACGACTCGGTGGGCCGTCAGCGCGCGTTCGCGAACGTGCAGGTGCATGAGCTAGCGCACCAGTGGTTCGGCGACCTCGTCACGATGGCGTGGTGGGACGACCTGTGGCTCAACGAATCGTTCGCCTCGTGGATGACCCCGCGCATCGTGGAGTCGTGGCAGCCCACGTGGGACGGGCCGGTGGAGCGCGTGCAGGATCGCAACGGCGCGCTGGAGGCGGACAGCCTCGTGTCCGCGCGCTTCATCCGTCAGCCCATTCGTAACAACGGTGACATCCAGAACGCCTTCGACGGCATCACCTACGGCAAGGGCAGCGCGGTGCTGGCCATGACCGAAGCGTGGCTGGGCCGGGAAGTGTTCCAGAAGGGCATCCAGCGCTACATCCGCGCGCACGCGGGCGGCAACGCCACCGCGAAGAACTTCGTGGATGCGCTGTCCGCCGAGTCCGGCAAGGACGTGGCCTCCGTGATGAACAGCTTCCTGGACCAGACGGGCGCGCCCTTCATCACCGCGACCCTGCTGTGTGATGGCGGCAAGCCGCGCGTGGCCCTCACCCAGCAGCGCTACATGCGCCTGGGCTCCAAGACCCCGGACATGGCCCAGTCGTGGAAGGTGCCCGTGTGCGTGAAGTACCCGGGCGCCACGAAGGACGTCACCGCGTGCACGCTGATGACGGAGACGAAGGCGGAGCTGCCGCTGCCGGAGGCCAAGGCGTGCCCGGCGTGGGTGTTCCCCAACGCGGACGGCGCGGGCTACTACCGCGTGCGGCTGGCGGACGACACGCGCGCGAAGCTGATGAAGGCGGGCCTGACGAAGCTGTCCCGCGCCGAACGCGTGGTGCTGCTGGGCGACGCGCTGGCGCTGGCGCAGGCGGGCGTGCTGCCCGCGGCGGAGGCCCTGCCGCTGCTCACGCGCGTGGCGGAGGACCCGGACCGGCAGGTGCTGGAGGCCGGCCTGGAGCTGCTCGACCTGGTGTCGACGCGGCTGCTCACGACCGCGCAGGAGCCGGAGCGGGCCCGCTACATCCGCGACACCTTCGGGCCCCGCGCGCGCAAGCTGGGCTTCAAGCCCCGCACGGGCGAGTCCGAGGACACGCGCCTGCTGCGGCCGCGCCTGCTGGAGCTGGCTGGCAACGAGGGCCATGACCCGAAGCTCGTCGCCGAGGCGCGCACCCTGGCGGACCAGTGGCTGAAGGACCGGCGCGCGGTGGCCCCGGAGCTGGTGGGGCCGGTGCTCTCCATCGCGGCGAACCACGGCGATGCCGCCTTCAACGCGAAGCTCTTGGAGCGGCTGAGCGGAGAGAAGGACCGCTACACGCGCCAGCAGCTGCTGGGCGGCCTGTCCCAGGTGAGCGACCCCCAGCTCGTCCAGGAGAACCTCAAGATGCTCCTGGAGCCCAGGAACGACCTGCGCGAAAGCCTGTGGCTGCTCTTCGGCGCGTCGCGCGACCCGCGCACGCAGGGCGTCGCCGTGGACTTCGTGATGAAGAACTTCGACACGCTGGTGGGCACCGGGGGCAAGCCGGGCCTGCTGCCCGAAGGCATGGGTTCGCGGCTGCCCTACATCGGCGCGGGTTTCTGTGACGCGGGCAAGCGCCAGGAGCTGGCGGCCTTCTTCGAGCCTCGCGGCAAGCAGCTCCCCGGTTCGGAGCGCGTGCTCAATCAGGTGATGGAGATTGTCGACCAGTGCGGCGCGCTGAAGGAGAAGCAGGGCGAGAGCATCCAGTCCTTCCTCTCCGGCAAGGCCGCGAAGACGCCCCAGGCGCCCCCCGCGCCCCTGTAGGCCGTCTGTCATCGCGCTGAAACGACACCGGGCCCGCGTGACGTCACGCGGGCCCGGCTTGTTTGAAGGGCTTCGGAGGCGGGGCTACTTCTTGCCGCGCGTCATGAAGGACATGAGGGCCTCGCGGGCCTCGTCGGAGTGCAGGCGCTGGATGAACTCCGCGCCCTCGCGCTTCATCGTGGTCTCCACCTGCTCGCGCAGCGGGCCGCGGATGAGCTGCTTGGTCACCTTCAGCGCCTGCATGGGGCGGGAGGCCAGGGCGCGGGCGCGCTCGGTGGCCACTTCCTTGAGCTGCGCTTCGGGGACGGCCTTGTTGATGATGCCGGCGCGCAGCGCGGTGCTCGCGTCGAACGGGTCGCCGAACAGCAGCAGCTCCGACGCCAGCGCGAAGCCCGCCGCGCGGGGGAGCAGCAGGCTGCTGGCGCCTTCCGCGCACAGGCCCAGGTTGACGAAGGGCATGCAGAAGCGCGTCTTGTCCCCGGCCACCACGTAGTCACAGTGCAGGAGCATGGTGGTGCCAATGCCCACCGCCGCCCCCTCCACCGCGGCCAGCACCGGCTTGGCCATGCTGGCCAGGGCGCGCAGGTAGCGGAACACCGCGCTGTCCTCGCCCGCGGGCGGGTGCTCCACGAAGTCGCCAATGTCGTTGCCCGCCGTGAACGCGCCGCCCGCGCCGGACAGGAGCACCACGCGGACATCATCCCGGCGGTCCGCGTCCAGCAGGGCGGCCGTGGCGGCCTCGTACATGGCGTGGGTGAAGGCGTTCTTCTTCTCCGGCCGGTTGAAGGTGACGGAGAGGACCCCCGCGTCGAGCTGCGTCAGGACAGTGTCGGACATGGCCGGGCACACTAACGCGCGTCGGGCGTGAGTGCGCGCAAGAGCAGCGGGGCCAGCGTCACCACCTGGTGGGGAAAGGGCAGGTCCTGTCGGGGTTCCACACTGTCCGTGCTGACCAGCCGCTTGACGGGCACGCCGTGCAGGCGCTCCAGCGCGGGGCCCACCAGCAGGGCGTGCGTGGTGGCCAGGATGAAGTCGTCCACGCACCCCTCGCCCTTCAGCTCCTTCGCCGCCGCCGCCAGCGTGCCGCCGGTGGAGATCATGTCGTCCACCAGGATGGGGCGCATGCCGCGCACCTGGCCCAGCAGGCCCAGCGTCTCCACGTCGTTGCCGCTCAGCCGCGCCTTGTGCACCACCGCCCAGGGCCGGCCCAGGAGCTTCGCCAGCGCCTCCGCGCGCTTCACCGCGCCCAGGTCCGGGGCCACCACCACGGACGTGTCGGACACGTGGGGGCGCAGCGCCTCCGCCAGCAGCGGCAGCGCGGACAGGTGCTCCAGCGGGGCGCCGAAGCAGCCCTCCAACGCCGGGTTGTGCAGGTCCACCGTGAACACGCGCTCGAAGCGGCCGTGGGACAGCAGGTCGGCCACCAGCCTGCCACCCAGGGGTTCACCGGCCCGGGCGCGCCGGTCCTGGCGCGCATAGCCCACGTACGGAATCACCGCCTCCAGCGAGGCCGCGCCCGCCCGCCAGCACGCGTCCGCGAGCAGGAGCAGCTCCAGCAGGTGTTCGCCCACAGGGGGCGTGGACGTTTGCAGGATGACGACGCGGCGGCCCCGGATGGCCTCCGGGGGCACCTCGATGTGCAGTTCCCCATCCGGGAAGCGCTCCATCTTCGTGGCCACGGGCGAGATGCCGAACGCCTGGGCGAGCGCACGGCCGAGGTGGGGACTGGCACTGCCGACGACGAGGGCGGGTTGCGTCATGGGCCCCCACCCTAGCGCGGCTTTCCCTCGCGGTGCCCTGGCCTCCCGGGCACCCCGGCAGGTGAGCCGTTGACTGTGTCTTCGCCGCCACGTTCCCGGGGGACGCGCACCTTCCGTGAGGAGGCGAGTGGATGCGTTTCAAGGACAGGTCAGACGCCGGGCAGAAGCTCGCGGGGGTGCTCGCACCCTACCGCTCCGGGGACGTGCGCGTGCTGGGCCTGACGCGGGGAGGGTTGAGCGTGGCGCTGGAGGTGGCCCGGGCGCTGGGGGCCCCCCTGGACCTGTGGGTGGCGCGCAAGGTGCGCCACCCGGCCCGCAACAAGCTCACGCTGGGCTCGGTGTCGGAGGGCGGAGGGGTGTTCCTGGATGCCCAGGCCGCGCCCCAGTCGCCCCTGTCCGGGACGGCGCTCCAGGACTTCGTGCGCGGAGAGCTGGAGGGCGTGGAGAAGCAGGCGCGGCAGCTCAGGGGCGGGCCGACGCCGGATGTGCGGGACCGCGTGGTGCTGCTGGTGGACGACGGGATGGTGACGGGGGCCACCGTGGCGGCGGCGCTCCTGGCGCTCCAGCAGCGGGGGGCCCGTCAGCGCATCGTGGCGGTGGGCGTGGCGACCCCGGCCGCGCTGGAGCTCATCCGGGGCCGGGCGGACGCGGTGCACGCGCTGACGCTCAAGGCCGGGCTGCGCGAGGTGGCGGAGGTCTACGACACGTTCCCCTCGCTGAACGAAGACGAGCTGCGGCGGTGGCTCACGCGCGCCCGGGATTCGTCCCCGGCGCGGGCCTCCGGGGTGGCTCCGGACGTGGGCGGCGGGTGGTGGTTCTGAGCGGCGACAGGCGCCTGGAGTGGGGGCGGGCTTCCGGGAATTCAACAGCAACCGATGGAAGGAACAGGAGGCCGTATGGACGTCGAAGCGGTGCATTCGGAGGAAGGCAGGCCCCGGGCCCACTGGGAACACTTCACGCGCGACGAACAACTCGGGGTGCGGGGCGTGGGCCGCTCCATGGAGCAGGCCTTCGAGATGGCGGCGCTGTCCCTCTGCGCGCTGGTGACGGACCCGAAGCGCGTGGAGATCCACGAGGAACTGGAGGTGGCCTGCCAGTCCGTGGACCATGACGAGCTGCTCGCGGATTGGCTGCGCGAGGTGGTGGGCGCGATGGCGGGACGGCGCCTGCGCTTCCAGTGCTTCGCGGTGCGCCTGGACGGGCTGAACCTCTTCGGCCACGGCTTCGGCGAGCGCGCGGGAGCCGAGCGCCACGGTGCCAGCGTGGCGGTGACGGGCGCGTCGCTCACCCAGGTGTCCGTGCGGCAGGGCCCCGGTGGGGTGTGGACGGCCGAGGCGCTGGTGGACTTCTAGATGTCCCCCCGGGCCGTGTCCTTTCCGGGAGGCGGAGGGTGGTTGGAGCTGCCCCCGGCGGCGCCCGAGGCGAGCGCCGTGCTGGTGTCATGCTTCGCGTGCGTGGGCCACTCGCCCGGGCCGGAGCGGCTGGCGCGCGCGCTGGTGACGCGGGGCTTCGCGGTGCTGCGCCTGGACTTCACGCAAGGCCCGGACGTGGGAGCAGAGGAGCGCCTGGACACCGTGCCGAGCGTGGACGCGGTGGTGGCCGCCTCGGCCTTTCTCGCCACGCACGCGCAGGTGCCCCGGCTCCTGGTGGGCCACAGCCTCGGGGGCCCGGCGGTGGTGGCGGCGCTGCCCCGGCTGCCGGAGGTGGCGGCGGTGGCGCTGGTGAACGCGCCCGCGGGGGCGGACGACGTGCGCACGTTGCTGCCTCCCGCCGAGCGCGACGAGGCGGAGCGGTTGTTCGCGCTGGGGCCCGGCCGGCTGCGCCTCACGCGCGACTTCCTCACCGCCATCGAAGGCGCGGCGGTGTCCAAGGCGCTGGGGGCGTTTCCGGGCGCGCTGCTGGTGCTGCATGCGTCGGAGGACCGGTACGTGGGCCTGGACAGCGCGCGCCGGCTGGTGACGGGTGCGCGCCGGCCCGCGAGCCTCGTGATGCTGGACGGGGCGGATCACTTCCTCTCGCGCCCGGAGGACGCGGCCTATGCGGCGGACGTGTTGGGGCCGTGGGCCGCGCGGCACGTGGCGCCGGTGCGTGAGCGCGAGAAACCGCTGCCGGAAGGACAGGTGGAGGTGCGCGAAGCGCCGGAAGGGGGGTTCGCCCAGGACATCCGCGTGGGCACGCACTGGCTGCGCGCGGACGAACCGCTGGCGCTGGGCGGGCAGGACTCGGGGCCCACGCCGTATGGGTTGCTGGGGGCGGCGCTGGGGGCGTGCACGTCGATGACGGTGCGGATGTACGCGGACCGGCACGGTTGGCCGCTCACCCGGGTACGGGTGCGGCTGGAACACGACAAGGTGCATGCGAAGGATTGCGCGGAGTGCGAGTCGCGGGTGGGCCGGGTGGATCGGCTGGAGCGGCTCGTCCAGTTGGAGGGACCCCTGACGGACGAACAGCGGGCCCGGCTGATGCACATCGCGGACCTGTGCCCGGTGCACCGCACGCTCGAATCCATGGTGGACGTGCGGACGCGGTGGGACGATTCATCCACGGAGTGAGTGCTCCGGGGCCGGGGGCTGGTATAGGGGGCGTTGCTTTCTTCCTCTTCGCCTCAGGATGTTCGTACATGCCCCGTGAACCCCGCCTTGTGTGGCTCGACCTGGAGATGACCGGGCTTGACCCAGAGTCCTGCGGCATCATCGAGGTGGGTGTCATCATCACCGGGCCGGACCTGCGCCCCATCGCGGAGTTCGAGCGGGTCATCTGGCAGCCGGAGGAGATGCTCCAGCGCATGGAGCCCGTCGTGCGCGACATGCACACGAAGAACGGCCTCAGCGAGAAGGTCCGCGCCTCCAACGTGTCCCTGCGCGTGGCCGAACGCGAGGTGACGTCCTTCGTCGCGGACCATTGTGAATTGGGCGAGGGCATCCTCGCGGGCAACTCCATCCACACCGACCGGCGCTTCCTCATCAGCCACATGCCCATGCTGGACCGCTACCTGCACTACCGCATGGTGGACGTGACGAGCCTGAAGGTGCTGGTGCGCGCGTGGTACCCGGCGCTGGTGGAGCCGCGCAAGCCGCCCAGTGGGCACACCGCGCTCGCGGACCTGCGCTCCAGCCTCACGGAGCTGCAGTACTACCGGGACATCCTCTTCCGCGCGACGCCGGGCTAGTCACAGCCCCGAGCCTTTAGACGCGGGCGCCTTCGGACGGGAGCTGCCGGGCGATGGTGCCCAGCAGGTCGTCCAGTTCGAAGGGCTTGGCGAGGAAGTGCGAGCTGGCGCGGCGCTCTTCCTCGGTGAGGCGGCCGGCGCTCATCACCACCACGGGGATGTGGCGCAGGTCGGGGTGGGCGCGGATGCGGCGCAGGAGCTCGCCGCCGTCCATCACCGGCATCATCAGGTCCAGGAGCACCAGGTCGGGCTTCGCGGCCATCAGCCGCTGGAGGCCCTCGTCACCGTTGTAGGCGGTGTCGATGTCGTACCCCTCCAGGGACAGGATGTCCTGGAGCGCCTCCACGATGGCGAGCTCGTCGTCGACGATGAGCAGTCGCTTCATGCGCCCCGGGCCTTCACCGCCTGGATGCCCCTCCTGCGCTCCTCCCGGAAGAAGGCGCAGGGGTGCGGCAGTCGGTGTGAGAGAAACGTGGGCATCACGTGAGGGCTCCGGAAGCATGTGCCGAACAAGTTAGGTCGCCCCGTGACTTCGGCCAGGGGCTGATGTGGGTTTTGTTGGGCAGGTGGCGGCAGGTGTGTCCTGAACCGGAGGCTGCCTGGAATCCAGGAGGCCTGGGCTCAGGCCGCCTGCTGAGCGCGTGCGCGGTGCTCCTGCATGGTCCTGCAACGCCCCAGGTAGTGCTCGAAGGCGCGCAGCAGCGCGTCCGGATCCTTCAGCTTGCTCAAGCAGATGGAGCGCTTCTGCTTGGACCGCCCCGGCCCCGCCACCTGCAGGTCCAGGTACTTCTTGAACATGCGGTCCTCCTTGCTGGCGTGTGTCACCTGTTCGAGCAGCACGGGCTCCTCCCACTCCGTGGAGTTCACCTGCGCGAAGTCGAGCCGGGCCTCCAGTCCGACCTCCTTGCCTTCGAAGGTCAGCGGCGGGAAGTGCCGCTCCACGTGCTGCCGCTCCGCCTCGTTGGACGGCACGTAGCGGTACGCGAGCACCAGGTCGTGCGCCTGGGAGAAGCGCGCTTCGTAGGCGCCCCACAGTCGCGCCTCGATGGCCTCCGCCTCCTTGATGGTGCTCACCCAGGAGAACGTCACGGGCTCCAGCAACACCTGCGCCATGTCGGACGGCGTGAGCCGCGCATCCACGTTCTCCATCCGCGCGGAGAGGGGCGGGTGTGAGTCGAACGGATGGGGTGTCACGGTCCCGTGCAGGTCGCCATGCACGGCCTCCGACCGCGCGTAGTCGGCGAAGCCGAGGGCGACCCGCTGGGAGATGGCCACGGACTGCTGCCGCTCATCACGGGAGAAGAGCTCCGCCTCCACGCGCTCACGAAAGCCCGAATACGCGCCCACCTTCACCAGCGAGCGGGCGATGTCCCGGCCCGACGTGAGACCCGCCGCGAGGCGATCCGCGGCGAGCTCACTCGCGCGCCGGCTGCGCCCCAGCGACAGCTCGAAGAGCCCGCGATAGGCCGCCATGAAGTGGTAGATGGGCCGCGTCAGGCCGCCGTCATGCAACGTCTGGAGGTAGTGGCCGAAGTGCGCGAGCACCGGCGCCAGTCGCTTGCCGTGGCCCGTGTCTCCGCCCAGCAGGTGTCCCATTTCATGCGCGAGCACCGCGTCGGCCTCGGACTGCTCCAGCAGGCGCAGCAGGGACAGGCTCACATAGAGCGTCCGGCCGCGGAGGGTCCTGTCCCCGACGCGCACGTCGCTTTCGGTGACGAAGAAGTTGGCGTCGATGCCCGCGAGGATGTGGTCGGGAGGAGGTGTCTGGATGCGCGTGCACAGCCGGCGCACGTGGGCCCAGAGCTCCGGTGCCTTCGGCTCCTCGAGCACCTCCGCCTCCACCTCGAAGTCCATGGGCGGGCGGCGGAAGATGCCCACCACCACGAGGAAGATGGCCATCGCGGCCAGCAACCCCATCACCCCGATGAGCTTGGGGGAGTAGCGATTGAACCAGAGCGCGGTCATCCAGTAGGACAACCACACGAGCAGGCCACCCTGGCCCATCGTCTGGAGGGCCCCGGTGACGCGGAGCACGTTCCAGCCCACGACGAAGCTGCCGTACTGGAACGGCCGTGAGACGAACGCGGCCAGGCCACACAGCAGGACCAGCGCGGTGGTGGCGAGCCCCAGCACGAACAGGCCCAGCGACAGGCTGTGCATCCATCCGAACTGCCGCGCGTCCGAACACACCTCCCCCAGGTTGTTCCGGAAGTTCGCCAGCCCCTCGTCCGTACCGAGGCAGGCCTCCGAGGCGGGAACCGCGCGGAAGAAGCTCAGGGCCTCTTCCCGCTGCTGCTCATCGAGTCCGGTGTCCTGGGCAATCTGCTGCTCGATGGATGCGAGCACCTTCCCGTCGAGGCTGGACGTGGCGTGGCCGGTGAACCACAGGCCGAAGAGCGGAAGGGCAAAGAGCCAGAGGGCGGGCAGCACGTAGCTGCGAAGGAAACCAGGGGCGGTCTTCGTGGGTTTCATGGGAGTCGGAGCCACGATCTTACGCACGGGTGGGCGCCCACCCGCCATCACCCCATGGCTCATGGAGCGCGAGCCGCTGGGGACTCCGGGGCGCTCCGGGTTCCAGCCACCCTGGGTTCCAACACCCGCGAGTCCGGCGAGAAGAGCGCCGGAGGGGAGTGCCGGGCTCCGTCCTGGGAAACCTGTCCGACTGTCGGACAGGTTGGGACGCTTCGTGCGCGGAAGGGCTCTCCCAACGCAGGAGCGCCTGTTGATTGACCTCGGAGGCCTCCACTCGAACCGGGCTTTCGCTCCGGATTCGTGCCTAGGGAGTGGACAAGCGGTCCCGGAGGACGTGTTTCTGGACCTTTCCCAGGGCGTTGCGGGGCAGGGCGTCGGTGAAGACGACGCGGCGTGGCTTCTTGAAGGCGGCCAGGCGTTCGCGGCACCAGTCGACCAGGGCCTGGGCGTCCTGGGGCGCACCGGGAGTGGAGACGATGACGGCGACGACCTGTTCGCCGAAGTCGGGGTCGGGCAGGCCCAGCACGGCGGCTTCGGCGACGGAGGGGTGGCCGGTGAGGACCTCTTCGACCTCGCGGGGGTAGATGTTGAAGCCGCCGCTGATGATGAGCTCGCGGGCGCGGCCGGTGATGCGCAGGAAGCCGTCGGGGTCGTACTCGCCCAGGTCGCCGGTGCGGAACCAGCCGTCGGCGGCGAAGGCCCCGGTGGTGGCATCGGGGCGGCGCCAGTAGCCGGTGAAGACGTGGGGCCCGCGCACCTCGATTTCGCCCGTCTCGCCGCGAGGTAGCACCGCGCGCGAGCGCACGTCCACGATGCGGGCCTCCTGGCCGGGGAAGGGCATGCCCACGGTGCCGGGGCGGCGTTCGCCGTCGTAGGGCTGGGTGGTGTTCATGAGCGTCTCGGTCATGCCGTAGCGCTCCAGGATGCGGGCGCCGAACTGGCCTTCGATGTCCAGGCACAGTTGGGGACTCAGCGGCGCGGAGCCTGAGACCCACAGGCGCAAGGCGCGGGGCTTCACGCCGGTGCGGCGCGACTCTTCCAGCAGGCGCCCGTACATGGTGGGCACGCCGAAGAAGAGGGTGAGGGACGCATCGTCGTGGAGGGAGGAGAGGGCTTCGGAGGCGACGAAGCGGCGGCGCAGGTCCACGCTGGCGCCGGTGAAGAGGGTGCCGTGCAGGCCGACCATGAGGCCGTGGGTGTGGAAGAGCGGGAGGGTGAGCAGCAGCCGGTCCGCGTCCGTCCAGCGCCACGCCTCGGTGACGGCGCGCACGTTGGCGAGCAGTTGCCGGTGCTGGAGCATGGCGCCCTTGGAGCGGCCGGTGGTGCCGGACGTGTAGCCCAGCACCGCGAGGTCCTCCGCGCCGGGCAGCGGCAGGGAGACATGGGAGGCGGCGCCCTGCGCGAGGATGGCGTCGAAAGCCACGGTGGGCAGGGACGCGGGGATGTCCTGGGGCGGCGGCTCCACGGTGATGAGCCATTGCAGCGCGGGGAGCTGGTCGCGCAGGGGTGAGAGTTCGGAGGCGCCCGAGGTGCCTGTGACACAGACCTTCACCTCCGCGTCGGAGAGGATGTGGGCCAGTTCCACCTGGCGGTACGCGGTGTTGACGAGCACGGCGACGCAGCCGGCGGCCTGCACGCCGAGCCACGTGATGACGAACGCGTCACTGTTCTCCAGGAAGAGGGCCACGCGCTCACCGGGAGCGAGCCCCCGGGCCTTGAGCCCGCGAGCGAACGCGGTGACGCGCTCCGCGAGCTGTCCGCGCGTGAAGGTGGTGCCCTCGAAGGAGAGCAGCGGGCGCGAGGGCGCGTGACGGGCATGGTCGAGGAAGACTTCGAGCAGGGAGGCCGGCATGGTGCGCCCGAGCCTAGCTGGGACGTGGTGTGGTAGGGTGCGCGCATGTCCGTGCGTCGGCAGGCGGTTCAGGCGCTGGTGTTGTGCGTGGGCTTGGCCTGTTCATCGCCACAGCCCGTTCCAGGTGTTGTGCGGGGAACTCCTGGCGAGCGACTCAAGAGCCTCCCCGGGCCGATGCCCGGCTTCGGACCGTTCGACACCTTCTCCGACGCGTTGATCGCGGCGTGTCCCCTGATTCTCTCCAAGCCCCACGCGACCGCTGGACGCGAGAGGGCCCAGGACTTCCGAGTTCGTTGGCGCGTCTCGAAGGAGTACTGCGCATGGCTGTATTACACGCCGGCCGGCAAGTACGAGATGAGCATGCTCACGGATCAGTCGGAGCAGGATGAGCTGGATCGCAGGAAAAGCTGTCTGCTCCCCGAGACAGTTGATGATGCCCGGTTCCCCACGGGGAGCATCAAATATGTCTTTGCCCTGCACAACCATCCCTACGAGGGACGGCTCTCGGACGGGGACATCCGGATGATTGTTTCCATGGGGCGGACCCATGAATGGATCGTGGAGGTGGGTGGGAAGAAGGTGCCCCTCTCCGTCGTCGCGTTCTTCTCGAACTCCGACGACCTGGGCCAGCCGTCATGCGATGGGTTCTTCCAGTACATTCCCGTGAATGGTGAATTGAAGAAGTGGACCGGGGATGGCTCCGGTGGGTGGCGTCAGGAGCTGCTTGGCACCGTCACATGGCAGGACGAAGAGCACTACCGGATCGATGAGAAATAGCGTGCGCCCCCGCCATCGCCCTGCCAGGAACGACCCATGAAGCGGCTCCATCCCATCCTGGTGCTCGCGTTCCTTCTCGCGAGTTGCCTTCGCCCTTCCTCGACCCTTCCCGCGAAGCTCGAAGAGGACCCTTCCATCGTCTTCCCTGCGTTCTTCGCGCAGCCCGCGGTCTCCCCAGGCATGGAAGGGACGGTGTACGAACTGGATGGCGACACGCTGCGTGCGCTCTCCATCGCCACCCAGGATCTGCTGCCTCCCCAGGACAGGTCTCTCCCGTGTGGCAGCCGATTGGAGTCCCAGCAATACCGGGTGGTCCGTCAGGGAGACCTCTTCTTCATCCGCATCGACGAGGACCCCAGGGCGTGCGGCCGCACGCACCCCGCCCTCGATTCAGGTGCGAGCTATGCCATCCATCGTGACGGTCGCATCCTTCGCCGGGTCATGGACGGCGCAGCCGACATGACGGCCCCTGCGGATTCGGGGGTGAACACCACGCCAGGAGAGCCTGGGGCCGCCTCTCCGGGTTCGTTGGGAGAAGGGCCCTCGCCGTTCCTGCCCTCCTCCTGGCAGGACGCGGGGTCTCAGGTCCCTGCTCCCACCCCCTGAGTCGTGCCCCGGAACACGGCGTCGATGGAGCCGGGCAGGGCAAGGGCCCTGGGGAGGAGGCTGATACATTCGAGCCTCCTCCGTGCGGCGCCCACGCAAGGGTCATCTCGACATGTCCAGCCCCTGGTTCAACGTCCCCTTCCTGTATTGCCGCTTCCGGATGCTCGTCTCGCATTCGGTGCGCGTGAAGAAGGAGCACGGCGTTTCAACGCACGACGCGCAGGTGGTCATCGCGGGGGCGTTCCGGCTTCGTGCGGGCCACAGTGTCCTGGGCCCCTACTTCTTCAACGACTCTGCGGTGTTTCGGGTCCAGGGTCGGTGTGTGGATGCCTGGTTCCACGCCCAGCCGGGTTTCCGACAGGACGTGAAGACCACGATGCTCATCTCTGGAGTCACCACGCCGAACACGGTCTCCCTGAGCATCCATCCTGAGCGCGACCATCAAGTGGTGTTCAAGACAGGGGCTGACGGTCGTGAGCCCATCGTCGCGATGCAGGTCCATGAGGTGAGGAAGATCGCATCCACCAACCTGAACAACACCGAGCAAGAACACTCCGTGAAGGAGTTCAGGGTCGTCTTCGCCATGGGCGAATGGAAGATTCCGGAAACGCCAGGCGAGCTGCGCTTCGATGGAACCTCCGGCAAGAGCATGGACTCCATCGACTGCTGTCGGTTGACTTGCGAGCGCCCGGAGATTTCCGGTGTCCTGCGGCTCACGCCCGGCATCCCGGCCTTTCGCATCGTGGATGACTCCGTGGAGCAGAACCCCATTCCAAACTGTCGCATCCGCGTCCGGGGCCCGGACCGCCAGGAGCAGGAGTTCGAGACCGACGCGCAGGGGGAGGTCTTCATCCCCCGCACCGGCGACGAGGTCTACACCCTGCTCGGCGTCGTCCAGGACGAGTTGCCCCTGGCCGGCGCGCTCCTGGGCGAATGGACCGTCGAATCGATGCCGGACCTGCCCTGAACCTTCTTCCCGTCCGACACCTCCAGCCCCATGCCGAATCTTGAAGCGCTGTTGAAGGACACGCTGCTGCTCACCGCCGCCCCCGACGCACCGTGGAAGTCCTATGGCGCGAGCCCGGGCACCATGGAAGCCGCCGCGGCGGACCCGGGCACCCCGGGCCGCTGGAACTGGTCCCACGATGTCCGCAAGCCCGGGCGCGTGAGCGGGGTGACCCACCACCTGCCCCGGACGCCCTGGTACGTCGAACAGACCCCCACCGTCCTGGAGGAACTCCTCTGGCATCCCATCGAGGTGGGCTATCGCGGCCTGCCCCTGACGCTGGAGCTCACCAAGAAGTTCCTGGTGCGCAAATACGAGACCTCCAGTGGAACCGTCGCCAAGGAACAATCCGCCTACTGGCTTCCCGCGGAGCTCGACCGGAGCATGCTGCTCGTCTTCGGCTTCCAGTTGAACCTGCGCGCGAAGTCCAAGACCTTCTCGCTGGAGCCCATCCCCCTGGATGTGCTGGAGCAGGACGACTTCATGCCCAGGCCCGGCGCGAAGCCGCCCAAGACGCCCGTCATGAAGGTGACGCGCACGGAGACGGGGACCCTCCAGCTCGTGCCCATGCGGGTGCTGGTGTGCGCGGAGTTCGTCTGTTGCCAGGACCGCAACGACTACGTGCCGGGCGCCCAGGCGCGCACGTCGCGGCTCCGGCCGCACCTGATGCTCATGAGCAACCGGCCGTTGGAGAAGCTGGCCGCGAAGATCAGCGTCCGCCGCCCCTCCATGTCCACCATGGCGCATGAGGGCGGACCCCCCGCGGACGACGAGGATGGGATGTCGCACGGGATGGCGGCGGGGATGTGGTCGGACTCGAACTCGTCGGAGAGCGCCTGGGAGAAGCTGTTCACCGTTTCGATTCCGCCGGTCTGGTCCTCCATCTTCTCCCGCGTGAAGACGAACCTCCCGGCGGGCGCGGGCTACCTGATGGCCTCGCCGGACGCCACGGGAGGACCGGGTTTCCTCTCACACCGCTGGAACGACGCGGCGGGACGGTACGAGCAGCATCAGGAGGAGCTGATGCCGCGCCAGGGGTACTTCGACAACATCCACGTGGCGCCGCCCATGCGCGCACCCAAGAGCGTCCGCGACGTCTATCCCAACGCGGAGCTGCACCTGGACGACATCACGATGGCGCCCTTCTGCATCCATGACTGTCTTCACCTGCACTGGCGCTGGTTGCCGGCGAAGGAGAAGTATCTGCACGGGTGGGATGAGAAGGGGCCCTATGCCGTCCCAGGTGCTCCACACATCCCGGTGCATCAGCACCTGCGCGTGGAGATGGAGTCCCCTCACGCGTATGCCTATTGCGTCCGTTCGGACAAGGTCCTGGAGCCGGGCCGCTGGGAATATGTCCTGCACGAAGGACTGGCCTACGGGACCAACGCGGGTCACGAGGCGATGGCCAGACTGCTGATGGGAGGTCGGGCATTGCTCGCCCCGTGGCCTTCGGAGGCGCAGGCGTCGTGGGCGATGTTCTACTGGGTGCTGCGCTACAGCCGGACCCGGGACCGCGCCGTCGCACGGCTCCTGGAGGATGGGGCGCCCGTGCCCTGACGGGCGCGCCCCTCCACTTCGCCTGGCTCAGAACACCGCCACGCCGGCGGTGATGCTGAACAGGAAGCCGCCGTGCTGGGTCAGGTCCACGGCGGTGGCGGTGAGGAAGTCCTTCTGGCCGCCGTCACGCATCTCCCAGTTGTCCTCGCGCAGCCGGAAGCCCCAGCCCACGCGCGTGCCCAGGTAGAGGGGCCCCAGCGAGCGGCGCACGCCCACGCCCACCGTCGCCACGGGGGTAAGCATCAAGTCCGCGTACCGCCGCTCGCCGCCGTTCACCTCCGACCAGGACTCCCCGCCGAAGTTGAAGCTCGTGCCCGCTTCGAAGAAGGGACTCGTGGGCACCTCACCCAGCGGATAGAACCGGACCAGGGGACCCACGCGCAGGCCCCACGCGCCCGCGCCGCCGCTCACGTTGAGGCCCAGCCACGGCTTCAGCCGGTACTCCACCTCGCCGCCGAAGATGCCGGACGGGCTGTTGAAGCCCAGCGCCACGCCCAGGTCCAGCGTCGTCATGCCGGAGCGGAAGGAGCGCTTCACCGCCGCCTCGGACGCATCGCGGCCCATCGAGTCCTGGCCCATGCTCCCCGACGTCGGCGCATCCACCGCCAGCGTCGAACCGGACGGGCTCCGCGACTCCAGCGCTCCGGACTCCTCCTGCGTCACGGGGACGAAGTCGTTGGCGGGGCGCTCCTCCGAAGGCGCGGACGTCGGCACCTCCTGGCTCGCGGCGCCCAGCTTCTCGGCTTCCGCGAGCACGGACTGCGCCATCACCACCGCGCCCTTGTCGCTCAGGCTGGGATTGACGAAGTCATACGCCAGCGTCTTGGTGCGTACGGGCTGCGCGGTCGTCTGCAATTGATACGTCAGCCGGTACTTCTCCCCCACGCGCGACACCTTCGCGGTGACGTTCACGTCGGAGGACCCCTCATGCTGCGGATCCATCAGGATGGACTCCGACCCCGCCGCCTTCACCGCCTCCGCGATGCCATACCGCGTCTTCGCCGCCACGGTGCCCGCGCTCAATCCAGGCGCGTCCACCTCGCTGCCCACGTCGGTGAGCTGGAAGTAGACGGGGTCGGCCAGGGAAGACAGGGGCAGAAGGGTTGCGGCCAGCAGCATGCTGGTACGCACCCGGAGAGCGGTGGGGCGCATGGGACAGGTCCTCGAAGTTGTGTGGGATGTGAATCGAGCTACCAGACGGCCAGACGCTGTTTCTATTCACTGCCAGCGGACAGTTCGCGCGTGTCCGTTCCTGGGACGCGCCTTTCGCGCAAGCGGTCAGCTCGGCCCCCAACCCGTGCCCTGTCCCCCTGATTCCAGGCGCTTGTCCCAGCCCTCAGCGCTGGCACGCGTCTCGCTATGTCCTCGGACCGTGGACATCCCGAAGGCCCGCCCCCCTCGTCGCAAACCCTATCTCCTGGTCGGACTGGGACTCGCCGTGCTCGTGGCGGTGACGGTGGGCCTCGCCCGGCTGCGGCCCGCCGCGCCCACGGTGGAGCGGGCCTCGGTGTGGTTGGACACGGTGAAGCGCGGTCCGCTGGTGCGTCAGGTGAAGGGCGCCGGCACGCTGGTGCCGGAGTCCATCCGCTGGCTCACCGCTGACACCGCTGGCCGCGTGGAGCGCATCCACGTGCGTCCCGGCGCCACCGTCACGGCGGGCACGCTCCTGATGGAGCTGTCCAACCCGGACGTGCAACTCCAGGCGCTGGAGGCCGAACGCCAGTTGGCGAGCGCGGAGGGTGACTTCCTGGAGCTGCGCGAGGTGCTCCAGACGCAGCGGCTGTCCCAGCAGGCCGCGGTGGCCAGCCTCACCGCCGAGGCCGCCGACGCCGCCCGCCGCTCGCGAGCCAACACGGCGCTGTTCGAGAAGGCCTACGTCGGCGACCTGGAGACGCGGCAGGCCACGGAGAAGGCGGAGGAGGTCCGCCAGCGTCTGGAATTGGAGCGCCAGCGTCTGGATGTCATGGCCCAGAGCCTGCGCCATCGCCTGGCCTCCCAGCAGGAGCAGGTGGAGCGCCTGAAGGCCGTGGCCCGCTTCCGCCGCCAGCAGGTGGAGTCCATGAAGGTGCTCGCGGGCGAGGACGGCGTGCTCCAGGAGCTGCCATTGGAATTGGGGCAATGGGTGACGCCCGGCGTGCTGCTGGCCAAGGTGGTGAAGCCCGAGCGTTTGAAGGCGGAGCTGCGAATCGCGGAGACGCAGGCGCGCGACATCCTGCCGGGCCTCAAGGCGCTGGTGGACACGCGCAACGGCGTCATTGAAGGCACCGTGGCCCGCGTCGCGCCCGCCGCGAGCCAGGGCACGGTGCGCGTGGAAATCACCCTGCCGGCCGCGCTGCCGAAGGGTGCCCGTCCCGACCTCACCGTGGAGGGCACGGTGGAGCTGGAGCGGCTGGACGACGTGCTGTCCGTGGGCCGTCCCGCCGGGGCGCAGGCGGAGAGCAGGCTGGCGCTCTTCCGACTGCTGCCGGGCGGAGACGAGGCGGTGCGCATCCCGGTGACGCTGGGCCGGGGTTCGGTGAACGCGGTGGAGGTGGTGCAGGGGCTGGCGGAAGGCGACCAGGTGGTGCTGTCGGACATGACCGCATGGGATGCGGTGGAACGCGTGAGGCTGCGATGATGACGACGATGACGAACGACAGCGGTGCCCTGATTCCAGGCGCGGGCGTGGTGCCGGGCAAGGCGCTGCTCCAGCTTGACGGCCTCACCAAGGTGTTCGAGACGGAGGAGGTGGAGACGCACGCCCTGTCCAACATCCACCTCACCATCCGCCAGAACGAATGGGTGGCCATCGTGGGCCCCTCCGGCTCCGGCAAGTCCACGCTGCTGGCGGTGCTGGGACTGCTCGACACCGCCACGCGCGGCAGCTACCTGCTGGATGGCAAGAGCGTGCTGGAGCTGTCGCCGTCGGACCGGGCGAAGGTGCGCAACCAGCACATCGGCTTCATCTTCCAGAGCTTCAACCTCATCGGTGACCTCACCGTCTTCGAGAACGTGGAGCTGCCGCTCACCTACCGGGGCCTGCCCGCCGCCGACCGCAAGCAGCGTGTGGAGCGGGCCCTGGAGCGCGTGGGCATGGCGCACCGGGCGCGGCACCTGCCGGGCCAGCTCTCCGGTGGTCAGCAGCAGCGCGTGGCGGTGGCGCGCGCCGTGGCCGGAGACCCGCTCATCCTCCTGGCGGACGAGCCCACGGGCAACCTGGACTCGAAGAATGGCGAGGCGGTGATGCAGCTGCTGTCGGACCTGCACAAGGCGGGCTCCACGCTGTGCATGGTGACGCACGACCCGGCGCAGGCGCGCATCGCCACGCGCACGGTGAGCCTCTTCGACGGTCGCGTGGTGCAGGACGAACAGCTTCGTTGAGGAGGATGCCCATGGAACGCCTGCTCAATGACTTGCGCTACGCCCTGCGGACCCTGCGCAACGCCCCGGGCTTCGCCGTGGTGGCGGTGCTGACGCTGGCGCTGGGCATCGGCGCGAACAGCGCCGTGTTCAGCGTGGTGAAGGGCGTGCTCCTGACGCCGCCGCCCTTCTTCCAGCCGGAGCGGCTGGTACACCTGTCCCCCAACTTCGCCGCCTTCGGGCTGACGGATGTGTCCCACTCCATTCCGGAGTACCGGGACTTCGTCACGCATGCGCGGACCTTCTCGTCGCTGGCGGCCTTCTGGAGCGACAACGTGACGCTCACCGGGCAGGACTCCCCCCGGCGCTTCCACGTCGTCATCGGCACGGCCTCCTTCCTGCGCACGCTGGGCACCGCGCCGGTGCTCGGCCGCGACTTCACGGAGGAGGAGGAGATGCCGGGCCGGGACAAGGTCGTCATCCTCACGGATGCCACGTGGCGCACGCAGTTCGCGAAGGATCCGGACGTGCTGGGCCGCACGCTGCGGCTGGACGGCGAGTCGCGCACGGTGGTGGGCGTGCTGCCTCCGGGAGTGGCCTATCCGGAGGACACGGAGCTGTACCTGCCGTTCGCGCCCAAAGCGGAGCAGACGGGGGAGTCCAAGCGGTTCAACCGCTACCTGAAGGTGCTGGCGCGGCTCAAGCCTGGCGTGACGCTGGACGCGGTGCGCGCGGACCTGGTGCGCGTGGGCTCCGAGCGCACGCCCGACCTGGTGGAGCGGTACCGGGAGGCGGGCTGGTCCATGGGCGTGAAGACGCTGGAGGAACAGGTGGTGGGCGGCGTGCGGGAGACGCTGTGGCTCCTGTGGGGTTCGGTGGGGTTCGTGTTGCTGGTGGCGTGCTCCAGCGTGGCCAACCTGCTGCTCGCGCGGGCGGTGGCGCGGGGCCGCGAGGTGTCCATCCGCGCGGCGCTGGGGGCGGGGCGCGGGCGGCTGGTCGCGCAGTTCCTCACGGAGAGCGTGGTGCTGTCGCTGGTGGCGGGCGCGGTGGGCCTGCTGCTCGCGATGTGGGGCACGGATGCGCTGGTCGCGGTGGTGGGAGAGGGATTGCCGCGCGCCCGTGAGGTGCGGCTGGACGTGCCCTCCGTGCTCTTCACGCTGGCGGTGTCGGTGTCCACCGGCGTGCTCTTCGGACTGGTGCCCGCGCTCCAGGCCAGCCGTGCGGACCTGCATGCGGCGATGCGCGAGGGTTCACGGGCGACGGGAGGCCACCGCACGGGCCGGTTGCGCTCGGCGCTGGTGGTGTCGCAGGTGTCGCTCGCGCTGGTGCTGTTGGTGGGCGCGGGCCTGTTCGTGAAGAGCTTCCTCGCGCTCCAGGGCGTGGACGCGGGCTTCACCTCCGAGGGCGTGCTCACCGCCCACCTGGCGTTGCCGGAGGTGTCGTATCCGGACAAGGCCCGGCAGGTGGCCCTCCAGCAAGCCCTGATGCCACGCCTCCAGGCGCTGCCCGGGGTGCAGTCCGTGGGGCTCGTGAACCTGCTCCCCCTGGGGGGCGGCATCGACCACAGCTTCGACATCGAGGGGCGCGTGCAGCAGCCGGGCGAGCTGTGGAGGGCGGTGGAGTATCGCGCCGCCACGCCTGGCTACCTGCAAGCCCTGCGCGCCACGCTCCGACAGGGCCGGTTGCTGGAGGACCGGGACGGTCCGGATGCGCCCTGGGCGGTGGTCATCAACCAGTCCTGCGCGAACATCTTCTGGCCGAAGGGGGACGCGTTGGGACAGCGGATGAAGCTGCACGGTCCGGAGAACCAATGGGCCACGGTGGTGGGCGTGGTGGACGACCTGCGCGAGTGGGGGCTGGACGTTCCCGTGCGCCCCGCCGCGTACTACTCCCTGTCGCAGCGTCCGTCCGACCACCTGGGCCTGGCGTTGCGCGTGAAGTCGGGTGACCCGGAGGCGCTGCGCGCCGCGGTGGAGTCGGAGCTGCGCGCGGTGGACCCGGACCTGCCGCTGTTCGACGTGTCGCCCCTCACGCGGCGGATGGACGACGCCATCGGTTCGCGGCGGCTGTCGGCGCTGTTGCTGGGCCTGTTCGCGGGCGGTGCGTTGCTGCTCGCGGCGCTGGGGCTGTCGGGCGTCATCGCCTTCTCGGTGGCGCAGCGCACGCGGGAGCTGGGCATCCGCATGGCGCTGGGCGCGGCGCGGGGGGACGTGCTGCGGTTGGTGTTGGGACAGGGCCTGCGGCTGTCGCTGACGGGCGTGGGCGTGGGGCTCGTCCTGTCCCTGGCGCTGACGCGGTTGTTGGGGTCGCTGCTGTATGGCGTGTCGGTGGACGACCCGTGGACCTTCGGGGGCGTGGCGCTGCTGCTGACCGGGGTGGCGCTGGGCGCGTCGTGGTTGCCTGCCCGGCGGGCCACGCGCGTGGACCCCATCATCGCGTTGCGCGCCGACTAACCCCTGTTGGTTTCTGGCACAGTCCCGTGCCGTGGTGTCCCCTGTGTCCGAACCCGCCGCGTCCCCCAGCGCTCCGCGCCCCACCCGCATCCTCGTGGCCGACGACCAGCCGGACGTGCTGGAGGCGCTGCGGCTGCTGCTCAAGCGCGACGGCTACACCGTGGTGAGCGCCCAGTCGCCCTCGGGCGTGCTCGCCACGCTGGACGCCGAGGACGTGGAGCTGGTGCTGATGGACCTCAACTACGCGCGCGACACGACGTCCGGGCGCGAGGGCCTGGACCTGCTCGGCCAGCTCCGAGCGCGGGATGCCCTGCTGCCCGTGGTGGTGATGACCGCGTGGGGCAGCGTCGAGGGCGCGGTGGAGGCGATGCGCGCGGGGGCTCGGGACTACGTGCAGAAGCCCTGGGACAACACGCGCCTGCTCGCCACGCTGCGCACGCAGTTGGAGCTGGCCCGCGCGCTGCGGCGCACCCGGCGGCTGGAGGGAGAGAACCAGCACCTGCGCCGCGAACAGGGCGGACGCTCCCCGCTGGTGGGCGAGTCGCGCGCCATGCTGCCGGTGCGCCGGCTCATCGAACGCGTGGCGCCGTCCGCCGCGCCGGTGCTCGTCACCGGGGAGCACGGCACCGGCAAGGAGGTGGTGGCGCGCCTGCTCCATGCGGCCAGTCCCCGCGCGGACCGGCCCTTCGTCGCGGTGAACTCCGGTGGCCTGTCCGAGGGCGTCTTCGAAAGCGAGCTGTTCGGCCACGTGAAGGGCGCCTTCACCGACGCGAAGGCGGACCGCATCGGCTGCTTCGAACTGGCGGACGGCGGCACGCTCTTCCTGGATGAGATTGGCAACATGCCGCTCGCGCAGCAGGCGAAGCTGCTGCGCGTGCTCCAGACGGGAGAGCTGCACCCGGTGGGCTCGTCGCGCATGCGCAAGGTGGACGTGCGCGTGGTGAGCGCGACCAACGTGGACCTGGGCCGGGCGGTGACGGAGGGCCGCTTCCGCGAGGACCTGCTCTACCGGCTCAACACCGTGGAGGTGCAGCTGCCGCCCCTGCGCGAGCGGCGCGAGGACATCCCGCTGCTCGCCGCGCACTTCCTCGCGCTCCAGGGCCAGCGCTACGGCCGCCCCGGCGTCCACCTGGCGCCAGACGCGCTGGAGGCCCTGATGGCCTATCCGTGGCCGGGCAACGTGCGCGAGCTGGAGCACGCCGTGGAGCGCTCCCTGCTGATGGCGACGGGGGACCGGGTGGAGGCGGAGGACCTGCTGCTCAAGCGCGCGGGGCAGAACCCTGGAGGCGCCGCGCGGCTGGAGGAGATGACGCTGGAGGAGGTGGAGCGCTACCTCATCGAGCGCGCCCTCGGCCGTCAGGACGGCAACGTGAGCGATGCGGCGAAGGCCCTGGGCCTGTCGCGCAGCGCGCTCTACCGGCGCCTCCAGTACTACGGCATCAAGGGCGCCCGTTGAAGCTCCGGCCATGGCTCGGGTCGAGGCTCGAGCTGAAGCTCGGGCTGAACCTCCGGCCGAAGTCCTGGCCGCACGACCTGCGCGTCATGGGGCTCGCGGTCCTCGCGGCGCTGCCCGCCGTCGTCGTGTCGCTCGCGCTGCTGTGGACCGGGGACTTCAGCGCCAAGGTGCGCTGGACGCTGTCCGTGCTGGTGCTGGTCGTCCCCGCCGGGGCGTGTCTGGCCTTGCGCGAGCGCGTGGTGCGGCCGCTGCACACGGTGGCGGGCCTGCTGGCCGCGCTGCGCGAGGGTGACTACTCCGTGCGCGGGCGGGGCGAACGCGCGGGCGACGCGCTGGGCGAGGTGCTGCTGGAGGTCAACGCGCTGGGGGACACGCTGCGCGAACAGCGGCTGGGCGCGATGGAGGCGGGCGCCCTGCTGGAGCAGGTGATGGAGGCCATCGACGTGGCGGTGCTGGCCTTCGACTCGGAGGGCAAGCTGAAGCTGGTGAACCGCGCGGGCGTCCAGTTGGTGGGCCTGCCGCGCGCGCAGCTCGTGGGGCAGCGGGCGGAAGCGTTGGGATGGCAGGAATTGCTGGAGGGTCCCGCCCCACGCCGGCTGACGCAAGCCTTTGCCCGGGAGGGCGGCCCCTATGAACTGTGGCGGGGCACGTTCCGCGAGGGAGGCCAGCCGCACCAGTTGGTGGTGCTCACCGACCTGCGTCTGGCATTGCGCGAGGAGGAGCGCGAAGCATGGCGCCGGCTGGTGCGCGTGCTCAGCCACGAAATCAACAACTCGCTCACGCCCATCCAATCCATCGCGGACGCGCTCCGGGACCTAGTGGCCCAGGTGCCCCGGCCCGCGGACTGGGAGGAGGACACGCGGCACGGGCTGGGCATCATCGCCCGCCGCGCGGAGGCCCTGGCGCGCTTCATGTCCGCCCACGCGCGGCTGGCCCGCCTGCCCCCGCCCACGCCGGGCACGGTGGAAGTGGAGGCCTGGGTGCGGCGCGTGGTGGCGCTGGAGCCGCGCCGTCCGGTGGCGGTGCGCCCCGGCCCCGCGCTGACGGTGCCCGGAGATGCGGACCAACTGGAGCAGGTGCTCATCAACCTGGTGCGCAACGCGGTGGACGCCGTCCTGTCGGAGGCCGGGGGCCAGGGCGGTGTCTGGGTCTCCTGGGCGGTGCACGCGCCCGGCGCGGTGGAGGTCTGGGTGGAGGACGAGGGCCCGGGCCTGTCCGACACCGCGAACCTCTTCGTGCCCTTCTTCACCACCAAGCCGCGGGGCAGTGGCATTGGACTGGCGCTCAGCCGGCAAATCGCCGAGGCCCACGGCGGCGGTCTGAGATTGGAGAACCGCACCGACGGGCGCGGCTGCCGCGCGCGGCTCAAGCTCCCGCTGGACGCTCCGCGCGCGTGACGGGCACCTGGAGGGGCTCGGACGCCGGCTCGGACGTCCTGGGCGGGACGGGCTGGGGATCCCTCACGACCCACTGGTACAGCAGCGCGTTGGCCGCCCAGAAGAACAGGCTGCTGAAGCTCACGTAGAGCAGCCGGGTGCCGGGCCACACCTGGAACGGGTGGTGGAACACCTCCGCCGCGATGAAGCCGCAAAGCCACTGGCCAGGCCAGCACAGCGCGGTGGTCCACAGCACGCGCTGCCACAGGGCCATCCGGGCGGGCCGGAACCAGAGCGTGTTCATGGCCCACAGCGCGACCACCGCGCCGCTCCACAATCCCAGGCTGACGACGGAGAACCCGCGGTGCGGCGACTCCGGATACACCCAGCCCCAGTCCCCGTTCATCCACCGGAAGGCCACGTTCTGGGACAGCTCCAGCAACCAGAAGCACGGGGCCAGGATGAGCAACTGCACCAGCAACACCCGTCGCGCCAGGTCCGCCACGCCCCTGAGGAGCTGCCCGTACGTCCAGGTCAGCGCAATCATTGGTCCCTCCCCGGGCGCGGTGGGCTTGGTGCCCCATGTCTTGAACGGTGTGGCCTTTATTTCTTGATTTATGCGGTTGGAAGGGCCTCCCGGGTTTCATCCCACACAAGCAATCCCAATGGTTTGCATGGTCAGACACGCGCCAGTGCTATTCAAAGACGGACAATTCGGAGAGGGAGAGGAGCGCCCCGGGGACCGTGCCGCCGCTGTATTCCAGCAGCTCCACGGAGAGCCGGACGTAGCGGGTGGACGCCGCGTCGGCGAGGGGCAACTCGACGAAGGCGGGCTCCGCGTCCCCAAGGAGGATGGGGGAATCCCCGTAGGGCGATTCCTGCTCGGTGAGGTCGGCGAAGTTGCTGTGCAGGAAGAAGTTCAGGGTCTGGTTGAGCGAATCGAGCTCCCGCAGCACGGTGCGGTTGAGCTGCTGCCAGTGCTCTCCGTCCGGGCTGCCCTCCAGGACGAGCCATTCCTTGCCCTCGTAGCTGTTCGCGTGGCGCAGGCCCCGCACCACCGCATGGCGGAGGCGGGTGGGCTGGGGCAGGGAGATGACGAGGCCATGCACGGGCGGGTCCGTCTTCGGGTCGGCCAGCGGCACGGACTCCAGCCGTCCGTCCGTCCAGGGACAGGCCTCCGGGAAGGGCGGCTCACACGTCGCGCCCCGGCTCACCGGGCGCAGGGTGCCTTCGGGCAGGGGGGCGTGCCCGGTCCTCCACTCCACCCGGAAGTGCAGGCTGCTGGACTCTCCGCCCAGGGGCGAGAACCCCCAGTTGCCCACGCTGATGGCGCGCAACTGCACCTGGGGCGAGGCGAAGTCCTCCAGCACGTACGGGGACGGCGTCCAGGGCGACGTCGTGCCCGTCCGCCGCCACACGGGGGCCTCCCCCGAGGTGAGCCACAGCAGGGGGACCGGAGGCGTGGGAGGGATGGGGACGGGGATGTTGTCCTCCATGGAGAGGACCTCCGGCAGGTTCGCCGTCTCCGGCACCTCCAGCGGTGGTGGCGGGGGCGGGAAGGCGATGGCGCTTCCCTGGGGCCCCACGTCCACGCGCGGATGGGCATCCCACGGTTGCAGCGTGGGGAGCTCAACGTCGTCCTGCATCGTGAGCAGGACGAACACTCCCCGCCCGGTCGCATCCAGCGGCAGCGTCAGGCGCAGCCGGGACTGCTGTTCATTGATGTCGTGCCAGTTCACCACGTCGCCGGAGAGCAGCTCGAAGGTGATGTCCCCACTGGCCTCGGTGGTGGCGGTGCTCAGGGGGGAATAGACGCCATCGCGCCGACGCTCGAGGGTCAGCGGCGCGCCGGCCAGCGGGGTGCCGTCCCACTGGCGCGCGCGGCCGTACGCGAAGAGGGGGTCCTCCGGATAGCGCTCGCAGCCGGCGTGGGTGAGGGCCAGGAGTCCCAGGCCCAGGAAGGTGAGGGAGGCGTGGCGCATGTCAGTAGGTCGCCTTGAGGCCGAACAGGGGGAGGATGACGGGAATCTGGACGGGCTCGCGGACGGGGAAGAGGCCGGTCTCATCCGGGTGGCCCTCGGCGTAGTGGTTGTAGGCGATGACCTCCTGCTGCGCGGAGAGGTTGAGCACGTCGAGCGACGCATCCAGGGTGAAGTCCTGGTAGGCCCATGACTTCGCGATGCGCGCGTCCACGCGGAAGAACGGCGGCAGCCGGCCCGCGCGGTCCAAGTCCTGGCGCACCCAGCGGCCCTCGCCGCCCGCCTCCGTCACCCAGCGCTGCGTCTGGGAGGTGATCTGCCCTGACTCCGGACGGCCGGTGTTGAAGTGCACCACCGTGCCCACCGTCCAGTTGTTTCCAAACTTGTAGCTGAGCGCCGCGTTGAACACGTGCACCTGTTCGAAGGCGAAGGGCAGGTGGCCCTCCACCATCTCCAGCACCCGGTTGTCGTCGCCGATGCGGGCGAAGCGCGTCTTCCGCCTGCTCTGCAGGAAGCTGTAGGACACCCAGCCGAACCAGTGGTTGCCCAGCGGGTGGCGCGCCATCAGGTCCAGGCCGTAGGCGTAGCCGGTGGTGGCCGGGTCCTGTCCCAGGCTGCCCCGGCGTCGGCGGTTCTCCGCCACGTCCACCAGGTCGAACTCCACCGCGCGGGACAGCGGGTTGAAGTACGCGTCCGCGCTCAACTCCAGCCCGTCCAATGCCTTCCATTCCGCGCCCACGTCGAACTGCGCGCCGGACTGGAGGCCGTAGCGCAGGCTGGCGGTGTCCACGGCGGGCAGGTGCAGCAGCACGGTGGGTGGCTGGTGGAACAGGCCCGCGCCGCCCTTGAGCGTGAGGGTGTCCGTGAGCGTGTGGCGCACGGACAGGCGCGGCTCCACCGCGGTGAACGTGAGGCCCGGCACCAGGTGGTACGCGTCCACGCGCAGGCCCGGGGACACCACCCACTTCTCCGACGGCTTCCAGGTGACGGACGCATACGCGCCGGAGAAGGTGGCGATGGCCGAGGGCTTCTTGAGCGGATCCGCGTCGTCGGACGGGCGCCAGCCGGGAGGCCGCGCGGTGCCGGTGAGCGTGGTGGCGGAGCGGCGGTGCTCCACGTCCGTGCCCACGGCCACCTCCAGCGTGTCGGTGAGCACCCGCTTCCACCCGGCGCGCGCGGAGACGCTCGTCTGCTCCAGGCCGTACTCGCCCACGGGCTGGATGACGAGGGCGGTTCCGACGCGCTGGGTCTGCTCGCCGGTGAGGCCCAGGCCGTCCCAGCCCAGCGTGACGCCAACCTCGCCCTCGCCGCCCGCCAGCGGGTGCGTGCCGCGCAGGTCGATGCGGTGGAAGCGCGAGGTGACGCCGCCACCTTCCGAGCTTTCGAGCTGCTCGGGCGAGAGGCCCACGTCGTCGGAGCTGCCCAGCGCGAACAGGCGCAGGCGGCCCTGGCCCACCTTCTGTTCGACGCGCGCCTGGTAGTCCCAGAAGCCCGCGCGCACCTGCTCCGCTTCCGGACGGTTGAGCGCGTTGGCGGTGAGCGAGATGAGCAGCGCGGAGTAGCTGAAGCGGCCGGCCACGCTGACGCTGGTGCCGGTGGATTCGAAGGGCTGCTCGATGAAGCCGCCCGCGTTGAGCAGGTCCGCGTACGCGGTGAAGTGCAGCCGGTCCTCGCGCGGCCGGCTGAGCCTTCCTTCCACCGCGCCGCCCAGCACGCGGCCGTACTGCACCGGCGGCGTGCCCGGGTAGAAGTCCACGGTGTCGATGAAGTCCGGGTGCACCACCGCGGGCCCGAGCAGCAGGTGGTACAGCATCGGGATGCGCACGCCATCCAGGAAGAAGCCGGTGGCGGCCGGCTGGCTGCCGCGCACCACCGGGTAGCTGATGCCGGACGCGAGGCTGCCCACGCCCGGCATCAGCATCACCACGCGGAACGGGTCGCCGAGCGTGCCGGGCACCTCGCGGATCTCCTGCTCGTGCAGGCTGATGCGGGTGACCTCCGTGCGCGGGCGCTCGTCGCGCACCACGGTCTCGTAGGGGTTCACCTCGCGCGGCTGGAGCCGGTAGACGACCTGGAGCGTCTGGCCGGCCTCCAGCTTCTCCTCGAACACCGTCGTCGCGTGGCCCGGAGCGCGGACCTCGATGCGGTGCGCGCCCGGCGTCACGTCCAGCGTGAAGAGGCCGCGCGGGTCGGTGGTGCCGGTGGGCTCCTGCGCCCCGTCGACGAACAGGGCCGCGTCGGCCAGCGGCTTGCGGGTGCCTCGCGCGCGCACCTCGCCGGTGAGGTGCGTCGTTGATGCGGGGACCTGCACGGGCGGGGCGAAGCGGTAGAGGAACGGCAGGCGTACCGCGACGGGCGTGCCGCCCAGCGTGGCCGGGGTGAAGCGCAGGCCCGGGGCGGCGGTGAGCGCCGCGTCGGTGAGGCGCGGCTCGGCGCCAGCGCGCGTCACCTTCGCCTCCGCGACGCGGCCCTCCACGTCCACCAGCAGCTCCAGCTCCACCTCGCCGGCGGTGCCCTCCAGCCCATGCGGCCATGCGGCGGGCGCGTCGGCGGTGAGGGTGGGGGGGATGAGCGCGGTGTCACCCGCGTCGGGGGAGAGGCCCAGGCGGGCGGCGTCCTCGGCGGAGAGGGTCCGACCCCCGTGGACGTCCACCTCCACCGTGCGCGGCTCGCTGGTGGCGGACGGGACGCCCTGTGCGTGCGCACGCGTGCCGGCAAAAAGCAGGAGGGCTTGTGACAGCAGGACGGCCCGACGGAGGAACATGGGTGGCCGATTCAACACCGGGCCCTCCCGGAACTGCCACCGCAGGCATCCATGGGACTCCAGCGACACGTGTCCGGGCTGCCCTCCCGGCCCTGGTTGGCGGGTGGCCCGTGAAGTTCATACGGCCCGGCCGGGCAGTTTCGGCAATGAAATCTCGTGCGAACGCTAGGGGACCTCGGTCCCAGGGTTGCCATCGTGCTGCTGCGTCCCTCCACTCCCACGGGCTCCCGCCAGTCCGCCCACGAGGGTTGGCGGGATGTGAACGCGGACACGGCGGGATGCGCCCGCGGTGCGTGCCCCTGGAGGGAGCAACAGGGGGGTCGTTACAGTTTTTCAAGTCGAGCGGAAGCCACGGCCAGGGCTTCCCATGGGAGGACGCATGCGCACGCCGAAGGATGAACTGCTGCTCCAGGCGATGGACCATGCGTTGTCCGCACGGACGATGGAAACGGTGGAGACCCTGGCGGCGCTGTACCGGCTGCTGGACGTGGAGCGGTGTTCGGAGGACGAGAACTACGGGGTGTTCGCCACGGCGCTGACGCGGCGGTTGGAGGGCGCGGCGGGGGCGCTGCACCCGTACCGGGCTTCGGAGGTGGATGGCGGCGGGAGGCAGATCGACCTGTTCCGTCAGTTGATGGAGCACCTGCCGCTGGCGTCGGCGGCGGACGCGGTGGCGAACACGCTGCTCGCGGGGTTCCTGCGAGGCCACGAAGAGGCGACGCTGCTGGACGTGGGCATCGGCCAGGGACGGCAGGAGTGCAACCTGCTGCGCATGCTGGCGAAGGCGGGCGCCCTGCCAAAGCACCTGTCGGTGGTGGGCGTGGACCCCTGCGGGGCGAGCCTGCGGGAGGCGCACGGCGCGCTGATGTCGGTGGCGCAGGAGGTGGGGGTGTCGCTGGCGTTCGTGGGGTTGGAGTCGCCGGTGGAGGACCTGGACGCGGCGGTGTGGTCGGCGTTGCGAGGGGTGCGCCGGCCGCTGGTGGTGAACGCGGCGTTCGCGCTGCACCACGTGGTGGACGGTGCGCCGGGAGGGCCCGAGCCGCGCGACGTGGTGCTCGGGAGGATCGCGGCGTTGGGGCCGGTGGGGGTGGTGTTGTGCGAGCCCCACGTGGATCACCACCGGGCCCCGGCGCGCGAGCGGCTGGCCAATGCGTGGCATCACTTCTCCCGCGTGTTCCAGTTGCTGGATACGCTGGCGGTGCCAGCCGGAGAGCGCCGCGCCATCAAGCGGTTCTTCGGCCGGGAGGTGGATGACATCGTGGGCACGGTGAACGAGTCGGAGCGGTGCGAGCGCCACGAGACGTCGCTCGTCTGGTGGGAGCGGTTGCGCAAGGCGGGCTTGGGGCCGAAGGGCGCGATGGAGGCGGTGTGTCCGCCAGGCGTGCACCCCGCGGTGGGGCTGCGCGCGGAGGAGGGCACGGTGGGCATCACCTTCCGCGACGACGTGCTGGTGGCGGTGCTGGCGGCGGTGCCGAGGGAGGGTGCATGAGCAGCGACCTGGAGGCCTTGGCGCCGCGAGTGATTGCGCGCTGCCGGGAGTTGAAGGTGCGGCTGGTGCTCGCGGAGGCGTGCACGGGAGGGCTCATCACGGCGGCGCTGACGGACGTGCCGGGGGCGTCCGCGGTGGTGGAGCGGGGCTTCGTGCCGTATTCGAACGAGTCGAAGGGGACGCAGTTGGGGGTGCCGCTGGATTTATTGCAAAGGCATGGGTCGGTGAGCGTGGAGTCAGTGGGCGCGATGGTGACGGGGGCGCTGGAGCGCTCGCTGGCGGACTGGGGTGTGGCGGAGACGGGCATCGCGGGGCCCGGGGGTGGGACGCAGGAGAAGCCGGTGGGCCTGGTGTTCGTGGCGGTGCAGCGGCGGGGCAGGCCCGCGGTGGTGGAGCGCCATCTGTTCACGGGAGACCGGCGGGAGGTACGTCAGGCCGCGGCGGCGAGGGGGCTCGCCCTCCTTCTGGAGGAGCTGTCCGTGGAGTCCTGAATGTCTGGCTCGTCCCGTGGACCGTTGGCGGTCGCGCGCCGGATGGGTGATGAAGTCCACACGAAGGGAGCGCCTGATGTATCGAATCGACGTGAATCGCGCTGAGTCCATCGTGAGCTTCGCGCTGGAGGGCTATATCCGGCTGGAGGAGATGAAGCGCTTCGTGGTGGAGCTGAAGGCCGCGACGGACACGGTCGCGGGGCAGGCGATCAAGATCGAAGCGGACCTGCGCACGTTCCGGCCCGCGTCGCCGGAGGCCGCGGACCTCATCCGCCGGGTGCAGGAGTATGGCCTGCGCTCCGGGGTGACGCGGGTGGCGGAGCTGGTGCAGAACGAGATCGTCGCGCTGCAACTCAACCGCGTGGCGTCGGGGAGTGGGACGGACAAGATCCTCCGTCGGTTCTGGCAGGAGTCCGCCGCGCGCTTGTGGTTGCGGCACGGAGACGCGGAGCGGGGTGTGGTGCTCCAGGGCTGAGCGTCTTCATACTCCCGGGCTCCGCTCTTGAGACAAGGGGCGCAGAGCTCGGGACGTGAATGATGCCGCGCTGGGTGGCAGTGCTGGTGTGGGTGGTGTGCGCGACGGGGTGTGCGACGTCGCGGACGTGGCGGTTGGACACGGGAGAGGGACAGCCCCGTGAGTACACGCCGCGCAAGGAGACGACGCCAGTGGCGCTGGACGGCGAGGCCTTCGGAGAAGCGGTCCGGAGGCTGGCCCCCAGCGCGCCAATGGCGTCACACCCCAGGACGGAGGCACTCCGGTTGTTGAGTCCGGAGACGCGGCGTCCGCGTGCACGTGCGTCCTTGGGACTCGTTGCGCTGGAGGACCCGAGGCGAGGCCGCGTGCGGGTGACGCATGCGCGGGAGGAAGGCACGGCGCTGGAAGCGGCCTACGGGCGCTGGTGCGTGCGCAAGAAGCTGACGGGAGACTGCCTGCACCTGTTGGAGGAGGGGGCGAGGCTGGAAGAGGAGGGCAAGCGCACGCTGGCCTTCCGCATCGCGCTGGACTCGGTGTGGGAGGAGACGGCCGCGGCGCTGGAGGGGATGGTGGACGCGGAAGCGACGGTGGTGATGCTGGCGACGACGGGCGCGGTGTACCTGGGACTGTGGATGGTGCCGGAGCCGCTGCTGTCGAAGGGAATCGCGGCGGTGCTGACGGTGGGGCTGATTGGGTACCTGGGCTGGGACACGGTGTGGAGCCTCATCCAGGGGTGGAGGTTGCTGACGGAGCAGGTGAGGGAGGCGGAGGACTTCGAGGGCATCCGGGAGGCGGGAGAGAGGTACGGGGAGGTGATGGGGAAGCAGTCGGCGAGGGCCTTCGTGACGCTGACGATGGCGGCGCTGGGAGGGACGGCGCAGACGCTGGCGGCGAGGATGACGACGTTGCCTGGGGCAGGGCAGGCGGCGGTGGTGGGGGCGGAGCAGGGAGGCTTCATCCTCGCGGCGGCGGAGCAGGTGCGAGCCGTGGCCGTGTCGTCGAGCGGCGTGGTGACGATTGAACTGTCACCGGGCGCGGTGGCGATGGCGGCGCAGGGGCCGACGTCAGGTGCGCTCACGGTTTATGAGCACCACATCGCGACGAACAAGTGGTGGGAGGCGACGCACAACGGGGGCCCGTGGTCGCCCCAGTTCCAGGAACTCTTCGACCGCGCGGGGATGTCGCTGGACGATGCTGCGAACAGGGTTGGAATCCAGGGCCACAAGGGGCCTCATCCCGAGGCGTACCACCAAGAGGTACTGAGTCGCTTGCGGCAGGCATTGGGCCGATGCAGAAGCATGGCCCAGTGTCGAGAGGCTCTGACCGCGCGGCTCAAGCAGTTGGCTTCGGAGCTTCGGACCGAGGGCACTCAGCTTCACAAGTGGATCACCCGAACCGAGTGACGCGAGGAACCCAAAATGGCGGGGCGGTACTTCGAGCTTCACGAGGACATGGGTTACCCGGGGGGAGGTTGGCATCTGGCTGACCCAAGGGATCTCCAAGGGCGTGAGTTGGATGAGCCCTGGCAATTCACCGACGGACGTCCTGTGCGCGTCGGGGAACGACTCCGATTCCCCATCTACCATCCGGGAAGTCCGCGCGAATTCTCCCAGGCGGGCGTATGTGCCACTCCCGTTGTTCACCAACGGGTGGCGAACCTCTTTACGAAGCTGGCGCCTGACGACGTGCAGATCATTCCAGTCGATGTTGCTGGTCAGTCGGAGCCGTACTTCATCCTCGTCGCGACGCGGAACATCCGGTGCATCGATGATGAGCGGTCAGCGGAGGTCCAGTATTGGCAGCCAGAGGACAAGCGCCCGGAGATGACCGGTGAGTATCGGGCCGTCTCCGACATGCGCATCGATCCTGCGAAAGTGGAGAACGCGAAGGTGTTCCGTACCTGGGGATGGACCGGTTCGCTCATCGTCTCCGAGGACATCAAGGACGCCCTGGAGTGCGCGGATGTCACGGGGGCGAAGTTCCAGGAAGTCACCGGTCCCAGTTCAGTCACGCCCGAGGAGCGCGAGCGCAGTCGCAAACTCCGGATGCTTTACGACCGGACGGAAACAGCCCGCGAGGCCTTCTGGCGCACCCTGGGTTTTCTGGATGGGGATGCCATCATTCCCTCGGTCGTCGGAGGAGGCTGGCCCGCGCGACGCCAGGTCTGGCGCGTCATCCGCCGACCCGAGGGCCGCACCCTCTTCGTCACAGACGGCCTGTCCGACTTCTACGTTGCCCGGGAGGAGCCCTCCGTAGGCTTCGGCCTGGAACTCGCGCTGGAAACGGACGAGCCCGTCGCGGACGTGGCGAACTGCTGGCAACAGTGGGTGCTGGAGCACATCGGCAACGAGCTCGCGGAGCACGAAGGTGTGCGCGAGAAGGTGAAGACGGGCTTGCTGTCCATGGAGGTGGACGGGCAGCGGATGCCCGAAACGCTGCTGACGAAGGACGGCCGGGTGGGCGTGCTGCTGGGCATGGAGACGCCGACGCTCCCCACCCACTTCACGATGCCCGACGGCGAAGTCCGACTCGTCACGGTCAAGGCGCTGATGCCCGCGGAGCTCACGTACCTGCTGTCGCACGGCAAGAACGGCCGTGAGGAACTCATCCGCCGCTTCAACGAACGAGGCCCCAGCCACCTGTCCCGCGCCTGGCGTCAGCCCGTGGTGTGACCGTCGAACAAGGAAGGACCAGGATGATGCCGCGCTGGGTGGCAGTGCTGGTGTGGGTGGTGTGCGCGACGGGGTGTGCGACGTCGCGGACGTGGCGGTTGGACACGGGAGAGGGACAGCCCCGTGAGTACACGCCGCGCAAGGAGACGGCGCCAGTGGCGCTGGACGGCGAGGCCTTCGCGGATGCCGTCCGGAGATTGGCCCCCGGTGCGCCGGTGACGTCGCATCCCAGGACGGAGGCACTCCGGTTGTTGAGTCCGGAGACGCGGCGTCCACGTGCACGTGCGTCCTTGGGACTCGTGGCGCTGGAGGACCCGAGGCGGGGGCACGTGCGCGTGGTGGAGGCGCCGGAGCAAGGCACTGCGCTGGAAGCGGCGTACGGGCGCTGGTGCGTGCGCAAGAAGCTGACGGGAGACTGCCTGCACCTCCTGGAGGAGGGGGTGAGGCTGGGGGAGGAGGGCAAGCGGACGCTGGCCTTCCGCATCGCGTTGGACTCGGTGTGGGAGGAGACGGCCGCGGCGCTGGAGGGGATGACGGACCCTGAAGCAATGGTGGTGATGCTGGCGACGACGGGCGCGGTGTACCTGGGACTGTGGATGGTGCCGGAGCCGCTGCTGTCGAAGGGAATCGCGGCGGTGCTGACGGTGGGGCTGATTGGGTACCTGGGCTGGGACACGGTGTGGAGCCTCATCCAGGGGTGGAGGTTGCTGGCGGAGCAGGTGAGGGAGGCGGAGGACTTCGAAGGCATCCGGGATGCGGGAGAGCGGTACGGGAAGGTGATGGGGAAGCAGGCGGCGAGGGCCTTCGTGATGCTGATGATGGCGGCGCTGGGAGGCACGGCGCAGACGCTGGCGGCGCGGATGACGACGCTGCCGGGGGCGGGGCAGGCGGCGGTGGTGGGGGCGGAGCAGGGAGGCTTCATCCTCGCGGCGGCGGAGCAGGTGCGAGCGGTGGCGGTGTCGTCGAGCGGTGTGGTGACGATTGAGTTGTCACCGGGCGCGGTGGCGATGGCGGCGCAGGGGCCGACGTCAGGGGCGCTGGAGGTCTACGAGCACCACATCGCGACGAACAAGTGGTGGGAGGCGACGCATAACGGAGGGCCGTGGTCACCGCCGTTCCAGAAGCTCTTCGACCGGGCCGGGATGTCGCTGGACGACCCCGCGAACAAGGTCCGCGTTGCTGGCCACAAAGGACCTCATCCCAAGCAATACCATGAAACGGTATACGCTCGATTGAGCGATGCCCTGGGAAGATGCAGAAGTCTTCAGGTATGCAGGGAGGCGCTCGTGAGGGAACTCAAGACTCTGGGCGCGGAGATCTCCACGGCTGATACCTTGCTCAACTCGTTGGTAACCCGGCAGTGATGCGAGGGAAGATTCATGTCGATGCGGTACTTCAAACTCCTCGATGACATGAGCAGCCCGTCGCGCTGGTTCCTGGACGAGGCGACGAACCCCCAGGGACAGGAGATCGATGACATCTGGCAGTTCGCGGATGGTTGCCCAGTTCAGGTCGCCGAGGAACGGCTCAGGATTCCTGTCTATCATCCTGGCGCTCCACTCGAATTCTCTGTGACGAGCGTCGGTAACGCCCCCATCGTCCATCAGCGAGTGGCGAACATCTTCACAAAGTTGGCGCCTGATGCCGTGCAGGTGATTCCAGTGGATGTCGACGGACAAGCCGAGCCGTACTGCATCCTCGTTGTCACGAAGATCATCCAATGCATTGATGATCAACAGTCTGCGGAGGTTTCGTACTGGAAGCCGGAGGACGGGCGCCCCGAGAAGACCGGCTTCTACCGGTCGATCTATGACATGCGCATCGACCCGACGAAGGTGGGAGACGCGAAGGTGTTCCGCACCTGGGGATGGACGCGTGCCATCGTTGTCTCCGAGGACATCAAGGACGCTTTGGAGCACGCGGGCGTCACGGGGACGAAGTTCGAGGAAGTCACCGGTCCCAGTTCAGTCACACCCGAGGAGCGCGAACACAGTCGCAAGCTCCGAGCACTCTACGAGCGGACGGGGACGGCTCGTGAGAGCTTCTGGCGCACGCTGGGCACGTTAGATGAGGAAGCCATCATCCCCATCGTCGTCGGAGGAGGCTGGCCCGCACGACGTCAGGTCTGGCGCGTCATCCGCCGGCCAGAGGGCCGCACCCTCTTCGTCACGGACGGCCTGTCCGACTTCTACGTGGCCCGGGAGGAACCCTCCGTGGGCTTCGGCCTGGAACTCGCGCTGGAAACAGACGAGCCCGTCGCCGACGTGGCGAGCTGCTGGCAGCAACTGCTCCTGGAGCACATCGGCAACGAACTCGCGGAGCACGAAGGCGTGCGCGAGAAGGTGAGGACGGGCTTGCTGTCCATGGAGGTGGACGGGCAGCGGATGCCCGAAACCCTCCTGACGAAGGACGGCCGGGTGGGCGTGCTGCTGGGCATGGAGACGCCGACGCTCCCCGCCCACTTCACGATGCCCGACGGAGAAGTCCGACTCGTCACCGTCAAGGCGCTGATGCCCGCGGAGCTCACGTACCTGCTGTCGCACGGCAAGAACGGCCGTGAGGAACTCATCCGCCGCTTCAACGAACGAGGCCCCAGCCACCTGTCCCGCGCCTGGCGTCAGCCCGTGGTGTGACGCCTCACCCGCCGATTCCCACCGCGAGCAGCACGGCGAGCACCGCATACAGCGGCACGTTGAGCGCGAGCGTGAGCCGGTTGATGCGCCGGAAGCGCTCCTGCTCCGCGTCCGCGAACCACACCCCGTCCTCGCCGGTGGTGCGTCCCTCGACGGCCTGGTGGAACAGCGCCGCGTAGGCCACCTCCACCCCCAGACTCACCAGCACCAGTCCCACGAGCGCCAGCGCCCACACATCGCGCCCATCGAGCGCCCCCGCCCACTTCTCCCCCGTGTACACGAGCCCCGCCCCCACGAGCGCGATGCACCCCAGGTCATGCCCCACGCCGTACGGAGGCCGCCAGTTGCGCGACACGTACAGCATGTAGAGCTCCGCCGCGCCCCGCAGCCACATGGACACCGCGAAGGCCCCCAGCACGATGCGCGCCTCGAAAGGGACGGACGCATCCATCGCCACCAGCGGGCACACCAGGAACCAGAGGAAGACCGCGTAGAGGAGCCACGCCAGCTTGGGCCCGGAGATGCGCCCACCCCTTCCTCCTCGTGCGTTCTGCCGGTGCCGGAAGAACGCCGCCGCGCCCGCGATCGCGAGCAGGAACACCACCAACAACACACAGGTCGAAGCAGAGAGCATCAGTAGGGACGGGGCCGGGGGTACTGCTCAGCAAAGCGAGCCACGTACCACGCCCGCAGCCGAGGCAGGTGCGTGAGCGACACGTGCGGGTGCAGGTGATGCACCACGTGCAAGCCCACATGGTGCGGCGCCAGGCCCCACCGCCCCAGCCACCCGAGTCCATGGTCGCGCGTGCACGCGAGCACATCCTCCAGCGACCGGCCGTGCGCAGGCGCGGCGGTGTGCTCCGCGAGCAGCCGGTGCGCGTTGAACCCCGAAGCCACCAGCAGCGGAAGCCCATACCCCCATGCGACCTGGGATGGCCACCGCAGCGCCAGCATCAGCACCCCCACGTGGAAGAGCACCTGACCGACTTCCGCGCGAGCACACGCGAGCACCTCCGCGTCCTGAGTCAGCACGCGTCCGGAGCGGTCCTGCAGGAACACGCGAGCATAAGGCGTGCGCAGCGCGGGGATGGCCCAGGCACAGAGTCCCACCGGGCCTCGCAGCACCCAGCCCGGAATCACGCCCAGCAGCAGCAGCCACCGCCACGCCGTACGCAAGGGGCCTCCATCCGGCGGCTTGCGGTAGGGATCCGTCGGCAGGCCCGCGTCCCGGTGATGGCGCAGGTGGTGGTAGCGCATGGCCTCCAGCGTGGACGCCACCGGGTAGCCCGCCAGGACCGTCAGCGGACACAGTCTCCAGTCCGCTGTTCGCGACGGCAGGTGGACCGCGTCATGAAGCAGCACGCCCAGCGCATGCAGTCGCCCCGCGACGACGAGCACCGCCAGCGGCGCGAGCACGGGAGCCCACGCCATGACGAACCAGCCCAGCGCCATCCCCGTCCACTCCAGGGCGGCCAGGCGAAGCAGCCCGGACGAAGTGGAGGCCACGAGCAGCTCGCGGGGCACCGCCGCGCGGCGGGGCAGGGAAGGAACCGTGCGGGACATTGTCGGGGACTACGACTCCACGCATGGGCGTCGGATGCAAGCCTCGTGGGGATTGGACACCCGGGGTCGGGCACGGCACGCTCCGCGCGTGTCCCGGGACGGTCAATCATGAGTGTGGATGTGGCGATGACGCCGGGCCCTGTGGCCACGCGTGTGGAATGGGGCGGCTGGGTCTTCCCCCGTTGGAACGACCCTCGGCTGCCCTTCGCGGGGCTGCTCACACTCTACGGCGTGCTGGGCTTCACCTTCTTCGGCTTCAACCGCAGCCCCGGGCAGATGGCCTTCCTGGTCGTCTCCGGCACGCTGCTGGACGCGGCGCTGGGCTGGGTGCTGAAGCGCCAGAAGGTGGTGCCGCTCTCCGCGTACATCTCCTGCTGCTCGCTGGCGCTGCTGCTCAACTACTCGCACGCGAGCACGCTGTTGTGGCTGCCGGTGTGGCTGGCCATTGGCTCCAAGTACCTGCTGACCTTCCAGGGGCGGCACGTCTTCAACCCGTCGATGTTCGCGGTGGCGGTGTCGCTGCTCGTCACGCGCGAGCTCATCACCGCCGCGCCCGCCTACCAGTGGGCCAACGGCGAGGTCGCGCTGTCGGCCTTCATCGTGATGGCGGCGCTGGTGCTGTTCTTCTTCCGCGTGGGCCGGGGCTGGCTGGTGGTGAGCTTCCTCACCTTCTACGCGCTCCAGACGGCGCTCCGGGCGTTCATCCTCCGCCACCACCTGCCGCCGGAGGTGCTGTTCCTGGGCACGCTGGGCGCGCCCTCGTTCTTCATCTTCGTCTTCTACATGCTCACCGACCCGGCCACGTCGCCCGGGACGCCCCGGGCGCAGGTGTTGCTCGCGCTGGCCATCACGTGCGTGGACCTGGTGCTGCACCTGAAGGAGAGCGTCTACACGTTCTTCTACGCGGCGCTCACCGTGGCCACCTCGCGCTTCGTGTTCATGCACGCCCGAGCCGCCTGGCGCGCCGGAGGCCGCGAGTCCCTGCGACGGCTCCTGTCCCCGGATGTGCTCCGGCGCGTGGGCGTGGTGGGCGGCCTGGGAGCGGTGCTGGCCACGGGGCACGCGGTGATGGCCGCGCCTGGAGCGCGCTCCGCGCCGCTCGCGTTCCACCTGGACTCACAGGACGTCGCGAAGGCGGGCCTGTCCTCCACGATGGGACACACGCTGGAGGAGTTGGATCCGCGCGTGGCCCACGTGGCCAAGTGGCTGGTTGCCGTAGGCGACGCGGTGGCCACCGGGGACTTCGACGGGGACGGTCGGCTGGACCTGTTCCTCACGCACCCCCTGGGCACGCCGGAGCACCACGCGGGGCTCTACCGCAACCTGGGCGACCTGCGCTTCGAACGGGTCGCGGTGCCCGCGCTGGAGCGCTTCGCCACCCGCTACAAGCAAGAGGGGCTGGCGGGCGGCGGCACCTTCGTGGACTGGGATGGGGACGGGGATCAGGACCTCGCGGTGGCGGTGGCCTTCGGGCCGGTGCGCCTGCTGCGCAACACGCTGAAGGAGACGGGCACGGCGGGCTTCGAGGACGTGACGGAGGCCGCGGGCGTGACGGACCACGCGGTGAGCCTGGGGCTCACGTTCCTGGACTACGACCGCGACGGGCACCTGGACCTGCTGGTGCTCAACGCGATGACGACGCACCTGCCGGACTACCCGACGCCCACGCCGCTCAACCTCTTCCAGCTCCCCGCGCCCGAGTCCGCGGGCGACCGGCGGATGCTGCGCTTCATGCACGACGGTTGGCACGACGCGAACAACGGCGGGAAGAACGCGCTCTACCGGGGCCGGGGTGACGGCACGTTCGAGAAGCAGGACGTGGACGCACTGGGCCTGTCGCAGACGCACTGGTCGCTCGCGGTGAGCACGGTGGACTTGAACCACGACGGGTGGACGGACCTGTACGTGGCCAACGACTTCGGCCCGGACGATGTCTACCTCAACGAAGGCGGGCGGCACTTCCGCCACCTCGTGGGCCATCGCTTCGGAGAGGTTGGCCGCGACACGTACAAGGGCATGAACGCGAGCGTGGCGGACTTCGACCGCAACGGTTGGTTGGATGTGTACGTGTCCAACGTGCACCACTCGCTCCAGGCGGAGGGCAGCCTGCTGTGGATGGTGGGGCCGGGCGAGGACGCCTTCGTGCCGACCTTCAAGGACGAGGCCACCTTCCGGGGTGCGCTCAACGAGCGGCGCTTCGGCTGGGGTGCGGCGGCGGGAGACCTGGACGCGGATGGGTGGCCGGACCTGGTGCAGGCCAACGGCATGGTGGACGCGCGCCTGGACGCGCCGAAGTGGCGCATCCCGGAGGGGCAGCGCAACGACTACTGGTACGTGAACCACAAGCTCATGCAGTCAGGGCCGGAGGTGCACACGTACGCGGACAAGTGGGGCGACATCCGGGGCCGCGTGCTCTATCCGAACGAGGCGCGGCGCGTGTACCTCAACCTGGGGGATGCGCGGCCGGGACACTTCGTGGATGTGGCGCGGGAGGTGGGCATCGACGCGCCGGACAACTCGCGCGGTGTGTTGATGGCGGACCTGGATGAGGATGGGGACCTGGACGTGCTCGTCACCAACCAGCACGCGCCGGTGTCGCTGTACCGCAACACGCTGCGCGCGAGCGCCACGGAGGCGAAGCCGGACGCGCACTTCGTGGGCCTGTCGCTGGTGGGGGACGGTCAGCGCACGCACCGGAGCGCGGTGGGCACGCGGGTGGTCGTCTCCTACGAAGAGAACGGCCAGCGCGTGGAGCAGGTGCGCGAGGTGGGGCTGATGGGAGGCTTCTCCGCGTCGGCGGATCCTCGACTGCACTTCGGCCTGGGCCGCCACGCGGGGCCGGTGAAGGCGACGGTCCACTGGTATGGCGCGGAGCCGCGGGAGGTGACGCTGGAGGCGGACCGCTACCACGAGGTGCGCCAGCCGCCTGGTCCCTCGGCGCGAAGGGGAGGACCCTGACGCGATGCTCTCCGCGATGAAGGGCACCACCGTGCGGCGCGAGGCCCTCTGCGCCGACACACGGGCGCGGATGCTGGAGTTGATGCAGTGCTGCTACGTGGGCGTGAGCGCGGAGCGCTTCCATGCGGACCTGGACGCGAAGCAGTACGTGTTCCTGCTGCACGCCCGGCGCACGGGAGAGTTGGTGGGGTTCAGCACGGTGCGCCTCGCGGAGGAGGAGGGGGCGGAGGTGCTGTATTCGGGCGACACGGTCATCCACCCGGACTGGTGGGGCCACAAGACGTTGCAGGTGGTGTTCGGCCGGCTGCTGCTCGCGCGCAAGCTGCGCAGGCCGTGGCGGCCGCTGTACTGGCTGCTGCTGTCGGGCGGATACAAGACGTACCTGCTGGCGGTGAACTACTTCCCGCGCACGCACCCGAGACGGGACTGGACGCCACCCATGGGGCGCTCGGAGTTCCTGCACGGACTGGCGACGCGGTGGTTTGGCGCGCAGTACGACGCGGGGCGCGGAACGCTGCGGTTCAACGGGGCGCACTACCGCGTGCGCGATGGTGTCTCGCCCATCGACCGGGACGCGGCGGGACATCCGCACATCGCCTACTTCGCCGAGCGCAACCCGGGCCACGGCGACGGCGAGGAGCTGGTGTGCCTGGTGGAGATCCGTGGCTGGGACCTGACGCGGGCGTTGGCGCGCAGCGTGTGGGGACAGCTTCGCCGTTGGGCCCGCCGCGAGCGCGATGCCTCGCGGATCCGCGTGGGGACGTGACGTGTGGAGCAAGGACCGTCCGGTGCTGACTTCGCGCGCCATGCTGGCCGCGACGCTCGCGGCGCTGACGCCGTCCGCGCTGCGCTTTCGTCATGCGCTCCGAGCACCTGAAGCGGCACAGGCGGAGTGTCTCGCGCGGGTGCTCCAAGCAGCGCAAGGCACGGCCCAGGCAAGCCGGGTGGCGCACTTCGGACGCGTGCGGACCGCGAGGGAGTTCCAGGACGCGGTGCCAGTGTCCACGCCGGATGCGATGACCGCGGACGTGGAGCGCATCGCCCGGGGAGAGGTCCGAGTGCTCACGCGCGAACCCGTGCTGCGCTTCGAGCTGTCGGGCGGCTCCTCGGGAGCTTCCAAACCGGTGCCGGTGACGCGAGGCCTGCTGGGGGAGTTCCAGCGTGCGCTCGCGCCCATGCTGCACGAAGTCCTCCTGCGACGCCCCGCGGTGCGTGCCGGCCCCAGCTACTGGTCCATCTCCCCCCTGGGCCGCAAGCAGCGCCGGACCGAAGGAGGCATCCCCGTCGGTTCCGCCGAGGACAGCGCGTGGTTCCCGCGTCCCCTGCAGCCACTGCTCTCCCGAGTCTTCGCCGTGCCGGGTGCGGTGGGTCAGGCCCCGCACGTGGAGCCGTGCCGCTACGTGACGCTGTGGTTCCTGGTGCGGTGCGCGGACCTGTCCCTGGTGAGCGTGTGGAATCCCAGCTTCTTCACACTGCTGATGGACGCACTGGAGCGGCACGGGGAGCGGCTGGCGGAAGACCTGGAGCGCGGCACGTTGCGGCCTCCCGCACACGATGCGGACGGCAGGCCTCTTCCCGACACGGAGCACTCGCCGGGCTGGGACGCCCTGCTGCGAGGACTCCAGGGGACGCGGGACACCGCACGGGCCCAGGTGCTGCGTGCCGCCCTGCGTGACGGTGGGTCGTCCGCGCGCACGCTGTGGCCAGGACTCGCGCTGTTGAGCATGTGGACGGACGCGCAGGCCGCGCACGCGGTGGCCTCCGCCTGTCGGCGCTTCGAAGGGGTGGAGGTGCAGGGCAAGGGGCTGCTCGCCACCGAGGGCGTCATCACCCTCCCGCTCTTCGATGCGCCCGCGCCGGTGCTCGCGGTGCGCAGCCACTTCCACGAGTTCATGGACCCCTCGCGCCCCGACGCGCGCCCCCTCCTGGCGCACGAGCTGACGGTGGGTCGCACCTATGCGGTACTGCTCTCCACGTCCGGCGGACTGCTGCGCTACCGGCTGGGCGATCTCGTCCGCGTGGAGGGCTTCGTGCACGCGACGCCCTGCCTGCGCTTCCTGGGCCGCGCGGACGCGGTGACGGACCTGGTGGGAGAGAAGCTCTCCGCCGCGCGGGTGGGCACCGTGCTGGACGCTCAACTGCCCTCACCCCGTCCCGCCTTCGCCATGCTCGCGCCGGAGTGGGGGACGCCGCCGTCCTACCGCCTCTTCCTGGAGACGGACCTGCCCACCGAACGCCTGGAGGCCATCGCGGCGGCCGTAGAGCGAGCGCTGTGCGAGGGCCACCACTACCGCTACGCGCGCGAGCTGGGACAACTCGGGCCGGTGCGCGCGGTGCGCGTGACACACGGGGCCCGTCGCTATGAAGCGCGGTGCATCGCGCTCGGACAGCGGGCGGGGGACATCAAGCCCGTGGATCTCCACCGTCAACCGGGCTGGTCCGAGTGGTTCTTGGGGAACGACGACATGACCCGGAAGGAAGTCATCCGATGAGACACCCCCACGACCGTCCCCAGGTGCCCGCGGTGGATCTGGAGGCAGAGGCGGATCTCGCCCGTTGCGGAGCGCTGAAGGACTTCTGGTACGTGGCGTGTCTGTCCACGGAGCTGCCCGCGAACAAGCCACTGGCGCGCACCGTGTTCGGCACGGGGCTCGTCCTCTTCCGGGGGCACGACGGCGCGCCCACCGCGCTGCGCGACCGCTGCCTCCATCGCAACGCGCGCCTGTCGAAGGGCGACGTGTTCGACGGACGCCTGGGCTGCCCGTACCACGGCTGGGTGTACGACGCGTCCGGCGCGGTGGTGGAGATTCCGGCGCTGGGACCACCGCAGCGCGGAGAGAAGCTGGACGCGGGCTCCTGCGCGCATGAGGGCCTGAAGCCCGCGCCGTGCGACCTGGGGCGGCTCGCGCGCTTTCCCACGTGGGAGCAGGACGGGCTCGTCTACGTCTACCTGGGCGCGGACGTGACGCGTGCGCGCGCCGAACCCTTCCGCGTGCCTTACTGGGGCGAGCGCGGCTGGACCGTCTACTTCATGGTGACGCGCTTCGCGAACGGCGTGACGAACCTAGTGGAGAACTTCATGGACGTGCCGCACACGTCCTTCGTGCACCGGGGCTGGTTCCGCAACCCCACGCGCAAGCGCGTCCCCTCCACGGTGAAGCGTCACGCGGGCCGCGTGCGGATGACCTACCTCCAGGAGGAGGACGCGCTCACGGGCCTGGGCCGCCTGTTCAACCCGCGCGGCCTGCCACTGGTGCACACGGATGAGTTCATCGTGCCCAACGTCACCCGCGTGGACTACCAGTGGGGTGACAGCGGCTTCGCCATCAACTCGCAGTGCACGCCCATCGGGCCCACGGACACGCTCGTGTACACGGCGATCAGCTACCGGTTGCCGGTGGACCTGCCGGGCGCGTGGGTGGGCCGCGCGCTGACGCCCTTCGTGCGCTGGTACACGCGGCAGGTCATCCAGCAGGACGTCATCATCATGGAGACGCAGCGCCAGGGCCTCACGGATGGACCCGGTGGCGGCGTGTACTCCGGCACGGAGGCGGACCTGCACCACGCGGACGTGGAGGCCTACCGGCGCTGGCTGCGTGAAGGCGCGCAGGGCCCGGGTCCCGAGGATGCCGAGCGCGACGTGGTGTTCTGGGTGTAGCCCCGCGCTTGCCTACGAGCGCCGATCCACGTGGAGCCCGCCGTCCTTCTCGGAGGTGGACGACGGGAGGGTCGCGAGGTTGTACCCGCAGAAGAAGGTCGCCACGAAGAAGGCGATTCGCAGCGCCCCCGGTGGGGGCTGGAGGCTGAAGTGCGTCTGGAGCCACGCCAGGGTCTCCGGCGCGTTGGAGGTATGGCACGCCGCCGCCACGCCCAGGAACACGCCGATGCTCAGGCCGTTGAAGAAGACGTTGGCGGGAGAGGTCACCACCCCCGCGACGCGGTCCCCCACCTGTCCGAGGACCCGCGCGAACACGAACTTCTTGAAGAGCGTGCCGCCGATCAACCCCAGGGCCAGCGGCCCCACGATCTCGAACACCGCCCTGATCGCTTCAATCTGCTCAAGCCTGCCCATGGCCTCCGAAGATGCCCGAGCCGACCCGATGGATCAACCGCACCCTCACCCCATGCGCCGCAGGCCCGGCAGGTCCTCCGGGCGCAGCACCCAGCGCGGCGACTCCGGCGGTGACGTGCGCGTGCCCACCTGCACCGCGGGGAAGCCCTCCACCAGCGCGTAGTCCGGGAACACCGCGCGCGCCTTCACCAAGCTGCCAGCGCTCACGTGGCAGCCTTTGCCCAGGTGACTGCCTTCGCAGAGGATGGCACCGGGCTCCACCACCGTGCCCGCGCCCAACTGGCACGCGTGCAGCACGCAGCCCGGTCCCACCACGACACCCTCTTCCAGCACCAGCATGGTGTCCGGCAGCAGGTGCAGCACGGTGTTCTCCAATATCTGCACCCGCGCCCCGATGCGGACCGGGCCGTTCATGTCGCCGGTGATCTTCACGCCCGCGCCGATGATGGCGCCCGCGCCGATGACGACGTCGCCGGAGATCTCCGCGGAGGAGAAGAGGGTGGCGGTGGGGTGGACGAAGGGGTGACGGTCGCGAAAGGCGTAGAGCTGGCCCATGGGGGCATCCTCGGCGCGGTCCCGCGCGGAAAAAGAGGTCAACGGTGGAGCCGTAAGGGTGAGGTTTCCGCCCCGGCGCTGTTGCATGCGGGCCAGGTCCTCGGCGGAGAGCACGCGCAGCACCTGGCCGGGCCGGCCGAACACCACCGACCCGTCCGGCACCGTCATGCCCGGGGGCAGCACGGAGCCTTCGTCCACCACGCAGCGGTCTCCCACCGTCACGCCGGGCATCAGGATGGCGCCGTCGCCAATGTCACACAACGCGCCCACCCTGGCGCCAATGACAAGCGAGCGGGGCCCCAGTACGCTCTTCTCCCCCAGGAAGGCCGGGCGTTCGGGTGTGCCCACCACCACGGCGTCCTCGCGCAGGGTGGAGGAGGCGCCCATCGTGACCGAGCCCCCCACCGAGCGCACGACAGCGCCCCGGGAGATGACGGCTCCGGGCCCGACCTGGAGCGTGCCCAACAGGCGCGCGGACGAGGCCAGCGTGAAATGCGGGCCCACCACGGTGGGCAGGGCGGGAGCGGTCGCTATCGAGGGACTCATCGGGAAGCCGCAAGTTACACCTCGCCCCTCGCATCGGGTGTCACCCCCAAGCGCGACACCGCCGTCCTGCATCCGACGCTCGCTCGCTGAACGGACAGGGGTGGGTGCCGCACCTCCAGGACGTCAGAGGTTGAGCGCCGTAGGCGTCGGTGGGCGCCAATCCCCCACCGCGTTCCTGTAGGAAGGCCTCACGCATGAGACCCGCACCCGTGGAAGAGACACCCCCGTCGGTGGAACGCGACGTCGCCGAAGCCACCGTGTCCGCGTCGCCGAAGGGCCTGTGGACGCTGGTGAAGGAGGCGCTGCACGGCACGGAGATGGACCTGACGCGCCTGCCGCTCCGGCGCGCCATCTTCCTGCTGGCCGTGCCCATGGTGCTGGAGATGTTGATGGAGTCGGTGTTCGCCGTGGTGGACGTCGCCTTCGTCGGCAGGCTCGGCGCGGAGGCGGTCGCCACGGTGGGCCTCACGGAGGGCATCCTCACCATCATCTACGCGGCCGGCATGGGCTTGAGCATCGGCGCCACGGCGATGGTGGCGCGGCGCATCGGGGAGAAGGACTCGGAGCGGGCGGCGCGCACGGCGGTGCAAGCGATTGGCCTGGGCGTGATGCTCTCCACGGTGCTGGCCATCGCGGGCATCGTGTTCGCACGGCCGCTGCTGGCGGCGCTGGGAGGGTCGCCCTGGGTGCTGGAGCACGGCGTGGGCTACACGCGCGTGATGATGGGCGGCGTGGTGAGCATCCTCCTGCTCTTCCTCATCAACGCCATCTTCCGGGGCGCGGGCGACGCGGCCATCGCGATGCGCACGCTGGCGCTGGCCAACGGCCTCAACATCCTGCTCGCCCCGTGTCTCATCTTCGGCCTGGGCCCCTTCCCGGAGATGGGCGTGGTGGGCGCGGCGTGGGCCACCACGATTGCCCGCAGCGCGGGCGTGCTCTACCAGCTCTTCCGGCTGGTGCAGGCGAACGGGCGGCTCCAGGTGCGGCGGGAGCACGTGTCGCTGGAGCCCGGGACGATGCTGGCGATGGTGCGCCTGTCGGGCGCGGGCATGGTGCAGGCGCTGGTGACCACGTCCAGTTGGGTGGTGCTGGTGCGCATCGTGTCGTCGTTCGGCAGCACGGCGCTCGCGGGCTACACCATCGCGATCCGCATCGTCCTGTTCGCGCTGCTTCCCGCTTGGGGTCTGGGCAACGCGGCGTCCACGTTGCTGGGCCAGAGCATGGGCGCGGGCGACGTGGCGCGGGGTGAGAAGGCGGTGTGGATGGCGGGCCGCTACAACCTCGTCGTGCTGAGCACCATCGGCGTGGTGTTCTTCGTCTTCGCGACACCGCTCATGGGCGTGTTCACGACGGACGCGGCGGTGGTGGAATCAGGCGCCACGGCGCTGCGCATCTTCTCCTTGAGCTTCGTCTCCTGCGCGTACGGCATGGTGCTCACCTCCGCGTTCAACGGCGCGGGGGACACGACGACGCCCACGCTCATCGACCTGTGCTGCCTCTGGGCGCTGGAACTGCCGCTGGCCTGGGTGCTGGCGCATCCGTTTGGCCTGGGCGCGGTGGGTGCGTACATCGCGGTGCCGGTGGCGTTCGCGGCGATGTCCGTGTCGGGCATCGTGCTGTTCCGGCGCGGGCGCTGGAAGACGCGCGTCGTCTAACTCGGGAGCCCCCTCAGGGCAGACAGATTTCGAAGCCGGTGCGTCCCCGGGCGAAGGTGGTCGGGGGACGCGAGGCGGGCGTCACGGCGTACAGGTGGAAGTCCAGCCGGCGCTGGAGGAAGCCCTTCAGCGCGGGCGCCAGCGCGTCCTCGGAGTCCTGCTGCAGGGTGAAGAAGTGGAAGCCCTGGCCGTGGAAGGCCGCGTACACCGCGTCCAGCAGCGCGCGGAAGACGGCCGGGTCCTCGCCGGGGACGCAGGTGTTGCACAGGTAGAAGTAGCGGAAGTCCCCACCGGGAGGCGGCAGGCGGGGCGCGCCCGTGACGGTGGCCAGTGCGTTGAAGCCCCGGCGCACCCACTTCATGCCGCCCCGGTAGGCGAGCACCCGGTAGCGCTTCACCGCGTCGGGGTTCCACGCGGAGGTGCAGCCGACGAGGCGCCCGTTCGCGTCGAACGCGAGGAACGAATCCTCCACGCGCAGGCCTGGCCAGTGGGCGAAGCGGTGCTCCAATTCGCCCGTGTCGTAGCGGTAGCCGAATGGCCGGGCGCGGTGGTCGGCGTCCAGCAGCGCGGCCATGGCGGGCACGTCCTCGGCGGTGGCGCGGCGCACGGTGAAGCGGCTGGGGCGCGGGCGGCGGCCCAGGACGAACTGGATGGAGATGGCGGAGAAGGCGCGCAGCAGGTGGTAGTGCGGCTGGGCTTCGCGCGTGGCGGCGCGGCGCACGAGGGCCTGGAGCGCGGCGGCGTTGGAGGCCATGACGGCGGTGAGGAACACGTCCACGCCGTGGCTCCGGGTGGTCTCCTCCAGCACGGGCCCGTAGAAGCGGGCGAGTCCCCGGGCACGGCGCGCGGAGAAGCGGGTGCGCAGATCGCCCAGATAGCCCACGCGGCACGGCCTGCCGTCCAGCCACCCGTCGCGCACGTGGATGGCGCCCATGCCGTCCAGGCGGGCTGATTCACCGTGGGCCCAGATTTCGGCCTCGCCCCGCTGCATGGCGAAGAGGGCGAAGTAGTCCGGCGCGCGCTGGGTGCTGAGCACCAGGTCGCCCGTCATGGGCACGTCGCCGAACAACTCCAGCAGCGCGGCGTTGTCGTCCCGGGTGGCGCGTCGCAGGGGGCTCATGGTGGGTGCGCGTCAGCGTATGCGACCCCACGCCGGACTTCCGCCCCCGCGTGGCCTGCGCCAGACTGCGGGGCACGCGCGCCAGGGCGCGAAGGAGGGGTGCCATGGGGTTGTTGGGCTGGATCATCTTCGGCTTCTTCGCGGGCCTCATCGCCCGGGCCGTGCTGCCGGGGAACCAGCGCCTGGGCTGCATCGGCACCACGCTGCTGGGCGTGGCGGGCGCGTTCGTGGGCGGCTTCCTCACGTCCGTCTGGCGCGGTACGGACTGGCGCGACCCGGAGCCCACCGGCTTCCTGGGCGCCATCCTGGGCGCCGTCGTCCTGCTGCTGGTGTCCCAGGCCGCCTTCGGACGCAAGCCGTAGGGGGTACCCTCCAGACCCCCGCTCCTGGCCTGTTTCCCGGGAATCCCGTTCCGCCTCCCCGGTTGTAGGCCCGGCGGCCGGTTGTCCTACCTGCCTGGGCACCCATCCGGGGAAAGCACGGTTCCCAAGAGGATGACGGGCATTTTCTGTAGTAGACCGCGCCCCGGGCATGCAGCGGGCGGTCGGCTGCCGCTGAGCCAAAGGAAAGGCGATTACACCATGAAGAAGACGATCTTGATTGCGGCGATGCTGAGCCTGACGGCCTGCCAGGGTCAGGGCGGCGCGGGCGAGAAGCCCGGCGCGACGGGTTCCACCACGGCGGCCACCGCCGGCGCTCCCCAGACCGAGGAGCAGAAGACGTTCTACGCGCTGGGCCTGTCCATCGGCCGCAGCATCAGCGTGTTCGACATGTCCCCGCAGGAGCTGGAGTTCGTGAAGGCCGGCCTCGGCGCGCAGGTGTCCGGCGCGAAGACGGACGTGGACCTGGAGACCTACGGTCCCAAGCTCCAGGAACTCGCCCGCGAGCGTTCGACCCGCAAGGCCACGCAGGAGAAGGAGAAGTCGGTCAAGTTCCTGGAGGAGAAGGCCAAGGAGCCCGGCGCGCAGAAGACCGAGTCCGGTCTCATCTACAAGGAGACCCAGGCGGGCACCGGCGCCCAGCCTGTCGCCTCCGACATCGTGAAGGTGCACTACAAGGGCACCCTCTCCGACGGCAAGGAGTTCGACAGCTCCTTCAAGCGTGGTGAGCCCACCCAGTTCCCGCTCCAGGGCGTCATCAAGTGCTGGACCGAGGGCCTCCAGAAGATGAAGGTCGGCGGCAAGGCGCAGCTGACCTGCCCCTCCGACATCGCCTACGGCGACCGCGGCGCGCCCCCGAACATCCCCGGCGGTGCCGCCCTCGTGTTCGACGTGGAGCTCATCGAGATCGTGAAGCCCCCCGAGGCGCCTCCCGGTGGCATGCCCGGCATGCCCGGCATGCCTGGAGCGCACGGCGGCATGGGTGGCCCGCCCCCCGGCGGCAAGCCCGAGGCGAAGCCGAAGCCTCCTCCCGCGCCGACGAAGTAATCACCGCAGCCTCCATCGCTCCCACGTAACGGAGCGATGAGACGAGGGCCGGACGTGGGGGACACTCCCTCGCGCCGGCCCTCTTCGCGTTCCAGGACGACACCTCCACGCCCGACGCACTGGCGCCTCCGCCCCCGCCGCGTTACGCCCGGCCCCGAGCACGCAACGGGCCCCAGGCGAAGACCGCCGGGCCTTGAAAGGACGCGACGACGATGAGGCCGGACATGAAGAGGCTCACGTGGGTGCTGGCGGCGGCGCTGATGCTGGGCGCCTGCGCCACGGGCAAGCCGTCGGAGGTGGACCGCACGCCCTCCGCGACGGGCGCCGTCTCCGAGGAGGAGTTCAAGGCCATGCACACCCTGCGCACGGACGCCGCGCCCGAGCGCAAGGGCGTGGAGGTGACGCTGCCCGGCGGCGCGAAGGGTTACCTGAGCCTGCCGGAGAACGCCAAGGGCCCGCTGCCCGGCATCATCGTCATCCACGAGTGGTGGGGCCTCAACGAGCACGTGCAGCACTGGACGGACCGCCTGGCCGCGGAGGGCTACGCGGCGCTCGCGGTGGACCTGTACGGCGGCAAGGTGGCGGCGAACCCCGACGAGGCGCTCGCGCTGGTGAAGGCGGTGGACTCCGAACTGGCGACGAAGACGCTGCTGGAAGCGCACGCGTTCCTGAAGGGCGACCCGCGCATCCAGGCCCCGCGCACCGGCAGCATCGGCTGGTGCTTCGGTGGCGGCTGGTCGCTGCGCACCGCCATGGCCGTGCCGGAGTTGAGCGCGGCGGTCCTCTACTACGGCCACCCGGTGACGGACGCGCAGCAGCTCTCCACCATCAAGGCGCAGGTGCTGGGCGTCTTCGGGACGAAGGACAAGTCCATCCCGCAGGAGACGGTGCGCGCCTTCGAGAAGGCCCTGGACGAGGCGGGCGTGAGAAGCCGCATCCTGGAGTACGACGCGGACCACGCCTTCGCCAACCCGTCCGGTGGCCGGTACGACGAACGCTCCGCCGCGGCGGCCTGGGCGGAGACGTCCGCGTTCCTCGCGCGCACCCTCAAGCGCTGAAGGCGCGCGCCAGGCCCGGCCCGCGTCAGTACGGACGCTGGCCGGAGTAGTTGCCCGGCGGCGCGTAGTTGCACACCCACAGGTCCCACGTGGGGAACGAAGCGCCGAAGGGTGAGTTGGTCGTGCAGCGCTTGTAGGCGCACCCCAGCCGGGTGGTGTTGCGCCACACCACCTGCGTGTAGTGGCCGCAGACCTGGCCCGACGCGCAGGTGTTCTTCGCGTAGTCGTAGTCGCTCTTCTCGTCGTCCCAGCCCTTCACCACGCCCTTCGTGGTGAGGTTGTTCGGCGAGGCGGCGGCGAGGTTCTCCCCTGCGTTGCCCCGGCCCGTGTTGTGTTCGAACTTGCAGTTGTTCGCCCACTTCTGCGCGACCTCCTCCACGGTGGCGTCCCAGACGAGCGGTGACAGCGCGGGGGACGGCGTGGGCTGCGCGGCGGCCCGGGCCGCGTTGTGGGCCTCCAGCATGTCCGTGGCGAACTGCGTGGCCCCCACGGGCCCCGCGTCGGACGTCGTGCCCCCGTCGCCGGAGGTGCCGGCGTCACCGTCGAGGCCGGCGTCCGAGGTGGGATCCGTCGTGTCCCCGTCAGGGATGCAGGCGAGCAGGAGAAACGGTGTGAGCAGACCGACAGCGGAGAGGACGCGGAAGGGAGGGAGGCGGCGCATGGGCTGGATTATCCGCGTGCGGGTGGGTGTGCGGGCAAGCGGACAGGGGTGGGCCGCCAGGGTGGGGTGGGGTGGCCCGCTGTGCTAGGGTGCGATGTTCGGTCAGGAGACGTGACATGAGCCAGAATGATTCCCGCGCGCGCAAGGTCCAGACAGCCCTGGAGGGGAACGATGAGTTCAGCACCTTTTCCATCGACCCCGACCTCAAGAAGCTGAAGATGAAGCTGGACCTCCAGGCGGAGGCGCAGCACCAGCAGTCCGGCCGCCCGGAGACCGCGCCCAAGTCGGGCATGTTCATGCGGCTGTTCCACAAGGTGTTCCGGGGCTGAGCGTCCCATCCGGGTGTCCTCCGGCGGAGGCCTGCCCCGGCGGAGGGTGACGATGGTGAAGGAGTCCTACCGCGCGCAGTGGGATCGCTCGCGGGCGTATCTGGAGACGGGCGACCTGGGGCTGGCCCTGCAGGAGCTGCGCGACGCGCTGACGCTGGCGCCGGACGACGCGTTCCTCTGGGAAGAGGTCTTCAACCTGTCGCTGCTCGGCGGCCTGACGCAGAACGCCCTGGCCGCCGCGATCCGGCTGCGCGAACTGGCGCCGGAGAACCCCGACTTCATCGGCCTGCACGCCATGGCCGCGCTGCTCGCCGGCCGGCTTGCGGAGGCCGTGCCCCTCTTCGAGGAAGTGCTCCGCCTGGACCCCGGTTCGGTGGAGACGCGCCGGCAGCTCGCTCGGGCGCTGGACGTCATGGGCCAGCGCGCCCGGGTGCGCGCGCTGCTGGAAGAGGCCGTGGCGCTCGCGCCCACGGAGACGGGCGCCTCCAACGACCTGGCGGTGCACTACCTGGAGCATGTTCCCGGGGAGGGACCGGCGCTCGCCGCGCGCGTGCTCGGCCCGGTGCTGGAAGCGCACCCGGCGGATCCGCCCACGCACTTCAACATGGCGCTGGCCCTGCGCCTGAGCGACCCCTCGCGGGCCCGGTATCACATCCAGAAGGTGCTCAAGGGCGACGACAAGGAGCTGCGCGCGCAGGCGCAGCAGCTCCTGACGATGATCCCGGCCTGAACCCTTCCGGGGCCGGGCGTCAGGGTGCTCGGGTGGCCCCCGTCACGGGGGCCATGGATTTCCAGAGACAGACCCTGAAGACGCGCTGTGCCGTGACCTCCCTGTGCTGGAGCGGCGAAGCGCTCGTGGACCCGGTGGGTGGCGGCGTGCGCTACCACCTGGACGGCACCTGCTTCGACCCGCACGTGAACTTCGCCTACCGCTTCGACCGCGCGGTGGTGTCCCCGGACGGGCGCTACAGCGTGCTGTACGAATCGCTGGGCACGACGGGGCTGCTGCTGGAGGGCACCCGGGTGATGCGCCAGCTCCAGCGCGACTTCTACCAAGCGCACGTCTTCGACTACCCCGTCGCCCTGCACACGCTCCCCAGTGGCCGCACGCTGCTGGCCCACTGTCCGGACTCCTACTGCGTGCTGGAACTGGAGGACGTGGCGACGGGCGAGCGCCTCACGAAGCGCACGAATGACGCAGTGGACTTCTTCCACTCGCGGCTCCAGTTCAGCCCGGACGGGCGCTACCTGTCGAGCGCGGGGTGGATCTGGCACCCGGTGGACGCGGTGTCCGTGTTCGATGTGTCCCGGGCGCTGGAGGACCCCACGTCACTGGAGAAGGGCAACCTCCTGGCCGACACGGAGGAAGGGGGCCTGTTCTTCACGTCCGCGGCCTCCGGTGCGCGCGACACGCTCGTCTTCGTCCGCGTGGACGAATCCAGAGACGGTGACACCTTCCACCTGGGCACGTACTCGCTCGCGGAACGCAAGGTGCTGTCGGAGGTGCCCCTGGAGGAGCCCGCCGGCCCGCTGATGGTCGTGGACGCGGCGCATGTGGTGGACTTCTTCAAGCATCCGAAGCTGGTGGATCGCGCCACCGGCCGCGTCGTGCAGCGCTGGGAGGACCTGGACACGGGCGTGGCGCTGGGCAGCATCCGCCACCACCTGCCGGCCCCTCCGCCGTTCGCGATGGACCCCGCGAACCGTCGCTTCGCGGTGGGCACGAAGGACGGCATCGAGGTGATTACACTCGCGGCTCGGTAGGGCGTCAGCAGGGCGTCAGTAGGGCTTCTGGCCCACCCAGTTGCCGGGCGGCGCGTAGTTGCACACCCAGAGCTGCCACGTGCCCACGTCCTTCCCGAAGGGCGAATTCTTCGTGCACAGCCGCGTCGCGCAGCCCACCGCCTTCGTGTTGCGCCACACCACCTGCGTGTAGTGGCCGCACATCTTCCCCGGCTTGCAGGTGCCTCGCGCGTAATCGTAGTCGGCGGACTCGTCCGCCCAGCTCTTCACCACCTGCGCGGTGGTCCACGTGTCGGGCGTCGCGGCGGCCAGGTTCTCTCCGAACGCGCCCCGGTCCGGGTTGTGCTCGAAGCGGCACTCCTTCACGTAGGACTCCGCCTTGCGCAGGGCTTCGTCGGACCACGTGAGCGCGGGCAGCGCGGGCTTCGGCGTGGGGCGCGAGGCCTGGGCCCGCGCCTGGTTGTGCGCGGCCACCATGTCGCGCTTGAGGTCGGCGGCGGACGGCACGGGCTTGCGGGGGCCCTCCGGTGGCGTCGGTGTCGTCGTGGTCGGGGGCACCTTGCGCGCGGCGGCGGTGGTCGCGCCCTTCTTCGCGGAGGCAGGCGCGGGACGCGTGGGCGTCGCGGTGGAGACACAGCCGAGCAGCGGGGTCAGTAACACCACGACAAGCCCACGGCGGAGCACAAGAAGAGGCATGGGCCCCATCATCCCGTGCCGCGCCCCCGCCGCGCAGGGGAAGTGAACGGAGCAGGCGGCCCCCGGGGTGCCCGAGCGGGTGCCTGCTCCCGTGCGCTACCCGCCCAGCCCGGTCAGGGGTCCCGTGCCATCCCCGAAGGTGCTCACGGGCACGCCGAACATGTTCAGCAGGGAGATGTAGAGGTTCGCCAGCGGCACGTCCCCGTACTGCACGTGCCGGCCCGGGGAGAGGGCCCCGCCCGCGCGTCCCGCGAGGAGGATGGGCAGGTTCTTGTGCTCGTGCATGTTGCCGTCGGCGACCTCGCTGGAGAAGTACACCGCGCTGTGGTCCAGCAGCGTTCCTTCCCCCTCCTGCACGCCCTTCATGCGCTGGAGGAGGTACGCGTACTGCTCCACCTCCCACTTGTCGATTTTGGCCAGCGCGTCGTAGTTGGCCTGGGCCTTCTGGTGGTGCGAGTACGCGTGGTGTTCACCGGACAGGCCCAGGAACGAATACACGCGTTGGCTGCGCGCGTTGCCCAGCATGAAGGTGCACGTGCGGGTGAGGTCGCATTGGAACGCGAGCACGATGAGGTCCATCATCGCCTTCGTCTTCTCGCGCACGTCCATCGTGTCCACGGGGGCCACGCCCGCGCCACACGTGGGGCCGGCGCCCTCCATCGCGTTGACGCGCAGTTCCAGCTCGCGCACGCCGGTGAAGTACTCGTCCAGCTTGCGCCGGTCGGTGGTACCCAGCCGGCCCTCCAGCGCCTTCGCGTCGGCGCGCACGGCGTCGATGATGCTCAGGCCATATGCACGCCGCTTCGCCAGCTCCGCCTGGGTGGCGTCGGGGTCGAAGTCCGCGAACAGCCGCTCGAAGGCGGCGCGGGGCTTCGTCTCCTTGGGCACGGGCGTGGAGGGCCCCGCCCACGCGATGTTGTTCGCGTACGGGCACGCGTAGCCGGAGTCGCAGTTGCCAATGCCCTTGCCCTGGTCGATGCCCAGCTCCAGCGACGGAAAGCGCGTGGCCTTGCCCAGCGCATTCGCCATCAGCTGATCCATGGAGATGCCGGTGCGGATGTTGGAGCCCTCCGTCTTCAGGGCCTTCACGCAGCTCAGGAACGCGGACGTCGCGGCGGCGTGGTGCCCGTCGCCGTCGGGCTTGCCCGGCAGGTTGTCCAGCCCGCTCAGCACCAGCACGTCGTCCTTCACGGGCGCCAGGGACGCGAGCGTGGGCGTCAGGGACCAGTCCGCGCCCACGCCCGCGGGCGTCCACTTGGGCATGTGGATGCCGCAGGGCGTGTAGAAGACCGCGAAGCGGCGCGGGGCCGGTGCGGCCGCGCCTCGGGCCACGCCGGGGCGCATGCCCTCCAGCAGGGGCAGCGCCATCAGCGCGCCCATGCCGCGCAAGAGGGTCCGACGAGACAGGAGAGGCTGGCGGCTCATGGCGTGGAACCTTCCGTTTCGCCACCCCGTTTCTGGAACGCGTCGCTGCGGACGATGGCGAGGATGTAGTCGGTGAGTCGGCCGCCCTGGGCTTCGGCCTGCTGGGAGATGTCGCGCACGTTGCAGTGGTCCTCCGGCTCCGCGCCCCGGCCGAGCGCGTAGGACAGCAGGTGCCGCGTCATGCACGCGGACAGGGCCGGGTCCTGCTTCACCACGGCGCGCATCTCCACCACGCCGTTGAACACCTTGCCTCCGGGCAGCTCCCCGCTGGGGTCCACCATCGCACCGCCCTCTTCCTTCACGCGCCAGCGCCCCACCGGGTCGAAGTTCTCCATGCCGAAGCCCAGCGGATCCATCAGCGTGTGGCACCCCGCGCACGTGGGGTCCGCGCGGTGCTGCCACATGCGCTCCTTGATGTTGAGCGTGGGGTCCACCGCCGGCGCCAGGCCGCCCGCGTCAGGCGGTGGGGGCGGAGGGCCCTTGCACAGCAACTGCTCCAGCACCCAGACGCCGCGCTTCACCGGGGAGGTGCGGTCCGCGTTGGCGGTGACGGTGAGCAGCGCGCCCTTGCCGAAGAGGCCCGAGCGCTCCGGGTGGCCCTCCAGGCTCACGCGCGTCATCGCGTCGGTGCCCACGGGGGGCAGGCCGTAGTGCTTCGCCAGCCGGTCGTTCACGTAGGTGAAGGGAACGTCCAGCAGGTCCTTGAGCCGGTGGTCTCCGGTGATGAACTCCTGGAAGAGCAGCTTCGTCTCCTCCCGCATCGCCTGGCGCAGCGGTTCGTCGAAGCCGTAGCGCGCCTCCGGCTGGGCGAAGTCGAGCGCGCGCGTGTAGAGCCACTGCCCGGCGAAGTTGTCCACCAGCGCCCGGGCCTTGGGGTCCGCCAGCATGCGCCGCACCTGCGCCTCCAGCACCGCGGGGTCGCGCAGCCGACCGCCCTCCGCTGCCGTCAGCAGCGCTTCATCCGGCATGCTGCTCCAGAGGAAGTACGACAGGCGGCTGGCCAGCTCCAGGTCGCTGATGGGGTGCTGCGCGTGGGACGGGGACACGGGGTCCAGCTCCACGCGGAAGAGGAAGTGCGGCGACACCAGCACCGAGCGCAGGGCCAGCTTCACCCCCACCTCCGGCGCGTCGCCCTGCTGCCGAGCCACCGCGATGAAGCCGACGAGCCCCTCCACCTCCTGCTCGGACACAGGCCTTCGCCAGGCGCGCCGCGCGAAGGTCCGCAGCAGGTCGCGCGCGCACGCCTCCGGCGCCCCGGTGTCCAGCGCACAGGTGCGCAGCGTGCCCTTCGCCCACGCGCGCTCCACCAGCTGCTCCGCCGCGTGCGAATACTTCTCCATCAACAGCGGGGACATGCTGAGCACGTCCGCGTTGTTGTCGAAGCCGAAGCCGTGGTCGTCCGGTGGGAAGTCGCGCGCGGGCGCGCTCGTGTCGCCCAGCAGGTCGCGCACGGTGTTGTCGTATTCGGCGCGGTTGAGGCGGTGCAGGGTGACGCGACCCGGGTCGCGCGACTGGGAGCGGCACAGGACGTCCTGCGGATCCACCGGGCGCGCTGCGTCCGGTCCAGGCAGCACGCGTGCCCGGGGCACGGAGGCGTCGCAGCTCGCGAGCAGCAACACCGCGAGCCCCATCCCCCGCCAGCTCCGACTCCGCCTTTGACGACAGGCTGTCACGTCGCGTCCTCCTGAACCGGGCCTCCCCACGAGTCCGTGGCGAGCGCGCTTCAAGCAAAAGCCTCACCAGCCCCTCGGCGTTGACGGGCCGACGGCGGGCTCCATCCCCGGGGCAGGGGTGCGCGACCGGTGCGGTTCCGGAAGGGAAGAGAAGTTCCGCGATGAGGGGCGGTGTGTGGGTCGCGTGGGCGCCGCGCCGACTCCAGCCCTGCGGGGCGGGTCAGGCGGGCGACGCGGTGGCCAAGGAGGCCACCGCGCCACGGCCGACGGCTACTGCGAGTCCTTCGCGGTGCCCGTCGTCTTCGCGCTGCCGTCCAGGTAGGCGCGGAAGGCATCGAAGGCGTAGGGCCGGCCGAGGAAGTCCTTCACCTGGTCAGCGGCGGGCTTGGAGCCGCCCGGATCCAACACGGTGTGGCGGTACTTCATCGCCGTGTCCCGGTCCAGGTAGCCGGCCTTCTGGAACTCCGACTCCAGGTCCTTCGCGATGACGTACGACCACAGGTACGTGTAGTACGCGGCCGAGTACCCATCCAGGTGCCCGAAGGCGACCTCGAAGTGGGTGCCGTCGCGGTACTCGTGGCGGAAGGGGCTGAGCTTCTTCTGCAGCTCGGAGAGGACGGCGGACGTGTCGAAGCCCGGCGCGCGCGAGTAGTACTGGAGGCTGACCGCGGACAGGAACAACTGCCGGCGTGCCCACAGGCCCTGGCCGAACTCCTTCGACGCGCGCAGCTTCTCCACCAGCTCCGCGGGGATGGGCTCGTTCGTCTCATGGTGCTTGGCGAAGCTCTTGAGCACCTCCGGCTGCTGCGCCCACTGCTGGAGCAGCATGGACGGCGTCTCCACGAAGTCGCGCTCGGTGGAGATGCCGGAGATGGGCGTCCACTTCTGGTGACCGGAGAAGACGGTGTGCATCAGGTGGCCGAACTCGTGGAAGAACGTCTCCACTTCGTCGTGCGTCATCAGGTCGCCGGGGCGCGGGAAGTTGCACACCAGCACGGCCTCCGGCAGACGCCTGTCGGCTTCACCGGTGATGAGGTCGAACTGCGCCGCGTGCTTGTACTTGTCGTCGCGCGGGTGCATGTCCAGGAAGACGCGGCCCAGGGGCTTGCCGCCCTCCAGCACGTCGTAGGCCTCCACGTCCGTGTGCCACGTCTTCACGTCCTTCACCGGCTGGAACGTCACGCCCCACAGGCTGGAGGTGATGCCCATCACGCCGTCCTTCACCCGGGCGTACTCCAGGTAGGGACGCACCGTCTGCGAGTCGAAGCCGAAGCGCTCCGCGCGCACCCGGTCCTCGTAGTAGTCGTGGTCCCACGGCTCCACCACGGTGGCGCCCTTCACGTCCTTCTTCTTGCGCGCCAGCAGCTCCGCCATCTCCTTCTTCGCGCGGGCCTCCGTGGACTGCGCCAACTGGTCGATGAAGTCCGCAGCCGCCTGCTGCGTGCGCGTCATCCGCGTCTCGGTGGTGAAGGCCGCCCAGTTCGCGTACCCCAGCAGCGTCGCCAGCTCGTTGCGCTTCTCGATGAGCTGGGCGAGCACCGCCTGGTTGTTCGGGAACGCGCGCTGCCGGTAGGCGCGCCACAGCTTCTCGCGCGCCTTGGCGTTCTTCGCGTACGTCATGAACGGGAAGTAGTCCGGGTAGTTGCTGGTGATGACCACCTTGCCATCCGCGCCCGGCGCGTGCGCCTTCTTGTAGTCCTCCGGCAGCCCGTCCAGCTCCTTGGGCGTGAAGGCCACCTTGCGGATGTCCTCCGCGATGTTCTTGCCGAACTGCTGGCCCAGCTTGAGGATCTCCTCGTTGAGCTCCTTCACCTTCTGGCGCGTGGGCTCGTCGCGGTCCACGCCGACGCGGCGGAACTCCAGCAGCGCGCGGCTCACCCAGTGCTGCGTGGGCGCGTCCGCCTTGGACAGGTCCACCAGCGACAGCGCGTCATAGACGCCGCGGTCCTGGGACACCGCCACGTTGGCCGCGTCCACCTGCTGCTCGCACTCACGGGACGCGTCGCGCAGGGCGGGATCCGGGTGCACGGATTGGGTGAGGCTCGCGCGGTTGGCCGCGTTCATGATGGCCGTCTGCGCTTCGTCGTAGGCCTTGAGCACCGCCTGCCCGTTCGACTTCGCGTCCAACTTCTTGAGCGCCACCACCTGCGCCTGTGCGCGCTCCAGGTCCGCCTTGCACAGGGCCTTGAAGGTGTCTGGCGTGCCGGCCAGCGGCTCGGAGCCCTTGAAGGGCTCCAATTGGGGCTTGGACGCGTTGGCCGCGATGCGGGCCTGGGCCTCGCGGTTGTTCTTGATGCTGCCGTTGGAGCAACCCGTCGCGGCGAGCGCCGCGATGACGGTGAGCGCGGGGATTTTCAAAGGGACTTCCTCCAAAAGGGACGACGCGAAACGCCGGCCCGTCATGCCACATCCCCGCCCCTGCGCGCCTGTCCGCCGTGAACGGCGGGCCTGCCCTCAGGGGGTGGGTCCTGGAGCCTGCCTCCCCACCGTGACGCACCTCGCCTTGAGCGGCGCCCGGCCGCCCGGTACTCCAGCGGCTGCTTCGTTGTCCAAGCAGGTCTCCTGGCCGGAGGTTGACAGACAGATGCGCAAGGCACTCGGTGCGGTCGCGGCGTTGCTGTTGTGGGGCTGTGGTGGCGCGGGGGCGGACGTCCCGTCCGCTGCTCCCGGTTCCCCCGAAGGGCTGACGCTCAGCTCGGAGGCAGGCCTGACCCGGGGCACCTGGGGGCAGGACGTGTCCTTCTCCTCCCGGGAGGTGGAGCCCGGGGTGTACCGGCTGGAGGTGCGCACGCACGGCCTGACGCTCACCGGCCTGATGGACCCCGCTTCGGGTGTGTCCACGCTGGATGGCTTCGCGGACCAGAACGCGCAGGACACGCAGGTGGTGGACGCGGACCGCGACGTGCTGGCGGCCTTCTACCAGGCGCTCAACCAGGGCCTGCCCGCGGGCGACGCGGCGACGCCGGAGGCCATGTATCTGCGGCGCGCGGTGGGCATGTGGGCGCAGAACCCCACCAGCGTCACGCTGAAGCGCACGGTGATGGGCGAGCAGAACCGCGGCTACACGATGCTGTGCAGCTACGCGAAGTGTGGCGGCAAGAACGTGGGCAGCTGCGGCGGCACGTACAACTGGTACTCGTACGCGAAGCACGACTGCGACAAGGGCGGCTTCGACAACGCGCGCAACCAGCAGATCGCCCAGTTGGGAGACCACACGACGTGCAACGGCGACGAGTACTACATGAACGGCAGCACCTGGGTGTGCGGTGAGCCGGACCACTGGTCGCGCCCCAAGGTGATGGGCAACTGCTTCGGCCGCAGCGGCAGCGGCTGCGGCGGTGACACGCAGTACACGGTGGACGCGACGAACCACGACGGCTGCGTGCGCAACGGGCACGTGCTGGCGAGCGGCTGGTGCGACGACCAGTTCGTGTCCGCCACGGACGACGAGCTGTTCGCGCCCAACTGCTACTGAAGGCGGATGGGACGCGTGACGCGATACGTGGTGGGGGCGGTGGGGCTGTGGCTCGCCGCGCCCGCCTGCACGTCCGCGACGTCCGCGAAGGTGGAGGCCGGGGAGGCGGTGGTGCGCCGCTTCTTCCAGGCCCTGCCCTCGGGTGACTGCGCGGTGCTGGGCCCGATGCTGGTGGAAGGCCAGGGCCTGCCTTCGTGCGAGGACAGCGTGAAGGACCTGCGCGAGCACGACCTGCATCTGGTGGACATCGTCGAAGCGAAGGTGGATGGCCGCGACCCGAACGCGGTGCTCGTGCGGGCGCGCGTGTCACAGGGAGGGAAGGAGCGGCAGGAGCCGTACTTCTTCCGGGTGGAGCGGCAGTCGGAAGGCTGGCGCCTGCGGCTGTGAAGGGCCCGAGGGGCTTGTGAGGGGTACGGACGATGCGACGCCGTGAGCGGGTGATGCTGGTGGGGGGCGCGGGCCTGGTGGGAGCGGTGGTGATTGGCATCGCGTTCCTGACGTCCCGGGAGACGGGCGCTCCTCCCTCGCTGCCCCCGGAGTTCCATCAAGCCCCCAGGCCCGTTGAGGCGGCGGTGGTCGCGCCGAAGCGGACGGCGCCGGTGCGCGCGACCGCGCCCGAGCAACCTCACGCCACGGTGGTGCCCCCGAGTCCCGGGGACGTGCCTCCGGAGCCGGAGGTGGCCAACGCCCCCGCGCAGCCCAACGACCCCATCGAGGAGGAACAGCCGCAGACAGCGCGCTGGAAGCTGGAGAAGACGGAGCACATCACGTCGTTGCTAGGGCGGGACGTGACGCGGCTGGAAGGGGAGAAGCAGGAGGCCCGGGCGCGGGGGGACTCGGCGCGCATCGAACAGGTGGAGGCGCTGCTCCAGCGTCACCGCGTCCGGCTGGATGAGCTGCGCGAGGAGGCCCGGTTGCTCACCGAGGCCGCCCGGAACGAACCGCCCGAGCCCTGACGCCGCCGCCTCCAGTCCGGAGGGAAGCTCCGCGCTCGATGCCCGAAGGCTTCGGTGCGCCGGAAGGATTCGGGCCATGGGTCGCCGCCTGCCCGCCCGCCCACCGGGAGGACGGCCGGTGTTCCCGAGGGCATGGGCCGCCGACGCTGAGGGCTCTGAGTACGCTCGCTTCTGGTTTCAGGGACCCACCTGCCGGGCGTACGTGACAGGCGCGGCGCGGCATGCGCATAGAAAAGGACGTGTCCGTCTCCACCGCGACCGCATCCACCGGACCTGGCCGCTCCACCCGAGGCTCCCGGCTGGCATCCATCGCGGTGGCCAGTGCGCTGTTCATGGAGTTTCTGGACTCCACGGCGCTGTCCACCGCGCTGCCCACGCTGTCGGTGGCCTTCGGCACGGATCCGGTCCACCTCAAGCTCGCGCTGACCTCGTACATCCTCGCCCTGGCGGTGCTCGCGCCCGCGAGCGGGTGGATCGCCGACCGCTACGGTCCGCGCCGCGTCTTCATGGTGGCCATGGGCGTGTTCCTGACGGCCTCCGTGCTGTGCGGCTTCTCCCGGTCCCTGGGGCAGCTCGTGCTCTTCCGCACGTTGCAGGGGCTTGGCGGCGCGCTGATGACGCCCGTGGGCCGGCTCATCATCGTCAACTCGGCGCCGCGCGAAAGGCTGGTGTCCGCGATGAGCTGGTTCACCATGCCCGCGCTGGTGGGGCCACTGCTGGGCCCTCCGCTCGCGGGCTTCATCCTGGGCGTCGCGGACTGGCCGTGGATCTTCTTCATCAACGTGCCGGTGGGCCTGCTGGGCATGTGGGCCGTGGCGCGCTTCGTGCCTGTGCTGAAACAGCCCGACCCGGGCCCCTTCGACAAGAAGGGCTTCGCCCTGGCGGTGGTCGCCATCACCACGCTGATGGGCGCGGCGGAGACGGCGGGCATCGGCCTGGTGCCGTGGCCCGCGCAGTTGGGCATCGCGCTGGTGGCTGTGGGGGCGCTGGCCGCCTACGTGCGACACGCGCTGCGCACGCCGCGTCCGGTGCTCAACCTGCGCCTGCTCCAGGTGCCCACCTTCCGCGCCAGCATGCTGGGCGGCGCCCTGGTGCGCATGGGCCTGGGCGCGACGCCCTTCCTCCTGCCGCTGCTCTTCCAGGTGGGCCTGGGGTGGGGCCCACTGGAGGCGGGGCTCGTCACCATTGGCACGTCCATGGGGGCCTTCGCGTGCAAGCCCGTGGCGCCCGTGCTCATCCGGCGCGTGGGCTTCCGCAAGACGCTCATCATCTCCAACCTGCTCACCGCCGCGCTGACGGCCGTGCCCGCCTTCTTCCGGATGAGCACGCCCATCCCCTTCATCATCGGCACGCTCATCTGCAGTGGCTTCATGCGCTCGTTGCAGTTCACCGCCACGAACACGGTGGCCTACGCGGACCTCCCCAGGGAGGCGGTGAGCAGCGCGTCCACGCTGGCCGTGGTGACACAGCAGATGGCGCTGAGCGTGGGCATCAGCTTCGGCGGCCTGATGCTGCACGTGGCCCGAGGCGGCGGGGACGTGCGCCTCACGCCGGACCGGTTCCTGCTGCCCTTCCTCGCCATCGGGCTCGTATCTTCTCTGGCCGGGCCCCTCTTCCGCCGCCTGCCCCCCGACGCGGGCGCGCAAATCGGTGGACGGGCGACAGCGCGCGGCTGATCCGCGGCCTGTCGTTCACCAAAAGACGTCCGCCGCCGCGCAACACGCCCGCGCGGGTGCCCGCCGAAGGGCAGACAGGCAGACGACGCCCCGATTTCTCCCAGCTTCTCCAGACCGTCCCGGCGCACCAGCTTTCCGCCAGGAATCCAACGGAGGGGGACTGGAATGGGTTGGGCGGTACTCACGGGATTGCTACTGACGGGCATGACGGCCGCGACACCCCCATCGGCCCTTCCGGTGCGGGGCGGCAACGCGCTGACGTTGCCCGCGCACCGGCACATCGTCCGGGTGTCTCGCAGCGAGGGCTCCGTGCTGCTCGCCGCCGTGCAACAGGGCGGGCTGGACGGGCACGGGCTGCGCATGTTCCGCAGCGACAACGGCGGCGGCACCTGGAAGCTGGAGGGCGCCATCCACGACGGCTCCGCGTATGACCGCGCGGACCTCATCGCGGTGGGCCAGGACGTGGCGCTCGTCTACGCGGTGGAGACGCCGGACAGCACGGGCATTGGCGGCTCCACCAGCCGGGACGTGTACTTCCAGTGGTGGCGCTACAGCGCGTCCAAGGGCCGCTGGAGTCCCCAGACCGCCGTGCGCGTCTTCGACTCCACCAGCTCCAGCACCGCGTACTACCGCGCGGAGCTGGCGCGCGACTCGAAGGGCCGGCTGTGGGTGCAGGCCTTCTTCCGGGAGAAGGACGCCCGCAACACGCTGACCCTCGCGGTGAGCAGCGACGGCGGCTCCACCTTCCGCGAACAGTCCGCGCTCGCGCGCGACATCCCGAAGCGCGGCGGTGGGCGACTCATCAGCCTGGGCAGCCGGATGATGGTGCTGTGGAGCTCCCACGACGGCCACGACACCACGCACTACCGGATCCGCGATGACAGCGCGTCGCTGTCCACCTGGTCCTCCACGCGCACCGCCTTCTCCGACGGCATCTACCATGGGGCCGCGATGAGCGCGGTGGCGGACGCCAAGGGCGGCCTGCACGTCGTCTACAAGGACAACTCCGAGCGGCTCAACTACCGCCACTTCAACGGCAGCGCGTTCGGCGCCGCGGTGCGCGTGCTGGACGACGGGGACTGGGCCACGCAGCCCGCGCTCACCCGCGTGGGCAGCGCCGTGTACCTCTTCTACAACCAGCCCCGGAGCGACGGCAGCGGCTACCGGCTGTGGGTCCGCGCGCTCTCCTCCAGTGGCAAGCCGGGGGTGGGGAAGGAGCTCGCGTCGGTGTCCGGCTTCGCGGGCTACCCGGCCGCGCCGGAGGTGCTGCCCTCGGGCGTGCCGCTGGTGTGCTTCTTCGGCATCGAGCCGTCATCCGGCTCCAGCATCCGGCTGTCCTTCTTCTCCACCAGCGCGTCGTCGCTCAAGTCCCAGCCGGTGGCCGCGAAGGAAGCGTCCGGGGAAGACGACCGGCGGTTGGCCGCCACCGGAGGCTCCGGCGGACCGTCCTCTTTCGACCCGCCCCAGGACGTGGGCATGTTGGACAGCGCCCTGACGGGCCCGTCGCAGCAGGCGATGGCCGCCGGGTGTGGCGGTGCCAGCGCGATGCTCGCGGTGGGGATGACGCTCATCCTGATGGAGTGGGGGCGTCGCCGGCGCACGCGGGTCCTGCGCTTCTAGCGGGGGGAACGTGTCCCCCCGCGACGCGCGGGACGTGGAAGCAGGCCCGGACGACGGGCGCGGGCGGGTCCCTGGGAGTCATCCCGAGGGGCACCGCCCGTGGGCGCGTCTCCCATCTTCACGAGGAAGGGGAGACGCGAAGCCCGTTCGCGCGAGCGGCTACGTCGTCGCGGTCGCGGTGTCCTGCTCGTCGCCCGTGTCGGCGTCGTCGCTGGTACCGGTCTCCTCGGCTTCGGCGGGCGCGGTGGAAGCGCTCTCCGCGGCGGGATGGCCACCTTCGGGGTGCGGCTTCTTCTGGGTCGGCGGCGAGGACTTGCGGACGGCCGCCGCAGCCTGACGCGTCAGCTCACGGGCCTTCTGCGCGACCTTCGGCGTCGGCGCGAGGATCATGAACATCTGCCGGCCTTCCATGCGCGGCATCTGCTCGGCGACGGCCACGTCCTTCAGGTCCTTGATGACGTCATCGAGGATGGCGCTGCCCAACTCCTTGTGCGTGATTTCACGCCCGCGGAACTGGATGACGACCTTGGCCTTGTTGCCCTCTTCGATGAACCGGCGGGTGTTGCGCACCTTGAACTCGTAGTCGTGCTCCTCCGTCTTGGGACGGAGCTTCACTTCCTTGAGCTGGATGACCACCTGTGTGCGCTTCGCGTCCGAGGCCTTCTTCTTCTCCTCGTACTTGAACTTGCCGTAGTCCATGATCTTGCAGACTGGCGGCTTGGCCATGGGGCTGACTTCGACGAGGTCGAGTCCCTGCTCCTGGGCAAGCTTCAGCGCTGCTTCGATGGGCATGACGCCCAACTGCTCGGCGTTCGCGCCGACGACACGGACTTCCCGCGCGCGGATGCGGCGGTTGGTTCTCTGGTCCCTGTTGGGACCGCGACTCTTCTGTTCGCGAATGATGTGAACATCCTCCAAAAAGGGTTGCAGACCCACCACCCGTGAAGATGTGGCGGGCCCTTCAATGCGGCAGGCCCAAACGGCAAGAACGGCAGGCAGGCAGCCTGTCTGACTCCCGATCGGACCGGTAGACCTCCGGCCCGAGGAGCGTCATGAAGCACGCCTTCTGGCCGGGTGGGCAGGGAGACGTGCAACGGACTCTATCCGGTTCACGACCCCCCAAGGCAAGGTAACGCGGGAGCTGACCCATTCCCACGACCCCCTGTTATCTATGATGCGCCCCATGGCGAAACGGTCCACCGCGTCCGCCAGGGACCCGACAGGCTGCCAACCCCCCGGGGCGGTTGCGCTCGTCGCCTTCCTCATGCTCGCCTGCCTGCCCGTTTCCGGGCCCGAGGAATCCACCCGGCCGGACTCCCAGGCCCAGGGGGTCGTCCAGGGCACGGACGCGCCCGGGGACGGGGCGGCGGTGGCGCTGGTGGCCCGGCGCACGCGCTGTGCCGGGGAGCCGCCGGTGCTCCTCTGTTCAGGCGCCCTCATCGCCCCGGACGTGGTGCTGACGGCGGCGCACTGCCTGGCCCTCTTCGGAGAGGCGGGGCCCTACGAGGTCTTCCTCGGGCCGTCCTTGCCTCCGGAGTCCGGAGCTCCTGGGCCCGAAGGTCGGTTCGTGCGCGTCACCCGGGCCGTGGCCCACCCCTCCTATGCCCCGGCCACCCACGCCTGGGACGCGGCCCTGCTGCGGCTGGCGACGCCCGTGGAGGGTGTCCCGCCCTACCGGCTGCCTGGCGGACAGGACCCCCCGCTGGTGGAGGGGAGCCTCGTGCGGGTGGTGGGCTACGGGGACACGAAGGATGCGGCCCGGCCCTCGGGCCAGCGGCGTCAGGGCCTGCTCCAGGTGACCGGCGTGCAGGCAGCGTCCTTCCAGGCGGGCCCCTCCCCGGCGATGACCTGCGTGGGCGACAGCGGCGGCCCGGTGCTGGGCGGCCCCCAGGGGAACGAGGTGCTCTGGGGCCTCACCGTGAGTGGGGATGTGGCCTGCCGTTCGGAGGCGGTCCAGGTGCGGGCGGACGCGCTGGCGGACTTCCTCCAACCCTTCCTGGACGAAGCCGCGCCCCCGCCAGCCCCCTCGCCCCTGCCCCTGGACGCTCTCTGCCAGGAGGCCTGCGCCACCGACGCCGAGTGCCCCGCCGGCCTCCTCTGCGTCGCGGCCGGGGACGCTCCCGCCCGGTGCCTGCTTCCCGCGCTCCAGGCGGGGACCTACGGCGCGTCGTGTTCGGAGGACGCCGCGTGTGGCGCACAGGGCGTGTGCGCCCGGCTGGAGGTGGAAGGGGACGACGCCTGCCGCTGCTTCACCCCCTGCGAAGCCATCTCCGACCCCCTGCCTTCCAATGGAGGCTCCCCCTCCGTGAGCGGAGGAGGCTGCGCAGCGGCCCCTGGGTCCCTGGGCACCGTCGCCCTGGCCGTGCTGATGGGGCTCCTGCGGCGACAGCCCCGGTGCAGGATTCCAGCGGGTCGGTCAAAGTCTGACTCCGCGTGAAACCACCCACAAAACCGCAAATGTAGGCGCAACTCCGCAAGTAGGGGGCCGACAATCAGGCATAACGGTTTTCGGCAATCGCGAGGTTCTTCACATGGGTGACTACCGGATCAAGTCGGGCGACACGCTGGGCGCGCTGGCCAAGCGGTTCAACACCGACGTCGGTTCGCTGATGAAGGCGAACCCGAACATCAAGAACGCCGACCTCATCCTCGCGGACGCCAAGCTCACCATCCCGGGCGCCAAGGACGAGTTCCAGGCGGAAGGCGCGGGCCCCAAGGGTCCGGACCTGACCGGCGGCACCCAGCAGACCCAGGGCTCCAGCGGCGCCGAGCCCGTGGGCGACATGCCTCCCGGCCAGGTCGGTGATTGGATCAAGCAGGCGACGGACATCCTCAAGGCGAACGGCATCCCGGCGGACAAGATGAACCCCCAGGACATCGCCAAGATCATCGAGCACGAGTCCAGCGGCAACCCGAACGCCATCAACAACTGGGACTCCAACGCGCAGAAGGGCACGCCTTCCATCGGCCTGATGCAGACCATCCAGCCGACGTTCGACGCGCACAAGCTCCCCGGCCACGACAACATCCGCAACCCGGTGGACAACATCATCGCGGCCGTTCGCTACTCCATCGAGCGCTACGGCTCGGTGTCCAACGTCCCCGGCATCAAGGGTCTCAACGGCGGCGGCGCCTACGTCGGTTACTGACCGGCGCTCCATCCCCGAAGCACCGCGCCCCGCGGTGGAAGGCGGTCCCCCGGAAAGAGGGACTTCGTCTCCCACGCGGGGCGTCGTCTTTCTCCAGCATGCAGCGTGGGGCGGAAGTCTCAGCCTCCGTGCAGCCCGGAGCGGTTGTGCGGTCCACCCTCGCTCTTGATGTGGATCTGGCTGGGCGCCTTCTTGCGGCCCCGGATCCCGGTGCCGCGGTTGTTGCGCTTGGGGCCGTGGTCGCCCGCGGCGGGGCCCAGTGTCACGCGCTTCAAGTCCTTCTGCCGCAACAGCTCCGCCTCGTCGTCGTGCGCCAGCGTCTTGCGGCCCTTGCTGGCCTGCATACTGGGTTGGGCCGCATGGGCACCCACGCGCCGCTTCTCCTTGATTCCTGCCACCAGGGTCCGCACGGACATAGAGGTCCTCCTTGTCTTCAAGAGGTAGGGACCCGCGCTGGGGGACGCCATCCCTGGCGACGGACAGGGCGAGGGCTGCTCCCGGCGCATGCAGGGAGTGGGTGCTCGTCCCGGCGGGAGGTAGGGGGGGCGGAGCGAGCGTTCGTCCGCACCGGATGGCCGCGAACATGGCCTGTCGTAGTCTCCGTCTGGACAGGCATTGTTATTCCTCGCCTTGAGGTGAATTCCAGCATCCGCCTATCTTTTCCCCATGAGGCTGGAGATTGCCGCCGCCGCGATGAGTTCGTGCCTGGGGCCCCTCATCACGGCCTGTGCTGCATTTCGGGCGGGGCTGACGCATGCCCGTGCGTCGCGTGAGTTCCAGTACTTCCCAGAGGGAGACAACGCCCCGGCTCCCCTGGTGACGTGTGCCATTCCAGATGTCACCTTTGGCTTTTCCGCTGCCGGCAGGCTCATCGCCATCCTTCATGAGACGCTTCTGGACCTCCAGGGCCGGGTGTCGCTCCAGGAGTTGGGTGCTGACACGCCGCTCTTCCTGGTGCTTCCGGATGCCCTGGAGCGTGACTTCCCGATGCGTCCCGAGCTGCGCGAGGACGCGACGCGGCGGCGCGACGTGCTCGGCACGTTCATCTTGAAGCAGGCCTTCGACAACCTCGGAGTGGTCTGGCGGGGCGGATGGCGCTGCTTCATGGGAGGCCATGTGGCCTTTGCCCGAGCGCTCCAGGCCGCGCGGGAGGTCATCAGCTCCCGCGAAGCGAAGGCCTGCCTGGTGGTCGCGGTGGACAGCCTGCTCTCACCTCCGACCCTGCATTCCCTTGCCCTGCGAAGGTGCCTCAAGACGGAGGACCATCCCGTCGGGTTCATTCCGGGAGAGGCCGGGGTCGCGCTGCTGCTCCGGCCTGTGAAGGGACGTCTGGACTCCCGAGCCCCTGCGCCGGTCCTCCTCGACGACGTGTGCGTCCTGGAATCCTCCGAGCCCGAGCGGGCCGATGGCCGTGATCTGGCGGCCTGCGTGGAGCGGGTGCTGCCGCCCGGAGCGTCCGCTTCGGAGGAACCGTTGCTGGTGAGTGACTACAACGGAGAGCAGCGGCGGGCCCAGGAATGGGGTGGCCTGCTCCTGCACCTGCGCATGTGGCGCCCGGAGTGGAGGCTTGAGCGCTCCTGGTTTCCGGCGCTCGGCTTCGGTGAGACGGGAGTCGTCTCGGGGGCCCTGGGCGTCTGTGTGGTGCTTCGGGGGTTCGAGCGCGGCTATGCACGGGTGCGCTCGGGTGTGGTGCTCACATCGGAAGACAGACAGCCGCTCCGGGCCGCCATCCTGCTGTCCACTTCGGAGAAGGAAGGTCGTGCATGAGCAGCTCCGGGAAGGGTGGAACCCCGAAGAGGACCCGCTTCAGCGAGTTCAGCTTCAGCAACGTCGATGAGGGCACCTTCAAGCACGAGAAGTTTCCGGAGCTGGAGGACCCTGCCTACCCCAAGCAGCTCATCCAGGAACTGGAAGCCCAGGCGAAGGAGGAGTCCGAGCACGCGAGCACGCCGGATCCGCTCAAGCGCCGGGGACACGCCCAGTACCGGGGGCCCGCGTACGTGCACAAGCACGGAGGCCGGGACCGCTACAACCAGTGGCCCTTCGACTTCCTGTTCACGGGATGCGACGACGCCAGGAAGAAGGCGATGCTGGAGAAGGTGGAGAAGCTCGCGGAGCAGCGCCCGGTCTGGGCCATCGTGAAGGACCGTGCGAAGTGGCAGGCGTGCTTCGAATTCCCCGAGCCCGGCGGCTTCCCCGGCAGGGACAAGCGGTTCTTCCTGGCGAAGAAGCTCACCCACAAGACGACGGCGGAGCTCTACTTCTTCTTCTCGGCTTCCACTCCGTACCGGTGGGTGGCACACCACCTCATCCCCATCGAGGTCTTCGACAGCCGGGATGAAGCCCACTTCACCGATGATGAGCAGGAGTTGATTCGCGCGTCGGGCTACGACGTGAACAACGGGCACAACATCGTTCCGCTGCCCACCTGGGATGTGCCACCGCATTGCCTGCTGGCGCATCTTGGCGGGCACTCCGAGTACCTCAAGTACGCCAGACGGCGGTTGGAAGGCGTCAAGGACATGATCAAGAAGGCCCGGGAAAGTGACAAACCTCACGCGGCGTTCTACGCACAGATCGTCGACAAGCTGACCCGAGTCGAGGATGAACTCTGGGACAAGCTCAAGGATCTGGGCAGGGAATCGGTCAAACTGTACCTGCAGGGCAAGCGCCCCAAGGACAACCTGGTGAAGTTCATTTCCAAGGGCAAGCGAAAGAGTACCGGGCGGCGCAGGCGCTTCCCGGAGGGAGCGATGAACTGATGACGACCGACAACCGGACGTTCTGGATGCTCGACACCCTCAGCAACCCCGGTGGCGTCATCGAAACCTACGTCGCGGACGCGCCGTCCAAGTGGCGCCTCTTCGAGGGACAGAGTCAGGCCGCGCAGTTCCCAGCGGGGGCCACCTTGAAATTCTCCAGGAACTTCCCCAAACACCGGAAGCTCTTCGACTTCGTAGCCACCACGCTGAGCCTGATCATTGCTTCGAAGAAGGTGAAGGACATCCTCGACTCGGTGGGGGTGGATAACTGCGAATACCTGCCTGTGGCGGTGAAGGACCACAAGGACAAGGTCGTGGGGCCCGAGTACTTCATCATCCACCCGCTGGGTGGGGAGGACGGCATCGACCTGGAGAAGTCCGTCTATGACAAGGAGCCTTTCGACGAGCGCGAGATTGATAGGGTCCGCACGCTCATCCTGAAGAAGGAAGCCATCTCCCCGCGTGCCCGCTTCTTCCGCTTCAAGCCCCTGATGCGGGAGTACGTCATCGACCAGGTCGTGGCCGACGCCCTCAAGGCTGGCAAGGTCACCGGCTACCGACTGTTCGCGGCGGAAGGTTGGGACGGCTCCTTCATGCACCTCGAGGAGGAGTGATGGAGTTCGACCTCGCAGGCATCAGGGAAGAAGCCGCGGACTCGCTCGACATCCTCTTCGACGACGCCTTCCCGGAAGTGCTGGCGGACGGAACAGTGGAAGAACTCGTGGGATTGGTGCGCGAGGCCTGCGTGCACTTCCACACCCAGGGCGTGACGACCCTGCTGCTCGACGGGAGCCCCCAGCACTTCTTCTACCAACTGGCCTGCTCGGCGGAGAACTGGCGCCGGTTGCTCATCCACCTGCGAGCCCGGGGCGCGGACCTACCGCCCGCCTCCGACAATGCTTCGCTGCTGGGGGCAGTGGCCGGCGGGTATTGGGAACTCGCCCGCGACCTGTGCCGGGTCTCCTCCTCCCAGCAGGGCGAAGAGGAGTACGAGGACGAGTTCGCCTGGGCCCGGTTGCTCCAGGAGTTCATCGCGCTCCCAGCGGACGCAACCCCTTCCGAGCCCTGGCTCCGCCAGCATGAAGGCGCCCTCGCGAAGTCCCAGGCGGACCGGTGGGAGTGGTTCCTGGCACTGCTGTCAGGAGACGGAGGTCGTTTCCTCGCCGCCTTCGAACGGGTCCTCCAGCTCCATTCGGCGGAAACCGAAGCCGAGGCCGTGCGGTGGGGCACCGCGCCGGAGCAGTTCGTTGCCTACCGGTTCATTTGGTTCGAAGGCCTCGCGATGCTCCGCCTCGCCGAGCGCCGGGGGATGAAGGTCGAAGCCTCGCTGCTGTATTGCCCACCCCTGGCACGGGTTCCAATGAAGATGGCCTACGACGGCGACTGGGCGCTCTCGTTCGGTGCGGCTCCAGGCTGACCACCTGACGGGCACTCGGACGGATGTGCCGGGAGGATCGCCCCCTGGCTCAGGTGAGGTCGTCGTTGCTGCGGCGCGCGCGCTTCTTCGCCTTGGGCTTGCTCGACTTGGCTTCCGGCCTGGCCTTCTGCTGGCGCATGGTCTCCGGCGGGAACAGCCAGCCGTCCTCGGGGCGGGGCGCGGTGGCGTTCACCACCGGGTCCAGGTGCTGACCCCGGCAGCCCCGGCACCAGGACTGCGGACGGCGCTGGCCCCGGCTCATGATGCGGAAGCCGAAGTCCTGCTCCGTGGGCCCCGTGTGGCCGCAGCGCGGGCAGCGCGTCAGCGACGTCGTGCCCGTCTCCTTGGCCTTCTCCCGCCCGTGCTCCACCACCAGCGCCAGCGCCGCCGCGAAGCCCAGCTTGCGCTCCGTGGACACGTGGAACTGACGCGCGCGCTTGCGGCTGCCCATCACGGGCAGGAGGTCGAGTCCCCCCAGCAGGTTGCGCTGCTCCAGGACTCGCGACGACGACGATGGCGGGGTCGAGTGGCTCACGCGATCATTCATACGGGAGGGGTCTGACATGGACGGTTCGCGCGCCTGCCCGCCAGGTCCCCCTCCGTTGGGAGGTCTGGACACATGTTCAGTAACTCCGGGCACTTGGCGGCTATTTCCGCCGGTGGGCGGCCGGAGGTGGGGGCGTCGGAGGCCTGGGCACGGCTGGTTGGACGCCGCGAACGGCGGGGGAGATGAGCACCTTGGGGCTGCCCTTCCCTCACCCAACCCGAGGTGTGCCATGGCCCAGTTTCACGAAAGCGAAGCCGAGAAGCAGGCCCGCCACGAGCGGCGCCACGATTCCCACCTGCGAGCCTCCTACGCGGCCTTCCTCCTCCACCTGGAGGAGGTGAGCGGCCTGCCCCATAACCTCGCCGAGTGCGCCGCCGTGTCGGTGCTGACCACCCTGGAGCGCCGCGTCCTGCCGGAAGGGGCGCGCAACCTGGAGGCGCAGCTGCCCCGCCTGCTGGTGGCCTTCCTGCCTCCCGCGGAGGAGCGTCCCGCCCGGCTCCAGCGCTTCGGCCGGGAGGAGTTCATCGAATCCGTCGCGGAGGACCTGAAGATGCCGGTGGACCGCGCGGAGCTGGTGATCCGCGCGGTGCTGCGCGCCTTCCAGGATCAAATCACGGAGGGCGAGGCGGACAAGTTCGCCAGCAACCTCCCTGCGGACCTCCAGGCCCTGTGGCGCCTCACGCAGTAGGCGAGGCGCCGTGGCGGTGGCTACTCCACGGGGCCGCTGCCCGCGCCGTCCCCGGTGGTGAACACGGGAGTCCCCCCGGGGAGGCTGGGGTCATGCGGGAGGCTGCCGCGCGGGCTGCGCAGGTAGACGAAGGGCGTGGCGAACAGGAAGTTGCTCACGCGCGACGTGTAGATGTCCGCGTAGCGCTCCACCTGCCGCGCCAGGTGGCTCTTGTCATTGCCGGCGCGGGTGAGCAGGCCCCAGTGGGGGTTGGACAGCTCCCCGGCCGCGCGCGCCATGGGCCCCAGCTCCGCGTCCAGGGCCTCTGTCTCCGCGCGCAGCTCCGTGAGGCGGGTGACCAGCTCCGTCTCGGTCGTGTCGGTGCGAGGGCCGTACTGGTGGCGGCGGCGCTGGAGCTCCAGCCGGACCTGACAGCTCTCGTCCTCCAGGCGCTCCTTCTTGATCATGCGCTCGCCGATGCGCATCTCCGTGGCGCGGAACGCGGCGATGGCGCGCACCTCGTCCTCCAACTCGCGCAGGACGAGCGCGGTGCGCCAGCGCAGCACGTTCTTGGTGACGTGCACGTCGCCGAACATGTGGTCGCCCACGTAGAGGATTTCGTCACCGGACAGGCCCAGGTGCCGCTCCAGCTCCAGCGCGCTGCCGCCGAAGTAGGGCTTGCTGCGATTGAGCGGGCCGGAGTGGGGGCGCAGGAGCGCTTCCCCATTGGCCTCCACCACCTCGAAGAGGGTGGAGCGGGTGGTGAAGAACTCCGGCTTGCGCGCGCTGACGATGACGACGTCGAAGAGCTGGCGCCAGGTCATGCCCTCGGGCAGGTGCTTGTCGAAGGCGAAGTGCATCATGGGCTCGGTGTAGGCCCACTCGCTGTTGGTGATGAGCAGCAGCTTCTTGCCGGCGTTCTTCTGATCCAACAGCGCGAGCGGCGTCTCCGGATCATCGATGACGTAGCGCTCGGGGTCCGCGATGATTTCGGCCTTGAGGCGCCCCTGCATGTGCGTGGCGTCCAGGTTCTTGCGCACGTGCTCGTAGAGGTCCACGTAGCCCATGGGGCCGGGGAGCTGGCCGGCGTCCAGGCGGTCCACCAACTGCGCGTAGATGCACGCCTCCGACAGGGAGAAGAGCGTGTTGAGGAACACCCAGCGGCGATCGGCCAGGTCAATGATGGTGCGGTTGTAGGCCTCGCGCTGCGCGTCGAAGTCCATGGGCTTGCTGCCATGGAGGGCCTTCTTCACGAAGCCGAAGCGGTTGGCCTTGAGCAGGTTGCCCTTGGCGGTGTCGATGATGAGCCCGCGGATGGCGAGCATCGGGTCGAACGTCAGGTCGGAGACGGGCCAGCCCTGCTCGACGAGCCGGTCGCGGATGTACTCGTAGGCGCGGCGCTCCCACGCTTCCACTCGATAGTGGATGAGCGTGTAGTCCATGTCGTAGCCCACGGCCTTGATGGCGCGCATGTTGAGGGTGCGGTTGCAGAACAGGCCACGCTCGGGCGGGGGACCGGAGTATTGAGGACGCATGGGGTGAAGGCTTGCCAAGCCCCGAGCGCAAAGTCGAGCGGCCTGTGCATTCCGTTGGTTCGTGGGCAGGGCCTGGGTCGTCCAGATGTCGGAATGATGGGGTACGGGTGACGCGCGCGACACGAGGGGCCGGCGGCGGGCGCGATGCGAAGGACAGGTGCACGGTGGAAATGACGCGACGGTTCAGTGGAGCGGTGGTGGCGGCGGCGGTGCTGCTGGTTTCGAGCGTGGCGGGGGCGGAGGAGGCCTGGGACACGGTGGCCACGGAGCCCTTCGTGGTGAAGGTGCGGCCACGCCCGGGGACCAAGGCGAAGGACATCTGGGCGGAGGGCGAACTGAAGGCGAGCGCCGCGCAGGTGCAGGCGACGCTGGAGGACATGGAGTCCTATCGGCTGTTCATGCCGTACGTGAAGGAGTCGCGGGTGGTGAAGCCGACGGACGACGGCGGTCGGCTGACGTACACGCGGCTGGACCTGCCGGTGGTGTCCTCGCGCGACTACATCTGCCACGTGGTGACGGAGTCGAAGGTCGCGCCGGATGGGACGGGCGTGTACGAGCAGCACTGGAAGGCGGAGCCGGACGCGTTTCCCGCGAGGCGCGACGTGGTGCGCCTGCGGTTGAACGAGGGCAGTTGGAAGGTGGAGTCGCGCGGCGAGGGGAAGTCCTGGGTCGTGTACAAGTTCACGGTGGACCCTGCGGGCTCCATCCCCGGGTTCCTGGCGAACGTGGGGCAGAAGGACGCGGTGGTGGACACGCTGCGCGCGGTCGAGAAGCGCGCGAAGTCGCTGACCGTGACGCCCCCGGCGAAGTAGGCGCGAGGGCTCTGGAGGCAGGCGGTCCGGGTTTTCCTTCCGGACGCCACGGCTGACAACTCCAGGATGGAGTGGACGGATGCGACGTGGATCCGGGTGCGCGGCTGCGTGAAGCTGAGTCCGGGTGCAAGACTGCTACGCGGAGACGTTTGCAGAGCGGTTCCGAGGCGTGCTCGGGCATCAGTATACGCAGGGCTTTGACCTGCAACTGATTACGGGAAGCTCGCTGAGCCACTGCGCTGGAAGGCGTCTACGTGTATGGCCCCTTACGTAATGAGTCGCCCATAAGATGCGTTCTCCTGCCTCGTGGTTTGGGCGACAGATGCATTGGTGCATAGGGACCTACAGTGCACCTATGATTCGTGTTCGATTCCCGGTCCTAGAACACGCTCGATAGCCCGTAATAGCCCCCCGAAGGACCAACAATATTCATGAGCGCCGAGGGCAAGTGCGCGACGCCGACGCTCTGACGCGTCTTGATTGCTCGAGAATATGAGCACAGGACTGCGAAGGTCTCGGCGTCTCATTGCTGCGAGCAGTTGCTCAGCGACGGTCTGTCCTTTGAACCCTTGCCCGCAGTGGGAAATGACGAGATCGAACTGCTCATTCTTCTGAGCCGAGGAGTGCAGTGCGGCGACGGCCTTGTCAACACTTAGCGCACGCGTGACTTGGAGTGTGCCGAGTGGCAGATGGGCCTCTCGTTTTGCCTGCAAGAAGAAACGTTCGATGAGGGCGTTGTTCTGCGGCTCTTCATCGAGCCAGAGAAGTCTTCGTCCCTTCAGGCGCCGGCCGAAATGGAGAAGAGGATTTGTTGCTTCATGAATTTCGCGCAAGAGTTTATCGAATCCCGAGAAGTCTTTGTTCCCATTGCTTGAGTAGGAGAGGGCCCGGATGCCCTCGTGGTGCCTGAGGTGGTTAGCTGAACGTGGTGGAACGTCATTCGCAATTGCGTATGCGATAGGGCTGGCGCCATCAGCTTCGCCAAGCAGCGAAAGTGCTCCGGAGCGCAGTTCATTTAGGTACGCATCGCTGAAGGAGAAGCCAAGGTACAGCACTGTGTGTTGTGTGAAGAGAGCGCTCAGGAATCTCGTGAAATGCGGATCGTTATGCAGGCGCTGGCGATACCCCCGTCTGGTGAGGACAACGGTGTTGGCTTTTCGAACGTCGCCATGGAGCTTCAAGACTGGAGGGAAGCACGCCTTCTGGTCCCAAAATCCCTCGTCCCACCACCGTGGACGCGGCGCTCGCATAATCTTTCGGTATGCTTGGGCGCTTGGTGTCTCCCCTTCTAGAAGCATGTCGAAGTTCGTGGTAAGAATTGCGCGAAAAGGAATGCCTTGTAAAAGATGAATACGCTCCGCCATGTTTGGGGGCAGCTTGCTGATGGTCAGCCGCGTCTTCAGGCGCTTGGCCATTTTGTCCTGGCCAAGTTCATCCTCTATGGCCTGTGCTGCCTCCTCCAACGAAGCGCTGCCATCCTTTTTTGCAAGGAGTAGTTTTATGTGTTTTTGCAGTCCCACACTGACATGCTGGGAAAGGCCGTTCAGAAGTTCAATCCAATTCGGGAAATTTGCTGGGATACTGAAGCCTGCGCCAACGAAGGCAATACAGGTGCCTGATCGGATGGCGGAGAGTAATTCTTCTGGGAGTTCGACTGAGCTGGATTTAGATGTGCCCATGATTCTCCTGGCGATGCTGATAGGCTGGGTGAGTTCAGTGCTGCCATTGGGAGCTGCGTGCGTAAAGCTGTATAAAGTGCTGCGCGCACGAAGGGCATACTTACACGAAGTGCGGGGCGCCAGCGCCGCGGCACTCACCGCGCCGGGGCCCACCATCCGCTTCACCATCTGCGTCTTGAATCCATCCGTGTACGGCACTGAGGCCTGCCTGCTCTCGCCCCCAGGGCATGGTCGTCCCGGCCGCTCAGCCGAGGCGACAACTTCCCTGACACAGGGGGCTGGCGCCCGCGCCGCGCCGCCGGCCCTTCTTCAAGAAGTCGATGAGCGCCTTGAGCTTCGGCGCCACCTGGGACCGGCTCGGGTAGTAGAGGAAGAAGCCGGGGAGGGCGGGGCAGTACGGTTCGAGCACGCGTACGAGGCGTTTGTCGGCCACGAACCTCCGCACGCGGGTCTCCGGCAGGAAGCCGAGTCCCAGGCCGTCCACCGCGGCGTCCACCATGAAGTCCACGTCGTCGAGTGACACGCGCCCGTTGACCGCGACCTCGATGCGCTTTGCTCCGTCCATGAACTCCCAGCGGGAGATACCCCCATGGGTCCGGCTGCGATAGCTGATGCAGTCGTGGTCGCGCAGCTCGCGCGGGTGCCGGGGCTTGCCGCGCGTCGCGAAGTACGACGGTGCACCCACCACGGTCATGCGGATGTCGTTGCTCACCTGGACGGCGATCATCTCGCGCTCCAGCAGCTCGCCAATGCGAATGCCCGCGTCGAAGCCTCGCTTCACGATGTCGACGAGCGCGTCCTCCAGATGAATTTCCACCTGGATGTCGGGATGGGACGCGAGGAAGTTCGCGAGGTGGGGCGCGAGCACCTCCTGGTAGCCGTAGCGGGGCACGGTCAGCTTCAGGACGCCCGCAGGGCGGTCGCGCAGCTCGCCCAGGGATTCGAAGGCTTCGTGCACGCCCTTCATCGCGGGCTCCAGCCGGGCGAGGAAGTGAGCCCCCGCCTCGGTGAGCCCGACGCTGCGCGTGGTGCGCTGGAGGAGCCGCACGCCGACGCGTTCCTCCAGTGCCCGGAGGCTCTGGCTCACCGCCGAGGGGGTGACGCGGAGCTGCATCGCCGCGGCGGTGAAGCTTCGTTTCTCCGCCACCGCGAGGAGCGCCGTAAGGCCCGAGAGGTCGTCGTGCATTCTTTAGCGTAACTACAAAGCGCATCCAGATACGACGTGTTTCGGGGCGGAGTCGAGGCCCATAGCTTGTGGGCCATGGAGGACGTCATGAGCGCACAGCAGGGCAGGGTCTGGTTCGTCACGGGATCGTCGTCGGGGTTCGGTCGTTGCATCGTGGAGGAAGCCCTCGCGAGGGGAGAGCGCGTGGTCGCGACGGCGCGGGATCCGCGAACGCTGGCGGACCTGGTGGCTCGCGCTCCCGACCGCGTCCTCGCGGTCCGGTTGGATGTCACGAAGGTGAACGAGGTCCGGAGCGCCGTCGCGGCGGCCACGGAGCGTTTCGGCGGCATCGACGTGCTGGTGAACAACGCGGGCTACACCATTCTCGGCGCCGTGGAGGAGACGAGCGAGGAGGAACTCCGGGCCGCGTTCGAGCCGCTGTTCTTCGGCGCGGTGGCGATGACGCGCGCCGTGCTCCCCCAGATGCGTGAGCGTCGCTCGGGCACCATCGTGCAGCTCACGAGCGCGACCGGGCTCGTCACCTACCCGGGCACGAGTGCGTACAGCGCGGCGAAGCATGCGCTGGAGGGGCTGTCGGAGGCGCTCTCGAAGGAGGTCGGGCCGTTGGGCGTGCGGGTGCTGATCGTCGAGCCGGGCATGTTCCGCACGAACCTGCTCGGCCCGTCGTACCGCGCGATGCCGGCGATGGCGGAGTACGCCGAGACGGTCGGACCGATGCGCACGTATGCGACGCAGTCCGACGGTCAGCAGCCCGGTGACCCCGCAAAGGCCGCGCGCGCCATCGTGGAGGCCGTGGCTTCGGGCTCCACGACGCTGCGACTCCCCCTGGGCGCGGACGCCGTGGACGCGATCCGCGAGAAGCTGGCGCAGGTGCTGGCGGACGTGGAGCGCACGGAGCAGATCGCTCGCGCGACGGCGCTCTGATTCCGGCGCAGGAACCGACCAGGAACAGCAGTTCCGTACCGTGTTTCGGTCACCGGTCTCGGGCCCAATGCCGTGCCCCCACAGGGGGCACTTCCCCCAAGGAGTCCCAGACCATGAGCACGACCCCGGCATCCTCCCACCGTGGACTCGAAGCCCTGCTGACGCCTCAGAACAGCGTGCTGGTGTTGATCGACCACCAGCCCTACCAGTTCGCCAACCTGCACAGCCACGAACCGACGATGGTGCTGAACAACGTCATCGGCCTGGCCAAGGCGGCCAAGGTCTTCAAGGTGCCGACCCTCCTCACCACCGTCCTTGAGGAGCGCGGCGGTTACCTGGTCAAGGGCCTGCAGGACGTGTTCCCCGAGCAGAAGCCCATCAACCGCACCTTCATCAACACCTGGGAGGACAACCGCGTGGTGGACGCGGTGAAGAAGACGGATCGAAAGAAGCTGGTGATCGCCGCGCTGTGGACCGAAATCTGCCTGGCCATGCCCGCGATCCAGGCTGCGGGCGAGGGCTATGAAGTCTACGCCGTCACCGACGCCTCGGGCGGCGTCAGCCGCGAGGCGCATGACATGGCGGTGAGGCGCATGCAGATGGCGGGCGTGACGCCCATCACCTGGATGGCGGTGCTCGGCGAGTGGCAGCGCGACTGGGCCCGCGAGGCCAGCGCCACCGCGCTCGCCGAGGTGCTCGGCGCTCACGGTGGCGGCAGCGCCGTGGCCTTCGCATGGGAGATGCAACTGCTGGCAGGCCGGGCCGGTCAGGGCGCCTGAACGAACGGTCTTCCCCGGTTCGGAGGATGACTGTCTTCCGGACTGCTGACATCGTTCTCCCGAGCAATGGAACCCCCGGTCGCCAGGGGGGAATCGGGAGAACGATGCCATGGAGACACGCGCCGAACGGCTGAGCCCGCTGCCAGAGAACGTGGTTGGCGTTTCCGTCGTTCGGCGAAGATGGAACGGGATCTGCGTGGATGTGAACGAGATCCGGAGTTCAGGCCCGACCCAGCACTCCCTGTGCCTGGAAAGCCATGTGCGATTGAGCGCGCTGTTGGAGGAGGTGGGGGCACCCTGCGAGCCGCGCCTGCGCGAAGGCAAGCCCTGCGAAATCGGTTACGTCCCCCGGCAGATGAACATCATGCCCGCTGGCATGCCGCTGTGGGGCTACAGCGCCAATTCGCGCCTGGTGCGCGATGCCGTGCTCATCTTCGACCCGTCGGAGCTGGTCGAGCGCCTGGGTCAATCACCAAGCCACGCTGACCTGGGAGCGCCGCGGTTGCGCTTCGCCGATGACCGCCTCTGGACGCTGGTGCGCTTGCTCGCCGAAGCGGTGGAGGACGACGACCCTTCAACCCAGCTCTACGGGGACGGCCTGATCGCCGCCATCTTCGCCGTAGTGGGCTCGCGCCGTGGGGAAGGTCCAGCGACGCGCAAGGGCCTGGCGCCGTGGCAGTTGCGACGGGTGATCGACTTCCTGGAGTCGCGCCTGCCCGAACGGGTCGAGTTGTCGGCGTTGGCCGCACTGGTGGACCTGTCCCAAGCGCACTTCAGCCGCGCCTTCAAGGTCTCCACCGGCGTGGCGCCGTATCAATGGCAGCTACAGGCCCGCCTCAAGCGAGCGCAGGAGATGCTGCTGACGACGCCGGCATCGCTGGAGCAGGTCGCCGAAGCGACGGGATTCGCCGATGCCGTGCACTTCGGCAAGGCCTTCCGGCGGGCCCATGGCGCCACGCCCGCGACGTGGCGGCGGGACCGGAAGCGCTGAGCGAGGAGTGTCAGCCCCGCTTGCCGTGGGTCTCCAGGTAATGCCAGACCCCCGCAGCCAGGGTTGCGGCTGCGATACAAATGGCGATTCTGATTCCCGTGTTGCCGCCCAACTGGCCGAGCGTGGCCCCCATTGGGTGAGCGCTGTCCGGACGTGGGCAGCCAACTCAAACCAAGTGCCGGGGAGGAGTTGGGCAGACCCACGGGCCGCCCGGGCGGCCCCTCGTCACGGTGGTCTGCGAAAGCGCTTGGAGCGCATGCCTGCTCAGTGGGTCCGGAGCCTAGAGGTTCGGAAACCGCACCCCGGGAACAACAAGGACCCGCGTGCCCTCCGCGTCCAGGAGTTCCAGCGTGTAGACGCCACGGGCTTCTATTGTGGACGCGGGTGCTTCCACGACGATCCGGTCCCATTCGCTTTCTGACGTGGCAGCGACTTGATGCACCTCCACGCCCTGAATGGCTTGAAGCCGAAGGGCGCTTAGAGTCGCGCGAAGGGCCCTGCCTGCTGGCGAAGCCCTCTGGGGATATTCGATGAGCACCACGATCCGTTGTGAAGAGCGAAGACTCCTGATCCGAAAGTCCCCTTTGTTGTTCGCGGAGCCTGACGGTTCTGAATCGAGTTTCAGGGTTGCGATGCCTCGATCATCCAGCAGGCCCGCGGACAGCAGCGCGGAGAGCCCCACGGCGGCCGGACACGTTTGTTGTGGCGTGGGTGAGGTCGCGTCAGACGCGGCGACTTCCGCGGACGCAAGGAGTGGAAGGAGGAGCAGAAGCATTCGCCTTCACGCTAATTCTCATCGTATCGAATCACAGACCGGATTTGGATCTTGTTGAAGAGGACCGCAGTGTCCTCGTTGCCGCCACTGAGGCGGGGGAGTCCTGTCTGTCTGTCGTTCACAGTCCAGAACTCAAAACAGACAGGATGGGTTTCGCCGGTCTTCTTCTGCCGAAGTTGGGTGAATCGACCATAGACCCGTTCGGAACCGACGTAGAACTCGCCTGTGAGCGTATCGCCGTCCCTGACACCCTTGAGGCCGTAGACCCACAAGGAACCTCGTCCTTCACGAACGGTGACATTCCCACGCATCACCTTGCGATCGAACAGTCCGTCCAGCAATGCGCCAGCGACGCCCAGCCTCTTCATGGATTCGACTGACTCCGCCGGACAGTCCTCGGAGGGAGGTGTGGGACGAGACATCAGCGGAGGATTGCTGGCACAGGCCATCCCCATACAGACCGAAGCCATGACGGCCTTGAGCGGGCGGCTCGGCTTCAGGGGCGGTGCGACAGGGGATGAAACAACATGTTTGGAAGTCACAGGGGAGCGTTCCTCGAGAGGCGTCGCCACGGGGGCAACGGTCGCCAATGGAGGGCCCGTGGTCAGCGGGGCAGCGACAGGAACACTGTGCGATCGCTCCGGCGGACTCGCCAGTTTATGACCACTGGAGGCGGACGCATTGGTCAGGACCCCTGGGGTTGTATTGCGAGTCCAGGCCCTGGACAGGACCTCCCAGGTTCCAGAGCCCGTGACCAGAAGCATCAGGCACACCATCAGGTTGATCAGCCCCGCCCCTCCCTGCGACTGGAGCCAACTCGCGGGCCGCATCAGCGGCAGCAGCGCCACGGGCTCCGTCTCCGCCGTCCGGTAGGGCTGGGACGGCCATTCAGGACGCCGGATCCTTCCGGGCACTTCCCCGGGGACTTCGTCGAAGAGCCGCGCCTCGAACGCCGCACCGTCGGAGAGAAGCCCCTCCACGAGCTCCGCATGCGCCTGCACGCCCGTGCGAGGCCGCCGCTCCGGCTCCTTCTCCAGCAACCTCAGGATGGCCGTGGCGAACGGCGCGGGCACCTGCGGATTGATGGCCCGGGGTGACGGCGGCAGCCGCTGGGTGATGGCCACTGTGAGCAGGTCCGGCGTCAGCTCCGGAGAGAACGGATAGTGCCCGGTGGCCGCGCGGTACAGGCACACCCCCAGCGCGTACAGGTCATCCGCCTCCGTATAGGGATAGCGCACCTCCGGTTGCCGCCAGTGGAGCTGCTGGAAGCGGATGGCCTCCGGGCTGCGCAGGTGCAGCGTGCCCGGGGGCAGGGTGGTGGTCGTGAGGGTGGTGGCCCCCGCCTGGTCCCCGGCGCCGAAGTCGATGAGCACCGGCACGTGGCCCGGCTCCCGGACGAGGATGTGCTCCGGCTTGAGGTCGCGGTGCAGCACTCCGCGTGCATGCAACACGTCGAGCGTCATCGCCACGGAGCCCCCCACCATGGCCAGCTGTCGGAACGTGGGGTTGGAGACCTCCGCCCAGGTGTGGAGCGCCACCCCTTCCACGCAGTCCATGACGAAGTAGGGCAGCCCGTCGATGGGGTCCGGCCAGCGCCCGGTGGCGTGGACGCGGACCACCTGGGGATGCCACGCCCGGTCCAGCAGCAGCGACATCTCCCGCAGCGCCCGCGCGGGATCCGGATGCAGGGACAGCTTGAGCGCGAAGCTCCGGCCCGCCCCCTCCAGCGGTTCGACCCGGTAGACCGCCCCGTACCCACCCACCCCCAACGTCCCGAGCACGCGCCAGCGTCCCACCTCCGTGCCGGGTTGGAGCGCCGCCGGGAACACCTGTGACCGTTCTGGAGCCATCAACCTCCAGGGTCCCATGAATTCGACTCAACCTGAAAGGTCATCCTCGGGCTTCCAGGCGTGAGGCCCGGGAGCACATGTGCTCTCACGTCAGGAAGTCTCGCCCTGGATTGCGATGACGCTCCCAGCGGAATCAGAAGTCGTTCACTGAAACGTGACACGAACAGGGTGGGTCCGAAGTGAAACGGCCGGGGTGAGTCAGACCGTTCTGGTGTATTGAGCCGCGTCGCACCGCTGTCTCCCCCCTCCAGGAGTTCCTGATGCGTCGTCTTGGCTCAGCCCTTCTCGCAGTGAGCATGTTCGCCGGTTGCGGCGGTCTCGAAACCGAGCCGTCCCCCGAGTCCCTCACGTCTCCTTCCTTCGAGGCGCAGCAGGCGCCCATCACCACCACGAACGTGGATGTGGCCCCGGAGTGCCAGGGCATCATCACCTTCGTGAACACGGCGTCCTTCCAGACGCTGGACGTGTACCTGCCGAGCAACGTCGCCACGAACCTCGTGAGCCGCCGCGCGACCGCGCCGTTCACGTCGCTGGCGGACGTGTCGTCGGTGAACCTGGTCGGTGAGACCCGCCTCAAGCAGATCGAGCAGGGCGCGCGCGCGACGAACGCCATCGGCTCCAGCTGTGTCGGCATCTTCGACGGGCTCGCCATCTCCACCTCCGACGCGGCCGCCATCGTGTCGCTGGTGAACACCATCCCGGACTCGGAGCTGCACGACGTCCTGCCGGACGCGTGGAACGGCGCCGCGAACCTCCTCAACCAGCGCCCGTTCACGACGGCGCAGGCCATCTCCAACGTGACGGGCATCGGCGACGTCAGCTTCCGCAGCATCCGGAACTCCGCCACGCTGAGCCGCCCGTTCGAGGCGCTCGCCTCCGCGCTGAACGCCATCCCGAGCAACGGGTCCCATGGCGCGCAGCTGAAGCGCCACTTCGACTGGTGGAATGAAGTCACGGCCAACCACCCCTACTCCCAGGGCGGTCCGACCTGCTTCGGTCTGGAGCCCAGCAGCGTCCCGTCGGGCGCTTCCATCCGGCCGAACCTGGCCAACGCCGCCGAAGTTCGCGCCGCGGTCGTGAACACCATCAACTACGTCAACGGCAACACCCTCATCCCCCAGCCGGTGCGGGACGCGGGCCTTGCGAACCTGGACGCGCTGAGCGCGGGCCGCTCCTTCAAGGGCTGCATCTTCAGCTACTCGGACGACCCGTGGAGCCGCCACAACGTCTCCATCTTCGTCGACACCGTGAACGGCTTCAGCGTGTTCACCGAGACCTGGTGGGCGGAGTAATCCGAAGCTGACGTCCCGGCTTCAAGAAGCCCCGGGCTCCCCTGCGGAGTCCGGGGTTTTTGTTTTCGTGCGAGGGCATCCCCAGGCGACCCGCCAGCCGACCCCCGCCCCGTCCGCCCACCCCCACAGGGCGGGGAAGGATTCCGTGCATCCGTGGGTGTCTACGCGTATAGACACCTCCATGTGCCCCCTGGTGAATACGAAGGACCTGATTGACGCCCAGGCGGTGGCGGGCCTGTTGCGCCTCGCCCACCCCAACAGCGTCAGCACGTACCTGCGCCGCTACCCGGACATGCCCCGCCCCGTGCTCGACCTTGGCGCCGGGCGTCCGCGCCTTTGGCTCAAACCCCAGATGCTGCGTTGGGCTCGTGCCCGCCAGGCCGCTACCACCGACTCGCGCTCCGGAGCCTCCCGATGACCACCGCCACCCCCCGAACCGCCCCCGCCGTGCTGCCCGGGCCCAATGACGCCTGCTGGTGCGGCAGCGGCTCCAAGTACAAGAAGTGCCACCGTGGCACCGACACCGTGGAGGCCCGCAAGAAGGGCCCCGACACTGCCCGCAAGGGCGTGCGCCCCGGCATCGTCAGCCCCAAGCGCGTGGTGCCCATCACCATCGGCCGGCCCGAATACGCGGACTCCGGCCGTCCGTCGCGCTCGCGAAACGAATCCGACGTGAAGTCCCCGGACGTCATCGCCCGCATGCGCCGTGCCTGTCAGGCCGCGGCCCAGGTGCTGGTGGAGACCGCCCAGCACGTGCGCGTGGGCATCACCACGGATGAGCTGGATGCCATCGCCCACGAGGCCTACCTCAAGCGCGGCGGCTACCCCAGCACCCTCAACTACCACCGCTTCCCCAAGTCGCTCTGCACCTCCGTCAACGAGGTCATCTGCCACGGCATCCCCGACAGCCGCGCGCTGGAGGACGGCGACATCGTCAACCTGGACATCACCATCTACCTGGATGGCGTCCACGGCGACTGCTCCGCCACCTACCTCGTCGGCAACGTGGAGCCCCAGCACCAGAAGCTGGTGCAGGTGGCGAAGGAGTGCCTGGACATCGGCATCGCCGCGGTGAAGCCCGGCCGCCCCATCAGCGACATTGGCCGCGCGGTGGAGGCCCACGCCGTGAAGAACGGCACCAGCGTCGTGCGCGCCTACTGTGGCCACGGCATTGGCGAGACCTTCCACACCGCGCTCCAGGTGCCCCACTACTACGAGCCGGAGGCCGACACGATCATGCAGCCCGGGATGATCTTCACCGTCGAGCCGATGATCAACCAGGGCCACTGGGACCACCGCACCTGGAACGACGAGTGGACCGTCGTCACCGCGGACGGCCTGCGCAGCGCCCAGTTCGAACACACCCTGCTCGTCACCGACACGGGCGCGGAGATCCTCACGCTCCCGTAGTGTTACCTCTAGAAACACCACGGGCCCCGGACGCGCACTCGCATCCGGGGCCCGTTTCATTTCCAGCGACTGACTGCTACGCCCGACGGCGGCGCAGCTTCAGCATCAGGCCCACCGCGAGCAGCAGGCTCGTGGCACCCAGCGGGCCCGGGACGGTGCTCTGGCAGCCGCAGCCGTCGGACTCGTCCGGATCCGTGGGGTCGGTGGGGTCCGTCGCGTCGTCGGTGACGAACACCGCCGTGGTGCGCGCCGGCACCGTGAAGCCGCCCGTGGCCGCGTCGTACGCGGACGTGCGCACCACCGGGTCCGTGGACGCCTGCTGCAGCGGGTGCAGCTTGAGCTTCAGCGTCTTGTACGTGTCCGCCTTGAACGTCTGAGCGTCGTCCGTGCCGTTGAACAGCACGATGGCGCGCTTGCCCTCCGCGTTCGTGCCGTGGTCCTGCATGGCCATCACGATGAGACCGGGGATCTGATCCAGGCCGGTGTTCTCGAAGTGCACCAACTGCTTCACCTCGTCACCCGTGCGCAGGCGGAACAGGCGCGAGCTCTTGCGGATGGCCAGCATCTCCTCGAAGTGGTCGCGCGCGCGCACGATGTCCGCCGACGCCGGCTTGAGCGCCGGATCCGCGAGCATCGGCCCGAAGAGCGGCCAGTTGCCGGTGTTCTCCGGGGCCGGCGGCAGGCCCACGCCCCAGTTGTTCGACTGGTACGTCCAGTCCACCTTGTTGAACCAGTCACCGGAGTTGTAGCTGTTGCGGTCCAGCGACTTGGAGCGCAGCAGTTCGTCACCGGCGTGGAAGAACGGGATGCCCTGGCCCAGCGCCACGATGGCGATGCCCAGGTTGTGCATCCGCACGCGCTCGGCCATGGCCAGGTCGCGCGGCGCCTTCAACTGCACGGCGTCGAACAGCGTCTCGTTGTCGTGCGCGGAGACGTAGGTGATGACCTCCTGCGGGTCCAGGGTGTAGCCGACGGGCGCCCCGTTGTAGTCCACCTTGTCGCCCGTCACCTCCGCGCCCGTATGGTCCTGGTGCACGTAGTCCTTCAAGTTGCCCGTCAGGCCCACGCGGATCCAATCGCCGTAGAGGAGCAGCTTCTCCTTCTGCGCCGCCTCCGTGCCCTGGTTGGTGCTGTTGGGGGCGGAGAGCAGGCCGCTGATGAAGCCCTGGTCCTGGAGGCCGCTGAACGGGCCACCGCCCCGGGCCGCGTCGCGCAGGCGGTCGTTGAACGTGCCGATGCCCGTGCCCGCCATGTTGACCTGCGTGGCGTTGACGCCGCGCGCCTGGTTCTGCACCTCGCCGAAGTCCCAGCCCTCGCCGTAGACGTAGATGGCCTTGCCGTCCACGCCGTCCTTCTCCACGGTGAGCGCGTCCAGCGTCGCGCGCAGCTTCACCATGTTGGACTTCATGTGGTGGCCCATCAGGTCGAAGCGGAAGCCGTCCACCTTGTAGGCCTTGGCCCACGTCACCACCGAGTCGATGAGCAGCTTCTCCATCATCGCGTTCTCGGACGCGGTGTTCTGGCAGCAGGTGCTCGTCTCCACGTTCCCGTCGTCGCTCAGGCGGTGGTAGTAGCCGGGGACGATGCGGTCGAGCACGCTCTGGGCGTTCTGCCCGGAGGAGTTGGTGTGGTTGTAGACCACGTCCATCACCACGCGCAGGCCCTTCTGGTTGAGCGACTGCACCATCTCCCGGAACTCCACCGTGCGCACGGGGCCCTCCGCGTTCGTGGAGTAGCTGCCCTCCGGCACGGTGTAGTGGTACGGGTCATAGCCCCAGTTGAAGCCGTCCAGGTCCGCCACGGCCCGCACCGCGGCCTGCTGCTCCTCGGAGTCCGGGCGCAGCGACACCAAGTCGCCCGCGGGGTGCTGCTGTTCGGCGCGGTTCTCGTTGATGGTCGCGATGTCGAACACCGGCAAGAGGTGCACGTGCGTGAGGCCCGCCTTCGCCAGCCGCGTCAGGTGCTTCATGCCGTCCGAGTCGCGCGTGAACGCCTTGAACGTGCCGCGCTCGTTCTCCGGCACGGTCAGGTCGTTGATGCTGAAGTCGCGCGCGTGCAGCTCGTAGAGGACGATGTCCTCGGGCGCCTCCAGCGCGGGCTTCGCGAGCGTGCTCCAGCCCTGCGGCGCGAGCGTCGCGTCCGACAGGTCCACCAACTGGCTGCGCGTGCTGTTGATGGACAGGGCCACCGAGTACGGGTCGGTGACCCGGTTCGTGACGACCTTGCCCTCCTTGCGCACGTAGACCTCCGCCTCGTACAGGTAGAAGCGGCTCTTCCACGTCGCGTCGCCCGTCGCGCTCCACACGCCCTTGTCCCCGGCCACCATGGGCACGCGGGTGAAGGTCGCCGTGGCGCTGGAGTCCGTGTACAGCAGCAGGTTCATCTGCTTCGCGGTGGGGGCCCAGACGCGCAGCGTGGGAACCCCGTCCGCGAACGTGGGACCGAGCGCGCCGTCATACGTGTACAGCTCGTCCATCACGCCCGCGAACTGCGCGCTGGTGGCGTCCAGCGGCTTGCCTTCCGTGTTGGTGGCGGACACCGCCACCTGGCCCTTGAGCCACGTGGCCGCGTTCGCCGCGTCCGCCGGGGCCAGCTTCAACACCGGCCGGCCCACGAGGTTCGGGAAGCGCGCGCGCTGTGCCTGCGTCAGCCCCGCGGCATCCACCGTCAGCGCCACGGAGCTTCCGCCCTGCACGCCCGCGCCCGTGAGCGTCATCGCGCCCGTGGGGTCCGTGTGCAGCTTGAACACCGTGCCCGCCGGCACCGCGACCTCCGGGCTCCACACCACCGTGTCGCGCGCCACCCAGTGCGCCCGCGCCAGCAGCAGGTTGCCCGCCGGAGCGCCCGCGGCCCGGATGGTCACCTTCTTGGACTCGCCGGAGTCCCACGTGAAGATCATCTCCTGGTTGTCCTCCTCCACCGCGAACGTGGCGTTGCTGCCCGGATAGGCCGTGGTCCACTGCTCGTCGAGCGCGACCTTGCACTCGTGGGTGCCCGCCTTCAGCGCCTTGGTGGTGAAGGTGTAGATGCCGTCACCGTCCGGGTCCTGCATCATCGAGCGCAGGCAGTCCGGGGACCAGTCGCCAGGACAGCCCACTTGCGGCTGGAAGGTGCCCGCCACCGTCGCGATGGTGCTGGTGCGGTTGCTCGCCACGTACGACGACTTCGCGTCGAAGTAGAACTTCACCGCGCCGGCCGTCGCCTGGTTCAGCGTGATGTCCGCGCCGCCGGGACCGCCATGCGTCTGCGCCAGCGAACCGTCCAGCGCGACCTTGAAGTGCCACGTGCCCACGGGCACGGTGAACGAACCCTGCCAGACGTCGTCCGCCGCGTCGTACGTCAGCGCCGTCTGCGCGCAGGTGGGGTCGTTGTCGGCGGCGCAGCCCGCCTCGCTCTGCAGGTCGCCAATGACCGTCACGGACGTCGGCGCCGCCAGCGCCGACAAGGGGGTGAGCGCGGTGAACAGCCCGCTCAACGCGAGCGCGCGCGCCGCGCGGGGGAATGCGAATGGAACTCTCAGGGGGACCTCCAGGGGGGTGGAAATTTCCAGCGCACGGTACCAGCCGGCCCTGTCACACGCGGCCGGTAGGCCGGTTTCACGAGTTGCTGGGACGTCTGGATGATCCATGTTCAGGGGCCTGAATCCGCCCTGGTGCGTTGGGTGGGAAGGGACCTCGAAACGAGACGCAGTGCGGCAGGAATCACGCGCTCCGTCGAAGGGGCCCACGCCTCGCGTCACACGGGTGTGCAGCGGAAAACACCTGGGACATGCCGCATTGCGGCATCAGGCGATTGTTCCAAGGGGCCTTCACCGGTTGAGAAACTGTTGGCTACAGTGCCGCGCTTAGATGTCCCCGCGCCTCCCCCGCCCACAATCGAACGCTGTCTCCCTCCGCGGTCGGTGGAACCCGATGTTCCAGGGCCTGGTGGCCCTGTGTCTGGCGGGGTGCGCCACGGCCTCGGAGACACCGACCCGACCCGCCACGGACGCCGCGCCAACGCAGCCCGCCGTGACCGCCCCGGTCGCGCCCGCGCCCGTGACGGAGGTCGCGCCTCCGGCCCCGGCCGCCCCGAAGGAGCCCGCGCGGCCCTGGGCGGACGAGGTGCTGTACTTCGTGGTGGTGGATCGCTTCGCGGATGGCGACCCCACGAACAACGAGAAGGGCGACACGAAGGCGCCCGGCACGTTCCACGGTGGGGACCTGAAGGGCCTCACCGCGAAGCTGGATGAGCTGTCGTCGCTGGGCGTGACGGCGCTGTGGGTGACGCCGCTGCTCAAGCAGATCCCCGGGTTCGTCACCGGTTCGGGCTTCCCGGACTGGGGCTATCACGGCTACTGGGCGGACGACTTCCACGCGTTGGATGAGCGCTTCGGCACGGAGGCGGACTTCAAGGCGCTGGTGGACGCGGCGCACGCGCGCGGCATCCGCGTGCTGCTGGACGTCGTCTACAACCACCCGGGCTACAACTCGCGCTACCTCAAGGAGAAGCCGGACTGGCTTCGCTCCGAGGACAAGAACACCTGCGGCCAGGATGACCTGACGTCGTGCGTGGCGGGCCTGCCGGACTTCAAGACCGAAGTGCCGGAGGTGGCGAAGTACCTGCTGGATGCGCAGATGGACTGGGCGAAGCGCTCGGGCGTGGACGGCTTCCGGCTGGACACCGTGAAGCACGTGTCCCACGACTTCTGGAAGGAACACCGCCGCCGCACGCGCGCGGAGGTGAGCCCCGACTTCTTCCTGCTGGGCGAGCTGTGGGGCGGCGACGTGGAGTCGCTGGCGCCGTACTTCGCCCCGGATGAGATGGACGCCGGGTTCGACTTCGCGTTCCAGGGCAACACGCTGGGCTTCCTGCAGGGCCGTGGCCGCACGGTGGCGTTCGACCGCTACCTCCAGTCGCGCGGGAAGGTGACGCCGGGGCACCACCTGGCGCACTTCCTGTCGTCGCACGACGTGGACGGGGCGCTGCACCAGTTGAAGGGCGACGTGTTGCTCTTCCGGCTGGCCGCCGCGCTGCAGCTCACCACCACCGGCATCCCGGTCATCTACTACGGCGAGGAAGTGGGCCGCGCCGGCGGTGACTGGCCGCAGAACCGCGGCGACATGCCGTGGGGCAAGCAGGCGGTGAAGCCCGGTGCGGGAAAGAAACGCGACGAGGCTTTGCGCGAGTATTACAAGCGCCTGATTTCCATCCGCCGTGCGCACCCGTCGCTGTCGCGGGGCACGCACGAAGCGCTGTCGACGGAAGGCGATGTGTATGTCTTCCAGCGCAAGGACGCGGCTTCGGGCGACACGGTGGTGGTGGCGCTCAACCGCGGCAAGACGCGGGGCACGGCTTCGGTGAAGTGGCCGGAGGGTTGGACGGGCGTCGCGGAGGTGGAGGACCTGCTGAACGGAGGGCGGACGAAGGCGGGCGCCACGCTGGAGCTGGCGTTGGAGCCGCTGTCCGCGCGCATCCTCGGGCGGGTGCCGTGAGGCATTCGCTGGGCGCGCAGAACCTGACCCGGACGTGCTGCTGTTGTCGTCGGCGCGAGCGGGGCTCTTGTTGGAGGGCCTGATGGCCGGCGTGTCGTTCAAGGACGTGGCGAAGCGGTACGGGGATGTGTCGGTCATCGAGGGGCTCAACCTCGATATCCGCGACCATGAGTTCATGGTCCTCGTGGGGCCGTCGGGTTGCGGCAAGTCCACGGCGCTCCGGATGATCGCCGGCCTGGAGGAGATTTCGGGAGGCACCATCTCCATCGGTCCGCGCGCGGTGAACGCGCTGCCGCCGAAGGACCGGGACGTCTCCATGGTGTTCCAGAACTACGCGCTCTATCCGCACATGACCGTGCGGCAGAACCTGGAGTTCGGCCTCAAGATCCGCAAGACGCCCAAGCCGGAGATGGACAAGCTGGTGGACGAGGCGGCGGAAATCCTCGGCATCACGCACCTGCTGGACCGCAAGCCCAAGGCGCTGTCCGGCGGCCAGCGTCAGCGCGTGGCCCTGGGGCGCGCCATCGTGCGCAAGCCGGCGGTGTTCCTCTTCGACGAGCCCCTGTCCAACCTGGACGCGAAGCTGCGCGTGCAGATGCGCTCGGAGATCAAGAAGCTCCAGCACCGGCTCCAGGTCACGTCCGTCTACGTCACGCACGACCAGATCGAAGCGATGACGATGGGCCACCGCATCGCGGTGATGAAGGACGGAAAACTCCAGCAGCTGGGCACGCCGCTGGAGGTCTACGAGAAGCCGGTCAACGTCTTCGTGGCGCAGTTCATCGGCACGCCGCCCATCAACATGCTCTCCGCCACGCTGGACGCGGACGGCACGGCGCTGGTGGGCGACGGCTTCCGGCTGCCCGTGGCGCAGAACCTGCGCGCGGCGACGGCGGGCAAGGGCGGGCGCAAGGTGAAGGTGGGCCTGCGGCCGGACAACATCCTGCCCGCGGGCGCGGCGGCTCGCGGTGAGACGGCGCCGGCGGAGGCGCGCGTGGAGCTGGTGGAGCCCCTGGGCAACGAGCTCATCGTGCATGCCCGGTTGGGGGACAACCCGCTGGTCTTCCGCCTGCCGCCCCAGTCCACCCCCGAGCCGGGCGCCGTCGTGCCCGTCGCCGTGGAGCTGGAGTCCCTGCACCTCTTCGACGCTGAATCCGAACTGCGTCTGTCCGTTTGATATCCCGGAGGCATTTCATGACGAACCTGCGAACGCTGCTCGCGGCCCTCTGTCTGTGCGCAGTCGGCCTGTTGCCCGTCCCGTCCTTCGCCGCCACGGAGCTGGTGCTCTGGCACGCCTACCGCGCGGAGGAGAAGGCCGCCCTGGAGAAGGTGGTCGCCGAGTACAACAAGGCCAACGAGGCCAAGGGCGTCAAGGTCACCACGCTGGCGGTGCCGTACGACGCGTACGCGGATAAAATCTCCGCGACGGTGCCGCGCGGCAAGGGTCCGGACCTCTTCATCTTCGCGCAGGACCGCCTGGGCGGCTGGATTGAAGCGGGCAACACGGTGGAGCCCATCGACTTCTTCCTGGATGACGCCACGAAGAAGCGCTTCATCCCGACGACGATGGACGCGATGGTCTACCGCGGGACGACCTACGGCCTGCCGCTGAACTACAAGGTCATCACGCTCATCTACAACACGAAGCTGGTCCCCACGCCGCCCAAGACGTCCGGTGAAATGGTGACGATGGCGAAGAAGCTCTCCGACGCGAAGGCGGGCCGCTTCGGGCTCGCGTACGCGTACGGCGACTTCTACTACCACGCGGCGGTGATGAACGGCTTCGGCGGCGGCGTGTTCGACGCGAAGACGACCCCTACGATGAACTCGCCCGCCAACGTGAAGTCGGTGGAGCAGGTCCTCAAGTGGAAGAAGGACGGCATCCTGCCGGCGGAGCCCTCCAGCGCGCTCATCACCTCGCTCTTCAACGAGGGCAAGGCCGCGATGGTGTTCTCCGGTCCCTGGTTCGTGGGCGAGGTGGCGAAGGGCGTGGACTACGGTTTCGCGCGGCTGCCCACCCTGGATGAGAACAAGGGCGCGCCGATGAAGCCCTGGATGACGGTGGAGGGCGTGTACGTGGCCGCCCCGTCGAAGAACAAGGAAGCGGCGTACGACTTCGCGAAGTTCCTCACCGACGTGGGCGCGGGCAAGACGCTGGCCCTGGAAGGCCGTCAGAGCCCGGCGAACAACGCGGTGTACGCCGACCCGAGGGTGACGGCGGATCCGCTGCTCAAGGCGATGAAGGACCAGGTCGACGTGGCCATCCCCATGCCCAACGTGCCGGAGATGTCGATGGTCTGGACCCCCGCGACCAGCGCGATGAACTCCGTGCTCAAGAACACGGCCACGCCGAAGGCGGCGCTGGACGTGGCCCAGAAGAGCGTGGCCAAGGACGTCGCCGGCCTGCGCACCAAGAAGTAAGTGAGTGAGGAGCTGAAGTGAGCCAGAACGCCCCCCAGCAGTCGCCTTCCGCGGCCAGTACGGTCCGCGCCTCTCCGAACAACGACGCGACCGCCCCGTCCGACCCGGGGCCTTCGGGTCATTCCGGGGGAAGCAAACGGGGGCGGGTCCTGGTGGGGCTCGCGCTCGCGCTGGGGCTGGCCCTGCTCCTGGCGCACGGACTGCTCGTCCGTGCCCAGGCGGATCGCGGCGCGGAGCGGGCGCAGCGCAAGTCCATCGTGGCCCTGCTGGGCCTGACGGACCTGGTGCAGCGCGCGGGTGGCACGGGCGACGCGGTGGTCGCGGTGGTCGCGGGCTGGCCCCGTCCACAGGGCGGCGCCGCGCGCGTCGTCGCCTTCAGCGGCATCAAGCTGGAGGCGTCCACCTTCCCGGAGGACACCGGGGACAAGGCGGCCCCGCGCCGGTTGTCGCGCGAGGAGAAGCCGCTGTACGACCGGGGTCAGCGCCTGCGCGCCGCGGTGGAGACGAACCGCGAGGAAGGCGGCGCGCGCAAGTCGGAGGTGGAGTCGGAGACGCTGCCCTCTGGTGGCCGGTTGCTCTCCGCGCCGGTGGAAGTGGACGGGCAGGTGGTGGGGTCGGTGGAGTGGTTCACGCCGGTGCTCACCGAGGCGGAGCCCATCTCCTGGACGCCGGCCCTGCTGGCCTTCCTGTTGCCGCTCGCGGGATGCGTGGCCGGCGTGTACGCGCTGTCGCGCCAGGGCGCGCGCGTGGCGGTGGCCGCGGCGCTGTTCGTGGCGGGCCTGGGTGGCTACACGGTCTATTCGCTGCGCACGCTGGACGCGGAGCTGCGAGAGACGGAAGAGGCCGTGAGCGCGGAGCTGCGCACGCGCGGCCAGACGGCCGAGAAGCTGATGGCCGCCCACAACCTCAACGCGGAGCCCGTGCTGAAGCCCGGCGTGTGGGACGCGGACGCGATGCGCCGCCCGCTGGGTCAGTTGTCGGACGCGGGCATCCCGGACGCAGGCAAGCTCGCGGCGCGTGGCGCGCAGGTTCGTGGCGACGCGGGCAAGGCGCTGGGCGCGCTGGGCGTGCTGGGGCTGGCGGTGCTGCTCTTCATCGGAATGGGCGCGCTGCACCGCACGGTGGCGACGGCGGTGGAGTTCCGGCAGGCGTACGCCTACGTGGCGCCGGCGATGGTGGGGATGGTGCTGCTCGTCTTCTTCCCCTTCGCCTACGGCATCACGCTGTCGTTCACCGACGCCAACCTCTACAACAGCAGCCAGCCGCTGTCGGAGCTGTGGATTGGCCTGAAGAACTACACGGACATCCTGGGCGACTTCAGCTTCGCGAAGACGGCGGCGGACGGCTCGCTCGTCTTCAACTACCTGAACTTCTACTACACGCTGCTGTTCACCATCCTCTGGACGGTGACGAACGTGACCATCGGCGTGACGGTGGGCCTGCTGTTGGCGCTGGCGCTCAACGTGCCAAATCTCAAGATGCGGCCCATCTACCGGGTGCTGCTCATCCTGCCGTGGGCGATGCCCAACTACATCACCGCGCTCATCTGGAAGGGCATGTTCCACCAGCAGTTCGGCGTGGTGAACCACGTCATCCGGATGTTCGGCGGTGAAGGCCTGGCGTGGTTCGACTCACCCCTCACGGCCTTCTTCACGGCGCTGGCCACCAACGGCTGGCTGTCCTTCCCGTTCATGATGGTGGTGTCGCTGGGCGCGCTCCAGTCCATCCCCGGGGAGCTGTATGAGGCGGCGCGCGTGGACGGGGCCAATCGCTGGCAGCAGTTCACGGCCATCACGCTGCCCGCGCTGAAGCCCGCGCTGGTGCCGGCCATCATCCTGTCGGTGGTGTGGACCTTCAACATGTTCAACATCATCTTCCTGGTGACGGGCGGGGACCCTGGCGGCTCCACGGAAATCCTGGTCACCCAGGCGTACAAGTTCGCCTTCGAGCGCTACCGCCACGGCTACGCGGCGGCGTACTCCACCGTCATCTTCGGCATCCTGCTCATCTACAGCATGGTGCAGAACCGCATGAGCCGCGCCACGGAGGCCGCGTAAACCCATGGCGCTCTTCTCTGAACGTCGCGAAGGCATCTCCCACGCGCCCCTGCACATCGTGCTGGTGGCCTTCACCCTCTTCACCATCTACCCCATCCTCTGGGTGGTGAGCCTGGCGTTCTCCGGCAAGCAGAGCCTGGCCATCGCCACGCTGCCGGAGAACCCCACCTTCTGGGACCGGCTGCGCGCGGTGACGCCGTGGCCGGAGCAGTTCTCCGTCTCCAACTTCGCGTCGGTGATGACGGACCAGCCGTTCGCCAAGTGGATGCTCAACAGCGCCATCATCTCCATTGGCACCACGGTGGTGGGCGTGTTCCTGGCGTGCACGGCGGCGTATGCCTTCAGCCGCTTCAAGTTCCCCGGGCAGCGCACGGGCATGATGGCGTTCCTCGTGTCCCAGATGTTCCCGGGCACGCTGATGCTGATTCCGCTCTACATCATCCTGGTGCAGTGGCTGGGCCTGGGCAGCAGTCGGCTGGGCCTCATCATCGTGTACGCCACGACGTCCATCCCGTTCAGCGTGTGGATGCTCAAGGGCTACTTCGACACCATCCCCAAGGACCTGGAGGAGGCGGCGCTGATTGAAGGGGCGTCCGTGGGGCGCATCTTCTGGAGCGTCATCCTGCCTTTGGCCAAGCCCGCGGTGGCGGTGACGGCGCTCTTCAGCTTCATGACCGCGTGGAACGAGTTCATCCTCGCCGCGACGTTCATGGACCAGGAGACGATGTACACGGCGCCCGTGGGCCTGCGCTTCTTCGTGGGCGGCTTCAGCCAGCAGTGGGGCTACTTCGCGGCCGGCTCCATCATCGTGTCGGTGCCCGTCGTGTTCCTGTTCCTCTTCCTCCAGAAGTATCTCGTCTCCGGGCTCACCGCCGGTGGCGTGAAGGGTTAGTCGCGGTCATCCGCAGTTCACCGTCTGTCGTTGCAAGGAGCCATCACCCCCATGATCATCAACCCCCGCATTGCATTCCTCACGCTCGCCGCTTCGCTGGTCGCGGCCCCCGCGCTGGCCGACAAGGTGTCCTTCAAGGACCCGACCGGCGACGACAAGGGCCCGGGCAAGTACACCTACCCGACGGACCCCGTGTACGTGCCGGGCTCGTTCGACCTGACCAAGGTCACGGTGGACAAGGGCAGCAACAAGACCGAGTTTTCCATCGAGCTGAAGGCCAAGGTGGCCAACCCCTGGAACATGAAGGACGGCTTCTCCGTGCAGGAGGTGTTCGTCTTCATCGACACCGACCACAAGACGGGCAGCGGCTTCACGGACAGCCCCCCGGGCCTCAACGTGGCCTTCGCCCCGGAGGATGCCTGGGACAAGGTCGTCGTCATCTCGCCGCAGGGCTCGTCGCGCGTGCGCGCGGAGGCCAACAACAAGGCGGGCGCGATGAAGAGCGCCGTGGTGGTGCCCGCGCAGGTGCGCGCCTCCGGCAACAAGATCACCGCCACGGTGATGAACTCCGACCTGGCCGACAGCGACCCGACGACGTGGGGCTTCCAGGTCGTCATGCAGTCCAATGAAGGCTTCCCGGCCGGCAACGACCTGCTCACGCGCCGCGTGAACGAGTACGAGGGCCAGCACCGCTTCGGCGGCGGCACCGACTTCGACTGCGATCCGCATGTGATTGACACGCTGGCCGGCGAGGCCAAGGGCGACAGCTCCGAGGCGAAGGCGCAGTACGACATGCTCGCCTACGAGTGCGGCCCGGATGGTTCGTCCACCAAGAAGGCCACGCTGAAGATGGTGTCCGGCCCGAAGCGTCCCGCCGCCACGGGTGGCGCCGCCGCCGCGACGCCGGCCCCTGCTCCGGCCGCTCCGGCTCCGACGGAGGCCGCGACGCCGACCCCGGCGCCCGCGCCGGCCGCTCCGGCTGGAACGACGGTGGCTCCGGCCCCGACGACCGCGACGCCGACGAAGTAACCGGCGGACTGTTCAAAAACGGTCTGTTTCAAGGTTTGATGCAACACGGGGAGGGCTGCCGCGGCGAACCCGCGGCGCCCCGGGAGAGGGGATGACCCCCCTCAGACTCACGTTTTCGAGAAGGGTTTTCCGAACATCATGAAGATTCGTACGAATGTGGTGCGGGGAGCGTGCGTGCTCTCCGTGGCGGCCGGCCTGATTCCCGGGGCGGCCATGGCGCAGGACAGCGGCCCCAAGCTCACCATTGGTGGCACGACCTATACCAAGTACCTCTGGGGCAACCAGCGGGACCAGGGCGCGCTCTACAACTTCTCCACGGTGCCCGGTGAGGGCTACGGCGACAACGGTATCGGCACGGAGCTGGAGCTGCTCCTGAACGCGAAGATCTCCCCGCAGGTGGAGGTCAACGGCCGCATCCACAGCCGCTTCAACCAGAACTTCTGGACGAACTTCGGCGGCTTCGGCGGCAACGCGGCGGGTCCCTGCATCGCCGGTGACTGCGGCGAGTTCGACCCTCGCTCCAACCAGTACATCAAGCTGCGCGGCATGTCGGTGACGCTGCGTCCGGGCTACCTCATCGACTCGGCGCTCATCGGCGCGACGGACCTGGGCCAGTTCGACCCGTTCGTCATCGGCCGGGTGCGCTACATCGACCGCGACAACGCGGCGGCCATCATGGTGCAGGGCTCGAACCTGGACCGGAAGATCACCTGGGACGCGGCGCGCATCTCGCTGCCCCGCCTCTGGGCCGGCCCGGGCTTCAGCACGGGCGCCTTCCACGCGCGTGACGCGGCGTACGGCTTCCAGGCGAAGTACACCCCGACGGAGATGTTCGACGTCGGAGGCATCTTCCAGTACGCGAACGACCAGGAAGTGCGCGCGGACGACACGAACCTGGATGACGGGCGTGACCTGACGCCGCGCTACCGCAACGGCGTGGGCGGCCTGAAGGCCGGCCTGCACATGGGCTCCTGGCTGGACGTGCGCGCGGCCGCGTACACGTCGTACTCGAACGCGGACCCCATCCTGACGCCGAAGAGCTTTGGCGTCGGTGGCTACAGCGCGGTGCTGGCCGGTCACCACACGGACCAGACGTACATGCTGAACGCGTCGCTCAACGACCCGCTCGATGTGGGCCTGTCGCTGAACTTCCAGCTCTTCAGCATCGGCGCGGACTACGTGGCGGTGATGGCCAGCCGCCGTGAAGCGGACGTGCTGTTGACGGAAGGCCACGACGGCAGCTTCGCGTTCCCCGGCCCGTCCAATGCCTCCTACGGCATCTACAAGGGCAACCCCACGCGCATCGGCTACGGCGGCTGGTCCAGCGAGTCGCAGCAGGTGGCGACCATCAACGTGGACAACGACTTCACGGACTTCGACGAGCCCTTCGCGGAGACGGCGATCGGCTGGAAGGGCGCGACGGCGAACCCGGTCTACACGAACGGCGCGCTGGAGGTCGGGGGTGAGTATTCCTTCATCACCTACAACACCAACTGGCAGGCGTACGGCAGCGCGGACAAGGCGCTGGGTGACAGCCAGTACCCCGGCACGGAGCTGGACTCCGGCGTGGGCCACAACTACCGCACGGCCTACCAGCCCTTCCAGGACAAGCGCACGCACCTCATCGCGCTGCGCGCCAAGTACGTCGTGGACGTGCTCAAGGGCATCGATGTGTTCGGCAAGTTCAAGTACATCCATGAGAACGACAAGCGCATGAACGATCCGCGCTTCCTGCCGTTCCAGCAGGGTGCGTGCGCAGGCGGTTCGGTGGCGTGCGACAACTCGCTCGTCAACGATTACAGCCCGGGCCTCAACACTGCGGACCTGTACAAGAACCCGTCTGTCATCACCAACAGCCAGGGTGAGACGGGCTACCAGTTCAAGCCGTTCGACAACCTGGCGGACGACGACCGGGTGCTGGACTACACGACGTTCACGGCGGGCGCCGGCTACCAGTTCACGGACGACCTGTACCTGTCCGCGAGCTACTCCAAGTTCTTCGCGGACCTGCTGGACGGCAACACGGCGTTCCAGGCGTACAACAACCACGAGATGGCGTCCGGCAAGCACAACAAGAACCAGATCCTCGTGAAGGCGCGCTACATCCTGTCCGGCGTGGAGTTCGGTCTGGAGGGCCAGTACGCGTTCGGCACCTTCCGTCCCGACTTCGGCGACGGCTACGTGGTGCAGTACGCGGACGACACCATCGCGGCGGACCACAACGTCGCGGTGGGCTCTCGCGGCTTCACCAACCGCAACGGCGGTTGGAACAGCCTGGAAGAGCGCAACTTCGACCACATGCGCGTCAAGGCGTTCATGAAGGCGCAGTTCTAGTCACGCTCGCTCCCTGGAGGCCCTGACGGGCCTTCCGTGGGATGCGATGGAGCCCGGGGCGCCTTCAGGACAGGCACTCCGGGCTCCTTGCGTTTGGGGCACCGCGCGATACACCTCCGAGGGCTGTTCCCCCTTCGTGCTCGAGGTGTCCCGTGCTCCTGCGCCGCCGCGGTCTGTCCGCGTTCCTGCTCGCCTCCACCCTGGCCGCGTGTTCGGGGGCGCGGACGCATGAGGACTCGCTGCTGTTCCGCATGGAGGACCCGGTGGGGGATGACGTCGGTGACGGGGAGCTCGTCTATCCGCGCCGGACGGACCTGGGGAAGGGCGACCTGGACGTGGTGTCGGTGGCGGCGTTCGCGGACGGCGAGGCGACGCGGTTCGAGGTGACGTTCGCGCACCCCATCGCGAAGCCGTCGCGCGCGCAGGCGGTGGACATTGGCGGCTCCACGGTGGCGGACCGGGCGAGGCACGGCTTCTACACGTTCAATGTGGACCTGTACGTGGACACGGACGGTGTGCCGGGCTCCGGCCGCACGGACACGCTGCCGGGGCGCGCGCTCACGCTGGCGCCGGGCTCCGCGTGGGACAAGGCGGTGGTGCTGACGCCGCGTCCGTACGAGGCGCGCGAGACGCTGCGCAAGCACTGGCGCGAGGTGGCGCTGCGCGAGTACCAGGAGAAGACGGGCCCCATCGGCGGCAAGGTGGAGGCGGAGCTGAACGCGGCGGCCGAACAGGACCTGGAGGCGAAGGTGTTCTTTCCCACCGTCATCCAGGTGAGCGGACGCACGGTGATGTTCCAGGTGCCGGACCGCTTCTTCGGCAAGCACGCGCAGCCGGACTGGGGTTACGGCGTCGCTGTGACGGGAGCGTCCATTGACCGGCGGGTGGCATTGGGCGGGATGTTCGGCAACGTCACGGAAGGCAACCCGAGGCTGATGGCGATGGGCATCGCGCCGGGCGAACCGGTCAACGATCGCTTCGGCGGTGGCCGCAAGGGCGACCCTACGCAGTCGCCGGTGGTGGACCTGCTGGTGCCTCCGGGGGAGACGCAGGAGGCGGTGCTGGGGGCTTCCAAGCCGGCGTGGTCGACGGTGGTGCCTTCGGGGCGCGCGGTGGCTCCGGCGGTGGTGGCTCCGGAACCGGATGCGGGGTCCGTGGATGCGGGTGTCCCTGATGTGGCTCCGGCGGTGGAGGATGCGGGGACGGGCGACGCGGGCGGCCCCGTGCCCTGACGTTCGCGGTTGGATGCGCCAGGTCCGGGAGGATGCGCGCATGACGACGCGCTCCTTCGCCCTGCACGAGGAGCCCGATCGGGTCGACCGCTGGTGGCTCAATGGCAGCCTGGGGCTTGGGGGGCAGCGGTTCGACCTGGACTGGGTCCGCGAGGGCACGGGCACGGAAGTGGAACTGCTCCAGCGCCTTTCTGATGCAGGGGTGGACGCCGTCCACCGCGAGGGACGCGCGCCCGTGGTCTGAGCCTGGCGGTTTTGTCGTGCTCTGGTGGTGTGTACAGGAGGCGTCCGTGTCCCTGGGTCGGAGCTGGGCCGTCGCGGTGGTGATGGTGCTGTTGGGCACGGGGTGCTCCGCGGCGCGTGTCGTGCGTCTGGACACGGGACGGGGTGCGCCTGTCGTCCATTCGCCACGGATGGAGACTGCTCCGGTGGCGTTGGAGGAGGACGCGTTCACGGAGGCGGTGAAGACGCTGGCGGAGGATGCGCCGGTGTCCGTGCGTCCGAGGGAGGAGGCGTATCGGCTGTTCGCGGGCTCCTTCTCTTTGAAGGCGTACTCGCGGGTACGAGGGCGCCTGGGGTTGGTGTCCGTGGAGGAGCCTCCAGGCTTGCGACTGATGGTGGAGGAGGACGGCGCGGAGGCGGAGCTGGCTCGCGCTTACGGGCGGTGGTGCGGGCGCAAGCAGAGGCCGGGAGACTGCCTCCAGTTGCTGAAGGTGGGGCCGAGGCTGGATGAGGACGCGCGGCGCACGCTTGCGTTCGCCATTGCGTTGGACTCGGTGTGGGAGGAGACGGAGGAGGCGCTGGTGGGGATGACGAACCGGGAGGCGGTGCTCGCGACCATCGTGGCGACGGGGACGGTGTACCTGTGCCTGTGGGCGCTGCCGGAGCCGGTGTCGAAGGGAGTCGCGGCGGTGATGACGGTGGTGCTGATTGGCTACCTGGGCATCGACACGGTGTTGGACCTCATCCGTGGGTGGAGGGTGTTGTCCGAGCAGGTGAGGGTGGCGAGGAGCTTTGACGAGGTGCGCGACGCGGGGGAGCAGTACGGGGAGGTGTTGGGAGAGAACGCGGCGCGGGCCTTCGTGATGCTGGCGACGGCGGCGGTGGGGAGCACGGCGCAGACGCTGGCCGCGAAGGTGCCAATGCTTCCGGGCTCAGGGCAGGCGGCGGTGGTGGCGGCGGAGCAGGCCGGCGTGCGGTTGGGTGCGGTGGCGCGGGTGGAGTCGGTGGCGGTGGCTGCGGACGGTGTCATCACCTTGGCCCTGGCGCCGACGGCGATGGCGATGGTCGCGCGGGAAGAAGGGGGCCCGCCTGTCTCGGGTGGCGTGGATGGCGAGGGACACGAGCACCACATCGCATCGAACAAGTGGTGGAGCGCTACGAACCGGGGTGGACCGTGGTCCCCTCAGTTCCAGAAGATCTTCGACAAGGCTGGCATGTCGCTGGATGATCCGGCGAACAAGGTGCGTGTGCCGGGCCATCGTGGACCACATCCTCAGGAGTATCACGAAGAGGTTTTCGATCGTTTGAGGAGAGCAACGAGGAATTGCAAATCCATTGAGAGTTGTAGGGAGCTGCTGACGGATGCGCTGAAAGGTCTGGCTGGTAGGATTCTTGACCCGAAGTCAGCGCTGAATCGAATGATCACCGGTCAGGAGTGATGCAGGAGATTCATGATGGCAAAGAGATACTTCAAGCTTTCTGAGGATGTCGCTGAAGGCTTCTGGTGCCTTGGACATCCCCTCGACTTCGCAGGACGCGAACTCGATGACCCCTGGCAGTTCACAGGAGGGTCGCCGGCGCACTTCGAGGGGCAGGTCAGGTTTCCTCTGAGCCTTGAGGGCGAGGCACGCGACTACTCCCATGCGGCGTTCGGCACTCCCGTCGTCCATGCCAGGCTTGCGGCCCTCTTCAAGGAGCTGACTCCCAGCGATGTGGAGCTGATTCCTGTCGAGGTCGACTCCCACCCCGGTCCGTACTTCATCCTCAATGCCATCCGCCTCTTGCCTTGCGTTGATGTCGAGGCTTCGGAAGAGGTGAGCTACTACACGGAGGAGGACGGATTCCCCGAGAAGGTCGGCACGTTGAGTTCGCTGTTCGGGATGCGTATCGACCCGTCGAAGGTGGGCGATGCGAAGGTGTTTCGCCCCTCGGAATGGGAGGTCGCCCTCATTGTCTCCGAGGACATCAAGGAGGCGATGGAACGCGCGGGCATCACGGGCGCCAAGTTCAAGGAGGTGACCGGTCCCAGCACGGCCGATCCTGTGCGGCGCACGGAGATGAAGAAGCGCGGTGAACTCCGCGACCAGGCGCGCGCTGCCCGTGAAGCCGTCTGGAAGGGGCTGGGTACGCTGGAGGAGGACTTCGTCATCTCCATGGTCCTCGGCGGTGACTGGCCCGCGGGAAGCCAGGCGTGGCGGGTCATCCGGCGTCCGTCGGGGAACACGCTCGTGGTGACGGATGGCCTGTCCGCGCCCTTCGCGGACATCCTGGACCGGCCCACCGCGGGCTTCGGATTCGAACTCGCCATGGAGACGCCGGAGCCGTTGCCGGACCTGGAGAAGAGCTGGCTGGTGCAATTGCTCGAACGCGTGGGCAACGAGCTCGCGGGCCACGAGAAGCTGCGCGACGCGCTGGAGCGCGGAACCCTGTCGATGGAGGTGGCCGGTGCGCACCTGCCCGAAACACTACTCACCCCGGAGGGGCGTGCGGCGGTGTTGCTCGGCATGACGACGGAGTCCCTACCCGCGCGCTTCACGGTGCCGGGGGGCGAGGTGCGGCTGGTGACGGTGAAGGCACTGCTTCCGTCGGAGCTGAAGTGGTTGCTCCAGCAGGGCCGGGGTGGGGCGGCGGAGCTGGCGCGGCGCTTCACCGAAGCGGGAGACGGCTACGTCTCCCGCTCCTGGCGCCAGCCTGTCGTCTGAGGGCCGGTTACCCCGACACGTTGCGGATGACTGGTAGTGAAGTCCTGCTCCAGGCAGGGTTGCGCCTCCGGGCGGGACACCACCGTCCTTGGGAGAGTCCACAGGAGGCGTCCGTGTCCCTGGGTCGGAGCTGGGCCGTCGCGGTGGTGCTGGTGCTGTTGGGCACGGGGTGTTCCGCGGCGCGTGTCGTGCGTCTGGACACGGGACGGGGTGCGCCTGTCGTCCACTCGCCTGGGGCGGAGAGCGCTCCGGTTGCGTTGGAGGAGGACGCGTTCGCGGAGGCGGTGAAGACGCTGGCGGAGGATGCGCCGGTGTCCGTGCGCCCGAGGGAGGAGGCGTATCGGCTGTTCGCGGGCTCCTTCTCTTTGAAGGCGTACTCGCGGGTACGAGGGCGCCTGGGGTTGGTGTCCGTGGAGGAGCCTCCAGGCTTGCGACTGATGGTGGAGGAGGACGGCGCGGAGGCGGAGCTGGCTCGCGCTTACGGGCGGTGGTGCGGGCGCAAGCAGACGCCGGGAGACTGCCTCCAGTTGCTGGAGGAGGAGCCGAGGCTGGATGAGGACGCGCGGCGCACGCTTGCGTTCGCCATTGCGTTGGACTCGGTGTGGGAGGAGACGGAGGAGGCGCTGGTGGGGATGACGAACCGGGAGGCGGTGCTCGCCACCATCGTGGCGACAGGGACGGTGTACCTGTGCCTGTGGGCGCTGCCGGAGCCGGTGTCGAAGGGAGTCGCGGCGGTGATGACGGTGGTGCTGATTGGCTACCTGGGCATCGACACGGTGTTGGACCTCATCCGTGGGTGGAGGGTGTTGTCCGAGCAGGTGAGGGTGGCGAGGAGCTTTGACGAGGTGCGCGACGCGGGGGAGCAGTACGGGGAGGTGTTGGGAGAGAACGCGGCGCGGGCCTTCGTGATGCTGGCGACGGCGGCGGTGGGGAGCACGGCGCAGACGCTGGCCGCGAAGGTGCCAATGCTTCCGGGCTCAGGGCAGGCGGCGGTGGTGGCGGCGGAGCAGGCCGGAGTCCGGTTGGGTGCGGTGGCGCGGGTGGAGTCGGTGGCGGTGGCTGCGGACGGTGTCATCACCTTGGCCCTGGCGCCGACGGCGATGGCGATGGTCGCGCGGGAAGGAGGGGGCCCGCCTGTCTCGGGCGGCGTGGATGGCGAGGGACACGAGCACCACATCGCATCGAACAAGTGGTGGAGCGCCACGAACCGGGGCGGGCCGTGGTCTCCGAGGTTCCAGGAAATCTTCGACAGGGCTGGGATGTCGCTGGACGATTCAGCGAACAAAGTGCGTGTTCCGGGCCATCGTGGACCGCATCCTCAGGCGTATCACCAGAAGATTCTCGATCGTCTGGAGGCTGCAACAGAAGAATGTGGGGCCATGGCGAACTGTCGAGCCTTGTTGACGAAGGTGCTGAAAGAGCTCGCCGTAGAGATCAGTAAGAGGGGTTCGGAGTTGAATCGGTTGATTACCGGCCTTGAGTGACGCAGGAAGTCCGCTATGGCGAGCCACTACTTCGATATCCACGAGGATGTTGCCGAGGGATTCTGGTGCCTGGGGCATCCCCTTGACTCCTCAAGGCGAAAACTTGATGACCCCTGGCAGTTCAGAGTTGGAAAACCGGCCCATTTCAAAGGACAAGTCCGGTTTCCCCTGAGTCTTGAGGGTGAAGCGCGCGACTATTCCCACGCAGCGTTCAGCACTCCTGTGGTCCACGCCAGGGTGGCCGCCCTCCTCAGGGAACTCGCGCCCGGCGATGTCGAGCTGATCCCTGTCGAGGTTGATTCCCACTCCGGTCCGTACTTCATCCTCAATGCCATCCGTCTGGTGAAATGCATCGATGATGAAGCATCAGAGGCGGTGCGCTACTGGACCGAACAGGACGGGTTCCCAGAAAAGGTGGGTACATACATCTCGATCGATGGGATGCGCATTGATCCGTCGAAGGTGGGCGACGCGAAGGTGTTTCGAACCTGGGGGTGGAAGGTCGCTCTCATCGTCTCCGAGGACATCAAAGAGGCAATGGAACGCGCGGGCATCACGGGCGCCAAGTTCAAGGAGGTGACCGGTCCCAGCACGGCCGATCCTGTGCGGCGCACGGAGATGAAGAAGCGCGGTGAACTCCGCGACCAGGCGCGCGCTGCCCGTGAAGCCGTCTGGAAGGGGCTGGGTACGCTGGAGGAGGACTTCGTCATCTCCATGGTCCTCGGCGGTGACTGGCCCGCGGGAAGCCAGGCGTGGCGGGTCATCCGGCGTCCGTCGGGGAACACGCTCGTGGTGACGGATGGCCTGTCCGCGCCCTTCGCGGACATCCTGGACCGGCCCACCGCGGGCTTCGGATTCGAACTCGCCATGGAGACGCCGGAGCCGTTGCCGGACCTGGAGAAGAGCTGGCTGGTGCAATTGCTCGAACGCGTGGGCAACGAGCTCGCGGGCCACGAGAAGCTGCGCGACGCGCTGGAGCGCGGAACCCTGTCGATGGAGGTGGCCGGTGCGCACCTGCCCGAAACACTACTCACCCCGGAGGGGCGTGCGGCGGTGTTGCTCGGCATGACGACGGAGTCCCTACCCGCGCGCTTCACGGTGCCGGGGGGCGAGGTGCGGCTGGTGACGGTGAAGGCACTGCTTCCGTCGGAGCTGAAGTGGTTGCTCCAGCAGGGCCGGGGTGGGGCGGCGGAGCTGGCGCGGCGCTTCACCGAAGCGGGAGACGGCTACGTCTCCCGCTCCTGGCGCCAGCCTGTCGTCTGAGGGCCGGTTACCCCGACACGTTGCGGATGACTGGTAGTGAAGTCCTGCTCCAGGCAGGGTTGCGCCTCCGGGCGGGACACCACCGTCCTTGGGAGAGTCCACAGGAGGCGTCCGTGTCCCTGGGTCGGAGCTGGGCCGTCGCGGTGGTGCTGGTGCTGTTGGGCACGGGGTGTTCCGCGGCGCGTGTCGTGCGTCTGGACACGGGACGGGGTGCGCCTGTCGTCCACTCGCCTGGGGCGGAGAGCGCTCCGGTTGCGTTGGAGGAGGACGCGTTCGCGGAGGCGGTGAAGACGCTGGCGGAGGATGCGCCGGTGTCCGTGCGCCCGAGGGAGGAGGCGTATCGGCTGTTCGCGGGCTCCTTCTCTTTGAAGGCGTACTCGCGGGTACGAGGGCGCCTGGGGTTGGTGTCCGTGGAGGAGCCTCCAGGCTTGCGACTGATGGTGGAGGAGGACGGCGCGGAGGCGGAGCTGGCTCGCGCTTACGGGCGGTGGTGCGGGCGCAAGCAGACGCCGGGAGACTGCCTCCAGTTGCTGGAGGAGGAGCCGAGGCTGGATGAGGACGCGCGGCGCACGCTTGCGTTCGCCATTGCGTTGGACTCGGTGTGGGAGGAGACGGAGGAGGCGCTGGTGGGGATGACGAACCGGGAGGCGGTGCTCGCCACCATCGTGGCGACAGGGACGGTGTACCTGTGCCTGTGGGCGCTGCCGGAGCCGGTGTCGAAGGGAGTCGCGGCGGTGATGACGGTGGTGCTGATTGGCTACCTGGGCATCGACACGGTGTTGGACCTCATCCGTGGGTGGAGGGTGTTGTCCGAGCAGGTGAGGGTGGCGAGGAGCTTTGACGAGGTGCGCGACGCGGGGGAGCAGTACGGGGAGGTGTTGGGAGAGAACGCGGCGCGGGCCTTCGTGATGCTGGCGACGGCGGCGGTGGGGAGCACGGCGCAGACGCTGGCCGCGAAGGTGCCAATGCTTCCGGGCTCAGGGCAGGCGGCGGTGGTGGCGGCGGAGCAGGCCGGAGTCCGGTTGGGTGCGGTGGCGCGGGTGGAGTCGGTGGCGGTGGCTGCGGACGGTGTCATCACCTTGGCCCTGGCGCCGACGGCGATGGCGATGGTCGCGCGGGAAGGAGGGGGCCCGCCTGTCTCGGGCGGCGTGGATGGCGAGGGACACGAGCACCACATCGCATCGAACAAGTGGTGGAGCGCCACGAACCGGGGCGGGCCGTGGTCTCCGAGGTTCCAGGAAATCTTCGACAAGGCTGGCATGTCGCTGGATGATCCGGCGAACAAGGTGCGCGTGCCAGGGCACAAAGGGCCTCACCCTCGGGAGTACCACGAGGAGATCTTGCGGACCTTGAATCGGCTGACGAAGGATTGCAGCTCCACGGAGAGATGTAGGTCGACTCTTACGAAGGCACTGGAGGGGCTCGCCAAGGAGATCCTCACTCCGAATACGAAGTTGAATCGGTTGATTACGGGCGCAAAGTGACGCAGAAAGCGCTCCATGGCAGTGCGATACTTTGATCTTGCCGAAGATGTCGCTGAAGGCTTCTGGTGCCTTGGGCACCCACTCAAGGCCGAGGGACGAGAACTTGATGACCCCTGGCAATTCACGGTCGGAAAATCAGCGCACTTCACAGGGCAGATCCAACTTCCCTTGAGTCTAGAGGGTGAAGCGCGTGATTTCTCCCACGCGGCATTCGCCACCCCAGTGGTTCATGCGAGGTTGGCAGACCTCTTCAAGGCGCTGGCTCCCGACGACGTGGAACTGATTCCTGTCGAAGTCGACTCCCACTCCGGTCCGTACTTCATCCTCAATGCCATCCGGGCGATTCCTTGCGTCGACGTCGAAGCCTCGGAGGAAGTGAATTACTGGAAGGAAGAGGACGGCTTCCCGGAGAAGGTTGGAACCTTTTTCTCGCTCTATGGACTGCGCATCGACCCGTCGAAGGTGGGCGACGCGAAGGTGTTTCGTCCCTCGGAATGGGATGTCGCTCTTATCGTCTCCGAGGACATCAAGGAGGCGATGGAACGCGCGGGTATCACGGGCGCGAAGTTCGAATCGGTTACGGGTCCCAGCACCTTTGATCCCGTGATGCGCTCGGAAACGAAGAAGCGCCGTGAACTGTGGGACCAGGCGCACGCTGCCCGTGAAGCCGTCTGGAAAGGACTGGGCACGCTGGAGGCATGGTCCGTCATCTCCATGGTTCTCGGTGGTGACTGGCCCGCCGGAAGCCAGGCGTGGCGGGTCATCCGGCGTCCGTCGGGGAACACGCTCGTGGTGACGGATGGCTTGTCCGCGCCCTTCACCGACATCCTGGACCGGCCCACCGCGGGCTTCGGATTCGAACTCGCCATGGAGACACCGGAGCCGTTGCCGGACCTGGAGAAGAGCTGGCTGGTGCAATTGCTCGAACGCGTGGGCAACGAGCTCGCGGGCCACGAGAAGCTGCGCGACGCGCTGGAGCGCGGAACCCTGTCCATGGAGGTCGCGGGTACGCACCTGCCCGAAACACTGCTCACCCCGGAGGGGCGCGTGGCGGTGCTGCTGGGCATGGCGACGGAGTCCCTGCCCGCGCGCTTCACGGTGCCGGGGGGCGAGGTGCGGCTGGTGACGGTGAAGGCCCTGCTTCCCTCGGAGCTGAAGTGGTTGCTCCAGCAGGGCCGGGGCGGGGCGGCGGAGCTGGCGCGGCGCTTCACCGAAGCGGGAGACGGCTACGTCTCCCGCTCCTGGCGACAGCCCGTCGTCTGACGGCCGCCTACTGCACCCGCCAGATGCCGGTGCCTCGGGCGGGCACGGTCGTCTTCCAGGCCCCTGAGCCCCCCGTGAGGGTCGACACGCCGGTGTCGGTGAACAACGGCTCCACCGCCGTGCCCTCCACGTCGAACGGTCCCGCCGTGACCTGCGCGTTGGAGAAGTTGTGCACCACCAGCACCTGCTCGTCGTCCACCGTGCGCACGAACGCGAGCGTGGCGGACGGGCCCGTCGTCGGCGTGAACAGGCGCAGGTCGCCCGTGCGCAGCGCCTCCGAACCCTGCCTCGCGTGCAGCAGCGCCTTGTAGCGTGACAGCAGTGAACCCGGCGCCGCCTTCTGCGTCTCCACGTTGGCCGCGTCCCTTCCGCTGGAGAAGCCGTACCACGGCGTGCCCGTGGTGAAGCCTCCGCCCGCCGTCGCCGTCCACGGCATCGGCGTGCGTTTGGACTCGTCGTTGTTGGCCGCGCCGTTGCCCAACCCCACCTCTTCGCCGTAGTAGAGGAACGGCGCGCCCGGCAGCGTCAGCAGCACCGCCGCCGCCAGCCCCAGCTTCGACGTGTCACCGGAGAACTGCGTCGCCACCCGCACCATGTCGTGGTTGGTGAGGAAGGGCGCGTCCACCACCCCGGCCGGGTAGTTGTTGCGCATCTCCAGGAACTTCGACGCCACGCCCCCGGCGTTGCCCGCGTTGATGCCCGCGAGCACCCGCTCCGACAGGGGGAAGTTGAAGTTGATGGGCAGCTCGTCCCCGCCCGGCACCTGCGCCGTGGAGCCGTAGTACTTCGCCACCGACGGCGTCTCGCTCCAGTTCTCCCCCACCAGCACCGCGTCCGGCTTCACCGAACGCACGTGCGCGGCGAACTCCTTCCAGAACGCGTGCGTCTCCGCCGTGTCCGACTGTCCCACGCCGCCGCCCGTCTCGATGAGGTAGCGGGCCGCGTCCAACCGGAAGCCGTCCACGCCGCGCGACAGCCACACCGTGGCCAGGCGCTTGACCTCCTCGCGCACCGCGACCGTCTGCAGGTTGAGGTCCGGCATCCCGCTCCAGAACACGCCGTAGTACCAGGCGCCGTTGCGCTCGTGCCACGTGTCCGTCTGCGAGAAGGCCGGGTCCCACGGCTGCTTCCACGCCGGGTTGTTGGCCCGCCACTGATACCAGTCTCGCTTCGCCGACTGCGGTGACGACGCCGACTCCACGAACCACGGATGCGCCGAGCTGCTGTGGTTGATGACGAAGTCGACGATGACGCGCATGCCGCGCCGGTGCGCTTCGTCACACAGCTTCCGCATGTCCTCCAGCGTGCCGTACGCGGGCTGGATGCGTTCGTAATCGACGACGTCGTAGCCGTGGTAGCTGGGCGACGCGAACACCGGCATCAACCACAGCGCATCCACGCCCAGGTCGTCCGTCGTCGCGGGATTGCCGTCGTTCAGGTAGTCCAGCCGCGAGATGAGCCCCGGCAGGTCCCCCACGCCATCCCCGTTGGAGTCCTGGAAGCTGCGGACGAAGACTTCATAGAACACCGCGCCCCGGTACCACCCATCGCCCGCGGGCGCGGAGAGCGTCACGGTGCCCGGCGTGGGTGGAGAGACGGTGGGCGGGGGCGAGGAGCGCGCGCAAGCCGACAGCAGGGCCGCGCTGAACAGGGAGAGGCCGCGGAGGGGACGCATGGTCCCTAGCTCTAACAGCGAACGTTCCACCCCGGCCAGCGCCCGCGCCGCGTGAAGCGCGCTCCCCAGGACAGTAGGCTCGTGGCCGCCATGTCCCACCCCGTGCGCCGCCTCCATTCCCTGCACATCCGACAGGGACACCCGGACTTCCTCGACCTGCCGTGGGAGCTGCCCCTGGAGGCATGGCCGGAGCGTTCACCCCGGGTGGTGGAGGTGCCGCGCGGCCTGTCCCGGCACGTGGTGGTGTTCGTCAGCTACGGCGCCACCATCTACGCCTTCAAGGAGACCCCCGCGCGCGTGGCCCAGCGCGAGTACGACCTCTTGCGTGGCCTGGAGGAGCGCCGGCTGCCGTCGGTGGTGCCCGTGGGGCTGGCGGTCCAGATGGAAGCGGATGGGGCCTCCTCCGCGCCGGATGATCGCCCCGGCGTGCTCATCACGCAGTATCTGGCTTCGTCGCTGCCGTATCGCGCGCTGTTCATGCATCAGGGCCTGGAGCGCTACCGCTCGCGGCTCTTGGACGCGATGGCGGGCCTGCTGGTGCGCCTGCACCTGGGCGGCTTCTTCTGGGGGGACTGCTCGCTCTCCAACGTGCTCTTCCGCCGCGACGCGGGCGAATTGCAGGCGTACGCGGTGGACGCGGAGACGTCCGAACTGCACGAACAGCTCTCCTCCGGGCAGCGGGAGATGGACCTGCAGATCATGGAGGAGAACGTCGCGGGGGGACTCGCCGACCTGGCCGCGCGCGTGGCGCTGCCCGAGGAACTGGAGGACTGGCAGGAGACCGCCACCAGCATCCGCCAGCGCTACGAGCGGCTGTGGGCCGAAATCAATCGCGAGCTCATCGTCCAGCCGCACGAGAGCTACCGCATCCACGAGCGCATCCGCACGCTCAACGACCTGGGCTTCTCCGTGGGTGAGGTGGAGCTGCTGGCGAACGGGCAGGGCAGCCAGTTGCGCATGCGCACCATCGTGACGGACCGCGAGTACCACCGGCACCAGCTCCACACGCTCACCGGCATCGTCGCGGAGGAGCGTCAGGCGAGCCTGCTGCTCAACGAGATGCAGGAGATGAAGGCCACGCTCACGCGCAAGCTGGACCGCAGCGTGCCCCTGAGCGTGGCCGCGTTCCGCTGGCTGGACGAGCGCTACCACCCCTCGCTGTCGCGCCTGCAGAAGGACCTGGGCCGCGCGGCGGACACCGCGGAACTCTACTGCCAGGTGTTGGAGCACAAGTGGTTCCTGTCCGAACGCGCGAAGCGCGACGTGGGGCTGGACGCGGCGCTCCAGGACTACGTGACGCTCAATCGCAAACAGCCCGGCATCGCGCCCCTCCTGGAGGATGCATCGCGGGCCGCGAGCGTGGAGGCAGAGGCGGAGGACCCCTCGGGGGCCACCCTGGAGTCCCGGCTGCCCCCCGGGTCGAGCATCTGAGGTCAGCTTTGCCCCTGTAACCTGGGAAGTCACGTTTCTGCGCGGGCTGTGGATTTCAATGTCACACGCACCGCATCATCGGGCGCCATGACAGGCGTTGCGCCCGGGAACCCGCTGACAGGGTCCTGGCACGGGGCATGAAGAGTGACACCACGGGGGGCTCTTCGCCCACCGCGTGAACCATGCCCTCTTCCCGAAACCGCTGGTGGATGACGTCGCTGGGGGCCGCCCTGGGCCTGTTGCTGTTGGCCGCGGCGCCTCCTCCGGAGCCGGACCTCCAGGCCCCGGAGACTGCTCCCGCTTCGCCTCCGGTGGAGGACCCTCGCAAGGTGCCCGCTGCTCGCTCCGGGGGCGCGACGACGGTCTACGACACCTCGCACAACGCCTTTGGCCGGGCCCTGGCGAACATGGACCCGGGCCGCTGGACGCCGATGGCCGACGGCAAGCGGCTGTTCATGAAGGACTGGAGCCGGGCGCCCCAGGCGGTCGCGGGCCCGCTGTCGAACGCGGTCCGGTGCAATGGCTGTCATTTCAAGGACGGCCGGGGACGGCCGCTGGCGGAGCTGGGCACGGAGGCGCCGCTGCTCGTGCGCCTGAGCGTGCCGTCGCGCCGCGTCCCGGGGGGCGTCCCCGAGCCGACCTACGGCGGCCAGTTCAACGACCGCTCCATTCCAGGCGTGCCCGCAGAGGGCGCGCTGGAGGTGGCGTACGCGGAGGTCCCCGGCACGTACCCGGATGGCGCTGGCTATGTCGTGCGCCGCCCCGACGTGCGGCTGGCCCGGCTGGCCTACGGCAAGCTCTCCGCGCACACGCAGCGCTCGGCGCGCATCTCGTCGCCCGTGTTCGGCCTGGGTCTGCTGGAGGCCGTTCCCGAAGAGGACATCCTGGCGTTGGCGGACCCGGACGACCGCGACGGGGATGGCGTCTCCGGCCGGCCCAACCGCGTCGTCGATGCTCGCACGGGTGAACCGCGCCTGGGCCGCTTCGGGTGGAAGGCCAACCAGCCCTCGGTGCGGCAGCAGGCGGCCCGGGCCTTCTCGGAGGACCTGGGGCTGACATCCCCCCTGTACCCGGAGCGCACCTGCACCGCGAAGCAGGCCCGCTGCCGCGCGCAGGTGGCGCCCCAGGGGCCCGTGCTGGATGACGCGGCGCTGGACAGCGTGACGCTCTACCTGCGCGTGCTGGCGGTGCCCGGGCGCCGCGACGTGGCCGACCCCACGGTGCTGCGCGGGCAGGCGCTGTTCCAGCAGGTGGGCTGCGCCACGTGTCACCGCCCGACCCTGCGCACCGGCGACGTGCCCGACCTCCCGGAGCTGTCGCGGCAGGACCTTCAGCCGTTCACGGATCTGCTGCTGCACGACATGGGCGAGGGGCTCGCGGACGGACGGCCCGACGCCGAGGCCAGCGGCTCCGAGTGGCGCACGCCGCCCCTGTGGGGCCTGGGCCTGCTGGAGGCCGTCAACCGCCAGGTGCGCATGCTCCACGACGGCCGCGCTCGCACCTTCGAGGAGGCCATCCTGTGGCATGGCGGCGAGGCCGCGGGCGCCAAGGAGCGCTTCACCCGGCTGGAGCGCGCGGAGCGTGAGGCGCTCGTGACCTTCCTGCGCTCGCTCTGACGGCGTGTCTGTGTATCCGAATGCGTTACAAAGACTTGCACCTTTTTTGGCGCATTTCCCTCGGAGGACCTGGAAATCGGATTGATGGCACGGCACATGAAGAGACACCGGGTGCGCCCTCCCATGGATTTCCCGTGGAGCGCCTCCGGAGTCCCCCATGCGTCTGTTCCGCCGTCTTGCCCAGTCCAGCCTGGCCACGTTGTTCGTCGTGGCCCTCCCGTTCGCCCAGGCCCAGGCCGAGGAGTGCGTGACCTTCAATGGCATCAATCACTGCGGGATGGGGGCCGCGCAGCTGAAGCTCAATGGGAAGGAGCTGCACGTCGTGTCTCCGAACGGGTCCACCAAGGACGGCGTGGCCATCTTCACGGAGGGCTCCACGGTCTGGAGCGCGGGCTTCCGCAGCGAGCCCTCGGGCCAGGGTGTGGAGCAGACGGTGCTGACGGGTGAGTCCGAAGGCGCGGCGGCCAGCACCGCCACCCTGCGGACCGAAGGCGGCCGGACGTCCTACGCGGCCACCTTCACGGCGGCGACGTCGGATGCGTCCACGTACACGGCGTCGGTGTATTCGCGGGGCGAGCTCGTGGCCTCCGTGAGCGGCGTGCGCTACGGCGACGTGGGCGTCACGCAGGTGTCCAACCGGCCCGTCTACGGCTACACGCCCAGCTGCACGAACCAGAGCTACAACGCCTGTCGGCAGTCGTGCATGTCGGCGGGGTACCCCAACTGCAACTACTGCAGCATCCCGTGCGTTCGCACTTTCCACCGCCTGGAGCTCAACGGCGCCTGTGTCTGGACCATGCAGGTGGAGCGGTCGACGTTCGCGCTGGCGCAGGTCGGGGCCGCCTCGCAGGTCGTCGAGGGTGACACGGTGGAGCTGACCGAGGAGATCGACCCGAGCGGCAGCTACCCGTACGTGAACTTCGACCGCATCCTCGTCCAGAGCACCGCGAAGGTCACGACGCTCACGGACGTGCAGGCGAACGGCAACACGAAGTAATCACCGTCGCAGGTCGGGCCGCCCCTCCGCGCTTCAGATGCGGATGGGCGGCTCGATGAGGAACGGCTCGGTGGCCTTGGGGTCATCCGGGTCGAACGCGGGCGCCATGGGCCCCGCGCCCGTCGGCTTCCACTTGCGAGGCACGCGCTCCAGGCCCACCGGGTAGATGGTCAGCGCCCCGTCCTTCCCGATGCGCATGCGCAGGAAGTTCTTCCAGTCCGGCAGCGCGAGCGAACCAAATGCCTCGTTGGAGTGCGCGCCAAAGAAGTTCACGCACACCCAGAGGTAGAGGCCGGTGATGAACGGGCCCACGAGGAAGCCGCCCACGAACGTGAGGCCACAGGAGAAGAGGAACTTGCCGGCCAGGTGCGCCCACCCGTCCACGCAGTGCGCGCCGTCTGGCATCAGCGTGGGACAGATGCCCAGCTTGCTCACCGTGAGATAGGTGCCTCCCCACGCGACGAAGAACGCCGCCGTGATGTGCGCGGCGCCGTGCAGGACTCCCAAGAGCGCGCGCCACCGGCCGAGCGCCGCGTCCGCGAGCCCGGTGAGCCCGCCCACCGTCACGAGCCCGAGGATGAGCGTCCACGGCCGGTTGACCATGCTGTTGCCCACCGCCGTCAGCACCTCCGGCAGTTGGGACAGGCCCAGGCCTCCCACCTCCGCGTAGGCCGCCAGCGCGAGCAGCAGGTACCACAGGCCGGTGATGAGGCCGAACAGCGGGCTGTAGCGGATGAGCCACAGGTTCTTGAGCGCGAGCTTCCGGGAGGTGGCTTCGTCCGGGAAGCTCTTGCGCAGCGTGGAGCCGTCGCGCAGCACGGGCGCCGCGGGGGCGTGCGTGGGGTGCATGAACGCGCCGCCGCCGCCCGCGGTGATGCGGTGCTGGCCCGTGTCGTCCTCGTGCCGGCGGTAGTGGTGCAGGTCGCCCGCGAGGAACACGCAGATGCGCCGCCCGAGCACCTTCTCCTCCAGGTACTCCAGGTTGTTCTCCAGGTAGCTGCCCTTGTTGCGCCGCGAGGCCGCCGCGAGGATCCACGCGGGCTCCGCGTTGCAGAGGATGACGCGGTCCTTGGGGCCCATCTGCTCGGCCACGTTGCGGAAGTACTCCACCTGGGGCACGTCGATGTCGCTGTTGAGCTGCACGTCGGTGCCGATGAGCCACCAGTCGTGGGGCAGCTTCAGCGCGAAGTAGCTGCGGCTCTGGCGCGTGCGGCGTCCCGCCACCCACCGCTGCGCGCAGAACAGCCGCATGAAGGCGGACAGCCCGTCGTACCAGTCGTGGTTGCCCGGGATGACGAACAGGTCCGGGTGGGGCGCCTGGGAGCGGCGCATGGCGGCCTCGTAGGGCTGCACCGTGCGCTCCTCGTAGGTTTCGCGGCTGGCGCCCGGGTAGACCTCGTCGCCGCCGAACACCAGCACCCGGCCGCGCGGCGTGGTGTGCACCGTCTTGCCGTCCTCCTCCGGGAGCTTCAATTCCGGCAGGGCCAGCAGGCGCGCCACCGCGTAGGTGGAGTCCCAGCCATCCCCGATGTCGGAGACGTAGTCGAGCCACAGGTCGCCGTCCGCGCCGGCCTCCTCCGAATAGTCGAAGTAGGGCGCCTGGGGCCGCACCACCGCTTCGATGAGCCGGTGGTCCGCGCGGGCGCCGAACACCGTGGCCACCACCGCGTCCAGGCCCGTGCGCAGCACCTGGGTGGGATGCAGCCAGCGCACCATGTCCGCGTGCTTCTGGGGCTTGGTGGCGGTGGCGCTGCCGCGCTCACGCACGAGGTGCGGCGGCGAGGGCAGCGGCCCCGGGTCTTCCCAGGGCGCGGGCGTGTCGTCGCGGCGGGCCCCTCCGGGCCGCGTGGGCTCACCGGCCATGGTGGGGACCCGGGAGAGCGGAGGGGGACGACGGGGAAAGGGGCGGCGCCAGGGCGGACCGGAGAGCCATGCACCCCTGGCTTAGCACGCCTGCCAGGGCTGCCTGGAGGACAGGCAGGCAGGGTTTCCGTTCCCTGAGGGGACGGTCCTTTGCGAGCATGGGGCATGTCGGATGCTCCCTTGAAGGACTTCCCCGTCGTCGTGACCTTCCCCGTGCACTGGAGTGAGATGGACGCGTACGGGCACGTGAACAACGCCCGCACGTTCACGTGGTTCGAATCCGCGCGCATCGCCTACATGGCCCGGGTGGGGCTGGTGGGGCCGTCCGCGGCGGGCAAGGACACGACGGTGGGCGGGATTGGTCCCATCCTGGCGAACACGCACGCGGACTACGTGCGGCCGGTGGTGTTCCCGGTGAACCTGGTGGCGGGGGCGCGCGTCACTCGCGTGGGCAATTCCTCCATCACCTTCGAGCACGTGGTGGCGGGCGCGGACGACGGCGTCGTGTACACGCGCGGTGGGTCCATCATCGTGACGCTGCGCTATGCGACGGGCGAGAAGGTGACGGTGTCGAAGGAATTGCGCGCGGCCATCGAGGCGTTGGAAGGACGCTCCCTAGGCGGCTGACGAGCGCTCGCCAGTCGACACGCTTCGTCACGGTCCGCGCATTTCGAGGGGTGTTGATGCAGCCCGGTTTGTAGTCTTGCCGCGAGGATACCCATGACCCTCGCCGCCCCCGCGAATCCCAACATCCGCCCCGCCGCCGTCCTCACGCCGGACGTCGAGGCCATTTCCCGCATCGAGGCCATCAAGACGGTGCTGCGGGTGCTGACGCAGACCACGGGCCTGCGCCTGGCGGTGGTGGCCCGGGTGACGGTGGACGCGTGGACGTGCTGCGCGGTGCTGGACGAGATGAACTTCGGGCTGCGCCCCGGGGACACGCTGTTGATAGGCACGACGTTCTGCAACACGGTGCGTGGCTCGGTGGCGCCGTTGCTCATCTCGCATGCGGCCCAGGATCCCCGCTTCAAGGACCACCCCGCGCGGAAGCTCTACGGCATCGAAAGCTACGTCGCGGTGCCGCTGTACCGCCGCAACGGGGATCTCTTCGGCGTGATGTGCGCGCTGGACGCGAATCCGGCCACCATCGCTGACGACAAGGTGGAGGTCCTCCGGCACATGGCGGACCTGGTGGGCCACCAACTGGAGCAGGAAGAGGTGCTGAGCGATCGCGACACGCAGTTGATGAGCGCCCGAGAGGCCGCGCTCTTGCGTGAGCAGTTGATGGGCATCGTGAGCCACGACCTGCGCAACCCGCTCAACGCCATCTCGTTGTCGGCCTCGACGCTGATGCGGCGTACGGACCTGGATGACCGGGCCCGGCGGGGCTTGCGGCGCATCCTCGACTCGTCGGATCGGGCGAACCGGCTCATCCTGGACCTGTTGGACTTCACCCACGTGCGCACGGGGGTGGCGTTGCCCGTGAAGCCGACGCCGGTGGACCTGCACGAACTCACGCAGCAGGTGGTGGACGAGGTCCAGCTCACGTCCCCGGAGCGGACGTTGAACGTGGCGTTGGAGGGAAATGCACGCGGGACCTGGGATCCAGACCGCGTCGCGCAGGTGCTCACCAATCTGCTCTCCAACGCCGTGCACTACAGCGAGCCCGGTACGGCCATCCACGTGGAGACGCGCGGCGATGCACAGGGCGTGGTGCTGTCCGTGCGCAACAAGGGAACGCCCATTGCGAAGGAGCTGCTGCCCGTGCTCTTCGAGCCGATGACCCGGGGCACCACGGAGGGCAGCGAACGCCGCAGCGTGGGGCTGGGCCTGTTCATCGTGAACCAGATCGCGCTGGCGCACGGTGGGCACGTGGACGTGGTGTCCACGGTGGAGGCGGGCACCACCTTCCGGGTGCACCTGCCGCGCAGGGGCTGAAAGGTTGACCCGCGCGGAGCCCCTTTCGTAAGGACGGGCGATGCGCTTGGGGATGCTGCTTCTGCTGATGCTCGCCGGCTGTGCCTCGATGGAGTCGAAGCCGCTGAATCAGGTGGCGGCGCCCTGGGTGATGCCGCTCGCGGGGCCGAAGCCGGTCATCCTTCCGGCGCCTGTGGGATTGACGCCGCCGGTGACCGTGATGGTGGACCCCGAGGCACGGATGCAGCCGGAGCCGTCCGGGGCGCGTCTGGGGCCGCCTGTCCCGCCGCTGGTTTCGGGACGGCGCCGCCCGGAGTGCGAGCCGGTTCCGAAGCCCCATCGTGGCGGGGATGCGCTGCACAACGGGTGCGCGGATACGTTTCCGCCGAACGCCTACCCCGGTAAGGATGTCCTGACGGAGGCTCCGCTGGACCTCGACAACCCCGCCCACCTGGACGCGCTCATGCGTGCGTATGAGCGCTTCCCGGAGATTGGCGGGCGCTCCACGCCGTGATGTTCACGGCGTCGGCGTGTCGGTCAGGGGCCGCTTGAGCACGATGAGCGCGAGCGTCGTGGCCAGCGTGCCCGCGACGAGCGCCAGCACGTAGTACCCCAGTGGCTGCACCGCGTTGGGAATGGCGAGCACGAAGATGCCGCCATGGGGCGCCCGGAGCGCGCAGCCGAAGCCCATGGACACCGCTCCCGCGATGGCGGAGCCGAAGACGATGGCGGGGATGACGCGCAGCGGGTCGCGCGCCGCGTAGGGGATGGCGCCCTCCGTGATGAACGCGAGCCCCAGCACCGCCGCCGCCTTGCCGGCTTCTCGTTCCTGGGATGTGAAGCGGCTCTTCGCCACCACCGTGGCCAGCGCCAGCCCCAGGGGCGGCGTCATGCCCGCGACCATCACTGCCGCCATCGGCGTGAAGGTGCTGGAGCCCAGCAGGCCCACCGCGAAGGCATAGGCCGCCTTGTTGACCGGGCCTCCCGTGTCGAAGGCCACCATCGCTCCCAACAACAAGCCCAGCAGCACCGCGTTCGTCCCGGACATGCCGGTGAGGAAGCGCGTGAGCGCCCCCATCAGCGCGGCCACGGGGGCGCCAATCACATAGGTCATCAGCAGGCCCACGATGAGCGCGGAGAGCAGCGGGATGACGAGCACCGGCTTGAGCCCCTCCAGGTTCGCGGGCAGGCGGATGCGGTCTTTCAGCGTGCGCGCCACGTAGCCCGCGAGGAACCCCGCCGCGATGCCTCCGAGGAACCCCGCGTTGAGCTGGTTCGCCAGCATGCCTCCGATGAATCCCGGCGCGAGCCCTGGACGGTCCGCGATGGAGTACGCGAGGTAGCCCGCGAGCGCCGGCACCATCAGCGCGAACGCCGCGTCGCCAATGCCTTTCAGTGCCGCGGGCAGCGTGCCGGGCTGCTTGTACGCGTCGATGCCGAACACGAACGACAGCGCCAGCAGCAGGCCCCCCGCGACGACGAAGGGCAGCATGAAGGACACGCCCGTGAGCAGGTGCTTGTAAGCACCCGCCGGTTCGGCCTTCACGGGCGCACCGAGCGGTGGCGCCGCCACGGGACGGGTCGCGCTCATTGGTTCGGGCAGCGCGAGCGCCTGCTCCACCACGCGGTCCGCCTGCTTCAGCGCTTCACCCACGGAGGTCTGGAGCAGGCGCTTGCCGACGAAGCGCTCCGTGGAGACGTGCGTGTCCGCGCCGATGATGACCGCGTCCGCCTGCGCGATCTCCTCCGGCGTCAGCGTGTTCTTCGCGCCCACGGAACCCTGGGTCTCCACCCGGATGGCGTAGCCCTTCGCCCGGGCCGCGCGCGTGAGGGCCTCCGCCGCCATGAAGGTGTGCGCGATGCCCGTGGGACAGGCGGTCACCGCGACCAGCGTGCCGGCGAGTGGGGTGGATGGAGGCGTGCGCGTCGGCGCGCCCGCGGGGTCGACCCGGCGCGACGCTCCATCGAGGGGCAGCGTCACATCCGACGGCGACAAGGGCGTGGACGTGAGCAGGCCGTGGGGGCGTGGGAAGGAGACTCCCGACGAGGCCTCCGTCGTGCGTGACGTTCCCCCGTGGGGCGGTGAAGCGCGTGTCGAAGCACCCGAGGTCTGTTCGGTCTGGCGAAGCGTTCCCGTGTGCGGCTGCGCGGCACGTGCCGAGGCGCTTGGATCCTGTTCGGTCGGACGCGGTGTTCCCGCGAGGGGCAGTGGGGCGTCCTGTCCTTGCGATGCGGCCTCGGTGCCTGCTCGGCCCAGGTCCGCTGAAGGGGCTCCGTGCGCGGCGGCTTCCGCGGTGGCCGTGCGGTGCAGCGTGGCGCGGGCCACGGCCTCATCGATGATTCGTTCGGTGTCCCGGATGGCCACCGCCGTGGAGGTGCGGACCAGGGGCTTGCCCACGAAACGCGACTCGTCCACGGTGATGTCCGTGGCGAGGATGACCGCGTCCGCCTGCGCCACCGCCGCCTCGTCGAGCGGGGTCCGCACGCCCTCCGCGCCACGCGTCTCCACCGCGAGGTCGTGCCCCTTGAGCTCCGCCACCCGGCGCAGGGCTTCGGCCGCCATGAAGGTATGCGCGATGCCCGTGGGACACGCGGTGACCGCCACCAGTTTCGCCATCGTCGTCGTGTCCTTGTCGTGCCGTCGTCTCAGGCGTTTCCCAATGGATGCATCCGCACCGCGCCCACCAATGCCGCCACCCGCTCCGGTGTCGGCGGCACCGGCCCCACCCGCGCCAGCTTCCCCGCCGCGAACGCCGTGCCCCGGCGCGCGCAGGTCTCCAGGTCGCTTCCATCCAGCCGCGCCGCCAGCACGCCCGCCACCAGCGCGTCGCCCGCGCCCACCGTGCTCGCCACCTCCACCGGTGGCGGCAGTGCCCGCCACGCACCGTCGTGCGACACGAACAGCGCGCCCTCCGCCCCCAGTGACACCACCACCATCCCGATGCCGCTCGCGTGCAGGTCGCGCGCGGCCCGCCCCACGTCTCCCGGGGTCTTCAACGGACGCCCGAGCAGCTCTCCCAACTCGTGCACGTTCGGCTTCACGAAGTCCGGCCGCGCGGCCACGGCGTGGCGCAGGGGCTCACCGCTGGTATCCACCGCCACCACGGCGCCCTTCGCGCGCAGGCGCTCCGTGAGCGTGGCGTAGAGGGTCGCGGGCACTCCGGCCGGCACGCTGCCCGACAGGACGAAGCAGCCGTGGTCCTCCGTCAGCGCGTCCAGCGTGGCCCCCAACTCCTCAAGGGCCTCCTCCGGCACGCGAAGCCCGGGCAGGTTCAGGTCCGTCACCGCGCCGCTCGTGCGGTCCACGACCTTGATGTTCACGCGGCTGGAGCCCGGCAGGCGCAGGCAGCGGTCCTGGATGTCGCGGTCGCGGAACAGCGCTTCGAACAGCGCCACGTTGTCCTCGCCCAGGAAGCCCGCCGCCGTCACCGGCCGGGAACCTCCCGCGAGGAACGCAGCCACGTTGATGCCCTTGCCCCCGGGCGTGCGCGTCTGCGCCACCACGCGGTTGACGGCGCCCGCCGTGAAGCCCGGACACTCCAGCGTCTGGTCGATGGCCGCGTTCAACGTGACGGTCACCACACCCGGCTTCGTCGCCCTCATGCCTTCGCTCCCTTCTTCGCCAGGAGGTCGCGCACCAACGCCCGCACCTCCGCCGCGTTGCCACTGTCCAGGGCTTCGCGCGCCACCGCCTCCGCGTCCGCCATGGACAGGCCTCGCAGGAGCGCCTTCACCGACGGGATGCTGGGAATGGCGACGCTCAGCTCGGTGACGCCCAGGCCGGACAACACCACCGCGCCCGACGGGTCTCCCGCGATGCCGCCGCACGCGCCCACCCAGATGCCTGCCTTCCGGGCTGCTCGCACCGTGAGGTCCACCATGCGCAGCACCGCGGGATGCAGGCCGTCCGCCTGCGGCGCGAGCACCGGATGCTCCCGGTCCATCGCCAGCACGTACTGCGTCAGGTCGTTCGTGCCGATGGAGAAGAACGACACGTCCTTCGCCAGGCGGTCCGCCATCATCACCGCCGAAGGCACTTCGATCATGATGCCCACCTCCACTGGCTCCGCGCCGACCTCCAGGCGCACGGACTCCGTGATGGCGCGGGCCTTCGTCAGCTCCTCGGGCATCGCGACCATCGGATACATGATGCGGACCGGGCCCTCCTTGGACGCCCGCAGGATGGCGCGCAACTGCGTGCGGAACAGGTCCTCGCGTTCGAAGCACAGCCGGATGCCGCGCACGCCCAGGAACGGGTTCTCCTCCGCGGGCAGCGACAGGTAGGGCACGTGCTTGTCGCCGCCGATGTCCAGCGTGCGCAGGATGAGCGGCAGGCCGTTGAGCGCGCGCACCATGGTGCGGTACGCGTGGAGCTGCTCCTCCTCGTCGGGCGGATGGTCGCGCTTGAGGAAGAGGAACTCCGTGCGCATCAGGCCCACGCCCTCGCCACCCGCGTCGACGGCCTTCTGCGCTTCCGCGGCCTCGCTGATGTTCGCGGCCACCTCCACGCGCTTGCCGTCCAGCGTGATGGCGGGCCGGTAGCGCTCCAGCTTCTCCTCCTCGCGCCGGGCCTGGGTGCGTTCGCGCTGGTTCGCGGCCTTCGCGCGGTCCCGCTCCGACGGGCCCACGACGAGCACGCCCGCGTCGCCGTCCAGGATGCAGTGCTGTCCATTGCGCAGGTCCAGCAGCGAAGGCCCCACCGCCACCACCGCCGGCAGGTCGAGCGAGCGCGCGATGATGGCCGTGTGCGACGTGGTGCCGCCGCCCACCGTGCACAGGCCCAGCACCATCGCGGGATCCAACTTCGCGGTGTCCGAGGGGGCCAGGTCCTCCGCCAGCAGCACCACCGGGTGGTCCGGAAAGGTGGCCTCGCCCTCCACCACCTTCGCCAGCGGTCGCAGCACGCGCCGGCCCACGTCGCGCAGGTCGGCGGCCCGCGCGGCCAGCGTCGGTTCCTCCAGCTTCGCCAGCGAGTCAGCGCGGTTTTCGAACACGCGGCGCCAGGACGCGCCCGCGCTCATCCCGGTGTCGATGTGGCCGTGCGTCTCCGACAGCATCCCGGGGTCGTCCAACAGCTCCAGGTGCGCCTTGAAGATGGCGGCCCGCTGCGCTCCGGCCTTCTGGAGGAAGCCCTCGTACAGCTGACGCAGCTCCGCCGCCGCGCCCGCCAGGGACTCCTCCAGCCGGCGGTGCTCGTACGCGCTGTCGGGGGCGCGCTCCTCCACCTCCAGCCGCTCCCGCTGGAAGGCCCACACTGGCCCGGCGGCGATGCCCGGCGACGCGGACAGGCCCGCCACCAGCGTGCCTTCGTAGTCGAGCGTCACGGTGATGGCCGTCGGGGCCTCGTTCGCGGTGGGCGCGACGGCTTCCCCCTCACCCAGGCCGGACTGGAACGCGTCGCGGAGCGCGACGAGCACCGCGTCCGCGTCATCGCCCGTCGCGGTGAGCGTCAGCGATGTGCCGGCCCGCGCCCCCAGTTGCAGGAGCGACAGGAGGCTTCGGGCATTCGCCTGCCGTCCTTCGTGGTGCACGGTGACGTCGGCGCGGAAGCGGCGGATGACCTCCACCAGCACGGTGGCCGGGCGCGCGTGCAGGCCGTGCGGTGAGGGCGAGCGGACCTGGAGGTGCGGTCCTTCGAAGGTCGTGACGGCAGCCATGGGCTCGGGCGCGGCGTCGGCGCCGTTGAGCGCCTGGACGATGACGGATGGATCCTTTGTGTGGGCCAGTGCTTCGGATTGGGCCTCGTCGCCCAGCACCCCGGTGAGGTTGGCGAGCACCTGGAGGTGTTCGTCGGACTTCGCCGCGATGCCCACCACGATGCGCGCGGATCCGTCCGGGCTCCACGGGACACCGGCGGGAAACTGCACCACGACGACGCCCGTCTGGCGCACGTGGTCGCGCGCTTCGGGCAGGCCGTGGGGAATCGCGATGCCGTGGCCCAGGTACGTCGCGGACACCTGTTCGCGCTTGAGCATGCTGTCGATGTAGCCGGGCGCGATGAACCCGGACTCCACCATCACCTGCCCGACCATGCGGATCGCCTCCGCCTTGTTGGCGGCGGAGCGTCCCAGTCGGACCTGCGAGGGCGTCAACGTCAGCATCGGGGCTCCTTGGCGGCGTGGCGCGGGACGACGGTGCATCCTGCCCCGGGATAGCACCTCCACCGGTCCAGCCCTCCAGGTCCCGTCTTCCCGGCAACAGCCCGTCGCTGGGAAAACCCGTGGAAGTCGGTGCGTCCGCCCACACCACGAGCGTGGGCCCGCCCGCCAGCCAACGCTCCGCGTCCGCGAGCGTGACGGGACGTGGGAGGGTGTTAAGGAGGAGGCCGTCATGCCTGACAGCGTCCTGGACTTCTACGAAGGGCTGGCCGAGGAGTACCACCTGCTCTTCGCGGACTGGGAGCAGTCGGTGGAGCGGCAGGGCGCGGTGCTGGACGCGCTGTTGCGCCGTTCGGGCGCGCCGCCTCCGCGCCGGGTGCTGGACTGCGCGTGCGGCATCGGGACGCAGGCGCTGGGGCTCGCGGCGCGGGGCTTCGGGGTGCATGCCACGGACCTGAGTCCTTCAGCGGTGGCCCGCGCGGAGCGGGAAGCGCGCGCCATGCACGTGAGCATCACCACGGGCGTGGCCGACCTGCGCATGTTGGACTGGCAGGTGCCGGAGACGTTCGACGTGGTGATGGCGTGTGACAACGCGCTCGCGCACCTGCTGGAGGACTCGGACCTGCAGGACGCGGCGAACGCGATGGCGTCGCGGCTGGTGCCCGGCGGACTGCTGGTGGCGAGCCTGCGCGACAACGCCGCGCTGCTGGAGAAGCGGCCGCGCTTCACGGCGGAGCGGGTGCTGGATACGCCGCTGGGCCGCCGCGTCCTCTTCCAGGTCTGGGATTGGGCGGTGGACGACCGGCAGTACACGGTGCGCCAGTTCATCCTGCGCCAGGAGTCCGGCGTCTGGCACACCACCGAACACACCGGCGTCTACCGGCTGCTGGAGCGCCTGGAATTGGAGCGCGCGCTCACGCAGGCGGGGCTGGTGGATCCGCGCTGGTACTCGCCGGAGGAGAGCGGCTTCTACCAGCCGCTCATCACCGCCCGGAAACCTTGAGCCACCAGGCCTCCAGCTCCAAGCGCATGAAGGGGAGGGCGTGGTGGCGCACGGTGGCGGCGGCCTTGAAGAGCACCTGGGCCTGGCGTGCGCGGGTGCGCAGCGCCTCCAGGGAGACGGGAAGCCGCGTCGGATGCAGCGGCCCCACCCAGATCAGCGCCAAGAGGAGCTGGAGCGCCACCAGCCACCCCAGCGCGTCCCGCAGCACCGGGAGCCACCACTGTCCGTCACGCTCCGGCCATCCGCTCGGCGATCTGTGCACGGCACCCTCTTGGCTACAGTTGTAGTCACGAAGGGATACGCCATGACTACAGCAGTAGTCAAGACGTCATGGTGGGACTGGGGGCGGATGGGTTCGCTTCAGTTCTTCACCTGGTGGATTCAGTAGGGAGTTGGAACCCAGCACGCGGTATTTTTGCCGAGAAGCGCGGCCTTCTTTCCGAGGCTGGCGCTCACTCGACTTTCGCTAGGAACCAGTTCCCGTGCGATCCGGCAGCTCTCTCCGTGAAACCGCAGCGCATGGTTCCCGTTGGGACCGCTAATTCCACTGGGAATCATCGGATTCTGGTAGAGGCCCCCGCTCGCTTATTCGACGTGCGAACCGTAGAAGGCATGATGCAGAAACGGGAAGCTACGCGGAGCAATAACTGCGTGCGAGGTACATCAGGGCGCCTTGCAGTTTCTAGAGCGCGGAGGAAGAGGAACGTGGTCCGCAAGGCGGCGAAGAATGCTCGGGAGCCTGCTCCGTGAGCTACGCGGTCAAGGAGCTTTTCTACACGTTGCAGGGCGAAGGCGCTCAGGCAGGCCGTGCTGCTGTGTTCCTCCGCTTCGCCGGATGCAACCTGTGGAGCGGCCTCGAACGAGACCGGGAACGTGGCCCGGGCGGATGCTCTCGCTGGTGTGACACCCAGTTTGTGGGAACGAACGGTCCAGGCGGAGGGCGATTTGTCTCAGCGGAAGTTCTGGCGGATGCCGTCGCTGGGGCATGGCCGCAAGACCGCTCGACCGCTCAGCCCATGGTGGTGTGCACCGGCGGGGAACCCCTTCTGCAGCTCGATCGACCGCTGGTGGATGCACTGCATGCCCAAGGATTCCTCGTCGCAGTGGAAACCAATGGAACGCGGCCCGTCCCCCCGGAAGTGGACTGGATCTGTGTGAGCCCGAAGTCGGGCAGCGAACTGGTGCAGCGTACGGGCAATGAGTTGAAGCTCGTCTTTCCGCAATCCGGTTTCGAGCCAGAGCGCTTTGAAGGGCTTGGTTTCGCCCATCTCATCCTTCAGCCCATGGATGGACCGGACCGCATACGGAATACGCAAGCGGCCCTCGAGTACTGCCTGGAGCACCCGAGATGGCGGTTGGGGATCCAGATGCACAAGGTGCTGGGAATTCCCTGAGGCAAGTGGCTCCATGGGGAAAGCTCTACACATCATCGCGAGTTGTACGGACCGCAAGCACTTCCTGGTGCCCGAGACGCTCCACTTGCGCAGAATTCAGGCCTCTGGAACCGAAGCACGTGCACGCGCGTGGTGGCAGCGACTCCAGGCTCACGAGCACTCTAGAGGACCAGCCAATCAACTCTATGCTGGTGAACATTGGAGCGTCGTGCTCGGACTTGCCGCTGTTGCACGTGAGAGCGGTTTCAACCCCAGTCTATGGATTGCCTCCGCAGGGTACGGGCTCATTCCAGAAGAAGCCCCAGTCCGGCCCTACTCAGCGACCTTTGCTCGAGGACAGGCGGACTCCGTAGTGTGCGGCTCCGAGGGCAGGGACACTGCCGCACAGCTTCAAGACTGGTGGAGGACGTTGGCCGATCATGCCGGGCCTGTGCCTCACCAACCCCGCACCGTTGACCAGTTGGCTCGAGAGCAGCCGCAAGCCAGCATCCTGGTCGTAGCCTCTCCACTCTATATTACCGCACTCGCGGATGACCTCGCTCGCGCGGCAGGGAGTCTTCGTCATGCGGAGCGACTGTTGCTGGTGTCCTCACCTGCACCATTGGCCAAAGGTGCCCTGGCACCGCATTGGATTCCATCGAGCGCTCACCATCAGGAGCGGCTGGGTGGTTCCCGATTGGGTCTTCACGCCCGAGTCGCTCGCGAGATTCTTCTGGCATCGCAAGGAAAGCAGTTGAATGCCGTTGAAGTTCAAAAGAAGTACCAGCAATTCATCAAGAAGAGTGCACCGCTTCGTCAATACAATCGCAAGACGATGACCGATGACAATGTGCGCGCGTTCATCCGGCAGGTGATGGCCCAGGGCACGAAATCGTGGAGTACGGCCTTGAGGCAAATGCGAGCACAGCACTTCGCGTGTGAGCAACACCGTTTCAAGAATCTCTTCGTTCAAGTTCAGGAGAACCCATGAAGAGAGCAAAACGTGAAGTCATCGAGCGACGTGCCATTCGGGTGATCCAGACGCCACAGCATCCGCTATATCTGTTCGCGCTGAGCGCGAAGGAGTTGCAAGCGGTGGCTGAAGTGTCACGTGTGTCTCGGGACGCTGAAGGCCGTCTTCTTGGTTACCAACGGCCCAAGGTGAAGCAACACGTTCGTAACATCACGGAATACCTCAACGGCGAAGAGGTCATTTTCCCCAACTCCATCATCCTTGCACTCTCATCTTCAGTCACTTTCAAGAAGGTGAGGGGGCCACGCATGGACGATGGCTGGGCCGAAGCCGGGATGCTCAGTATTCCCTTGCCCAAGCAAGGGCAGGCCCGTCCCGCTTGGATCGTTGACGGTCAACAAAGGGCATTGGCCCTGTCACAGTGCCGGCGCCAGGACCTGCTTGTTCCAGTCAATGCCTTCGTCGCGGACGAAGTTGATTTGCAGAGAGACCAGTTCCTGCGGGTCAACAGCACCAAGCCACTTCCAAGGGGGCTCATTACCGAGCTGCTGCCGGAAGTCTGGACCTTGCTGCCTCCGAACCTGGCTGCACGTAAGGCCCCAGCAGCTCTCTGCGACTTGATGAACCGGGATCCGGAGTCGCCCTTCAAGGGCCTCATCCGACGGAATTCGATGGATGCGGAGGCTCGTCGTAGTGCCATCATTGCCGACACTGCGGTGGTGACGATGATCAAGGACAGCCTAACAAACCTGACAGGGTGCCTATTTCCCTATCGGAACGTTGCTACTGAGGAAACCGACTTCGATTCAGTGCGCAAGTTGCTGATTCTGTTTTGGACCGCAGTGAAGGAGGTCTTTCCAGAGGCATGGGGACGTCCTCCTTCTCGGAGTCGGTTGATGCATGGAACTGGCATCTGCGCGATGGGGCGCTTGATGGACAAGGTCATGAGCAACATTGACATCAATGGGGTGCGCGCCCCGCGGTTGGTCAAGGCGGAACTCCGTCAAATTCGGCAGGTATGCAGATGGACTGAGGGAACTTGGGAGGAATCGGGTCTGGCCTGGAACCAGATCCAGAACACTCCTCAGCACCTTCGTCTGCTCTCGAACGTTCTTATTCGTGCGTACACGAACAACCGGCGGACAGCAGCATGAAGTTCTTCTTCCCCGACAGCCAAGACCTTATTGACCCCAGCTTCGATTTTGAACGTGAACGTCGTTCGACGACGCGAAAGCGGCAGCGGGATGACCTCTATGCCCATGAGGTTTTCTCATCGACGCCGTTTGACGGCTTCTTGGTTTCCAAGGGGATCGTGGATGGTTACGGCGCGCTGGGAAGTCGATACACCCTTGCTCAGCGACACCGATTGCTGCGGTTGGGTGCGCCGGAATTCTTCCGTATTGACCAAGCGCCCAAGAAGCTCTCCATCATGGGTGACTGTGGAGCGTTCACCTATGTAAAGGAGGAAGTTCCACCCTACTCTGTTGAAGAGGTTCTTGAGTTCTACGGCAACTGCCAGTTCGACTACGGTGTTTCTCTGGACCATATCATCCTGCTGTTCAAGCCAGAGGCGGATGCTCCAGGTGCCTTGAGAGACCTCGTTTCAGAGGAACTGCGCGAGCGACGAGAACTAACCTTGCGCCTCGCAAAGGAGTTTCTGCAGAAGCATAAGGCGGGGGGCTATTCCTTTGAGCCTGTGGGGGTTGCTCAGGGGTGGAGCCCTCTGTCCTATGCAGATTCAGTCAGGGCCCTCCAGAAGATGGGCTATCGCTCTATTGCATTGGGGGGGATGGTCCCGCTCAAAACGAATGAGATCATCGCATGTCTGGAGGCCATTCATGAGATCCGAAAGCCGGGAGTTCAGTTCCATCTGCTGGGCATTAGCCGGCCTGAACACCTGAAGACCTTTGCCCGACTGGGGATCACATCCTTCGACAGTACATCGCCGCTGAGGCAGGCGTTCAAGGATGGGAAGGATAATTATTATACTCCTGGGGCAAGTTACACCGCGATTCGGATTCCCCAGGTTGAAGGCAATCCCTTACTGCAGCGGAAGGTTTCTTCTGGTGCGGTGTCCCAAGATGTGGCCCGGAAACTTGAAAAGGCTTGCCTTGAGGTCATGAAGCTTTTCGATGAGGGACGTCGGACCGTCGAGCAGGCTTTGGCGGTGTTGATGGAGTACGAACGCTTCTACGATCCGGACTCCAAGAAGGGCCATGAGGCAGCGTACCGTCAAACACTGACGGACGCTCCCTGGCGCAAATGTCCATGCGAAGTGTGCCATGAACTGCGCCATCACGTCATAATCTTCCGTGGTGCTGAGCGAAATCGCCGCCGCGGCTTTCACAATGTCTGGAATTTCTACCAGCAACTCGAGAAGAAACTCGGGTTTGGGCAGGGAAGCGCGGCCTGAGCGTCGCAGCCCGATACAGGAAACACATGCCAAAAGAGTTGAAGCTCCCAGCGATTGAGGTCAAACAGTCCCAAGGAAAGACGCTGTATACATTTGCTGTTGATGGAAAACTGGTTCCGCAGTTTGCAACGATCTCTCGCGTGCGACGTAAAGACGATGGAGTCTTGTCAGGCTATCAGCGGCCTGAGGTGCTCTCGCACATCGATGAAATTCGCACCTATCTGGAGAGCAACTCGCCCATGGTGCCGAACGCCTTGGTGGTTGCGTTCGATTCGCGGGTGAAGTTCCTACCGGATTCCAAAGCCGTCACGTCCGATTACTCGCGAGCTGGCGTTCTCACGATCCCCTTCGAGGCGGAGATGGCGGATGATCGGAAACCTGGCTTCATTGTGGACGGACAGCAGCGACTCGCTGCGATTCGTGATGCCAACATTGAACGATTTCCCATCTGCATGACGGCGTTCATTACGGATGACGTCGGTCAGCAGACAGAGCAGTTCATCCTGGTCAACTCGACGAAGCCGCTTCCCAAGGGGCTCATCTATGAGCTCCTACCGGGGACGACCGCGAGATTGCCGTCCTTGTTGGACCGGCGTCGGCTGCCAGCCCAGTTGTTGGAACGGATGAACCTTGAAGAAGGATCGCCGCTTCAGAAAATGATCCAGACTGCGACGAACCCCCACGGTCTTATCAAAGACAACTCCATCCTGCGAATGCTGGAGAACAGTCTGAATGACGGTGTGCTGTACCGATTCAACTCTGGGGACGAGGCAACAGCGGACATTGAGCAGATGCTCAACGCCCTCTATGCCTACTGGGCTGCGGTGAGTGAGGTTTTCAAGGCGGCATGGGGGCTACCCCCGAAGAAGTCCCGGCTTATGCACGGCGCAGGAATCATCAGCATGGGGCTGATTATGGATGCGATCAGCGACCGCTACCGTGAACGTAAACATCCCACTGCAGCTCAGTTCGCAACCGACCTTGTTGGCCTGAAAGAGTTCTGCCGGTGGACAGCGGGCTTCTGGGACTTTGGCCCAGGGCAGCAGCGTAAGTGGAATGAGGTTCAGAATACTTCGAAGGACATTGAGTTGCTGACGAATTACCTCATGATCCAATACAAGAGCAAAGTGTGGTCGGCCCCTTCTCCGGCTTCGCGGACACATGCTGAAGACTTGTCTGGGCCTCGTAAAAAATCGCGAGGCATTAAGAGGTAGCCGTCCGGTCAGCGACGTGCTGTCGGGGATTGACGTGCTGTCGGGGATTACCGGTGCGCTGGAGACGACAGCACTTGTTGCGACGGAGTCGGCGGTGGAGGTGGTGGCAAAGTAGCCGTCCGGCCAACGACATGCCGCGGGGAATTGCCGGCGGATCAGGGCGCGGCAGACGGTGTCCCTTCGACGAGCGTGCGTGAGCGTGCCGCCGGGGGGGGGGCGATAGACTGGGGGCTGGCGTGGAGCGCTGGTGCCGTGCCGCGAGACAGTGGAGGTGAGCGGGCGTGCTCTGTTCGGGGCGGGAGGTCTAAGCGAATCAGTTCGCGGACGGCGCGTCCGCCGCGGCCAGTGCCTGCTGGTAGTTCCAGGGCATCCACTCGCCCGGGGCTTGCGCCACCGCCTCCGGCACTGCGTCCAGCCTGCTCTCGCCCCCAAGGCGGGGTCATCCCGGCCGCTCAGCCGAGGCGACAGCTTCCCTGACACAGGGAGCTACCTCGCCCGCAGAGTCAGCTCCAAACTATAGCTGTAGAATTATGACGAACGTGTTCTGAATCGGGTTACGCCTGCGCGCAACCTGCGCACTCCTGCCTGGGCATCCAGTAGAAGTCTTTGTTGATAATCATGGTAGTGTTGCTCGCAATTTGAGACGAGGTTGTCGAATATCAATCGCCCGCCTCTTTGGACTGGAACGACCGGAATGGCGAATAGTTCGCTTGTTCTCGCCGTCTCTTCGCAGTCCGAATGTATGCATGTTCCGTTGTGCTTTGAAAGCACACAGTAACGCATCCGTTTGCTGAGTTCTCCGCGACACTCATCGAAGAACGGAGAGCCCATCATCCAATTTAGTAGAGCCCCTTTTCCTAGGTTGCAGTTCTGGCAGAGGATTTGGAGGTTGCTGAGAGAGTTCTTTCCGCCGAGCGCTAGGGGAATTCGATGGTCCACATGCGGGCTGACAGTGGCCAGAAGAACTGTCCCACAGAGAGCGCATCGGCTGTTTTGATTGCGCTCTAGTAGTCTGTAGTCCGGGTCGCTGATTTGGGAGCCTCGCTTTGTCTCTTTGATTAAGGCGAGGAGCAGGTCGCTAGGCAATCTGCCTGTAACTTCGGTCACATAACTTGGAAATTGCTCTTCCTTAATGCGGTCGCTAGGCAGGCACCGCCAAAAACTTCGAAGGGCAAGTTCTTGCGTCTTTTCAGTTAGTGCATCGTTTAGGCTGATTCCAAGTTCTTGGCATTGTTCCGCAAGACGGGCGAGGGCCGAATGGTCGCTGCTCATTGGTCTTTGTTCTTGGGCTTAGATGCCCGGGTGTCCTTTGTTGCCTTTGTGTCGAGATCGAGACTTTCTTTTTTTAGGAAATTTGCCAGTTTCGTGATGTCTTGATTCGTGTTTTGGCGATTTGAGATTTCATTGACGTAGTTGTTTTTAGCTTGAGCTGTTGATGTGGCTGTGTCCGGCAACGTCCATACGACAGTGTTCTTTAGTCGGCCGAGGCTTTGCTCCACTGCTTTCCAGAGGTCCGGAGATTCGATGTTGCCTTCGTGATCTGGGTAAAATTGCTCGAGCTTGTTGACCAGTAGGCTTGCCATTGCTCGTAGTCCTGCACCATGCATGAGCCTTGAGTCGCTTGGCTTCTTTGCCCAGGCGGTAGGCCAGGTGCTACGCACTGCGCTGAAGCTGCGGGCGACAACACTTGCAAGCAGTTCGGCATTGTCCTCAATGCGTAGGCTTGAATCCGTGAACGTGGTGAGTATTTGGAAAATGGAGTTGTAGGCGATAGGCGGCCTTTTGTCTTTCCTGATTCCAGGGTATTGAACAAGATCGAGGAAGGGGGAGTCCTTGTTGTCGAGGGCTAGCTTCTTGGCTGCCTGAGCCCGGATTTGCTCTTCGCGAAGATAACCAGGCGATTCGCCTAGTGAAGCCAGTAGGGCTCGAGAGAACTGAGCTTCGATTTTTACCGTGCTATTGGAGACCATGAATATCTTCTTGGCCTCTGATTCGTCGGCGACAATGGCGTTGACTGACAGCGAGAACGCAGGAATTGCATCTAGGTCTACTAGCGAAAGTGCGGCAGTTCGCTGTTGGCCGTCTACCAGAACCGCCGACTTTTCTTCGTCGAAGGCAGCCTTCCGAAAGGGGAAATCAATTTCGACTAGGCGGAAGGATTGTGCAACATCGTTGGTGTTTCCTGGGACTAATGTGTCAACAAACTGATCGAGCGGTCGGATTGCGATGAACGAAGTGGGTGTTTCCTCTTCGCCCTCTAGTGTGACGTGCTCAGATAAGAGCACGAGCAGCACGGAGTTGGGTACTTGAGTGCCTGAACGAATGCCTGTGGAGATTTCGTTTACATGTCTCCGGATTTCATCCCGCTGGTTGCCCGTTCCGGCAAGCGCATCAAGTCGGTCGATCCGCGCAATGGATCTGATGAGTCGCCCATTGCAGGTTAATTGATATCTGGAGCTGCCGTTATTGAGTTTTGCTTCAGTGGCAATTAACTTTAGGCGAGAAGCGGTTGTCTTGGTCGAGCGGTAGAGTGTTATTGTTTCTGGATCTAGAGGGCGGCGGGTCTTGTTGGAATTCTGCAGTTGACCGGTCGCACATAGTTCGCCCAGTAGGCTCGATACTTCTCCCTTTGCTCCGCTGAGTGCTAGAAGGATTGATACGTCCTCGTCAGAGAGGAGCGGGTCGTTTAATTGTTCAAAAAGGGAGGTGATTTTGTCTTTTGTTGAGATTTCCTGTGCTCCTATTGCTGCGGCTAGTTCGAGTTCCTCTTTGCGGAACATTGCTCTCAGTTGATCGTTCATTTTTAATCCTGTTGTCTTCGGTGAGGGTGATGTAGTTCGGGTATGTGGCTTCGGTTACTGGGTGAATCGGGCTCGGCTTGCTCTGGTGCGGTGTTCGATCAGTCTACTGTGTTTTTTCCACTGCTGGCCTATTTTGCGTTAAGCGCGTGAGCGCCGCCATGGGTCATGCATATAGATAGCGGCTTAAATTCTTCTGGGATGAGATGACACCCTGTTCAGGCGCGCTTCACGTCCGCGGGGGCATTGGGATGGCGCGCGAGCATCGCACGGAGCTGTGGCTGACGGCGCACCAGTTCCTGCTTGAGCAGGTGCGCGACGAGCACGGGCGGCGCGGCGCTCCAGCGCGCCAGGTTCTGCACGAGCAGCGGCGAACGGTACGTGCGGCCGCACAGCAACGACGTCGTCCTGCCATCCACCGGCATGCCCACGAGCGCCCCCAGCGCGCGGCCCTCCGTATTGAGGATGAGCTCCACCTTCTCCTCGGACGGGCCGGTGGCGAAGCGCTGGCGCAAGAGCTCGCGCGCGGTGCGGCGGGTGGACTCCGGCACGTCGCGGTCCACGGTGAGCTTGTGGTGTTCCATCAGCCGGCGCAGCGCCCACATGCGGCGGAAGAGGGCCGCCGGGAGCTGCGGGTTGCGCACGAGGAAGCGGCGCACGCCCGTGTCCGCCGCGAAGGCGGCTCGGGCCACCAGCGCTTCCAGTCCCACCGGGTTGCGGTGGTGCCGGGCGATGAGGCGCGCGTGCGCGAGGCCCACGCGCGGGTTCTCCAGCGCGGCCTTGATGACGGCGGGCACCGGGTCGAAGCACAGCGCGGACAGCTCCGGGTCCTCCGCGCCGTGCGCCAGCGCGACCCGCTGGTCCTCGGGCAGCGCGTGCAGGCGCGTCTCGAAGAGCTTGCGGTAGTTGCCCAGCACGGCCTCGGGGACCTCTTCCTCGGACGCGGCGTCCTCGTCACCCGCTTCGGAGGCTTCCGCGTCCGGCAGTGGATCCGTCTCGCGGGCGTCGAGCGATGGCTCGGGAGCAGGCTCCGGGCGCACGGCGTTCACGGGGGCGGCAGCGGCCTCCGCGCCTGGGAGCAGCGCGCCCTGCGTCACGAGCCGCGCGAGGATGTCCTGAAGCCGCTCCCGGGGCAGCCCCGTGAGCGCGGGCAGGTCCCGGGCCCGCGTGTGCCCGTCCAGGCGCGACAGCACGAAGCCCTCCTCCGCGTTCAGGGGAAGGCGCCGCAGGTCCACCGTGGGGTTCAGCTTGGGCGTCCAGTCGTTCATGCGCGGACCCCAGTCTTTCACGACACGCGCACCCCGCGCCTCCCGCGCTGCCGACACCGGATTGTTCTGGAGGGAGCCGAAAACGACGGGCTGCGTCGAGGCCTGCCCGGCTGCCTTCCGGCCAACGGGTCCGCTCGGGTTGCCGGGACGCGGGGGCCGACCGGTGTCGGAGTTGGCATCCTGAATGCCGGTGCGGGTTGACGGGAGGCCGGGGTCTGGACACAACTTCACCTCATGTCCGATCGCATCCAGACCTATGCCGAATTCTGGCCGTTCTACCTGCGCGAGCACTCGCGGGCGTCGACACGCTGGCTGCACTTCACCGGGACCAGCCTGGGCGTGTGCCTGGGCGTGACGGCCGCCGCCACCGGGCGCGGGGCGCTGATTCCCGCCGCGCTGGTGGCCGCCTATGGCTTCGCGTGGTTCAGCCACTTCAAGGTCGAGAACAACCGTCCGGCGAGCTTCAAGTACCCGCTCTGGTCGTTCGTCTCCGACCTCCGCATGGCGGGGCTGATGGCCATCGGTCAGCTCGCGCCGCACCTGGAGCGCGCCTGGGCCGGCCGTCCCGTGCCGGTCCCGGTGGCTTCGGCCCAGGCCGAGGTCCGGTAGTCGCTTCTCCTTGAAGCCTCCGTCCTCGGGCCCACCCGGTGGTGGAGTTGCCGCGCATCGTGCCCGAGGTGAGGCAGTACGAGTTGCACGCGGGCTGGTGCGCCGACTGTAGCGCCTGGCGCTGCGCACCGCTGCCGGCGGGAGTGCCCGAGGGCAACTTCGGTCCGCGCCTGACGGGCTTCATCGCCCTTTGCACCGGGCGCTTCCGCCTGTCCAAGCGGCTGGTGGCGGACGGGCCCGCGCCAGCCACGCTGGCCTTCTGCTGGGCGCACGTGCGCCGCAAATTCTTCGAGGCGAAGCAGTTCGCTCCTGCTTGCGAAGAGGTGCTGAAGCTCATCGGCGAGCTGTATGCCATTGAGGCGGACCTACCCGGCTGGTACGCCCTCGCGCAACGGCTCGCCGTGCGCCAGCAGCACTCCGCGCCCGTCGTGGAGCGCATCCGGCAGTGGGCGCTGGCTCCGCGAGCCGCTCCCGGCAGCGCGTTCCGCAAGGCCCTGGAGTCCATGCTGAAGCTGTGGGACGGGCTGACCGTCTTCCTCCGCACTCCCGAGGTGCCCCTCGACAACAACCATGTCGAGCGGCAGATGCGCGACAGGGTGGTGGGCAGGAAGAACCGTCAGGCTCCCCAAGAGCCAGAACTGACGCTCGCTCCTGCCGCGCGGCCCGGGCGGGTCAACGCAGCACCAGGACGGGGCACGGCGAACTGATATCGAAGAAGCGGTTTTGCCGTAGAACGACGAAGGCTCTTGTCCTGGCTGTAGCGCACGAAGCCGGTGCGCATGAGGGTCGCGCGACTCAGCGGGAACGTACGCCAACCTGAGCACGTCCTCGTCCATTCGCTCGCTGGCTTCAAGGCGGAGTGGCGGCCGAGGGCCGGCGAAGAAGGGCTTGCCGGAACCAAGCACGACTGTGTGCAGGTAGATTCGATACTCATCAATGAGACCGAGGTCCGTCAGGCTTCGCGCCAGGTCCGGGCCTGCAACGTCAATCTCTCCATCAAGCTCAGCCTTCAACTTGGCGGATTGTCGCCTCGAGGTCGTTCGCGACAAGGGTGGCGTTGGGGCCGACGGACTTCAGCGTGCGTGACACGACCCACTTCGTTTGGCTCCGCCAAGCCGTTGCGAAGTCGCGTTCCGCCGCGTCCCACTCAGGATGATCCTCGTCCCAATAACGCATCACCTCGTACATGCGGCGACCGTACACACCGCCTGCAGGCCGCGAACCTGCTCGATGAAATGACGAAAGAGGGTGGGGCTTGGCGCAAACGCCATGTGGTCGACGTAGCCATCCAACGACTGGTTCATTCCGGAGACGAGTTGCGCCATATCAACGAATCTCCCTTCCTGGTTCTCTACGATGCGCCTGACACTCGGTCCACGCCGGGCCCCACGGGCGAGCTCTTGCCACTGCACAGCGCCGATCCTCAGTCGACGCGAGCATGGTAGCCCGCGTGGCGGAAGTAGCCCTGGGCGTCGGCTGGGGTAATCAGGGCGAGGGCGAGCCGGATGAACTCATTTCATGTCGCAGGCATCATGAACGTCAACTTGCGACTGCCTTGCTGGTAGGTCATCCGCGTGCGTCCGGCTCCCGCGGGCTTTTGTGTGGTGGGTGGCCCCTGCCAGGTCTCGCCCCGCAGGATGTGGCTCAACGTGTCGAGCTCGGGCTCGACAGCCTTCGCCCTGGCAACGAGCATCAGCGCGGCTTCCACCGGAAAGTGGGCCCGGTGGGTCCGGTGCATGACGCCCAACGCCAGCCCGGCCAGCGCGGCGCCCGTCTCCGACGCAACGTTCGCGGAGGACTCTGCCGGGAAGAAACGAACGGCGTTCGGCTGAATCACCACCGCGCCAGGCTGTACATGGAGGCCGGACACGAGCCACGCCGAGCCTACCTGGAAGGCCGCGGTTGAAGTGGTCGCGGCAGGCGGTGTCCAGTGCTGGAGCAGGACCAGTCCACCCCAGAGCTGCTTGTACTTCCACAGCAATGGCATCGAAATCTTCTGCGCGCCCCGCAGACGCACGCTCCTGAATCGCGTCCCGATGCTGATCTCCAACGTCCGCAGCGCCTCGCGAGGAGCGATGACCGTCTTGCCCAGATTCGGCTTCCAGATGAGGCGGTGGCTCGTGAGCAGGAACTTTCCGGACCGTCCCCAGATGAACCAGACCGCCAACAGTGGAACCACCACGGTCGGCAGCAGCACCAGGGACAACATGACCGTGGCGAAATACGCCATGAACCACGGGCCCCCGGTCGCAAGCACCTGCTCGCCTTCCTCGGGGGGGAGGCTCTCGGCCCAGGCGGGCCAGCCGGGCGTTGGGGATGAAGGGATCATGGCGCGCACCGAAATGCACGCCTGCTGCGAAGTCAAGCCGACGCGGCAGGGAGGCGAAACGGCTGGGAGCGTTGCTGCTGGCTGAAGTCTTCGTCCTCTTCGAATGGTGGCACCTGGCACGCGATGGGCTGCTGTCGCGCGCCACCTTCCAGCGCAAGTTGCGCCCTCTCATGCGAGAGGTGGAGCGGCTCCTGGCGGAGGCCACGGACGTGTGCCCGAAGCCGGTGGTCGGCACCGCCAGGGAAATCCTCAAGCTCAAGGACGCCCTCTGGACGTTCGTCCATGCCGAGGGTGTCGAGCCCACCAACAACCTCGCCGAGAGGGACCTGCGCCATGCGGTCATCTGGCGCAAAACAAGCTATGGCACCCAGAGCGAGGACGGCAGCCGCTTCGTCGAGCGCATCCTCACGTCCGTGATGAGCCTCAGGAAGCAGGAGCGCAACGTGCTCGACTCTCTCACGGCGTCACTCGAAGCCCATCTCCACGGCACTCCCGCGCCCTCGCTGCTGCCCGGCACATAATCTCAGCCCACGCTCGCGGCCGTCGGCCCCCGTGAACGCTTACGTATTGCGGAGTGACTGAGCGCTCTTGCGAGTGAGCCAGGTGTCTGGCTTCGCGGACGACGTCTGTTCGTGATCTTCTCCGCAATGCCAGAGGTGACCCACGGCCACATTCAGGGCCATACCTCATGATGGGGATGGTGAACTGAAGCTGCGCAACCTATGGGGGAGGTTTTGCCTGCACCTTCAGTGCGCTGTCCCTGTCATCCATGGGAAAGCGCCGCCCCTGGGCCCTGACCGCGTCCCGTCTCAGTATTCGCCGACGCCGCTCACCAGGGTCTCGTCCGTGACGCCGAAGTAGAAGGGCACGGGAATGGTGTCGGCGGGGCGTTGGTCTCCGGGCGCGCCGGGGGCTTCGGAGAGGTCGAAGCGCAGGTCCGATGCGCGCAGCCGCACGCGGGTGCCCGCGGGGACGGAGACCTCCAACACGAGGCCTTCGGGCGGTGCGTCCCAGTACTGGATGACGGTGGCCGTCTCTCGTTCGCGCACGCGGGTGACGGCCTCGGGCTCCAGCCGGTGGCCGGCGATGGACAGGCCTCGCAGGGGCGTGCCGTCGCCAAGCTGAAGCTGGAGCTGGGGCGCCTGCCGGCGCGAGGTCACCCGCAGCGTGAGCCGGCGCAGTCCGTCATGCGTCTCGTCGTCCTCCACCCGCACCTCCGGCGCCAGGAGGGGCCGCAGCGGGGCGGGGGCCACGTGGACGTCCCTTGGCAACAGGGGCAGGTAGGTGCCCATGCGGCGTGTCGTGGCTTCGCCGCCGAGGACGCGGGAGACCCAGGTGTCCGGCTCGGAGTCGCTGGAGAGCCAGTACGCCTCGCCGCTCGTGACGTCGAGGACGTAGGCGAGGCTGCTGGGGCGCGGAGTATCCGCGTCGAAGCGCTCCTGGACCACGCCCACGCCCAGCAGCACTCCGGCCAGCGCCAGGGACAGCGGCGCCACCGTCCGGCCCAGGCGCACGGGCTCCGCGACCGTCTGGGCCAGGAGCAATGCCAGCCAGGGCGCGACCACCGCCGTCACCACCGCCACCAGCCAGAGCGTCAGGGCGACGTAGAAGTTGGGCACCAGCGGCACCCACAACAACAGGCCGGGGATGGCGCTCGCGGCCAGCACCATGCGAGTGCGCGAGGTCAGCGTCTCCCCCGGTTCACGCCACCGCCACCCGAGTCCCAGCGCGCCGAAGACGACCGGCCAGATGAACAGGTAGCTGACGCCGCTCGCCACGAACGCGGTGACGAGTCCCAGCACCGTCCACGCGATGAGCGCACCCGCCGCGAGCTCCGCCCGCCGCACCTTGCGCAGGAAGAGGGCCTGGAAACCCGCCACCACCGCGAGCGTCAGCGCCAGCAGTCCCGCGATGAAGAGCGGGCCCTGGTAGGCGTCGCGTTGGGGCAGGGCCCTCAATCCCCCATCGATGAGCTGCACGAGCCACCACGCGGCGTGGATCACCGCCACGCTCCCCGCCGTTGTCGCGAGCAGCGCGCCCAGGCCCTTCAGGACGCCGAGCGCGCGCAACACGCCCCGCCGCAGGCCCACGGCGATGGCGGCCCCGCAGGCGAGGAGCGCCAGCAGCGCGAGGGGCACCGCCCAGGACGACGCGTGGTGGACGAGGACGGGCCCGACGTTGAAGTAGATGGCGCTCCCCGTGGAGGTGGGCTCCAGCGGGTCCTGGCCCAGGTGTCGCGCGAGCGCGAGCATCACCTCGCCGTGATTCTGGAGGCTGTCGGGGTCCAGGTGGGCCAGGTCGTCCAGGCTCGAGTGGTAGCGCATGAGCCCGTCGATGAAGCCGAAGTTGAGGCCCGGCGTGCCCTCCCTCAGGAAGATGCTGAGGTCCGTGTCGTTGGGCAGTTGCCGGTAGGTCTCTTCGAAGAGCGAGCTGGCCTGGACGGGTGCCCCGGAGCGCGCCAGGTGTTCGATGAGCCAGCGGTTGTCGGGACTCGTCTGGAACATGAGCGACGGACCGCGCGAGCCGCGAGCCTCGAAGTTGAGGACGACGGCGATCTGCTTCGCCAGCGGGTGCTGGAGCGCGAAGGCCCTGGCGCCCACGAGCCCCGTCTCCTCCGCGTCCGTGAAGACGAAGAGGATGTCGTTGCGAAGCGGAGGGCCGGTGCGCAGCGCGCGCAGCGTTTCGAGCATCGCCGCCACGCCCGCCCCGTCATCCGAGGCCCCGGGCGAGGTGGGCACGGAGTCGTAGTGGGCGACGATGGCGACGGCCTTGCCTCCCTCCACGCCCTTGAGGTGGGCGAGCACGTTGTGGACCGTGGCGCCCGGGAGGGAGCGGCCCGTGCCCAGGTTCGGGTTGATGGCGGAGGTCGTCTGGACCTCCGGCGTCACCCCCGCTTCGCGCAGGGCGCGCAGCAGGTACTCGCGCACCTCGCGGTGTGCGCGCGAGCCAACGGGGTGCGGGACCGCCGCGATGTGCTCCAGGTGCGCGCGGGCCCGCCCGGCGGAGAACACCTCCGCGGGAGCCGAGGCCGGCAGGGCCGTGGGTGCCGAGGCGAAGCGCAGGGCGAACGCGAAGGTGAGCCCGACGAGGACCACTGCCGACAGACTGGCGAGGCGCGTGTTCACGGGGACGCGACCCTACCACCGGGTTCCCCTGCTGCCCGTGGCGTGGCGGGAGGGCGCGGACCCGTGAGGTGGATCCGCGCCGCTGCCCTGCTTCACGGCGCGTGCTTCACGTCAGGCGCTGACGCCGACGCCAATGGGGCAACTGACGCCCGTGCCCCCGACGCCGCAGTAGCCGTCCGGGTTCTTCTGCAGGTACTGCTGGTGGTAGTCCTCGGCGTAATAGAAGGCCGGCGCCGGCAGGAGCTCCGTCGTGATGTCGCCCAGGCCCTTGGCGTGCAGCGCCGCCTGGAACGTGCGCTGCGTCTCCTCCGCGGCGCGCTTCTGGGCGTCGTTCGCGTAGTAGATGCCGGAGCGGTACTGGGTGCCCGCGTCGTTGCCCTGGCGCATGCCCTGCGTCGGGTCGTGGTTCTCCCAGAACACCTTCAGGAGCTGCGCGTAGGACACCTTCTTCGGGTCGTACACCACGCGCACCACCTCGTTGTGGCCGGTGAGGCCCGAGCAGACCTCCTCGTACGTGGGGTTCGGCGTCAGCCCGCCCGCGTAGCCCACCGCCGTGGTGTACACGCCCGGCACCTGCCAGAACTTGCGCTCCACCCCCCAGAAGCAGCCCATGCCGAAGACAGCCTCTTCGAAGCCTTCCGGCACCGGCCCCTTCAACGGGGTGCCCAGCACGGTGTGCTTGGGGGGAACCTGCATCTCCTGCGGACGGCCCGGCAGCGCCTCCTGCGGAGTGGGGAGCTTCGACTTCTTCGGGGACGTGAAGAACATGCTCTAGCTTTAGCCCCGCGCCCTCCGATTTTCACGCCCGGCGCACGCCCGCCCTCCCGCCCCCCGTCCCACCAGGAATGCCCGCCCCGGCGGACGGTTTTCAAGGACTCCCATGCGCACCTGCCTCCTCGCCGCCCTCTGTCTCCTGGCGCCCACCGCCGCCCTCGCCGGTGCCCTCAACCCCCCGGGTCGCGCCCTCCCCGCCATGGACCCGCGCTGCGCCGGCAAGCCCGCCGCCCGTGCCGCCCGCTTCTCCGACACCGCCCTGCCGGGCAAGTCCGCCGCGGAGCGTTACGCCGCCTACATCCAGACCTGCGCGCTGGACGACGTGGTGTTCCTCACGCAGGGACTCGTCCGCTTCAAGACGGTGAGCAGCGAGGCCCCCGCGGCCAAGAACCCGGAGGTGGCCGCCATGGGCCGCTACCTGGCGACGTGGGCGAAGCAGCACGGCTTCGCCTTCCGCACCGTGGGCGAGCGCGACGTCTTCGAGCTGTCCTGGGGCGAGGGCGAGCCGCTGCTGGGGCTCGTCTTCCACGGCGACGTCGTCCCCGCCGCCGCGCATGAATGGAAGCGCCCGCCCTTCAAGCCCGTCCTGGAGGATGGGCGCCTGTACGGCCGGGGCGTGGAGGACGACAAGGGGCCCATCGCCTCCGCGCTGGTCGCGCTCGCGATGGCGAAGGAACTGGGCTTGAAGCCCCAGGGCCGCGTGCTCGTCATCATCGGCAACGGCGAGGAGAGCGACTGGTCCGGCATGAAGAAGTACGCCGACACCGAGCCCAAGCCCACGCACGTCATCTCCGTGGACTCCGGCTACCCGGTGATGGCCGCGCAGTCCGGCTTCGTCGCGTGGACGCTGGAGGCCCCCGTGGGAGTCCCCGCCGCCACGCCGAAGGAAGGCACCACCGCGCGCGCCGTGGATGTCACCGCGGGCGAGTTCCTCACCCAGGTGCCGGGCACCGCGACGCTGAAGCTTTCGGCCGTGAAGGGCCAGACGCCGGAGGCGGTGCTCGCGCAGGTGAAGGCCGCCATCGCCGCCGAACAGCCCGTGCGCAAGGACCTCAAGGCGGACGTGAAGCGCGTGGGCACCACCGTCGTGCTCACCACCCATGGCAACGCCGTGCACTCGTCCGTCGCGGACGAGGGCCATAACGCGCTCTGGGACCTGTCCGCCGTGGCCTCGCGTCTGTCATTGGAGGACAACGGCATCGCCGCGATGTTGCGCGTCGTCGCGAAGCGCTTCGATGGCGACCACCACGGCGACAAGCTGGGCGTCGCGTACCAGGACACGCTGATGGGCCCGCTGCTCGTCGCGCCCACCGTGCTGCGCGTGAAGGACGGCGCCGTGTCGCTGGGCATCAACATGCGCCGCCCGCAGGGCAGGGATGCTCCGGCGTTCAACGCGAGCCTGGACGCGGCCGCGAAGCGCGTGGGCGAGGACTCGGGCGGTCAGGTGAAGGAGTCCAGCGGCCGCTACGTGGGCGACCCGCATGTGGCGGACACGTCCGGTCCGTTGGTCCAGACGCTGATGGACATCTTCAAGCGCATCGCGCCGGGCGCCGTGCCCGGCTCCATCCGGGGCGGCACCTACGCGCGGCTGTTCCCTCGCGCCGTGGACTTCGGGCCCGCGTTCCCCAACGAGCCGTACACCGGCCATGCCCCCGATGAGTCCATCGCGCTGGAGTCGCTGGACATGAGCACGAGCCTGCTCGCGGAGGCCGTGCACGCGCTGGCCATCGCCCCCGCGCCGGACGCGAAGGCCACGCCTTGATGGGGGCTTGAAGGCTCACGGCGGCAGTTGGTCCCGGGGTGGAGGGACGCAGGGCCAGCGCACGGTGAAGGTCGTGCCCTGCTCCAGGGTGGACTCCACCTGGACGCTGCCGCCGTGCATCTGGACGATCTCATGCACGATGTAGAGCCCCAGGCCCAGGCTGCGCTGCTTGCTGCCCTCTTCCGGCACGCGTGACGGCTTGAAGGGGTCGAACAGGCGCGGCAGCAGGTGCTCCGGGATGGGGTCCCCCTCGTTGTGCACCCGCATCACCACGGCCACGCCTTCGTCGGTGAGCGACGTCTCCACCGGCGTGTCGTTGCGCGCGTGTTGCAGCGCGTTCACCACCAGGTTGCCCAGCACCTGCGTCACCCGGTCCGGGTCCCACTGTCCCTCCAGGGGCGCGTCCGGTGCTTTCAGGGGCAGGGGACGCTCCGGGTACGCCGCCTGCAATTCCTCCAGCACGCTCTGGCACAGCTCCACCATGTTCACGTGCTGGGGCGTCACCGGGATGCCTCCGCCCAGGCGGCTGCGCGCGAAGTCCAGGATGTCGTTGATCATCCGCCCCATCCGCGCCGTCGCCTTGCGGATGCGGTCCACCGCCCGGCGCGACGTCGCGTCCAGTCCATCAAAGCGGCCCAGCATGAAGGCCGATGCGTTCACCGCGTGCAGGGGGTTGCGCAGGTCGTGCCCCAGCACCGCGAGCAGCTCCTCGCGGAAGTCGATGGCCTGCTGGAGCGCGGCCTCCGCGCGCTTGTAGTCGTTGATGTCCACCACCGTGCTGCCCACCCCCATCAGCACGCCATCCGGGGTGCGCACCGGGAAGTAGTCCGCCCGCCAGTACCCGATGCCGCCCCGCTTCATGTCCGGCCCTTCGATGAGCACGTCCTGCACCGGCTGGCCGGTGTCCAGCACCTGCCGCAGGGAGCGCTCGATGGGATCCCCGGCGCCATCGCGCACCATCTCGCGCAGCATGCGGCCCTTGTGCGCCTCCGCGGGCTTGCGGTTGAGGTTCGCGAGCACGTCGTTGATGCGCAGGTAGCGCAGCTGTGTGTCCAGGAACGCGACGCCCACGGGCGCGGCATCCAGGAGCGAATCCAGTTGCGCCAGCGACCGCTCCGTCTCCTTCCGCGCCTCGCGCTCCTGCGTGCGCAGCTCCGTGCGCGCGATGTGCGCCGAGGACCGCTGCGCGACGGCCCGGAAGAGCACGAGGTCCGCGTCGGAGAAGGCGAACGCCGTGCGCGAACCCATGTACGTCACGCCCAGCAGGCGGTCGCCCTCCATCAGGGGCACGCCGTACAGCGCGCGCAGGTCCTGCTGGCGCAGGGGCTCCAGCAGGACGCGAGGGTCGCTGGCGGCCGAGCGGATGAAGAAGGGCTGGTGCCGCGAGGCCGCCTGGGCCGCCATGCTGCGCTCCACCGGGACGCGCTGGCCCTTCAATTCCTGGTTGCCCAGGCCCACCGCGGCGCGCACCACCAGCTCGTCGCCTTCCAGGAGCATCACCGCCGCCGAGTCCACGGCGAGCGTGGACTCCATCATCCGGGTAAGCAGGCGCTCCAGGAGCGTCTCCATGTCCGGGTCGTCCAGCGTCGCCTCGGCCATGCGGTCCAGCGTCTGGAGGATGCGCTGCTTCATGTCCCAGAAGAGCACCATCGTCCGGGTCACCACCCGGTCGAGCGCCTCCTCCAGCCGCGTCAGGTCACCGGTCCGCGTCCGCAGCTCTTGCGCCTCCAGGCGCTGGAGGATGCAGCGGCGCAGGAGCGCGTACTCCTGGGCCACCTCGCCCAGGTCGAAGCCTTCGTCCAGCCGCGCGGCGGCGTGGGCCATATCCAGGCGCGCGTCCAGGGCCTCCGGCCCGAGCTCCACCGCGTCCGCCAGCGAGGAGAGCAGCTCCGGCAGATGGTCGATGAGCCAGGGCTCGCGTGGCGGAGCCCTCCCCGACAGGTGCTCCAGCACCGCCTGCTGCCAGTCCTCCAGCAGCGTCTCGTGGTGGGCACGCAGGAACTCCGCCACCGACAGGCGGTTCTCGCTGCCCGTGAGCCCCTTCGCGGAGCGTGAATGCGGCTCCTGCATCTCCAGTCTCCCCAGGCCCTCGCCCGGCCGCGCCGCCCTGCCGCAAGATTGCTCACGGTGTCCGCGCCGCGCTTCGTGCCTTCGTCCAGGGGATGCCACCGTGACGACCGCTCGCCCGGGGCTCTCCGGGCCGGGCTCCGGGCGCGCCACCCGGCGTGCCGTTCACCTTCGGGCGCTCGGCGGGGCCGGGGCACGTTCCTCCGCATGGCGCCCGGGGGGCTCGGGTAGGGTGTCGGCCACCGCATGCGCACCCTCCTGCTCAACCGCTCCGCCGTGGCCCGCAACCTCCAAGCGCTCCTGCTCCTGGACGACATGCGCGAGGCCTTCCGCACCGACGCGCTGGCCCGCACGGTGGCCCCCCAGCGCGTGCGCGCGCCGCTGCATTCAGAGGGCACCGCGCTGGTGCTCTTCCCCGGCAGCGTGCCCGGCATCCCCGCGTACACCGTGAAGGTGCACGCGAAGTTCCCCGGGCAGTCCCCCGCCATCAAGGGCGTGGTGCACCTGCACGACCTGGTCACCGGCGGACTGCTGGCGGTGATGGACTCCGGCCACCTCACCGCCGTGCGCACCGGCGTCGTGGGCGCGCTGGCCGCGGACGTGCTCGCGCGGCCGGACGCGACGCGCGTGGCGGTGGTGGGCGCGGGCCGGCAGGGCGTGCTCCAGCTCAAGCAGCTGCGGCTGGTGCGCACGCTCAGCCAGGTGCGCGTCTACGACACGAACCTGGAGCACGCGAACGCGTTCGCTTCTCGCATGTACCAGGAGCTGAACCTGCCGGTGAGCGTGGAGACGTCCGTCCGGGACGCGGTGGCGGACGCGGACATCGTGGTGACGGCGACGTGGAGCCGTGAGCCCTTCCTGCACCCGGGCATGGTGCGGCCGGGCACGCACATCACCGCGCTGGGCGCGGACGAGCCGGGCAAGGCGGAGGTGTCCGCGGAGCTGCTGGGCGCGTCCCACTTCGTCTGCGACCACCGCGCGCTCAGCGTGGCGTCCGGGGCCGCCGGCGCGGTGGGCCTCACGGAGGGCGCCATCCACGCCGAACTGGGCGAGGTCCTCGCGGGCCTCAAGCCCGGGCGCACGTCCCAGGAGCAGGTGACGGTGTTCGCCCCGGTGGGCCTGCCCTTCCAGGACCTCACCGCCGCGTGGCACGTCTTCCAGTCCGCTTCCGGCGACGAAGACGTGCCCACGTTGGACTTCAGCGAATAGGCGCGACGCGCATCACGCCTTGGCGAGCGCCTGCGACAGGCGCGTGGCCTCCTGGTAGATGTCGGTGTCGTCCGCCAGCGGCATGGCGAGCACCTTCTGCACCAGCTCCTTCGCCTTCTTCTCCTGCCCCAGCCGCGCCTGCGCGAGCGCCAGGTTGAGCAGCGGCTCCGGACGCTCCGGGGCGCGGCGCGTGGCCTCTTCCAGCACGGTCACCGCGCGCGGCAGGTGCTTGTTCGCGGGCTCCGCCGGGATGCGCAGCAGCAGCTGGCCCAGGTTGTTCGCCGCGCGCCAGCCGTCCGGCGAAATCCCCATGCCCTGCTCATACGCGGCGATGGCTTTGTCGTACGCGGGCGGCTCCTGCGATTCGAAGCAGGTGGCCTCCGCCATCTTCAGGGACTCGCTGGTGACGCCCAGCGACGCCATGGTCTGGCACAGGTGCCGGGCCTGCTCGATCTGACCGCGCGCCAGCATCAGCTGCGCGAGGTTCGCCTGGGCGTCCGCGTCCTTCGGGCGCGAGGCCGCGAGCGCGGAGGCCGCCTGGTAGGACGTGCGCAAATCGCGCAGCGCCATGGACAGCACCGTCACCGACGCCAGCAGGCGCGGCTGGTTGGGCACCGCCTTCAGGCCCTGCTCCAGCACGCGGCGGGCGTCCACCAGCTTCTCCTGGGAGGACAGCGCGTGCGACAGGCTCAGGTACGCGGGTACGAAGCGCGGCTGCCGGGTGATGACCTCGCGCAGCGTGGCCAGCCCTTCTTCCGTCTTGCCGGCCTCCAACTGCACCTGGCCCAGGCGGTAGCGGAACACGTCCTGCTGGGGCTGGAGCTTCACCGCGTGGGTGAGGGCCTCCAGCGCCTGGGGCGCCTTGTCCTGCTTGATGAGCATCATGCCGCGGCCGAAGTGGGCCTCCGCGCGGTTCGGGTCCTGCGCGAGCACGCCCTGGTAGGCCTTGAGGGCGGCGTCGAGCTGGCCCTTCTGCGCGGCGATGTTCGCGCGCACGAGGCCCGTCTCCGGCGTGGCGCCTTGCGCCTCCGCCTTCGCGAGCAGCGCCTCGGCCTGGGGCAGCTTGCCCTCCACCAGGGACAGCTTGGTCATCACCACCAGCGCGTCGCGGTGCGCCGGGTTCTTCGCGAGGAGCTTCTCGGCCTCTGTCTTGGCCTGGGCGAGCTGGCCCGCCGCGAGGAGGGTTTCCAGAGAGTTCATGATGGAAAGTGTCCCCCAGCGTCCGGGGGCTGTCGAGCCACGGGGAAAAAGGAAGGGCCCCGTCCGGATGGACGAGGCCCTGGGAAGCATCTGGGTGGGGAAAGCGTGCGGACGACTACCAGCCGCCCAGCGCGTTCTTGATGCCTTCGCCGACGTTCTTGATGCCTTCGCCGACGTTCTTGATGCCCTCGCCGACGTTTGCCACCGCGTCCTTGACGCCTTCGCCAATCTTGCCCACGTCGACGGAGAAGCCGAACTCGATGCTCGCGCCGATGCCCAGCGCCGCGCCCACGTCGAAGTTGGCGGACAGCTTGCCGTCCTTCAGGCCGACGTTCGCCTCGAACTCCACGCCGATGCCGGCGAAGGCTTCCGCGCCCGCCGTGACGGTCGCGGGGCCAATCTCCTGCGTGACTTCCGCGCTGGCGCGGGCGCCGGCGAAGGCCTCACCGTGCACGGAGGCCGCGGCCTGACCGTGGAGGGGATCCAACACCACCTGGCCCGACGCGGTCGCCTCGGCGCCGACGTTGCCCTCCGCGCCCCACTCAGAGCGGCCGAGCGCGCTGTCCGCGTGGCCTTCCACCGAGCCGCGCACCAGGTCCGCCTTCGCCTCGACGGTGCCCTCGGCGCCAATCTTGCCGTGCAGCGGGTCGATGGAGACGTTGCCCTGCGCCGCCACGTCCGCCGTCAGCGCCTGGCCTTCCACGGTCGTGTGGAAGTTGCTGTTGACGTCACCGAACGTGTGCTCGCCGGACGCGGCGGTCCAGTTCTTGTTCCACTCGCCCTGGGCGAGGGTCTGGTCGAAGCGGCTGGTCTCCAGCTGCTTCTGGATGTCCGTCGTGGTGTTGGGGTTCGCCTGGTTGCTGGTGGTGACGCGGTTGCCCTCGACGCCACGGTTCAGGTTGATCGTCGCCTCGCCCTGCGCCCGGTTCTGCGACTGCGACTGCACCTCGCGGCGCACGTTGGTGCCGTTCGCCGGGGTAGGGGTCGTGGGGTTCCGGAACACGGGGCGGTAGCGGTTGGTCTCGATCGACATGAAGTGCTCCGGAGGCGCTGGGCGCTGGGGGAAGGCTTGTGACTTGAAGACTTATCGGCTCGGTCCTTGAGAAAGTTTCCGCTCCTCTTTTTTTCCCGCTGATCCGCGCCGGCCCTCAGGTTTCAGGGCGGCCAGGGGCCAGGATTCCCCGTGGATCCAGCGCCGCCCGCAGCTTCCGCACCAACTCCGTGGACGCATCCCGCACCGGCGGTGAGGCCTCCTGTGCCTGGAGTCCGGCTCGGGTCAGGAAGTACCCGGCTTCTGCCAGTTCTCGCGTGAGGGCGCGGTAGCAGGCGTGGGCGCGGGCGTCCTCGCCCTGGACGTCGCGATCATAGGCGAGCGCGGTGACCAGGTAGAGGCAGCGCGGGGAGTGGGCGAGGAGGGCCAGGTTGGGCTCCAGGCCGAAGAGGCGGGGGACGCGGTCGGCGATCTCCACGCCGCGCTTCGCGTGGGCGCTGGTGAAGGGCAGGGCCACGGAGCACCAGATGAAGCCGCAGCGGTCCCGGTCCGGATCCGGGCTTTCCGGCTGCGGGGTGCGCTTCCTCCAGTAGGTCATGGCGAGGTTGGCCTCCGTGGGGACGCCCTGGAAGGGGCTCTCGCCGTCGGGGGGTTCGGGGGCGAAGGTGAGGGGGCGGAAGGCGCCGTCCAGCGCGGTGGCGAGCCGGCGCTCCAGCAGGGCGCCGATCTCCGCGTCCGGAGCGGAGAGGGCGCCGCTGATGGCCCAGCGTCCGAAGCCCTCGCGGAACTGATCGCGCGCCCAGTCCGGCAGGGGCGTGCGGCCCACGGAGGCGTAGGGGTACTGCTGGGCGACGCTGAAGGCCTTGATGTCGTTCCAGAAGAAGAAGCTGCCCTTGAGCGTGCCATCCAGGGCCAGCGCCTGGAGCCGGTCCACCGCGTCCCACAGCCGCGCGTCGTCGTTCACGGCGCAGACGAACTCGCGCAGATAGGGCTGCTTGCGCGCCAGCCAGAACGTCATCCGCGTCACCACGCCCAGGGAGGACTGGCTGAACAGGCCATCCAGCACGGGGCCCAGGCCCCAGCGGAACACCGGGGCGGCGTGGGCCCCGGGGAAGCGCGCGTGGCCCGTCTGGACCACCTCCCCCGTGGGCAGGACGACCTCCAGCGCGCACACGTGCTGGAAGATGTCCGCGTGCGGTCCGCGTCCGTCGCCGCGCTCCAGCGCGTTGCCCACGAGGCTCGCGTCCGGAGAGCCGCCAATGGTGGTGATGAACGTGGAGGAGTTCTTTTCGCGCAGCCACGCGTGCGCCTGCCGGAACGTCACGCCCGGCTCCACGGTGAGGTACGCCAGTTGTTCGTCGTGTTCGACGACACGGTTCATCCGCCCCAGGTCCAGCAGCACGCTGCCGTCGCCCGCGGGCACGCGCGAGCCATAGCCCCAGTTACGGCCGGTGCTCACCGGGTACACCGGCACGCCGTGCGCTTGCGCGATCCTCAGGCACGCCTGGACCTGGGACGTGTCCGCGGGCCGGAGGATGGCGGGGATGCGCTGCGTGGTGGCGAAGGTGGCTGTCTGCGCGGCCTCCAGCGCGTCGGGTTCGACGATGACGTGCGCCTCGCCCAGCGCCTCCCGCCACGCGGCCAGGGCCGCTTCCAGGACATCCACCGGGGTCTTCCCGTCGGTTTCGTTCACGGGGCGCAGTATGCCCGCGCCAGCCGCCCGGTCGCTGGCCACCTGGATGGGGGGCGGGCGGACGGGCCCGGGCTCGGGAAGGTCGCCGGGCGGACACCGTCCATGGTCGCCTCCCCGCGCGTGTTCATCTTCGGCGTGGGGAGGTGTTCATGGTCGGCTTCATCGCGTCGCGGACGGGTCGGTGGGTGCGGATTCTGGCGGGGTCGGGCCTCGTGCTGGGGGGCCTGGGGACGCGCTCGCCCGGGGGCGCCGTGGTGGCGCTGGCGGGGTTGGTGCCGCTGTTGTCCGGAGCGCTGGACCTGTTCCTGCTGGGGCCGCTGTTCGGCCTGCCCGTGAAGGGCGCGGACGCGCGACGCGCGCTGGGGCAGCCGGAGGAGGCACCGCTGCTCGACCTGGCGCACGACGGCGGGCGCTCCCCGTACGCGCCGCCCAGCACGCTCTTGCACTAGCTAGCGCGTGCTCACCTGGAAGGGGATGTCCAACGCTCCGAACGGCTCCCCCGTGCCCGCGTCCACCAGCTTCACCTGGAGCGTCACCGCGTCCTCGCGGCTCGCCACGCCCTGGAAGTAGAGGAAGCCCTGCTGCATGCCGCCGGGCTCCAGCGTGCCTTCCGGCAGCGCGTTGTTGAGCATGTCCTCGGTGGGCAGCGGTTCCTGGCACTGGGCAGGAGCGTAGAGATACGGGCTGTAGAAGGGGCTGCCCCACGGGCCGTAGTACGGCGGGCCGTAGCCCCTGCGGGGGCCGTAGCCGTAGGAGGAGCCCACGCCCACGCCCACGCTCCAGCGGCCCGCGGGCGCGATGACGCCCTCTGGAGGCCTGCCGGTGTCGTTGGAGGACATCGCCTTCTGGAGCGACAGCGGCGCCAGCGCGGTGTAGCGGAAGCGCGACTCCTGGCCGATGAGCGCGAAGCCCCGGTACTGGAGCTTGAGGGGGCGCTCCCCCTGGTTCTCCAGCCGGACGTAGACGGGGGTGAGGCGACGCTCCAGGTCGGAGGGATGGCCGCGCCACGCCGACCCGTCCGCCACCAGCTTCACGCCTGCCTGCTCCGTGATGGCGCTCCCCTCGCCGCTCCGCAGGACGCCCGCTTCCGGCGTGGGCCGCAACTTCGTCTCCGCCGCGCAGCCCGTTATCAGCAACAGCGCCGCGGCCCCCAGCCCCTGTGCACGCATGATGTACCTCCTGGGCTTCAAGCTAGGGCGCGCGGTGTCCGCGAGCGGTCACTCTCGGCGCTCCAAGAGGCTCCACCCCGGAGGACGTGCGGGGGGCCGGGCCCTCAGGGCTGCGGCGTTACTGCTTCCGCGGCAGCCCCGGGCCAGGAGGCGGACGTGATGAAGCCCCAGTCCTGGTGGCGCGCCCAGGTCTCGAAGGTCTGCCAGCCCACGCGCGGGACGCTGTTGCGCAGGGTGAGGATGTCCGCGTGGTAGCCCACCCGGTCCAGCCATTCGTACATGCGCGCCAGGTCCTCGCTCTGCTGCGCGATCTGCTCCAGCGGCACCTGCTCGTAGTGGATGCGGTGGCCGCTCACCATGGAGAGCAGCGCGGAGGACTGCTGGCCGGTGACCTCGTCGGAGGCCACCTCGATGCGCTCGCCAATGAACCTCTCCGGATCCTCCATCACGTGCAGCGCGTAGCCCGCGAGGTCCTCCACCGTCACCATCTGCAGCCCGCGCGATGCGGGCAGCCCCAGCATCATCAGCCCCCGGGCCAGCGCGTCCCGCGTCGGGGGCTGGAGCAGGTTCTCCATGAAGAAGGTGGGGCCCAGGATGGTGAAGGGCATGTCCATGCGCCGCAGGTACAGCTCGACGCGGTGCTTGCTGTCGAAGTGCGGAACCCCGGTGAGCTGATCCGCTCCCGCCACGGAGGAGTACACGTAGTGCCGCACGCCGGAGCGCTTCGCCGCGTCCGCCAGGTTCATGCCGTGGTGGGTCTCCGCGTCCGGACCGCCGGGGCCGGTGGCCGTGGCCATGGCGTAGACGGCATCCACGCCCCGGGCGGCCTGCTCCAGCGCGTCCACGTCGTCGAAGTCGCCCTGCACCAGCCGCACGTTCTTCTCCTGGAGCGCGCGGGCCGTGGGCGCGGTGGGGTCACGCACCAGCGCGACCACCTTGTGGCCCCGGTTCAAGAGCTGGCGGGCCACGGCGCCGCCCTGCTGGCCGGTGGCACCCGTGACGAGCACGGTGATGGTGAAATCCACGGACATGGGTTCAGACCTCCGGACGCGACGTGTCATGAGAAGGTGGGACCGCCCGTTCCTGTTGGCGAGGTCCGGAAGTCGCATGCTCGCTCCCCGCACACAGGCTCCCGGGGCAGGCTGGCAGGCGCGGGAGGGCAGGCCAGGAAGCAGGCGGGCAGGCGCGGTGCGTGGCATCTTCCTGGAACCCCATGAGCAAGCGCGACACCCCATCCCCCTCCGAGCTGGTCTCCGCCGCCCAGGCACTCGACGCGGAGCTGCTGCGTTTCGAGGCCCTGTCAGGGCAGCTCCAGGACGCCCCCCTGACCTCGGAGAAGCACCTGGAGCGGGCGTCGCGCACGCTCAAGGAGCTGGCGGACCTGGACGACGCGCTCCGCATGCGCGTGGGGGCCCTGGTGCAGGCCATCACCGGCGTGCGCACCCGGCAGCAGACGCAGGCGGACGCCGTCAACGCGCGAGCGCAGGAGCTGCAACAGCGCACGGAGGTGTTCAAGGACCTGCTCACCCGCTACGGGGGCCTGGGCCAGAGCGCCGCGGACCTCAACGGGCGCATGCAGCAGTTCTCGGCGCTGCGGCAGCAGGAGTCCCGCACGGCGGAAGAGGACGCCCAGCTCACGGCCGTCTTCACCTCCCTCCAGGAGCGCATGGCGGAGGTCGCGGACGAGGCGGCGACGCTGGCCGGCGCCGCGGACGCGGATCACTTCTCCGACATCGCCCGGCAGGCGGATTCGCTGCGTCAGCAGCTCCTGTCCGCGCGCAACAAGCTGGGCCTGCTGCACCAGAGCCTGTCGTCGAAGTCGGAGTGAGCCGGCGGTGAGCCCATCGGCTGTCCCAGCGGCTCAGCTCAGGTACGTGGGTTCGAAGTCGTCCGGGCTTTCGATGGGGCGGCGTCCGGAGAAGCCCGCCTGCAGGTCATGCCAGTGCGTGACGCTCGCCTCGCCAAAGCGCCAGCACAGGTAGACGGGCTCTTCCCCGCGCCGCGCGTGGAAGTCCACCAGGCCGTCCGCGCCCTTGATTTCCAGCCCCATCTCCTGGAACGGGCCCAGCTCTTCGCGGATGCGCTCCAGCAGGGACTCGCGCTCCTCGCGCTGGGCGCGGGTCTCCAAGGTTTCAGGGGCGGAGCCCAGGGCGTCCAGCACCTCCGCCAGCTTCTGCACGCGCTCCACCCACGGGCGCACGCGCCCGAAGGTCTTCGACAGCAACGGCACCAGACGGTTGGCCTCTTCCACGCTGAAAAAGCGCATCGGGGCGACAGCATGCAGTGTGCGCCCTCCGCTGGCCATCACCATCCCCGAGCGGGCGCGGATGCGTGGACGCAAGGCTTTTTGTGTCGGAAACGTGTCAGCCGGGTCGGATGGAAGGGGCCTACCCGCGCCGGAGCGAGGACAGGTGCTCCACCAACCAACGCCAGGCGGACTCCCGCAGGGGGAAGGCGGCCTCGCGCGCCTCGAAGTCGGGGGTGTGTTCGGCGGCGCAGCGCCCGGTGTCGTCGCCGTCCCGGTCCGCGTCGGTGTGGGCCAGGTCCGCGTGCAGGAGGGCGTGGAAGACGAGGTAGTCCACCACGAAGGCGGGCACGTGGGGCTTGTCCAGGGCGGGGTGGAGGCGCACCTCGCGCAGGCGGGCGTCGTAGCCGCCCAGGTGGATGGTGCGGCGCGTGCGGCGGCCCGGGCGGCGCGCCCAGCCCACCTCCACCTCCCGCACCCGGCCGTCGAAGTACGTCGCGTCCAGCCGGGCGTGCACCGCGCGCAGGTCGAAGCAGCGGCCGCGGGAGCGCAGGGGCGCACCGGGCTTGCGCTCACGGCGCACCTGGCCCTTCTGCGCGAGGCTGAACGCCTCCAGCACCTCGCGAGCGCCCGCGTCACCGGCCACGTACCCGGCGATGGCGCGCACCACCGGGGCCGGCGCGTCCAGGAAGAGGTGGTGCATGCGCAGCCGCACGCCCTCCGGCAGCTTGCGGAAGCTCACCAGCGTGGCGCGGTTGTCGGTGAGGCGCAGGTGCACGGGCAGGCCCAGCAGGGCGGACACGCTCCGGGCCAGCTGGGCGGCGCGGGGCAGCGCGTCCTCGCGCGAGGGCAGCCGGGTGCGTCCGGGCGCGGGTTCCCTTTCGGGGACCGGCGCGTCGAACATCGCCAGTTGTCCGGGCGGTGGACGCATGCCCTGCAACGTAAGCCCTGGGCCCGCCCGCTGGCCAGGAGGATGCGAGCCCCCCGGGGCTCCGGTGGGCCCCGGTGTCGGGCGCCCCACGTCCCCCGGCTCCCGGTTCTGGAGACCTCAGGACCGCGAAGGTGACTCGAAGCGGCCCGCGAGCGATTCGAGCACGGCGAGCAGCTCCACGGGCTCCACGGGCTTGGGCACGTGGCTCTGGAAGCCGGCGCGCAGCACGCGGGAGCGGTCCTCCGAACGGGCGTAGGCGGTGATGGCCACCGCCGGGGTGCGGCCGCCCCGGTCGGCGGGCAGCGCGCGCACGCGTTCGATGAAGCCGTAGCCATCCGTGCCCGGCATGCCGATGTCGGACACGAGCACGTCCGGCCGCTCCGCCTGGAGCACCTGGAGCCCTTCCTCCGCGGAGCCGGCGGTGAGCACATGCGCGCCGCTGTCCTCCAGCAGGGTGCGCAAGAGCTCGCGCGCGTCCTCTTCGTCATCCACCACGAGCACGCGCACCCCGGTCAGCTCCGCGGGGCGCCCGAGCTCCGGGCCCGGGGCGACGGGCGCCCGGGGCGAAGGAGGCATGGAGGCGTCGCGGCGCTGCACGACGGACAGGGGCAGGCGCACGGTGAAGGTGGCGCCCCGGCCTTCGCCTTCGCTGGCGACGGCGACGGTGCCGCCGTGCATCTCCACGATGTGGCGCACGATGGACAGGCCCAGGCCCAGGCCGCCCGTCTTGCGCGTGGTGCCGCTGTCGGCCTGGCGGAAGCGTTCGAAGACGTGGGGCAGGAAGCCAGCGGGGATGCCCTGGCCGGTGTCCTCCACGGTGAGCTCCACGAGGGAGTCCCGGCGCTCCACCACCAGCCGCACGTGGCCGTTCCGGGACGTGAACTTCACCGCGTTGGAGAGCAGGTTCCACACCACCTGCTGGAGCCGCTGCGGGTCGCCCATGACGCTGCCGGAGGAGTCCACGGCGGCCTGCACGTGGACGCCGCGCGCGTCCGCGGCGGGGCGCACGGAGTCCAGCGCCTGCTGCACCACGGTGGACAGGTTCACCGGCTCCACGTCCAGCTTGAGCTTGCCGGACACGATGCGGCTGACGTCGAGCAGGTCCTCGATGAGCTGTCCCTGCGCGCGCGCGTTGCGCTCCATGGTCTCCAGCGCGCGTTCGCGGCGGGGCTCGGGCAGGTGGCCGGTGCGCAAGAGCTGCACCCAGCCGAGGATGGCGGTGAGGGGCGTGCGCAGCTCATGACTGACGGTGGCGAGGAATTCGTCCTTGAGCTGGTTGGCCTCCTCGGCCTCCCTGCGCGCGGAGCTTTCGCGGGCGAGCAGGGCCTCGCGCTCCACCTCCGCCTGCTTGCGGTCGGAGATGTCGATGACGCTGCCGATGTAGCCCAGGAAGCGCCCGTCGGTGTCGAAGCGGGGCGAGCCGGTGTCGACGCACCAGCGGTAGGCACCGTCCGCGCAGCGCAGCCGGTAGTCGAGCCGGAAGGGTTGGTGGTTGTCGGTGTTGGCGGCGAGGAAGATGCGCCGGGTACTCTCCATGTCGTCGGGGTGGATGGCGTCGAGCCAGCCGAGCCCCAGGCCGTCGGCCTCCGTCTGACCGGTGAAGGCGTACCAGCCGCGGTTCATGTAGGTCGTGGCGCCGACCGTGTCCGTCACCCAGAGCATGACGGGGGCGTGGTCGGCCATGTTGCGGAAGCGGGCCTCGCTTTCGCGCAGGGCCTCCAGCAGGCGTTCGCGCTCCAGGGTGGCGGCCTTCTGTTCGGTGATGTCGCGTGCGGCGGCGTAGATGAGGCCCAGCTTGAGCACGGGGCGCGCGGCCCAGGCCAACCACTTGTAGCGGCCGTCCTTGCAGCGGAAGCGGTTCTCGAAGCGCAGGGTGGGGATGCCCTGGGAGAGCTTGCTCACCTCTTCGCGGGTGGCTTCCCGGTCGTCGGGGTGGACGAGGTCCAGGAAGGGGAGGCGGTACAGCTCCGTCTCGTTCCACCCGAGCACCTGGACGAAGTACGCGTTGACGCGCTTGAAGTACGCGTCCAGGCCCGCGATGCAGAACATGTCCGGGGACAGTTGGAAGAAGCGTTCGCGCTCCTCTTCTTCCTCGCGTTCGAGCACGGAGCGGTCGAGTTCGAACTGGGACAGGGCTTCGCGCAGGGCGGTGTCGATGCGGGTGCTGAGCGCGCGAAGCTGGGACAGGGGAGCGTCGATGTCCTCCTGTTCGGCGCGAGCCAGGATGCAGTCGCGCAGCAGGCCGTACTCCCGGGTCACCAGGGCCGGGCCGGCGCCCAGGCGTCGCCGCTGTCGGCCATGGGCCTCGGAGGCCTCGCTGTGGTGGCGCGGGCGGAAGCCGCTTCCGGTCTCCTCCTCGAGCATGTAGCGCAGCTCGTCGATGAAGGCAGGCAGGGCGTCGATGAGCTGTTCGCGCGTCATCCGCAGGGAGGCGAACGGGGGGGCCACGTGGGACAGCCAGTCCTCCACGAGGGCATCGCGGTCGAACTCCAGCATCTCCGCGAGGGACAGGGGCACACCGCCCCCCGTGGGCGTCCGCCCCTCTGAGGAGGGACCCCGCTCCTGTGGATCCGAGGAGGACATGAACGTCTTTAGAGGTGCGGATGCCCGGCGCGCATGGGCAGGGGCGGGAAGCCGGGGGCTTCCTGCCTCGCATGCCTGGTTGTCAGGCGAGGGGGCTACAGCCCCAGGTACACCAGCAGCGCGCCCAGGTCCGCGTCGGACAGGGCCTCCGCGCTGTAGGGGGGCATGTTGCCGCCCACGCCGAAGAACTGGCCGTGCCGCACCTTCTCGATGACGACCCTCGCGTGCGGGATGCCCGGGAAGAGCTGGTCGTAGTCCTGCGTCACCTCCGGCAGCACCGAGGCCAGCTCAGTCAGCCGGCCTTCCCCTGTGTGCGTCGCGCCGTGGCAGTTCTGGCACGCAGCCCGGTACACCGCCTCACCGCGCGCGGTGTCACCCCGGGGCACGTCGTCGATGTCCTTCACCACCGTGAACGGCAGCGCGGGCGCCTGCGCGTCCGGACTGATGCGCGCCAGGTATTCGTACAGGGCCCGTGAACGCGGATCCTCCGCCTCCAGCTTCGTCACCCCGCGCATGAAGTTCACGTAGCAGAAGTTCACCGCGTCCAAGAGGTGCGTCTCATTGCCGCCCCACCAGCTCGGCCGCGCCGTCACGTTGTGGAGCGAATAGCCGGAGTCGATGCGCCCCTCCGGCGTCTGCGGCGTCGTCACGTGACACGTCGCGCACGAGAAGCGGTTGAACGAACTCTCCGACAGCCGGGCGTCCTGGAACAGCTCCTCGCCGAAGTCCGCCGCGGCCACGGGCTCCTCGCCCCCGTCGCAGCCGGACAGCGCGCCCAGCGCCACCACCACCGCGCCCCACCTCATGGCGCACCCCGCAGCAGGCTCACCGAGTCCGGGAAGATGCCCATCCGCACCGTGGACACCACCGTGCCCTCCGCCACGTCCACCACGTGCAACGTGCCCGGGCCCACGTGGTCGCCCTCGCACACCACGAGCCCGTGGCGCTCATCCGGCGTCAGCATGAACTGGTGCACGTTGAGACAGCCCGCCTGCGACAGCTCCAGCGTGCGCAGCACCGTGGAGGTCGCCGGGTCGATGACCGCCACCGCGTCCTCCTGCTGATACGGCAGGTACAGCGTGCGCCCATCCCGCGTGAACGCGCCGAACATGGGAGATCCGCGCAGGTACACCGTGCGCTCCGGATTCATGGCGCGCGTGCCGGGCTCCAGCACCTGCACCTGACGGCTGGCCAGCGAGCTGACCCACACGTCCCCCGTCGTGGGCGACACCGTGAGCGCGTACGGCTGGTGGCGAGGATTCGTCGCGGTGCCCGCTCCGGGCGCCACCTTCACCCGCGTCACCGGCGTGCCTTCCGTCGCCAGGTCCACCAGCGCGACCTCGTCCGACCAGCAGGCCACGTACGCCGTGCGCTCGTCCGCCGACAGGCGCACCGCGTGCGGCGCCGGGCACACCTTCACCCGAGCCTTCACCGTCATCGTCTCCGCGTCGAGGATGGCCAGCCGCGAGACCATCTCCTCCTCGGAGCCGCCCTGCCGCGCCACGTCCGCGATGCGCAGCAGGTCGAAGTGCGTCTGGTACAGCGTGCGCCCGTCCGCGCTGACAATGACGTCACCCGGGTTGCGGTCCACGCGAGCGGACGCCACCAGCCGGTTGTCCTTCGCGCTCAGCTTCAGGCAATACCCATCCGCCGTGCCGGTGCCGTGCGCGCCGTGCGGCCCGGACCCGCCGCCGGGCACGTAGTTGGAGATGCCCACGTAGTAGTAGTCCCCTGAAGGAGACACCGCCGTGTGGTGCGGCCCTTCCAGCTCCACCGGGTTGAGCCCCACCGGCACGCGCGCCAGCTCGCCCCAGCCCGGTGTGCCCAGCCCCGCCAGGTCCAACAGGCTCACCGAGTCATCCAGGCTGTTGGTGACGAGCAGCCGCCCTTCCGGCCCCGGAGGTGCCACCGTCGTCCCGCCCCGCGTCCAGGGGGAGGAGTCCGCGTACGTCAGCTCGGGCACCTCCAGATTGCCCTCCGCCTTCGTCCCGCCGCTGTCGCACGCCCCCAACACCAGGGCGCAAAGCCAGACGGCGCGCCTCACCGGACGCCCGCCACGCCAAAGGACACCGGCGCCGCCAGCGTGTATGGCCCCTCCGTGATGCGGTTCTGCACCAGGTACGCGCTGAGCACCTGCACCGACAGCGCCTGCCCCGCGGCCTCGCGCAGCGTCTGCCAGGAACCGTCATCCAATTGCCACTGCAACTCCGACGTCAACAGCTCCACCGGGCACTGCCGCCCCGGCACCTGCACCTTCACCCAGTACAGGTCCCCCGTGTACGGGGGCAGGTGCGCCTCCGCCGTGGGCAGGATCAGGTTCCCCAGCCACGCGAGCATCGAACGGCCCGTGTCGCGAGGCCGCGCCACCGGAGAGGTCCCCGGGCGCCCCGGCCGCTGCAACGACGCGCGCAGTGGCGAGGTCCACTGCCACAGCGGCGCGGAGTCGGTGGACAGGTACGTCTGGTTGGCTTCGGGGGACACCATCGTCACCGCGCGCGAGCTGTCCTGCGCCTTGTTCTGGGCATCCACCAGCGTGCGCCAGGCTTCGTCCGTGGCACCCCCGGCGTACAGCGGCTCGCCACATTCGGGCGTCGGCTCCTCGTCGTCGCCGGAGCAGGCCGTCAGGCCGAGCAGCGCGACGGCGGCGGTGCTCCACAGCAGGGTGGGCGTCTTCATGGTCGGGAGTCCTCGCGCCGCCGGCCGCGGCGCCACAGGGGAAGCAGGAACAGGAACGGCAGCAGCGTGTTCGCGGGTGCGGCGGCGCAGCCCGACTTGGAGGGCGGCTTGGGATCTTCACCGTCGGGGGGCGTGCCCGCATCGGAAGGAGGCACCACACCCGCATCGACCGTGGACGTGCCTGCGTCGGACACGCCCGCGTCGGGGATGCCATCCGGGTAGAGCGGCGCGCCAATCGTCTCCGCGAGCTGGGGCCAGCGCGACGGGCACAGGTCCCGCACGGGCGTGCCGGCCGGACACTGGTGGCTGCCCTGGATGTTCTCCAGGCTGAAGAGGGGCTCCCAGGTGGTGCCCTCGTCGTGGCTGCGCGCCAGCGACCAGTCATGGAGCCACGGCGAACCGCAGCCGTAGAGGACCTCGCCCACGCGCGTGACGCACGCGTTGCCGGTAGGAAGGGTGAGCTTGTCGAAGGCGCCGCCCGCCTGGCTCCGGAAGAAGGAGTTGTAGGTGGACACCCACGCGGTGCCGCCGTCGGAGGAGACGTCCATGTTGACGAAGACATCGTCGATGCCGGTGCCCGAGCGCGCGGTGAAGGTGCGCCCACCATCCGTGCTGTGCAGGATGTGCGTGGAGCCCTGCGCGGACACGCGAGCCCAGACGGCCTTCGGGTCCACGGGGTCCGTCGCCGTCACCACGAAGTCGAACGGACGCACCAGCGTCGGGAACGTCTGGGGCGCCTCCTCCCACGTCTCTCCCGCATCATCGCTGCGGAACAGGTACATGCGCGTGGTGTCGGACGCGGACACGTAGAGCGTGCTCGGGTTGGCGGTGGACACGCGCACCGCGGAGAAGAGGACGCCCACGCGTTGCAGCGGCAGGGCGCGCCACGTCTCCCCGCCATCATCCGAACGGAACAGGCCATTCGTCGCGGACGTGGAGCGGCCCGTGGCCGTGTACATCACCGCGTCGTCGGTGGGGTGCACGGCGAGTCCCGTCACCCAGGTGTCCTTGAACGAAGGATGCGCGGACCACGAACACGCGCCGTCCTTCGAACGCAGGAGCGCGTTGCCAGTGGCCGCGAGCAGCTCGCCCGACTCCCGCCAGACGAAGGACTCCGGGCGCCAGCCGCCGTACCCCATGGCATCCGGACACACCCACCGCCACGTCTGGCCGCTGTCGCGCGAGATGACCGCGCCAAACGTGGCGCCCACGAAGTAGTCCTCCGTGTGTCCGCGCCGCAGCGTGACGTTGGACGTCTCCGGCAGGCCCGCGTGAGCCCAGGCCGCGCCCGAGCCCAGCAGGACGGCCACCGCCGCCGCACCCCATCCCCCCGTGATTCGTGGCTTCTTCATCGCGACGCTCCGGGGCTGGACCCCATGTGCCCCCCACGATAGCGCCCGGCCGGCCCCTGCATAGCGGCGCTTGCGTTTTGAAGGGTACCCGCCCGACCCCAGCCTCCCCGCGTGGCGGGCAGGCGACCGGAATCTTCCGCTGGGACCCCACGGACGCCGGGTCCACGAGGGTAGGGAGGCGCGATGTACTTGTGATGTTAATGCAACTTGGTTACATAAAATCCGAATCCTTCCTGGAGTCCCAAGATGCCCAAGGTCGACCGCCCCCTCATCCACCTCGTGTCCTTCCTCTGCTTCGTGGAGGGCAACCCGTGAAGCCGTCGAACGCGGAGCAGGACGCGCGGTTGCCGGTGACGGTGCTGTCGGGGTTCCTGGGGGCGGGGAAGACGACGCTGCTCAACCACGTGTTGAACAACCGCGAGGGCCTGCGGGTGGCGGTCATCGTCAACGACATGAGCGAGGTGAACATCGACGTGAAGCTGGTGAAGGGCGGGGGCGCCGCGCTCAGCCGCGTGGACGAGAAGCTGGTGGAGCTGTCCAACGGCTGCATCTGCTGCACGCTGCGCGAGGACCTGCTCCAGGAGGTGGCCCGGCTGGCGGAGGCGAAGCGCTTCGACTACCTGCTGATTGAATCCACCGGCATCTCCGAACCGCTGCCCGTCGCGGAGACCTTCACCTTCGAGGACGCGGAAGGCCAGAGCCTGTCGAAGCTGGCGCGCCTGGACACGATGGTGACGGTGGTGGACGCGTTCAACTTCCTGCGGGACTGGGAAGCGTCGGAGGCGCTGTCCGAGCGCGGGCTGGCGTTGGCGGAGGAGGACAACCGCACGGTGGTGGACCTGCTGGTGGAGCAGGTGGAGTTCGCGGACGTGCTGGTGCTGAACAAGACGGACCTGGTGGACGCGGAGGGGTTGGGACGGTTGCAGGACGTGCTGCGAAGGCTGAATCCGCAGGCGCGCATCGTGCTGTCGGAGCGGGGCCGGGTGCCGCTCACGTCGGTGCTGGACACGCGCACGTTCGACTTCGAGCGCGCGAGCCGCGCCCCGGGGTGGCTCAAGGAGCTGCGCGGCGAACACGTGCCGGAGAGCGACGCGTACGGCATCAAGAGCTTCGTCTTCCGCGGCCGAGTGCCGCTGCACCCCAAGCGCTTCTGGGACTTCGTGCATGGGAGCTGGAAGGGCGTGCTGCGCAGCAAGGGGTTCTTCTGGCTGGCGACGCGCATGGACATCACCGGCCTGTGGGCGCAGGCGGGAGGCGCTTGTAGCTTCGAACCCGCGGGCATCTGGTGGTCCGCGATGCCGCGCGAGGACTGGCCCGAGGACCCGGAGCTGCGCGCCGAGTTGGAGCGCGACGTGGCAGCCGGGCCGTACGGGGACCGGCGCCAGGAGGTCGTGTTCATCACCCGGGACGCGGACCACGAAGCACTGGCGCGGGAGCTGGAGCGCTGCCTGCTCACGCCCACGGAGCTGGCGAAGGGGCCGAAGGCCTGGGCCCGGATGAGGGATCCGTTCCCCGAATGGCGCGTGGCGTCCTCGGAGGAAGCGGCCCCCGTGGAGCATGCGGGATGAGCCAGCGGTCCTCGGATGCGACGGCGCGAGTCACCCGGGCTTCACGGCGACTCGCGCGGGACCGCATCCATGGACCTACCGTCTGTCTGGAATCAGGGGGCCGTGAGCGTGAGAGTGGCGATGCCCGTGCTCGCCGTGAGTCCTGATTCCTGCATGCACGCGGCCAGCGTGGCGGTCAGCGGCACCGAGGTGGAGAACAGGACCGCGTGGCCCTGATGGCGGCCGGACGCGACCCGCCCCTGCGAGGTGAAGACCCGCAGGTCACCTTCGACGCTGGCTCCCACGTCCTTCAACTCCAGCACGGAGGACTCTCCGTTGGACCAGCCGACGGTCGCTGTCGCCGGGCCCTCCGGCTTCGTGAGGCAGGTCGCGCCCTTCAGGGTCCGCGCCGCCACGGCCACGGTCTTCATCACGACGCCGTCGCTGATGGGACAGGCGATGGACTGCAACTGCGCGCTCACCTGGGTGTCCCGGTTCGTGACCAGCAACAGCCCGGGCTCGTGGGTCTGGGTGAGGCCCCCTGCGCAGAGCACCTGGGGATCCAGGGTCAGGGCGTCGGCGGCCTTCTTCATCTCGGGTGGGAAATCCGCCTGCATCAGGGACTCTTCTCCCCACACCGTCGCCTCTTCCGGCGCTTCCGCCTTCGTCTCCTCCACCTTCGCTGGCTCCGTCTTCGCCGGCTCCGCCTCCGCCGCCTTTACCGGCTCCACGGCCGGCGCGGTGGGCTCGCTCTGGACGGGGGCGGGGGCGGGAGGCGGTTGGGGCACCTCGGGTTCGGTGGCTCCGACGCGCCCCGACGCGAGCATCAGCAGGCAGAACCACCCTGCGGCGGCGGCCGGTGCGCGGCGCATGGGACGGAATTCCAATTCACTGAGAGAACGGAAGGCGGCGGGAAGCAGCTTCATCTGGGATGACACCTTGGGTAGGGGCCCTGGGGTTGGGAGCCCCGAAGGTGAGGAATCCCTTTCGCCTGCGACAGCAGCCCCAAAGTGCCGTGATTCATCGCATCGTCTTCCCAACCTCTCAGGTTCGGATGGGCTCCCCGCTTCGTCGGCTGCCCTCTGAAACGGTGCCAGTGTTCGGTGCGAGCCCAGGTGTTCAACGCCTGCCGTTGTTGCCGGCGATGGCTGGCTTTCCCTGTTTCAGAATGCTACGGAGAAGGGGTCCCGGACGCTGGCGTGACACCCCTTTTCCGCCGCGTGTCCGGGAGGAGCGACAAGGTCGTGACTCCAATGGATTCGAACCTGAGCGACGTGGGCGGGGGACCCGGTTCCAGTGCCACCCGGCTGGTGTGGGCGCGGGTGATGCAGGGGGCGGTGGAGGACGCGGTGCGCGCCTACGAGGCGATGGCGGCCGGTCATCGGGAGCGGGTGTTGGAGGAGGCGCTGGTGGTGCCCGCCGCGACGCGCGACACGTTGGTGGAGGTGCTGCGTCAGGCGCGCGACTTCGCCGGCGCGGCGCGGCTGTTGGAAGCGGACGGTGACGACCAGGCCGCGGCGCCCATGTACGAGCAGGCGGGCGCGCCGCTGCTGGCTGCGGAGGCCTGGCTGCGGGTGGGCGAGCAGGCCCGTGCGGCGGCGGCCTTCGAGCGCGCGGGTTCGTTGGAGCAGGCGCTGGCGTTGTACCAGGCACTGGGCGCGCGCGAGTCGCTGGCGCATTTGCTGGGGCGCATGAACCGACCGATGGAGGCCGCGGAGGTGTTCCACATGCTGGGCAACACGCACGCGGAGCTGGAGATGCTGCGAGCGGTTCCCACGGACGATGCCCAGCGCCCGGAGGCGGTGCTGCGGATGAGCTCGCTGCTGGACGCCGAGGGCGCGACGTGGCGCGCGTTGGTGTTGCTGGCGGACGGGCTCAAGCATGCGACGGGCGCGGGGGCGGCGATGCTCCAGGCGGAGCAGTCCCGGCTGTTGCGGCAGATGGGGCTCGCGTCGCCGCCGGAGGGGGGCGTCGCGGCGGAGAAGGCGCCGCCGGTGGTGGATGGCTATGGCTATCTGAAAGCCATTCCCATCTTCGATGGTCTGTCATTGGAAGACATGCGCGACCTGTACCGGCTGGCGCGGCCCGTGCTGGTGCCGGCGGGGACGACGGTGCTGGAGAAGGGCGCGAAGGGCGGAGGGCTGGTGGTGTTGCTGGAGGGCATGGTGAGTGTGTCCACCGGCCCGGGGCCGGAAGCGCGCCAGCTCAACATGCTGGGGCCGGGCGCGTTCCTGGGAGAGATTTCGCTCATCCTCGACGGGCCGGTGTCCGCGCACGTGCGAGCGCACACGGTGGTGCGCGCGCTCAGGGTGACCCGGACGGACTTCCAATACTTCCTGGAGACGCACGAGGCCGCGGCCCTGCGCATCTTCCGCCTCTTCACGCAGAGCCTGGCGGAGCGGGTACGAGCGCTGAGCAGTTGAAGTCACTCAAAGCGGAGCGGGTTCTTCCGTCCATTCGCAAGCCTTGGCGGTGATGAAGAACTTCGAGACACGGTCCGGGATGGGCTCATCAATCCCATTGGGCCCGGGGTCCAGGTCCAGCGTGACAAGCCCGTCCTTCCAGGTGATGCGGGCGCCATCGTCGATGATCAGATAGCTCGGGTTGCCTTCGGTGAATTGGAACGCCCTGACATCCAGGAAGCGCAGCTGGACGTGGACTCCCCTGGGATCTCCACCCTCTTTGCGTGCAAGGAAGATGACCTCCGCCCAGCCGATGCGCTGCGTCCGGTCCGAGAAGTCGAGGTGGATTGAGTGGAGGAGGTCGTCGTAGAGGTGTCCGTACCGTTCGAGCACGTCGCCATCCTCTGGCGTCAATCGGGTCATTGGCATGCTTCCCTTCGCGATGTCTTCGCTGCTCATGGGATGGCTTCCTCCTCCCACTCGCACGCCTTCGCGGTGATGAAGAAGCTTGAGACATAATCCGGGTCTGGATTGTCAATTCCGTCGGGGCCCGGATCCAGGTCGAGGGTGACGAGGCCATCCTTCCAACGGATGCGTCCACCGTCTGAGAGGACTTGATAGGAAATGTTTCCGTCGACGAACTGGAACGCCTTCACCTCGATGAAACGGAATCGAAGGTAGATCCACTCCGGGCCGTTCTCCCCCTTGCGGCCGTAGATGACGACCTCCGCGCTGCTGACGGGGCGCGTCTGGTCCGAGAAGTCCATGCGCACCGAGTGGATGACGTCGTCGTAGAGGTGTCCGTACCGCACAAGCAGGTCGCCATCCTCTGGCGTCAATCGGGTCATGGGCATGCTCCTGGCGCGCATCGTGCCAGCGGAAGATGCCGGCGCCTGACGGATGACCTTCCACTGAAGTCATTCCTGACGTGGCAAGGGGCCCCCCTGCCAGGTGGTGTCCAGTGACACCTCGCCGGGACCCCCGGGCGCGTGCGTGCGCCGGGCTCCTGGGATACAGAGGGCCCTCATGGTGGACACCCCACACGCGCGGTCCTTGAAGGCGCAGGCAGCGGCCCTGGCCGCGCAGGGGCAGTTGGATGCGGCGCTGGCCGGCTACCAGGAGGCCCTGCGTGCCGCCCCGGGTGACCCGGAAGGTCACCAGCGCGTGGCCGAATTGCTGGAGTGGCTGGAGCGGACCCCCGAAGCCGCCCGCGCCTACGACGACGCGGCGCTCGCCTGGACCCAGGCGGGGGACCTGCTTCGCGCGGTGGCCGCCACCGTGCTCTCGCGGGGACTCCGGGGGGCTCGGCCCCAGACGGTGCGGACCCTGGCGGAGCGCTTCGCCCTGGCCCCTGGCGCTCCGGCCCCGTCGCTCGCCCTGGTTCCGGAAGGCTCGGACCCGGGCGTGCCCATCCTGTCCTGGGTGGGACGCGAGTCCTTCGTGGCGCTCGTGGAGGCGCTGGAGGTTCGCGCCTTCTGGCCGGGCCAGAAGGTGGTGGAGGAGGGCGCGGCGGGCGATTCGATGTTCGCGCTGGTGGAAGGGCGGGCGGAGGTGGCGCGGCGGGTGGAAGGCAACGCGCGCCAGGTCGTGGCCACGCTGGGGCAGGGACAGTTCTTCGGCGAGGTGGCGCTGGTGTCGGAGGGGCCCAGGCTCGCCAGCGTGGAGGTGACGGAGCGCTCCGTGCTGCTGGAGTTCAAGCGCGACCACCTGGCCCGCCTCCTCACCACGCACCCGGAAGTGGACGTCGCGGTGCAGGCCTTCTACCGGCGCCGGCTGGTGGAGAACCTGCTGCGGACGAGCCCGCTGTTCAACAAGTTGTCCCCCGAGCTCAAGCTCACCATGTCGCGTGAGTTCGACCTGCGCGCCATCCCCGCGGGCCAGGTGCTGCTCACGCAGGGGCAGCCCGGCGACGCCTTCTACCTGCTGCTGCGCGGCCAGTGCCTGCCTTCGCTGGAGCAGCCGTCGGGCCGCACCGTGGGGCTGCCGGAGCTGCGCGAGGGAGACGTGTTCGGTGAAATCTCCCTGCTGCTGGACAAGCCCGTGTCCGCGACGGTGCGCACTCGGACGGACTGCGTGGTGCTGCGCCTGGAGCGCGCCGCGTTCGAACGGCACCTGCTCAGCCAGCCCGGCCTCAAGGGCCTGCTGATGCGCATGGGTACGGAGCGCCTTCAGCAGACCGCGAAGGCGCTCTTCATCTAGCCTTCCGCGTCCAGCTTCACCGGGTGCTCGCGCAGCCACTCCTGAGCGCGGCGGATCCGTTCGGCGCCGCCCGCGCGGCCTTCCTTCTCCAGGAGCTGCCGGTAGGGCTCCAACTGCTCCGGCGTCCACGCGGGCAGGGCCTTCAGGTCCGCGAGCGCCACCATCTCTTCCGCGCTCCGTCCCCGCGCCTCCTGCCGCGCGGTGAGCAGCGCCGCCAGCACCAGCCGCGCCGGCTCCGCTTCGAAGGCGATGGCCGCGTCGGTGAGCCATTCGCGCGTGGGCTCGTCCGCGGCCGGATCCTTCGCTCCCGCGCGCAGCCGCTCCAGCATCCCTTCGAGGAAGTCCGGATCCACCGCGACCTTCACCGCGCGCAGCAGCCCCGCGATGACCTCCCGCCGTCCCTGCGCATCCCCGGGCGGCGACTTCATCGCGCGCAGGGGCTCCCAGAGCGAGCAGGTGAGCCACAGCTCCTCTTCGGGCGAGAAGACGGACGGCGTGGCCGGGTCGCGCAGCTTCGCCTCCACCCGCTGCGCGCGCTCCTTCGCCTCGCGTGAGATGCGCTCCACCAGCGCGGGGTCCGCCTGCACGTGCTTCACCAGCGCGTCCAGCTCCCCGGCCTCCGCCTTGCGCAGGGCCTCCGCGGCTTCGGGCGTGAGGGCCTCCGGCGCCATGCCGGCGATGAGCGCCTCGTACTTGCGCACCACCTCCGCGTGCTTCTGGCTCCACTCGCGGAACTGCACGTCGAACACCACGTCCAGCACCGGGTTGTCCTCCGGGCGCACCCGGCCCGTCTTCTTCGCCGCCGTGGCCAGCAGCGCGCCCACGCACAGCGCCCGCCGCTCCTCCGGCGTGCGCCCGCTCCGGGCCGCCTGCGCGAGCAGTCCCGCGCCCAGCTTCTCCTGGAAGCTTCGCGTGCCCAGCTCCCGCACCACGCCCACGCGCAGCCGGTCGCGGGCCTCCATCGCGTCCAGGCCCTCTTCCGCCGCGAGCTTCGCCAGCGCCTGGCCCACGTGTTCGCTGAAGGCCTTCTCGTCGTAGCGCAGCCCCGGTTGGGCACCCGCCGCGGCGAGCAGCACGCCCAGGTGCTCCAGGGCACCGGACAGGCGGGACACGTCCGCGTCACCCAAGAGGGCCATGGCGCCCTCCAGGTCCTGCTTCAGCGGATGGGCGGGGGCGGCGGAAGGAGGCGGCGCGGCCTTCGCGCGGTCCTCGGCGGCATGACAGGCCTTGTACTTCTTCCCGCTGCCACAGGGGCACGGGTCGTTGCGGCCGGGCTTGGATGGGCTCACGGCCGGCACCGTAAGCGAAACGCCCGGGCCCTTCCACGAGGGAAGGGGCCGGGCGTCCGGTGCTTCAGGATGAGCGGTTGCTGACTACTGGGGCGAGAAGCCCAGCGTCAGGCCGAACACGTGCGCCGAACCGGAGTACGTCCCGGGGATGCCCGGCGCGGTGCTGTTCTTGTCCGCCAACGCGACGAACTGGTAGCCCAGGTCCGCGCGGAAGGGATTGAACGCATAGCCCACGCCCAGCGTGGCCTTGATGCGGTTCGCGTCCGGCAGGTCCGGCGTCAGCGTGTTGTTGGGGCTGGGCGACGGGTCGTACACGAAGCCCGCGCGCACGTTGAGCGCCGGCGTGACGCCGTACTCCGCGCCCAGGGCGTACTTCCACTTCGCGCGCCAGCGCTTGGGCAGCGGGTTGTCGATGGACGAGTCATCGAAGCGGATGGCCAGCTCGGAGAAGGTGGACCAGTCCACCCAGCTCGCGTCGAAGGCCACCAGCAGCCGGTCCATGGGCGAGTACGACAGGCCCGCCGTCACCGTGGACGGCAGGACGACGTCCGCGCGGGCGCTCTGGTCCTTCAGGCGGCTCTGGAACTCCGCCGGGATGTTCTGGAAGTCCGCCTTGCCATCGAAGTTGATCTGGATGGCGCTGCGGTAGTGGAGGCCGAACTTCAGGTTCTCCAGCACCGTCGCCTGCACGCCGACGTTGAAGCCGGAGCCCCAATCCGCGCCGCCCAGGTGGATGCTGCCCTCGCTGTTGACGAAGTCCAGGCCGCGCGTGAGCTCGATGGTGGCGCGCGCGATGTCCAGACCCACACCGAAGCGGAAGCGCTCGTGGAGCTCATACGCGATGGTGGGGTTGATGTAGTACGTGGCCAGCGACGACTCGTTGCCGCGGAAGCGGCCGCTGAAGCCGTCTTCCCAGCGGCTGCGCGCGCCGAAGGGCGTGTACACGCCCACGCCGACCGCCAGCTTCTGGAAGGGCTTGTACGCGACGAAGAAGTGGGGCGGAGGCGACAGGGTCGTCTTCTGCCCTTCCTGCTCGCCGCCCACCCGCTGGAACGTGATGGACGGGAGGATGCCGGTGTCACCGAGGGTGATGTCCAGCTTCTTCACGCCCAGGATGTTGGCCGCGTTGTAGTAGACGGCGCTGGAGTCATCCAATGCCGCCGTGGCGGTGCCGCCCATACCGGTGGCACGCGCGCTGTGGGTGTCGATCTGGAAGCCCGCGGCCTGGCTCGTGCCAGCCGCCAGGATCGCCACGAGGGAGAGTGTCTTTTTCATGGGTGTGTGAGTCCTCTCTCGGGGTGCGTTACGGCTGCGCCGGGGCGGTGCCGGTCTTCAGGAAGCTGATGGCCTGATCCTGCGCCGCATCGCGGATGGCGATGTTGACGCGCGGATCGCTCAGGAAGCCGTGCCGCAGGTCCGCGGCCAGGTCATCCGTGCTGTACTTGAACTGGTACGAGGCCACGGTGCGCGGCGCGGCGGTGCGGTTGGCCGCGGCGAGCAGCGCCAGCGTCGTCGGGTTCGGGATGACGCCGTCGCCCTCGATGTACTGGACGAAGGCGCGGTGGACGGCCGCGTTCGTGCCCGCCGCCGGCGTGTTCTCCAGGCCGTAGGCGTAGTTGCGGGGATCCGCCGGGTCCAGGATGGTGCCCGCCAGGCTCATGAACGTGTCGAACGCCGGGATGCCCGGGGTGATGTTCGCGGTGGCGAGCTGCGCGAGGAACGCGGAGCGCACACCCGAGAAGGCGGGTGAGCTGAGCAGCACGCCGACCAGGTTGCCACCCGCGGTGTTGAGCACCGTGCGGTGCACGCGCGGAGACGTGCCGGAGATGAGCGTGCCCAGGATGCCGCCGAGGCTCTGGCCCACGTAGTCCACGTTGGTGGCGTCCAGCTTGGCGCCGCCGACCTGCACGAGGCTCGCGGACAGCTCGGGGCTCGACAGCACGCGCTGGAACTGCGCGAAGTCCACCACCGAGTGGCGGAAGTTGTCGCGCGTGGCGAAGAGGTTGCCCGGGTTCAGGATGTTCCAGCCGGAGATGGCAGGAGCGCTCATCTGGGCGTTGAGCAGGAAGCTGCCACCCTCGCACTTCTTGTCCGCCAGGCAGCGGCCCTGGCCCTGCGCGGAGCAGAAGAGGTCCGCCGGCGTGACACCGCGGGAGGCGTCGTCACAGACCGAGCGGGTGGCCTCGGTGCGCGCCACGCAGCGGCCGTAGGACTCCTTGGCGGCGTCGGTCTCGCAGCGCTGGCCGCTGGGGTCGGCGCACGCGCCGTCATCCCCCACGGTGCCCGTGGTGCCCAGGGTCGCGGCGGAGCCCACGCAGGTGGTGCGCTCGCCGTGGAAGACGGTGTCCATCGACACGACCGCGTAGCCAGCGCCGGTCAGCTTGTTGGCGACGCCGAGCACGTTGGTCCGGTTGCCGGTCAGGCCGTGGCCGAAGACCACCACCGGGAAGCCCGCCGCGGGCGCCGTCGTGTTGGGCAGCAGGATCATGAACGGGTAGCGCGTGGGGCGCGCCTCCGCCGGGTTCAGCGTGCCGCTGGGGCCCGTCAGCAGGAACGGCGTGTTGGCCTGCGCCTCGAAGGTGGAGCCGATGTTGTTGGTCGCCAGACCGGAGGCGCCCATCGCGCCCTTCACCTGCGGCGTGGTGGGCACCACGTAGTTCGGCACGTTCGGGTACGCGACGGCCGTGGGCAGCGCGTTGAGCTGGTTGAGGACCGACGTGGTGCTCTGGGTGGTGAAGCCCCAGCCCAGCGCGATCTGCGAGCGCTTCAGGCCCATGCCGCCCTTGTCCGGCGCCAGCGCGACCTTGTCGAAGAACGCCTTGAGCTCCAGACGCCGAGGCTCCAGCGCGGCCGCGAGCGCGTCCGGCACGGAGGAGATCTGGCTCTTGCCGTTGACGAACACGGGGTTGGCCAGGCGCAGCAGCGCGAACGCGGTGGCCGGGGCGACCTTGCGGCCCCGGGTGTCCTTCAGGTCCGTGGTCAGCACCGCGCCGTACTGCGTGGCGCCATCCAGCGGGGCCTTGGGGACGATCTGCAGCTGCTGGGGCACGGGCGCGACGCCCGTCGGGGCCACGCTGGTGCCGCAGTCACCGGTGCTGTTCACGAGGCAGAGCACCACGTCCGGATTGGTGCCCTTGTCCAGGTTGGACAGCTTGGCGAACTTCACGCCCGTGGCGAACGAGGCCGGGTCCACCAGGGGGGCCGGGCCGTCCGTCGCGTCGCGGAACTGCGTGCCGTCCAGCACGCCCTGCCCGTCGCCGTTCTCAGTCACGATGGCGCCGGTGGTGGAGAAGCCGTCCAGGGTGTTGAGGCCCTGGAACAGCTGCTTCTGCAGACCGTCCTGCGCGGGGATGGGGAAGTTCAGGTGCGCGGGCGCCGTGGCCGTGGCCGGGATGCGCAGCAGGTCGTTGGGGAACGGGATGATGGGCGTGGGCAGCCGCGCGGTGGGCGCCAGGCTGATGGTGGCCTCCGGCTGGTCGAGGATGCTGAAGGTCCACAGCAGGACCACGTCCTCGCGCTTGAAGCCCTTGGCCGCCAGTCCGTCGATGAGCGGCGCGTAGCCGCGGCGCAGCTGCTCCAACTGGAGGGCGCTGGCGGTCTGGGCGGCCAGACGCTTGGCCGGATCCGTCTCCGTGGAGGGGATGATCTCCGTGGCCGGCCCGCAGTCCGGCGAGGTCAGGTCCTCGCAGGTGACCAGCGACATGGGGGAGCTGGCGAAGGCCCACGTGGCCGACCCGATGATGGGGTGGCCCTGCGTGGTCTTCAGGCCGTTCTCACCGCCGATGAGCGCCACCGCGTAGCGGCCGCCCTTCGGCCACGCCGGCAGACCGGTGTTCGCGTCGACGGGCGGGATGAGGTTGATGAGGTCCGTCTCCTCGTTGTACGCGACGGTCGGCGTGACCGGCTTGGTCGCGATCGGCGTGCCAGCCTTCAGGTCGATGAAGACGACCGTCTGCGCGCTCAGCGAGCGCGGATCCAGGTCCTTCACCTTGGTGGAAGCCACCGCGGACGTCGGGAAGCCGTTCAGCGTGTTCAGGTACTCGCGCGTGAACTCCTGCTCCGCCAGGGACGCCTTCGTGTTGATGGGCGCATTCACCAAGCCCGTGGCCCGATTGATGGCCAAGTCGTTGGGAGAGGGGACCACTGCGGGAGAGCCCGTGGGATCGAACTCCGCCAGACCAACGTTCGTATTCGGAGCGTCCTGCGCGATCTCGGGCGTGCAGGCAACGGCTCCCAGGGCCATGGCCCCAAGGAACAGCGATTTCTTCATGGTGGGATTCCCCTCCAGCCAAGGTGTACTGCTGGAAACACAGCAGTGAGTAGCACGCCCTCTGCCCGTCACAAAGTGAGAGGGGTTGACGCAATGAGTCAGGTATGGGGTGACATTGCCTGCGCGCGAGTGGACGTCTCGCGCGGTGCGTGCGGGGACAGAGGCGTGACGCGAGAGCGAACGCGGTTACGCTCGCGCCCCATGAAAAGACTGCTGGCTGTGTTGGTGATGACCGTGGCGTTGGGCGCGAGCGCGGAGGAGGCCGGAGGCCTGACGTGGAGTGCGCCTTCGGAGTGGGCCGTGCAGCCCGCGCGGCCGATGCGCGCGGCGACCTACAAGGTGCCGGCGGCAAAGGGAGACGCGGAAGACGCGGAACTGGCTGTCTTCTATTTCGGGCAGGGTCAGGGCGGCGCGGTGGACGCGAACGTGCAGCGCTGGGTGTCCCAGTTCCAGAAGCCTGACGGCAAGCCGGTGGATCCCGCCAAGGACGCGAAGACGAAGCAGGAGAAGGTGAACGGGATGCCCGTCACGACGGTGGAGGTGAAGGGCACGTTCACGGGCGGTGGCCCGATGATGGCGCCGTCCGCGCCCAAGCCGGGCTTCAAGCTGCGCGGCGCCATCGTGGAGGGACCGGAGGGCGCCCTCTTCTACAAGCTCACCGGACCGGAGAAGACGGTGAACGGGGCGGAGAAGAACTTCCGCAAGCTGGTGGAGTCGGTGAAGCCGGTGGCGAAGAAGTAGGGACGGATCCGCCGCTTGCCCGGATGCTCTGGCGCGGCTCCGGAGCGGGTGGCGGGGCTTCGGCAAGCGGATTGCTAAGGCCTTCCGGTACACGGCGCCCGAACGCCGAGCACCGGAGGCCTCACGTGTCGATGTGCCGCACCCCTGAGTTCCAGACCTTCGTTTCCCGCGCCCTCACGCTGTTCCCCGAGGACACCGTCCTGGGAGCGCTCCAGCAGATGTACCGCCATGGCGTGCAGGTGCTGCCCGTGGTGGAGGGCCGTGGCGGCGACCTGCTGGGCGAGGTCACCGAGGACGAGCTGCACCGCGTGGCGCGTCGCCGCCCGCTGGCGCGGCTGGCTGAAATTCTGACCGTCAAGGCGCTGGCCGCGCCGGAAGAAACGACCGTCGAGCCCGTGGCCCCGCTGCGGCTGACGGCGTCGAGCGGCTGGCTGCACTGAGGGGCGCTCGCTTCGCCTCCTCGCGTGGCCCGTGGGGCTTCGCGGTGGGAGGACTTCGCGCAGAGGACGTCCCCGGCGGTGTGTCACTCACCCCGCGGGGAGGGGAAGCCCTGGAGGCCGTGCACCTGACCGATGGTGGACACCTGCCCCCGCGCAAAGCGCCGGCAGCGAACACCTCACCGTGTGACTGGCGGCTGTCTGACGACTCGTACTGGCGGGCGGGCTGCAATCCCGCAAGGAGGTCAACAGCCTATCAGCGGTGCTCACGGCTTTCCGCCGCGGGCGGAGGAGGCGGGTCATGAAGGCAGTGGCGATCATCCTGGCGGCGGGCGGGGCCCGGCGGATGTCCCACCCCAAGGCGAACATCGAGCATGAGGGGGGCAAGAGCTTCCTTCAATCGTTGGCGTCCACCTTTGGCAAGGCGGGGTGCACGGTGTTGGGGGTGGTGGGCAAGGACTCGGAGCTGGTGCGCGAGATGCACCCCAGAATCAACCTGGTGGAGAGCGAGCGCTGGCTGGAGGGCGGCCTCCTGGCGTCGGCGCAGGCCGGAATCCAGGCCGCGCTGGACGACGGCGCGGACGTGATGCTGCTGCACCCGGTGGACATGCCCGCCGTGCGCGTCAACACGCTCAAGACGATGCTCAAGTCCATGGGCGAGGCGGAGAACAGCCTGCGCCCCGAATTCGAGGGCGCCGCGGGCTGGCCGGTGATGCTGTCGCGCGCGGCCGCCGAGCGGCTGCTCAAGGCAGGCGGCACGGCGCTGGATCCGATGATCGAGGAGACCCGTCCGCGCCGCATGCAGGTGAAGGACCCTGGCGTGGTGGTGAACATCAACACGCCGGAAATCTACAAGACGCTCTTCACGACGGAGCCGAAGCCGGCCCCGCCGCCGAAGCGGCGCACCAAGGAGAAGTCGGCGACCAACGGCTCCGGTACGGAGGCGACGTCCCCGTCGTCCTACGCGGCGTCCCCGGAGGAGTAGGCGGTGGGCGCGGTGCCTCCCGGGGGGCGTGGACGGCGAGACCCCGGGAGTCTTTTCAGGCTTTCAGCCTTCAGAACGAAAGGCCCAGACCCAGGTAGGGGCCGGAGAAGGCGTCCTCGTGCACGACGCCATCCAGGTGGCCGGCGTCGTTGAGGTACAGCGTGCGCCAGCCGCCGCGCAGGTTGAGGGCGCCCAGGTGCAGCGCGAGCCCGGCCTGCGCGTCCACCTGGCGGTGCGGGAAGGGCACCACCTGGATGCGCGCCTCCACATCCAGCGGTGAGGGCCCGAGGCACGCCTCCAGCGACGCGGCGAGGCTGGGGCCCACGAAGATGACGTCCGGGGCGTGCGCGGAAGCGATGCCGCCCTCGATGCGGAAGCGGCCGCGCTCGCTGGACCAGAGGGACGCGGTCAGGTGCGCGTCCAGCAGCGTGAGCCGGTCCAGGTCGTCCGAGCCGTCGTCCGCCGACAGCGCGATGCCGGTGACGCGCGCGTCCATGCCCAGCCGCTGGCCGTCCACGGCCATGAAGAGGCCGAGCGCGCCGCCCGTCTCCCCGAACATGTCGCCCTGCACGTTCAGGCGCACCATGGGGGGCATCGCCGCCGCGCGCACGCCCGGGCGGACGTTGGTCACGCGCGCCCCGTGGTAGGTGGAGGGGCGGCTCAGGAAGAGGAACTCGAAAAAGGACAGGCGCGCGCGGCCGGGGCGCACATTCGCGCGCAGCGGGGCGTCCGAGGAGCGGCCTGCGGGGCTCGCGCGGTGCGACCGGTCGTCGTCGTCCCGGGAGTCCTTGTCCTTCTTGGAGTCGGAGGACTTCGAGGAGGAGCTCGGCTTCGAGCGCTTGCCGAAGCGGGCCTCGGCGGGCCCCGCCCCCAGCAGGACACTGACAGCGATCGCGGCACACAGCGTCTTCCAGAAGCCCACGGCGAACCCCTCCTCTTCACCGGCCCACGGGATGGGCCACGGCATCTGGACGCCTGCTCGCCCGGAATATTCAACCGCCATCACCCTCCTGGATACCAGGGCCCCCGGGGAGGGGAGGCGTGTTGGGAACGGAGCATGTGCGCCCCCGGACACCGTCCGGCCCCCAGCAGGGCCTCCGGAGTCTCCCGCGAGACCCTAGAAGGCGAAGCCCGCGCCGCCGTAGGGGCCGACGAAGCGGTCCACGTGCGCGACGCCGTCCACCAGGCCCGCGTCGTCCAGGATGAGCCCGCGCAGGCCCGCGCGCATGACGAAGGCGCCCAGGTGCACGGACAGGCCCGCGCTCGCATCCAGCTGCCGGTAGGGGTAGGGGGTGCCCTGCACGCGCACCTCCAGGTCCAGCGGGCCCGCGAGGCAGGCCTCCAGGGACGTGGCGAGGCTGGGCCCCCCGAGGAAGAGGTCCGGGGCGCTGGCGAAGCCGAAGCCCCCTTCCACGCGCAGCCGCAGCCGGTCCGTGGACAGGACGGCCGCGGTGAGGTGCAGCGACACCAGGTTGATGACGTCCGTGCCCGCGGTGCCGTCGTCGGTGGGCAGGGTGAGCTTCGTGCCCTGGAAGGCGACGCCCATCGCGCTGCCCTCCATGCCGAGGAAGACGTCCCCGGCGGTTCCGCCGCCCATGGCGCCGACGTTCAGGCCCAGGCGCACGTCGATGGGCGGGGACGGGGCACGCGGGGGCAGGCTCCGGACCGCCATGGCCGCCAGCTCCGCCGACTCGCCCTCGCTGGAGGCGTAGGTGGGCGTGTCGGAGTAGAGGCGCTCCGAGTAGGAGGGACCGGACGGCGTGGAGCAACAGTCGTCGTCATCGTCGTCGTCCTCGGGCGGCGTGTACGAGGAGGCCTCGTGCGTGCGCGAGGACTTGATGGGACTGGCCTCGTGGACCCGGGAGTCCTTGCCGTCGTCCTTGCTGGAGGAGCTGTCCGCCGACTTCTTGCCGAAGCGCGCCTCGGCGGCGGGAGCGGCCAGCAGGAGGCCGACGACGAGTCCGGCGCACAGCGTGGGGCGCGAGGCAGACACGGGAAGCTCCAGGGGCAGGGGAGGGGCACGGGCCCCCTGTTCCCCTCGACGTGGGGCCGCGCGCGTTTATTCAAACCCTCGCGCGCGTGCTTCAGCGGCGGGCCATCTTCTTCGCCTTGGCCTTCGCGTCGCGCTTCACGGGCCGGGAGGGCGGTTCGGTGCGCGCCACGGCCACGCTCTCCGGCGTCACCGGCGTGGGGGACAGCCGCAGCGTGACGCGCCGGTTGAGGGCGCGGTTGGGCGGGCTGTCCGCGGGAACCCTCGGGCGGTGCGCGGCGTGGCCGGTGGCGCTCAGGCGCGTCGGGGCCAGCTTCTCGCGCTCGTTCAGGTGGCGCACCACGCTGACGGCTCTCGCGGCGGACAGCTCCCACGCGGTGGAGGCGGGAGCGCCGGGCGCGGCGGGGAGCACCTCGTCCGTGTGGGCCTCCACCGCCACGCGGTGGTCGCCAAGCGCGCCCTGGAACACGCTCGCGGACTGCTTCATCAGGCGGGCTCCCTCGGGCGTGAGCTGCGTGCTGGCGGGCGCGAAGAGGAGCCGCTCGGACACCTCCATGCGCAGCGCGTCGTCCTCCAGGTCCAGCGTCACGTCTCCCGAGGCGAGCGCGTCCTTCAGCGCCGAGCCCAGCGTCGCGAGCGCCGCCTCGCGCCGCGTGTGCTGCTCCTCCGCGTTCCGGGCCTGGAGCCGGGCCGCGGCGCTGCCCCACTCCGCGGTCTGCTGCTGGCGCTCCAGCGCGCGCAGCCGGCGCTCCATGGCCTGCCGCAGTGTCTGTAATTGCGCGACGTGGGCTTCGGACTCGGTGGCCTCGCGCTCCAGTTGCGCGCTCCGGGCCTCCAGCGCCTGGAGCGAGCGCGAGCCAATCCACGCGCCCCCGGAGGCCACCGTCACCCCGACGGCCAGCAGCCCCCAGGGCAGCCACCGCCAGCGTCCACGCGCTGCTTCGGTCCGGACGTCGTCCATGCCCCCAAGGGTAATGGCGTCCCCGGGGTGGGCGGCAAGGTGGGCACCGTGCGACACCCCCTGTCCGCCCCGGTCCGGGGCCGCTCAGGACGGTTTCTTCCACCGGGGCAGGTGCAGCATGAAGCGCGAGCCCGGTCCGCCATCCGTCGGTGGCTCCACGGAGAGGTCGCCGCCGTGCGCGCGGGCGAGCTGGCGGGAGATGTAGAGGCCCAGGCCCATGCTGGCGCGCGCGTGCTTGCCGGTGGCCCGGGCGAAGCGCTCGAAGATGCGCTCGCGCGCTTCGGGAGGGATGCCGGGGCCCCAGTCCCGCACGACGATGAGGGCCCGGTCCGCGTCGCGCTCCACGTGCAGCTCCACCGGGAGGCCCGGGGCGTACTTCATCGCGTTGGTGAGCAGGTTCATCAGCACCTGCTCCACGCGGGGCCGGTCCGCCATCGCCACCACGGGCGCGTCCGCGTGCACCACCGCCACGCAGCCCGCGGTGGCCAGCGCCTCCTCCATCCGCGCCACCAGCCCGTGCACCAGCGAGGACAGCTCCACCGCGCCCAGCTCCAGCACCATCTGCCCGGTGCCCAGCCGCGCCACGTCGAACAGGTGCGATACCAGCCGCGTCAGCCGGTCCGCCTGCCGCAGGGCCCCGGCGAGTCCCTGGCCCAGCCGCTCCGCTTCCTCCGACGGCTGCTTGTCCAGCGTGCGCTGGAGGGAGGCGAGCTGCAGGTGCAGCGCGGACAGCGGCGTGCGCAGCTCATGCGTCGCCACCGCCACGAACTCGTCGCGCGCGGCGACGGCCTGCTCCGCCTGCCGGTACAGCCGCGCGTTGTCCACCGCGAGCGCGGCGCGCCACGCCAGGTCCTCCAGCGACGCCAGGTCGCGCGTGCTGAAGCGCCGCGTGGGTGAACAGGACGCGGCGCTGATGAGGCCCAGCGTGCGCCCGCGCGCCATCAGCGGCACGACCATCACCGAGCGCGGCTGGAGCTTCTCCAGGATGTTCCGGTGCTCTTCGTTGAGCGCGAAGCCCTTCATCGCGTTCTCGTCCACCTCCGCCACCAGCGCCGAGCGGCCCGTCTCCAGCACCCGGCGCAGTGTCGTGTTGGCGCCGGGCGGGGGCGCGAACGCCATCGAGCGCTCCAACTGGACCTGGAGTTCGTCATTCCGGGCCTGACGCTCCACGCGCTCCAGGTGCTCTCCGTCCTCGGCCAGCATGTCCACCAGGCAGTAGTCCGCCAGCTGCGCCACCACCAGCTCCGCCACGTTGCGCACCGTGGTGCGCCAGTCGAGCGACGTGGCCAGCCGCGTGGTCGCGTCCGTGAGGAAGCGCAGGTGTTTCTCCATGCGGCGCTGTTCGGTGACCTCGCGCACGATGCCACCCACGCCCAGCAGCTCCGTGCCAGCGCGCACGGGGAAGTAGGTGGCCAGGAAGGTGCGAGGCTCCGGGCCGGCGACGTACTCCACCGGGTCGTCCATCACGGCCTCCTCCGTCGCCAGCACCCGACCCAGCAGGTCCTCGATGGGCGCTCCCGCTTCGCCCATCAGCTCGCGGGGCGTGCGGCCCAGGTGCGCCTCCATCGGGATGCCGTTGTTCTCCGCGACGACGCTGTTGACCCGCGCGTAGCGCAGGCCCCGGTTCACGAAGCCCATGCCCACCGGCGACGCGGCGAAGAAGGCCTCCAGCAGCGCGGCGGTCGCGTCGCGCTCGCGCAGGGCACTGCGCGCCTCGCGGTACAGCCGGGCGCTCTCCACCGCCAGCGCGGCCCGGCGCGCGAACTCCGTGGCGTACGCCAGGTCGCGCCGGGTGTAGCGGCGCGCGGGGGACGCGGAGACGAGGTTGATGAGGCCGAAGCGGCGCTCGCCCACCGCCAGGGGCAGCAGCATGGTGGAGCGCGGCGCCAGCTCCTCCAGCAGGCGCCGGTGTTCGGGCGTGCGCGCCAGCAGGTCCAGGAACTCGCCAGTGATTTCGGACACGAGCACGGGCCTGCCTTGCGCGAACACGCGGGCCAGCGGCGTGTCCGCGCCGGACTTCGGCGGGAAGGGCATCACCTGGTCGAGCAGCGCCTGCTTGCGCGGATCCTTCGCGGTGACGGCCAGCCGGTGCAGGGCGCCGTCGGTGTCCAGCACGTCCACCATGCAGTAGTCCGCCCACTCCAGCGTGGCCAGTCGCGCCACGGCCCGGAGCGTCGTCTCCCAGTCCAGGGATTCGGCGAGCAGGCGGCTCGCTTCGCTGACGAAGAACTCCGCGCGCTCGGTGGCCTTGCGCTCGGTGATGTCCACGTTGACGTTCACCGCGCCCAGCATGTCGCCGCCCTCCGTGAAGAGGGGCGCGGAGGAGTTGAGGATGGTGCGCCGCGCACCGCCGCTACCGACGATGTCCACCTCCTCGTTGGAGATGGTCTTTCGCGTGCGCAGCGTGCGCGCCGTGGCCCACTCCTCTCCGCGCAGCCGCCGGCCGTTGCCGGGCCAGTACGCTTCGAAGAGGCCGTAGCGCTCCAGGCCCATCTCCTCCAGGGCGCGGGTGCCCCACAGCGCGCTCGCGGCGGCATTGGCCGCGAGCAGGCGTCCGGCCGTGTCCACGATGATCACCCCCACGGGCAGCAGTTGCAGCACCGTGCGCAGCCATTCGTGCCGCACGGGCGTGGACTCCCCCAGAAAGGTGCCGGTCGGCTCGGACATGGGCGCGGAGCCCCCTCCCCCCGCGGGAGGTTGTAGGGTGGGAGTGCCAGGGGCCCTGGACCACCCGACCCCGGTACGAGCCGGCTTTCCGGGAGTTGGCACGCATCCCCGCCCTGGAGCAGGGGAAGGGGCTTGATTCGCGGCCGCCGACGGGGCGTCATTCGGGGTTTTCCTTCTCGGCCGTGTTTCAAGGACAGGTGGATGGCGATTGCGTGCGTGGTGCTGGATTTCGATGGGACCTTCACGGATGTGCTGGCGGAGGGCGCGCCCTTCCTGACGCACTTCCAGCAGGCGCTGTACCGGGTGCTGGGGCAGGACGCGACGGCCGCCTGGGACGAGGAAGTGGCCGCGCTGCATGAGGGCGTGGACCAGTACGGCTGGGAGGTCGCGGGCCGCATCGTGGCGCCGGCCACCGCGGATCCGTACCTGACGGCCACGTGCACCGCGCACCGGCTGCTCCAGCGCTTCGGACGGGGGCAGGACGAGGCCACGCGCACGGACACGGTGCAGACGCTGTACCGCGACGCGTACCGGCACTCGGCCACGGCCTTCAAGGAAGAGGCGAAGGAGGTGCTGGAGGCGCTGCTCGCCACGGGCCTGCCCATCAACGTGGTGACCAACGCGCACACGGAGCTGGTGGAGGCGAAGCTCACCCGGCTGGCGCCCCGGGGCCGCGAGCGGCTGACGGTGTTCGGCGACGCGCGCAAGTTCACGCTGGAGGACGCGGAGCCGAAGGACGCGCGCTTCGACGCGCTGCCTGAAGCGCTGAAGCTGGATGGCGTGCTGGGCCGGCCGGTGTACCTGCGGCGCGGGCGCTACTTCGCCGCGCTCAAGCGCATCTGGGACGCCACCCACACGGGCCCGGAGTCCACGCTGGTCGCGGGCGACATCTACGAGCTGGACTTGGCGATGCCCGCCGCGCTGGGCGCGCACGTGCAACTGGTGGAGCGCGCCAACGTGCTGCCTTACGAGCGCGCGGCGGTGGAGCGCCTGGGCGCGCGCGGCGGCGTGGACAAGAGCCTGCGCGCCATCCTGCCCCGGCTGCGCTGAAGGGCCGTAGAGCCGGGGCTCCGGGACGCCCCGGGGCCCTGGAGCTCCTCCGGAGCCCCTCCGGAGCTTCGGGGGGCAAACGAAAAGCCCCGCCTCCCCGTGAGGGGAGGGCGGGGCCGTTCGCACTGCACCGCGCGTGGGGCGCGAGAAGCTTGAAGCTAGACCTTGGCGCCAGCGGTCGGCTGGAACATGTCGTTGAACTCGGTGAGCGCCTTGTTGATGGCCGCCTTGATGTCGCCGGTCAGCTCGCGCTTGGAGACGAGGTCCTGGACGATGTTCGGGTACTTGCCGTCCACGAACTCCAGCATCTCCTTCATCCAGCGGACCACGTCCGTCACGGGCACCTGGCGGATCCACCCGCGCTTGCCCGCGTCGTCCTTGTTCGTCGCCGCGTAGATCTGGATGACCTGACGCTCGACGGACAGGGGCTCGTACTGGCCCTGCTTGAGCAGCTCCACCATGCGGGCGCCGCGCGCCAGCGTCTCCTGCGTCGCCTTGTCCAGGTCGGAGCCGAACTGGGAGAAGGCGGCCAGCTCGCGGTACTGCGCGAGCTCCATCTTCATGGAGCCGGCGACCTGCTTCATCGCCTTGATCTGCGCCGCGGAACCGACGCGCGACACGGAGAGACCCACGTTGATGGCCGGGCGGACGCCGGCGAAGAACAGGTCCGTCTCCAGGAAGATCTGCCCGTCGGTGATGGAGATGACGTTCGTCGGGATGTAGGCGGCCAAGTCACCGGCCTGCGTCTCGATGATGGGCAGCGCCGTGAGGGAGCCCGCGCCCTCTTCGTCGGACAGCTTCGCGGCGCGCTCCAGCAGGCGGCTGTGGATGTAGAACACGTCGCCCGGGTACGCCTCGCGGCCCGGCGGGCGGCGCAGGAGCAGGGAGAGCTGGCGGTACGCCACGGCCTGCTTGGACAGGTCGTCGTACACGATGAGGCCGTGCATCTTGTTGTCGCGGAAGTACTCGCCGATGGCGACGCCCGCGTACGGGGCGAAGTACTGCATGGGCGCCGGGTCGGACGCGTTCGCCGCGACGACCGTCGTGTACTCCATGGCGCCGTAGCGGGTCAGCTTCTCCACGATCTGCGCGACGGTGGACTGCTTCTGCCCGATGGCGACGTAGACGCAGTAAACGCCCAGGCCCTTCTGGTTGATGATGGCGTCGATGGCGACGGCCGTCTTGCCCGTCTGGCGGTCACCGATGATGAGCTCGCGCTGACCCCGGCCCACCGGCACGAGCGCGTCCAGCGCCTTGATGCCCGTCTGCAGGGGCTCGTGCACGGACTTGCGCTTCACGATGCCGGGCGCCTTCACCTCCAGGCGGCGGTGCTCGGTGGCCTCGATGGGGCCCTTGCCGTCCATCGGGACGCCCAGGGCGTTCACCACGCGGCCCAGCAGGCCCTTGCCCACCGGCACGGAGGCGATCTGCCCGGTGCGCTTCACCACGTCGCCTTCACGGATGTCCTTGAACTCACCCATGATGGCGATACCGACGTTGTCCTCTTCCAGGTTGAGGACCAGGCCCTGCACGCCATTGGCGAACTCCACCAGCTCGCCCGCCAGCGCACCCTCCAGGCCGTACACGCGGGCGATACCGTCGCCTACGGACAGCACGGTGCCGGTCTCGGCGACGGTGACCTTCTTGCCGTAGTCCTTGATCTGCTCCCGGATGATTCTGCTGATCTCGTCGGCGCGGATTTCCATGAGCGTCTTGCGTCCTTGCGGAGGGGGCGGCCGGAAACGGGGAAGGGCCGCCACGAATCTTGATGTACCGGGTGGCCCCCTATCACGCTCCCAGCCCCCATCGCAACGCGCACGCCACCCGCCGCATTGCCGCCCCAGCCACCCCGTTATCGCGGATGTTAGCGGACCCGGCCGGACCCCGTTCCACTCGTTGGAACGCGTGGGAATCCGGCCCCCCTGGACCGCACCCGCCCTGGCGGGCGGCTCGCAGGCTCGGTAGCCCGGCGGCTGGGACGACGGGCGGCTTCAGGAGCCTGACTGCTGGGAACCACCGGTCCGGGGCAGCCACACGATGAAGCGGGTGCCGTCCGTCCCCCCCGACTCCACGGAGATGCGGCCCCCGTGGGCCAGGGCAATCTGTCGGGCGATGTAGAGCGACAGCCCCAGGCCGTCCGCGTCCCCGCCGCCGCTGCCACCGTTCGCGGGCGGGCAGCGCCGGAAGGGCTCGAAGAGGGTGGCGTGGTTCTCCGGCGAGACCCGGCAGCCCGGGTCGTGGACCTGGAGGGTGACGCTGTCCGCGCTGCCCTGGACCTGGAGCGCCACCGTCGACGTCGGGGGGCCGTGGTACAGGGCATTGCCCACGAGCGTGTCCATCAACTGGGTGAGCCGCCCCCCGTCCCAGGTGCCCTTGAGGTCGCCCGACACCACCAGGCGCAGCTCCCGGCTGGGGTGGGCCTGACGCCGGTCCGCCATCACCTGCTCCGCCAGCTGTCCCAGGTGCACGGACCCGGGGTGCAGCGGCAGGCCCCCGGACAGCCGGGCGCGGGTGAAGTCCAGCAACTGGTGGATCATCCGCTCCACCCGGCGTGCGCCCTGGCCCACCCGCCCTACCTGTTCCGTCAGGGCTTCCGGCATCTGCGGAGCGTGTTGGAGGGCGAGCACGTCGCGCTGGAGGGTCTGGAGCGGGATCTTGAGGTCCGGGCCCACCACGCCCAGGAACTGCTCGCGGAAGTGCTCCATGCGCGCCAGGCGCTCCTCGGCGGACTTGCGGCTGCTGACGTCCCACACCGCGGCGAGCCGGACCGCGCGGCCCTGGAAGGTGGCCGGACGGCCCATCACCTCCACGGGGATGCGCCGGCCGTCGCGGTGGACGATGGCCACCTCGTAGGGGGCCTCCACGCCGCGCTCCATCGCATCGCGCGCGGGGACGCGGAACTCCGGCGCCACGCATTCGATGACGTTGCGGCCGATCAACTCCGCCGTCTCGTAGTGCCCCAGCAGGCGCGCCAGCCCCGGGCTGATGTCCAGGAACTGCCCGCGGTCGTGGAAGAAGTACCCGTCACAGGAGATCTCCACGATGCTGCGCATGTGCTCCTCGCTCGCGCGCAGCGCCGCCTCCTCGCGCAGGCGCGCCGAGTTGTCGCGCAGCAGCACCAGCACGCCCGCCGACGCCGGAGCCGCCGGCATCGCGCTCACCGTCAGGTGGCGCAGCGTGCCCACCTCGCCGAAGCGCCCCGACACCAACTCCTCCGCCACGCGCTCGCCCGACTGCGCCCGGCCCAGCAGCGGCGCCAGCGACGGCGCGAGCCCCGGCCACGCCTCGGTCAGCAGCCGCCCCACGGACAGCGCCGCCGGCCGGCCGCACAGCGACGCCAGCAGGTCATTCATCCAGAGGAGGCGGGAGTCCGCGCCCACCAGCGCCACCCCCCAACCCGGCGCGTTCAGCAACGCACTCAGGAAGGGCCAGGACTCCTCGGGAACCCCTGAGGACGGAAGGGCTCCGGGAAGCCGGTGAAACACGGGCTGCGGCATGGGCGGGTCGTCTCGGAAAACGCGGGCTTGTCCGCGTTGACGAGAAGTATACCCATTCCCAGAGCCAGCGGGAAATACGGGTTTGACTAGGACTACGGGGCAACACGGCCAACCTGGGACGTTGGCCGTTGGGTGCAGGAAGGCGGGCTACTTCAGCGCGCGGCGCATCTGCTCCATCTGGGAGCGCAGGGTGCCGTCGTAGAGGGTGCCACCCACCTGGGCGGACACGCCGCCGAGCAGGGAGGGGTCCACGCGGGTCTCCAGCACGACGTTGCGCTGGGTGAGCTGCTGGAGCGACTGCTGCAGCTGGCTGACGGCGTCGGCGGACAGGGGCACCGCGCTGGTGACTTGGCCCCGGACGCGGCCCGCGCGGGCATCCGCCATGTCGCGGTAGAGCCGGGCGATGTCGGGCAGGTAGCCCAGGCGGTTGCGGTCCACCAGCAGCCGCAGCGCGTTGGCGAGCGCGGGGTCGGCGGGGGAGGGCAGCGCCTTGAGCACGGCCTCCACCACGTTGCTGCGCTGGGCGCGGCTGTAGGCGGGGTTGAGCAGCACGTCCGACAGTTCGGGGCTGTGCCCGACCACGTCGGCGAAGGCGTTGAGCTGCTCCGCGACAAGGTCGGTGCGGTTGCCTTCCGCTGCGACGTCGAGGATGGCGCGGGCGTAGCGGCGGGCGATGGAGACGTTCACCATGACGCTGGCGCCCTTAGCATGGGGCGTCCCCCACGGCAATCCCGCCGACCTTCCGGGTCCCGGTGGCCGGAAGGGCGCCTGTGGGGTCTCATTCATTGAACGTGGGTGTCGCCCCGAAAGGCGGGCCAGCGCTCGCAAGGTGACGCCCAGGTAGCAAGAGGGCTTGGCGGAATGGGGGGTGGGCCCGTAGCGTGCGGCTCCTCGCCCCATGCAAGAACCCGTCATCGGCATCGACCTGGGCACTACCAACAGCGTCGTGGCGACCGTGGAAGACGGACGTCCGCGGCTCATCCCCTCGCGCGCGGGAGGACGCCTCACGCCTTCGGTGGTGGGCCTCACCCGGGCGGGAGACCGCGTGGTGGGGCAGGCGGCCCAGGCGCTGGCGGAGGAACAACCCGACGCGGTGGTGTGGGCCACCAAGCGCTTCCTGGGTCGCCGGTACACGCCGGAGCTGGTGCAGCAGGCGAAGACGATGGTGCCCTACCCCCTGGTGGCCGGCCCTTCGGGCGACGTGCGCGTGAAGCTGGCGGGCCGGGTGCTGCCCACCGCGCAGGTGTCCGCCTTCATCCTGGGTGAGCTGCGGCTGGACGCGCAGGCCCACTTCGGGCGCGACGTGCGCAAGTGCGTCATCACGGTTCCCGCCAACTTCGACGACAACCAGCGCCAGGCCACGCGCGAGGCGGCGAGCATCGCGGGGCTGGAGGTGGTGCGGCTGGTCAACGAGCCCACCGCGGCGGCGCTGGCGTACGGCCTGTCGCGCGGCTTCGAGGGCAGCGCGCTGGTGTTCGACCTGGGCGGCGGCACCTTCGACGTGTCCATCCTGGACGTGAAGGCGGGCGTCTTCGAGGTGAAGGCCACCGGCGGCGACCACGCGCTCGGGGGCGAGGACTTTGATCAGCGCATCGTCCAGTGGCTGCTGGCCCAGGTGGAGGACGACTACCAGGAGGCGGTCTCCAAGGACGCGCAGTCGCTGCGCCGCCTGAAGGTCGCGGCGGAGGCCGCCAAGCGCGAGCTCACCGAAAGGGACGAGGCCAGCATCTCCGTCACCGGCCTGGGCGACCACAACGCCGGCGTGAAGCGCTTCACCGAAATCAACACCGCGCTCACGCGCAGCTTCTTCGAGACCCTCTCCGAGCCCCTGTCGCGCCGGTGCCTGGAGGTCTGCAAGAGCGTGATGGCCGAGGCGAAGATGGATCCGCGCTCGGTGGACGTGGTGCTGCTGGTGGGCGGCATGACGCGCGTGCCGCTGGTGCGCCGGCTGGTGGCGGACTTCTTCGGCCGCGCGCCGTCCACGGACGTGCACCCGGACGAAGCGGTGGCGCTGGGCGCCGCGGTGCAGGCGGACGAACTGCTCCGGCAGTCCGGGCAGGCGCTGCTGCTGGACGTGGCCAGCCAGAGCCTGGGCGTGGGCGTGATGGGCGGACGCGTGAAGCGCCTCATCCCCCGCAACACGGGCGTGCCGGTGGTGGCGCGCGACATCTTCTTCCCGGGCACCTCCGGCCAGGCCGAGGCGCGCATCCCCGTGTACCAGGGGGAGAGCGAGTTCCAGGACGAGAACCACAAGCTGGGCGAGGTGGTCCTCAAGAACCTGCACGTCGCCGCGCGCGGGGAGACGCCCCTGGAGGTCGTCTTCGAATTGTCCGGCGAAGGCACGCTCTCCGTGAAGGCCACCGACCTCACCTCCGGCAACATGGAGGTGGTGCGCCTGGAGGCCCGCGCGGGCCTGCCGCAGGGCGAGGCGGAGAAGCTGGGCCAGGAGCAGATGAACTACGCCCAGGCCCAGGGCGTGGTGGACGCACGCAAGGCGGAGGAGACCTTCAAGAAGCTGCTGGAGCGCGGAGAGAAGCTGGCCCGCCTGCTCCAGAAGAGCGCGAAGGAGAACCCCAGCCCGGAAGCCGACACCGCCGTGGGCACCGTGCAGCAACTGCTGGTGGGCGGCAAGGACGCGCTGGCGGCGGGGGATGCCGCGCAGTGCGCCCAGATTGCCCGCCAGCTCACGAAGCTTCTGTCCGGTCGCGCGGAACCCCGGGGCTGATGTCCCGCGCCACGCGGAAAAGGCGTCCACCAGCGCACGTTGACGCGCCGGGTGCATGGTGACTTTCCCGGAGTCCGCCTATCTCCGGGAGTCATGATGAACCCCGGAATTTCTCCGCGTCCGAGAGACCTGGTCTTCGTGGTGGACGACTCGCGGACGGCGCGGGACGTGATTCGGCTGCACCTGTCGCGCATGAGCTGCGACGTGGTGGGGCTGGAGGGGGCGGAGGCGTGCCTCGCGGAGCTCCAGCAGCGGGTGCCGGCGCTCATCCTGATGGACCTGCACCTGGAGAAGCTCCAGGGGGACGAGGCGTGCCGGGCGGTGAAGGCGCACGCGGCCGGACGCAACGTGCCGGTGGTGATGTTCACCGCCGCGGACGAGCCCCATGAGGTGATGCACTGCGGGCGCGCGGGCGCGGACGACTTCCTGCCCAAACCCGTGTGCCAGGAGGCGCTGGCGGCGAAGGTGGCCGCGGTGCGGCTGTCCCGGGAGCGCGCCTGGACGGGCCCTCCGCGCGGGCGCGGCGTGCTGCTGGTGGAGGGTGGCCGCTTCCTGCACACCTTCCTGGGTGGAGCGCTGGAGCACGAGGGGCTGCACGTGCTCTACGCGAAGGACCTGGAGGACGCGGGCGCGCAGGCGGTGGCCCATGGAGAGCGGCTGGACGGCTTCGTCGTGGACGTGTCGCGGCTGCCCCGTGAGGCCCTGGCCCTGGCCACGCGCCTCCGGGAGCTGTACCCGCGCAAGCCGCTGGTGCTGATGTCGCGGGTGGAGGAGTCGCAGGACGTGCTCGCGCGGGCGCAGGAGCTGTGCGGCGCGCCGCTGCTGGAGAAGCGGCAACTGGGCGCGGACGAGCTCTTGGGGCGGGTGCTCGCGCGCCTGTCTCCGTCCACCGTGCCGCTGCGGGCCGCGGAGCGCGTGCCCTTCTTCACGGTGGTGGAGTTCTCCACGCCGGGCGGGCCCACGCTCAGCGGCTTCAGCCATGACGCCAGCCCCCAGGGCCTCTTCGTGCGCACGCTCACGCCCGCGCGCGAAGGCGCCCGGCTGTCGCTGCGCCTGGTGATGGCCGGCCAGCGCACCCCGTGCGAGGCGCAGGCGGTGGTGGCGTGGTCCAACCCGCCCGGTCCAGGCGGCGCCTTCCGTTCCCAGACGGGCATGGGCCTCAAACTGGAGGGCATGGACGCGCAGCTTCAGCAGCGCTTCGTGCGCTTCGTGCCCCAGACCCTCGGTTTTCCCACCGGGGGCACGGCGCGCGCCTCAGGTTTCTGAGTGCGGCACGGGCCCGGTCCGGCCCCGCAAACCCTCGCAATCGCAGGCCCGCGCCAGGGATTCCGCCCTGGCACGGCCGTGGCAATGCACCACGCCCCGCGAAGCTTTCGAGGGAGGGACCCAAGCATGCATTGGACGCGTTTCGGAGGAGTGGGACTCACGCTGCTGGTGGTGGGGTGCGGCGGCGACAAGGCGGCCCCGGTGGGCAATGAGCCCGTGCAGCAGTCGCTGCGGCTGGAGGAGTTCGCCGCGTGCGAGGACCTGGAGCAGTACATCGAGGACACCGCGTCCAAGCAGATGCGCGCGAACCTGGAGCAGCAGAAACCTGGCTTCTGGGAGAGGTTCGGTCGCAACCGCGGCGTCGACATGGGCGGTCCTCCCATGGCCGAAGGGGACGCCTCGTCGGGCGGTGGCAGCCCGTCGCCTTCTCAGGGCCCGAAGGACTCCACCGGCACCAACAACCAGGTGGAGGGCGTGCACGAGTCGGACTTCGTGCAGAACGACGGCACGCGCATCTTCGTGTTGTCGGGCAACCGCCTCTACGCGCACCGCTCGTGGCCCGCGGAGCAGTTGACGCTGGCGGGCTCGCTGGAAGTGGAGGGCTGGCCCCGGGAGATGCTGCTGGATGAGCACCAGCGGCTGGTCATCGTCTCGCAGGTGCGCCTGGGCCTGCCGGGCAAGCCGTCCAGTGGGGGCTCCTACGTGGGCGACGGCGCGCCGACGCCCATGATGGCCGACTGCGCCGGCTTCGGCTTCAGCTGTGGCTACTACGGTGGCGACAGCACCAAGGTCACGACGGTGGACGTGTCGGACGTGGCGAACCCCACGGTGGTGGATCAGGTGTACATGCCGGGCGTCTTCACGCAGGCGCGCCGCGTGGACAGCTCCGTGCGCCTCGTGCTGTCGGATGTGTTCCGCTGGCCGGAGGGCGTGCAGTCCTGGGTGAACTACACGGAGGAACTCGCCAAGGACGAGGGCAAGCTGGAGAAGGCCATCGACGCGCAGATCGCGGTCAACGAGAGGCTCATCCGCGCGAGCACGCTGGCCGAGTGGCTGCCCGCGGGCAAGCACGTGGACGCGGCCGGGGTGACGACGGCGCTGCCGGTGTCGTGCGGTGACTTCTACCGGAGCAACGCGCCGTCCGCGCTGGGCTTCGTGACGGTGGCCTCGCTGGACCTGGACGCTCGGTCGGCGGCGCCGGGGCGCACCAGCCTGGTGGCGGAGCCGGGCACGGTGTACGCGTCGAAGGACTCGCTCTACCTGACGCACTCGCATTACTGGTGGTGGCCGGAGCCGGGGCAGAAGGACTTCACCTACGTGCACAAGTTCGACACCCGTCAGCCGGGCCGCGCGGTGTACGCGGGCTCCGGGACGGTGGAGGGCGTGCCCGTCAACCAGTTCGCACTGGATGAACACGAAGACGTGCTGCGACTGGCCACCACGGTGACCACGCGCCTGCCCGAGGAGAAGCACGAGGACTGGTGGTGGGGCCGCACGACGACGGCGAGCCGCGTGACGACGATGGGCGTGAAGGACGGACGGCTGAAGGAGCTGGGCCGCAGCGCGGACCTGGCTGAAGGCGAGCGCATCTACAGCGCGCGCTTCGTGGGCAAGCGGGGCTACATCGTCACGTTCCTCCAGGTGGATCCGCTCTTCACCTTCGACCTGAGCGACCCGGCGAACCCGCACAAGGTGGGTGAGCTGAAGGTGCCCGGCTTCTCCACGTACCTGCACCCGGTGGGCGATAACCACCTGCTGACGATGGGCGTGCACACGGACGCGAACGGCGGCTGCTGCGGGGAGCGTTCGCTGAAGCTGTCGCTCTTCGATGTCAGCGACCTGGCGAACCCGAAGGAGGCCTTCACGCAGCTCGTCGGCACCGCCTACGGCTGGAGCGAGGCCCTCTACGAGCACAAGGCCTTCAACTACTTCCCGGCCAAGGGTCTGGTCGCCATCCCCTTCACGGACTACGCGCCTCGGGGCTACTACGGCGACGACTACTGGAACAGCTTCCGCACGGAGCTGCGCGTGTTCCGCGTGGACCTGGCCGCGGGCATCTCCCCGGTGGGAGCGGTGAGCATGACGGACATGTTCCAGCGGGTGCAGACGCCGGACTGGAGCTGGTACTACACGCCGGACGTGCGCCGCAGCGTGATGGCGGACGACTACGTGTATGCCATCAGCGACGCGGGCGTGCGCGTGGCCAAGGTGGGCAACCTCCAGGCGCCGCTGGTCACGACGCGCTTCACCAAGGTCGTCAACCCCTGAGGCCCTGAGGGCAGGCGACGGGGCGGTCAGGCGGGGAGGGGAGGCGCGTCCATCGTTCGGGCAGCGCAATCCCCTCCCGAAGAGGCTATAGGCCCGCCATGCCGCCCGATGCTCCCGAGCCGTCCGTGTCGTCGTCCCACTCGGTCAGGAACCGGGGGGAGTTGCGCGCCCTGCTCGGGCTGGCTCTGCCCCTGTGCATCGCGCAGGCGGGCCAGTCGCTCATGGGGCTCGTGGACACGCTCATCGTCGGCCGGGCCGGCACGTCCGCGCTGGCGGCGGTGGGCTTGAGCCACAGCCTGTTCTTCGCCGTCAGCAGCTTCGGCATGGGGCTGATGATGGGCGTGGACCCGCTGGTGTCGCAGGCCATTGGCGCCCGCAATCCGCTGCGCGCGCGCGACGTGCTCTGGCAGGGCATCTGGCTGTCCGCGTTCGTGGGGTTGGTGCTGTGGGCGGTGCTCATCACCGTGCCGTCCGGATTGCCGTGGGTGGGGGTGGCCGAGGAGCAGATCGTCCAGGTGCGTGCCTTCCTGCACTTCCGCGCGCCCAGCCTGCCGCTGATGCTCATCTTCCTCACGGTGCGCGCGTACCTCCAGGCCATCGGGAATCCCCGGCCGCTGGTGGTGTCCACCGTGGTGGCCAACATCCTGAACCTCATGATGGTGCCGCTGTTCGTCTTCGGCGGCGCGTCGCTGCCCGCGTGGGCAGGGCCCCTCACGCACGTGCCGGCGATGGGCGCGGCGGGCGCGGCGCTGTCCACGCTCTTGTGCACGGCGCTGGAGGTGCTCATCGTGGCGCGGGCGGTGGCTGGGATTCCCGTGTCGGGCACGCCGTCCCTGAAGCCGTCGCTCGCGGACCAACTGCGCGCGTTCCGGGTGGGCCTGCCCATTGGCCTGCACATCGCGGCGGAGGTGGGCGTGTTCGCGCTGGCGGGTGTGCTGGCCGCGCGCTTGGGGCCGGCGAGCGTGGGCGCGCATCAGATCGCCATCTCCTTCGCGAGCCTCACCTTCACCATGGCGCTGGGCATCGGCAACGCGGGCAGCGTGCGGGTGGGCTGGGCGGTGGGCGCGCACGACACGCCTCAGGCACGGCGAAGCGGGCTGATGGCCTTCGCCACCGGCGCGGTGGTGATGTCGCTGAGCGGGCTGGTGTTCGCGCTCTTCCCGGAGGGGCTCGCGCGGCTGGCGGGTGCTCCGCCGGAGGTGCTGCCGCTGCTGCTGCCGCTCTTGATGGTGAGCGCCATCTTCCAGGTGTTCGACGGCGTGCAGGGCGTGGGCGCGGGCGTGCTGCGCGGCGCGGGCCACACGCGCTTCACCTTCCTGGCGAACATCGTGGGCCACTACGCCGTGGGCCTGCCCCTGACGCTGCTCTTGAGCTTCGGCCTGGGCATGGGCGTGCTGGGCATCTGGTGGGGCCTGTGCGCGGGCCTCATCTTCGTGGCCATGGCCGTGCTGTGGCGATTCTGGCGCGTGAGCGCGGGCACGCTGCGGCCCCTGGAGAACTGAAGAGGGGCCGCTTCACGGGCGGCGGTGCTTCAGGCCGGCAGGTACTGGCGGATCATCTGCCGCCACACGGGCCAGTCGTGGGTGCCGCCGTTCCAGATGGACAGGTCGTTGCGGATGTCCTTCTGCCAGAGCAGCTTGGACAGGTGTTCGTTGGAGGGGCGGCAGAAGTCGTGCTCGCCCACGGCCAGGGTCATCTCCACGCGGCGCAGGGCATTCAGGCGCGCGGTGTCATGCAGGCCGGGCAGCCACTGGGGCGCGGTGTGGAAGTACACCTGTTCGTCGTGGTGGCCGTCCAGGAAGTCCTCCGTCTCGAACTTGCCGCCCATGGAGATGAGGCGCTGGAAGACGTGCGGGTGGCGCAGGCCCACGTTGTACGTGTGGAAGCCGCCCAGGCTGCACCCGGCGAGCGTGAGCCTTCCTCCGGAGGAGCGGCTCCGCGCGAGCGGTACCACCTCGTTGACGACGTAGTCCTCCCACTGGGCATGGCGGGCCACGCGCACGGCGGGGGCGACGTCCTTGTTGTACCAGGACTCCTCATCCACCGAGTCCACGCACACCACCACGTAGCGGCCTGCGGCGATGCAGTCCGACAAGGCGCTGATGAGGCCGAAGTCCTCGGCCTGGTAGAAGCGGCCCTTGCTGGTGGGGACCAGGATGATGGGCTCGCCCGAGTGCCCATACAGCAGCACATCCATGTCCCGGTTCAGCCGTTGGCTGTACCAACGGTGGTATTCGCGGTTCATGGCCGCCACCTTAGCCGGGGCTTCCGGAACGCAAGCGCGGCGGGGGTTCAGTCGCGCGCCGGTCCGTCGGCAGTGAACACCTGCCGGGTGTCCTCCCCACCCCGCCACGGCGTGAGGAAGGCATCCGCCTCCTTCGCGATGAGCTCCAACGAGGCCGTCAGCTCATGGCCGTCGTCCACCTCCACCAGCCGGACGTGGCGTTTGCCCCTGGCCCACTCGCGCGAGTAGCGCACGTCGCAGGTGTCGTCCCGGCGGCCGTGGACGATGAGCGTGGGCACGCGCACGTCGGGCCAGACACCCCGGTCCGCGTCCATCGCCTGGGCCTCCTCAACAATGCCGTGGTGCACGCGCGTGCGGCGCTTCTCCGCGTGGTCATCCGTTTCGAGGAAACCCTCGCGTTTCCACTGCGCCCAGCCCTCCTGGCCCATGCGGCGCTGGAGTTGCTCCACGAAGTGGAACGCGGGCGCGAGCAGCACCAGCGCTCCCACGCGGGCTTCCCGTTCCGCGGTGCGCGCGGCGACGAGTCCGCCCAGGCTGGAGCCGATGAGCACCGCTCGCTCGTGCGGTCCTCCCAGCGCGTCGCGCACGGTGGCGAGCATGGCGTCGAGGCTCAAGCGCTCCATGGACGGCACGCGCAGGTTGAGGCGCTCCAGGGGGATGCCCTGCTTCGCCCAGTGCGCGTCCAGCCAGACGCCCTTGGTGGAGGCGGGGCCGGAGGCGAAGCCGTGCAGGTACAGCCAGCGGGGACCTGGCGTGGGGACGGGGGGCGGCGCGTTCATGGGCGCGCACTGTACCCGCATCAAAAGCGCAGCACGGGTCCGGCGGTGATGCTCTGGAGCGGCTTGGCGCAGGTGCTGGTGGTGGTGTCCGCGTCCTTCGTGAACTTGAGGTCGCAGAACTGGAGGGCGGTGGCGATGGAGATGCCCCAGTGGTCGCCGAACCAGCCGTCCAGGCCCACGCGGAAGGCCATGCTGGTGACGTCGAAGTCCTCGCGGCGCAGCTCACCCAGGCTGTTGGGGGTGAAGGGCTTCGCCCAGCTCTTCGCCAGCCGCGCGCCCAGCCACGGCGTCACCGGCTTGTCGCCGAGGAAGCGCAGGCGGGCCTCGATGCCCACGGCGGTGTAGTCCAACTGCACGCGGCTCATCTGGGACGGGTTCTGGGCCTGCGCGAACTGCTGGCCCCAGGTCTGGGTCGTTTCGAAGACGGCGCCCAGGGACAGGCCGGGCGGCGTCTCCACACCCAGCCACGCCTGCAGCGTGGGGCCCTTGGCGCGCCAGTCGCTGAAGTGGTCCAGGGTGACGCCCGCGCCCAGGGAGGCGTAGGCGTGCCACCCGTCCGCTCCCGCTGGCCCCGCCCCCAGCACCGCCGCCAGCGCCAGCCACTTCCACTTCGTTTCCATCGCGCCACTGTATGCCGACGCGAGGACGTGGACAGGGCCCGCCCGGTCGCCCGGGTGTCGATCCACGGGGGGTGGCTTCGCGGGGTGCGGGGGGCCGGCTAGGCTTGGGGGCATGTCCGGTACATTCGAGGTCGCGGCGGCCACCGTGCGCGACGCCCTCACCGACGCGGGTCGGGGGTTGGTGGAGCGCGAGGCGATGGTGGAGCTGGTGGCGCTGTCGGCGGTGGCGGGTGAACACCTGCTCGTCATCGGCCCGCCGGGCACGGCCAAGAGCGAGGCGGTGCGCCGGACGGCGCGCGCGCTGGGCGGCAGCTACTTCGAATACCTGCTGGGGCGCTTCACGGAGCCGTCCGAAATCTTCGGGCCGGTGGACCTGCGCAAGCTGCGCGAGGGCGTGGTGGAGACGCAGACGTCCGGCATGCTGCCGGAGGCTGAGGTGGCCTTCCTGGACGAGGTGTTCCTGGGCTCCACGGCCATCCTCAACACGCTGCTGGGCCTGCTCAACGAGCGCACCTTCCGGCGTGGGCACACGCGCATGCAGGTGCCGCTGCGCATCTGCGTGGGCGCGTCCAACGGACTGCCGGAGGACGACGCGCTGGCCGCGTTCTCCGACCGCTTCCTGGCGCGCATCTTCGTGGAGCCGGTGCCGGACTCGCGGCTGGAGGAGTTGCTCACGGGCGGCGCGTCGCTGTGGACGGACGCGGTGCCGCGCGTGGCTTCGTTGGCCGCGCTGGACGTGGTGGCCGGCGTGGCGCGGGGTGCGGACCTGGGGCCGGTGCGGCCGCACCTTGCGCAGGCGCTGCGGACGCTGCGCAGCGCGGGCATCGCCTTGTCGGACCGCCGGGCGGTGAAGGTGCAGCGACTGGTGGCGGCGGCGGCGGCGCTGGCGGGACGGGCGACGCCGGGCGTGGCGGACCTGTGGCCGCTCGTCTACGCGGTGCCCACGAAGGAGTCGCAGGCGCTGGCGCGCGAGGTGCTGCGCGACGTGCTCTCCGCGTCGGAGAACCCGGCGCTGCCGGCCGCGGCGCTGGAGGCGAGCGCCGGGCCCCTGGCGAGGGCCCAGCGCATCGCCCAGGCGGGACAGGCGCTGCTGGAGGCCCGGCCCGAGGACCCCGAGGGCCTGGCCGCGTGGCGGCTCAAGCTGGAGGGCGTGGCGCGGGAGATGGATGCGGGCTTCGCGCCGGAGGCACTGCCGGACGCGTTGCGCGCACTGCGCGGTGAGGTGGCGGCGGTGCTGGGCGACGTGGGGGCGCGGGCGGCGTGACGCGGGCCGGGGCTGGCTACCGGAACCCGTCGACGATGTAGACGGCCGCGCCCGAGAACTCCATGGTGGCCATTCCGGGCTTGGAGTCCTTCATCTTGCGCAACTGGCCCTTCGAGCTTCGCGCGACCGCGCAAAGGGGAAGCCTCTCGCGGTCGGGCGGCTTGGCCTCGTAGTAGCGGATGACGATCTGATTTCCGCCCGTCCAGATGCGGCCGTACAGCAGCGTCGCGGGATGCAGCGGCCCCAGGCTGTTGTTCAGCTCGCTTTCGATGGGGCCCTCGCGCAGGTACACGGGGCCGGTGTCCGTCTGGTTGACATCGAACTCCATCGTCGCCCCGTCGGAAACCTCCAACCCCAGGATGCGCATCGTCTTCAAGGCTTCCTCCGGGCAGGCTTCAGGCTCTGGGGTCCCGTCGGAGCGCATGGCGACCTGACCCGGAATGGGCGCGGCGGTCGCGCAGCCAGTGAGGAAGCCCAACAGCAACAAGGAGCAGGAGCGAATCACGTGGGGAGGAGCCATGAATGAGAGGGTCTACTTGTGCGGGCCTGTCTCTTCCACTACGACCAATGCTTCCCTGAGACCGTCGTGACGGAAGAGTTCTAGGACGAGTTTTTCGGAGCCCTTCTTGAAGTCGAAGGTGCTCAGGTCGGCGACGACCGCGATGTTGCCCGAAGTGCCTGGGACGATCTCCGCTTGAGTCATCCGCAGCGCGAAGGGCCAGGCCTTTCCATTGGATTTGATCGACAGCCGGGCTTCCCCCAGGCGCCAGGGTGTCTTCGCCGTCTGATTCGTGATCTCGAAGACGACAGCCGTCTTGCTGGGATGGATGTACCCCAGGATGTTCACGGCTCCGGTGTCGCAGGTGAACCGCCACGAACGGAATTTACGGAAGGGCGTCATCTCCACGGCGCCTTGACTCATGAGCGCCGCGAGCGCGTGGTCCACGGACGTCTCTTCCTGACGGAAGCGCTCGTTCTCTTCCTGCAACCGCCGCTCGCGGACGCGTGAGTCGGACAATCTTGAACGCACGGCCCCAGGACTTTCGATGTCGCGAAAGACATTGAGCTGCTGGTCCACCCGACCGTCCTCCGGGGCCGTGAGTGCGAAGGGGATCTCCGTCCCGTCCTGCAGCGTCACCCGGAGCAGGAGCGCGTCCTCGGGCAGCAGGCCCTGACGCGGCATCAGCAGCACGGACTTCCCACCTGACAGGACGGGTTCGAAGCGCCCTTCCCAGCCCAGCAGTGCGGTCCGGGTCGGGTCCACGTCCTGCTCGAAGCGCAGCACCGTGGCCATGCGCGAGCCCACGTGGATGCGGGGCACTTCCTGCTGTGGGTCGTCCGACAGGTAGACGTTGCGGACCAGGGGCTGCCGCTCCTGGGCGGTCGCCACCGTGGCCGTCAGGAGCAGGCCCAGCAATAGGCTGTCGAGGCGCTTCCTCATGGGAATAGCAACCTAGCAGGTTCTCATGATTGGCAACTACCTTTTGGGGTAGGTCAGGACGCTGAATCCGGTGAGTCGCGAGCGGTGTGAAGACGTGCTGAATCCAATGCGTGACGTGATCCGAGTGTGTGGCTGCCAGCGATGAAGGCCGCCCTCTGCGCGGTCCCGTATCCGGCCCGGGCCGGAGCTGACTAGACTGTGGAGGTGATTGACGGGCGTCGCGCCGGTTCAGCCGTGCAGGCCATCTCCTTGTTCCTGGCGCGGTGCCACCTGTCGTCGGGGAGAAGCCGGGCGTCATGAGGCCGCCTCCGGAGCCGGAGCTCGTCGTCGCGGGGCTTCCCGTGCGCTGGCGTCCCAGGGCCCTGCCCCTGGAGCCCGTCGCCGTCGCTGGCCTGGGCGCGGTCGCGCGTGCACTGGGCGCACGGGCGGTACGGGCGGATGATGCGACGCTTGGGACCTGGAGCGGGGTCGCGGGTCCGGACGTGCTCGTGCTCCTGGGCGTCGCCGCGTCCCTGCCGTGGGTGGAGGGCGTGGTCTACCTGGGGCGTGATCCGCTGGCCCCCGGGCTCCTGCTGCCGTGCGCGCTGGAGCCGGAGGTGGCGGTGTCCCTGCTGGAGCGCGCGCTGCTCGCGGGGCAAGGGGATTCGCCGCTCGCCGTGCTGCCGGCCTCCGGGCAACTGGTGCCGGTGGGCGCGGCCCAGCGGGTGGTGCGCGCCTCGCTGCTGGCGTGGCTCGCGCCTCCGGAGGGAGTGGCGTGACGGCGCTTCCCCCCATCCTGCGCCCCTGGGCGGCGCAACTGTCCCTCTTCCCGGACGACCTCGCGCTCCATCTGGGACCGCACGTGGCGCGGCTGGCGGCGGCGCTGGGCGGGCTGCGGCCTCGCGGCGAGGCTGAGGGCGGCGAGCCCCAGGGCTATGACGGGCTCACCCGCAGGGGGCCCTTCGAACGGCTGCTCGTCAGTGAATGGCTGTGGGCGCTGGAGGCTCCCGAAGAGCTGGTGCGCCGCGCGGCGTTCGGAGAGCTGTCCTTCCTCAAACCGGCGTTCCGGCAATCGCAAGGGGCACGGCGCACGGTGGTGCTGCTGGACGCGGGACCGGATCAACTGGGGCTGCCTCGCATCGCGCACCTCGCGCTGCTCGTCGTCCTCGCGCGCCGGGCCGAAGCCGCGGGCGCCGCGTTCACCTGGGGCGTGCTCCAGTCCTCGCCTGGATCCGAAACGCACACGGGCCTGGAGGTGCGCTCGCTCATGAAGTGGCTGGAGGCCCGCTCCATCGAACCCGCCACGGCGAACCACCTGGACGCGTGGCGCGTGGCGCTGGATCTCCAGGCGTCCCCCGGGGATGCGTGGCTGGTGGGCGCACCTCGCCTGTCACGGCTCGCGGGCGCGGAAGGCATGTCCCGCATCGAGGTGTCCGAACCCCTGGAGCCCGGCGCGCACCGCCTCACGGTGGACGTGCGGCCCGCGTCCCAGGTCGCCCGGTCGGTGGTGCTGGAGCTTCCTCCGCCGGACGACTGCATCCGCCTGCTGCGCAACCCGTTCGAGCGCCCCAGGCCCGCGCCGGTGTGGACGCGCGCGGACCGGCACCTCCGTGGCTTCGCCTTCTCCGGCGACGGTCGGCGCCTCTTGCTGCACCACGCGGATGGCAGCGTCGCGGCGATGGCGGTGCCCCATTCACCGCGTGCCACCGTGCCCAAGCCCCGGCGCGTCCATGTCCCCGGAGGCCAGCACGTCATCGCGGCGGGGTGGCGGTATTCGGGAGGACTGCTGGTGCTCGCGCGTCACGGCAACGCCTACGTGATGCACGGGCAGGTGCGCACGCCGAAGGGGTTTCGCAAGGTGCGCTACGAGACGATGATGGAGGCGCACCGGCCGGATCCTCCGCCGGGAGTGCTGCCCCTGTCGCTCGTGAGCTGGTTGGATGGGAGCGGGCAGGAACACCTCTGGTTGAAGGACGCGGACGATCGCCTGTTCCACCTGCCGCCGCCTGATCCAGAGGGGAATTCGCTGCTCATCCAGGTGGAGGAGGAGGTCTCCGCTCTAGCTGAGGTCCGGTCCAAGCCCGTCTACGTGGTCCGTCCCCAGGAGGTGTTGGAGAACCAGGTCATCTCGCGGCTCGGGGTGCTGGGCGAGGCGCAGACCCGCATGGTGCCGCTCAACGCCCGGCACGGTGAAGCGTACTTCGGCTACTCGCCTTCCGGAGCCCATCCCGACGCGGGGTTGCTCGCGGTGCGCCATCAGGAAGAGAACTGGCGGCTGTTCCTGGACACGGGCGTGACGCAGATCGTGGTGCCCTCGGCGTACCGGGTGGTGGGAGCGGTGCAGCCGCCCGCGCCCTCGCCTCCGGGTGTGCTCGCGCTGGATCCGGACCGGCGCACGTTCCATTTCTTCTCGGAGCATGCGCCCCGGACGCTGGTAGCCGCCACGGACGACGTGGTGCAGGCGTATGCGAGCCACGGGCAGCCCGTGTTCGGCTGGCTGACGAAGAAGGGCGAACTGGTGCTGTGGGACCTGATGGAGGCGACCGTCCTCTACCGCGCCGTCCCGGAGGCCACGCCGTGAGCGCCGGAGCAGGAGTCCTGCGTCCCCGGGCCCACGTGCACCGGGGGACGGTGGTGGCGGCGGCCTTCTGGTTCCATTCCGGAGCGCTGGGCGTGGTCGAGGCCCGCCGCCGCGTGCTGGCTGCCTGGAGGCCCGGGGCTTCCGTCTGGATGCTGTCCGGAGGCTATCTGCTGCGGCTGGCGACGCCCCTCAAGGTCGCCGTGGAGGCCGCGCCGGGTTTGCCCCTGGTGCTGGAGTTCAACGTGCTCACCAGCGCGCCACTGACCCCCAAGGAGCGCGAGCGATTGGCGCCGCCGCCGGGCGCCATCGTGCTGGTGCTCGCGGGGGCCGCGCGGCTGCACGTGCCGGGGGAAGCCCGACAGTTGGAGCCGGGGACGTGGTTGGACGTGTCCGGGTGGCAGCGGATGGCGGTGAAGGGCTTGGGCGCGCCTCCCCCGGTCATGCAGCAGGTGCTGGCGCCCCTGCCGCCGCCCACGCGCGAGTCGTTCGGACCCGGGGTGCCCGCGCTCGCGCCCGAGGCCGAACGGATGCTGGCGCGCATGGCGGGCAAGGAGCTCCCCGTCACTCGCCGGGAGGGACTGTTCGCGCGCCTGCGCAGGGCGTTCAGCGCGCGGTCCGGGGACCCCTCGCAAGTCACGACGGCGCAGGGGAGGGGCGCGTCCGGCGCGGCGTCTGGAGGCGCGATGACGGTGCGCCGCGCGAGCCTCTTCGCCCGACTGCTGGCCGGAATGCGCGGAGGCGAAGGCGCGGCGGATCCGCACGCCTCGCGGCTCGCTGCCCCCACGCCACCGGCTTCCTCGTCGCTCCTGATGCGGGCCCTGCGCTCCTGGCTGCGGGCCTTCTCCAGCGCTTCGAACGAAACGCAGGGAACCCCGAGCGAAGCCACGGGGCCTCCGCCCCTCCGCACCCGCCCTCCCGCGCCCGCGGGACCTGGCGTGCTCGACCGGATGAAGTCCTGGATGCTGGAGAACACGGCGCTGGGCCGGTTCGTGTTCCAGCGCAAGCGCGACTACCTGCGCAACCTCCTGGAGATGTTCGACCAGGGCAACATCGACGAAGCCCTGCGCCACGCGATTCCGCTCGGCAAGGACCCCGACGCCCAGGCACAGCTCGCGCTGGGGGTGCCAGCGCCGCGCGAGCAGCTCGACATCCAGCCGCACCGGGGGGGTGGAGGCTCCCGCCAGGTGTTCGGCGGTGGCGGCGCCGTGTTCGAGACCCTGCGCCAGCGCTACCGCGACATCTTCCGCCGCCTGGAGCGCGACGGCCGCATCGACGAAGCCGCCTTCGTGCTGGCGGAGCTGCTCGACGCGGCGGAAGAAGCGGTGTCCTTCCTGGAGCGCCATGGCCGCCTGCGGCTGGCCGCGGAGCTGGCCGAAGGGCGGGACCTGCCCGTGGGCCTCGTCGTGCGCCAGTGGCTGCTCGCGAAGGACGTGGCGCGCGCCGTGGCCATCGCGCGCCGGGGCGGCGCGTTCGCGGATGCGGTGCTGCGGCTGGAGAAGTCCCACCCGCGCGAAGCCGAAGCGCTGCGGCTCTTGTGGGGAGAAGCGCTCGCGGAGGCCGGAAACTGGGCACGCGCGGTGGAGGCCGTGTGGCCGGTGGCCGCCGCGCGCCCCCTGGCGAAGGCCTGGGTGGAGCGTGGCGTCCGCGCCGGCGGCACGAGCGGCGCGAAGCTGCTCGTGCACCAGGCGCTGGGCTTCCCGGACGGCTTCGACGCCGCGCGTGGAGCCGTGGAGGCCCTGCTGTCGGACGAGTCCCCCGAGTGCGCGCCGGAGCGCTTCGCCTTCGCCACGGAGCTGCTGCGGCAGGAGCCCTCCGACGCGTACTCCGCGCTCCTCACCCCCACCTTGCGCTCGCTGATGCGCGACCGCGCGCGGGAGCTCACCGTGCCGCTGGACGCGCTCATCAAGCGCCTGCGCAACGTGAAGGAACCCGCGATGGCGGCGCTGCGCCTGGACCTGCACCTGCCCGCGGAGCCGGTCCTGGCCGCGTGGTCGGAGCTCCCCGAATCGGAGCGCAAGGTGACCCCCGTCTTTCGGGACAAGAACGACGCGGGCGCCCACGCGGTGCATGACGCCGTGGTGCTCCCGGGCCGGCGCGTGCTGCTCGCGCTGGGGGAAGCGGGAGCGCGGCTGGTGGGCCCGGACGGGCGGACGCTGGCCTGGTTCGACGTGCCGGCGTTCTCGCTGGTGCTCTCCTCGCAGGGGGACCGGGCGCTCGCGCTCGCGCGCCGGGGCGACGTGTGGCGCCTGTCGCGGTTGGACCTGGTGGAGCGCCGGGCCACGCGCTGGTGCGACACGGAGCTGGGCGCGTGGGCCCCCACGTATGACGGGGACCGCTGGTTCGTCGCCGTGCGCGACACCGTGATGATGGTGGATGCGCTGGCGCAGGACCTGCGCTCCCTCTGGCGGGTGACCCAGGTGGGCGGCGCCGTGATGGAGGTGGCCGCCGACGCGCAGCACCTGTCCTTCCTGGTCCCGCACCTCTCCGTGGACCAGGACTTCGGCCTGCTGGAGCGCTGGGGCTACGACCTGGCCGGAGGCCCCACCCTGCGCCATCGCGCGCACGTGCCGCGCCTGTCCCGGACGCCGGACATCCACGCGCTCACCCCGGACGGAGAGGTGGCGGCGGGGCGGCGCGATGTCACCGAGGAGGAGCAGCTCCCGCCCTGGCCCGTCCTGAAGCCGTTCACCGGGCGGCGCAACCACGACATCCCCTGGAAGGACCCGTCGCGCGTGGGCGTGGTGCTCGGGCACGCCTGGCACGTGACGCGCTTCATCGAGGCCCCGCTGCACACCGCTGTCCTGCGCGACCTCGCCGGACATCCGCGCGTGAGCTTCCAGTTCTCCGGCATCCCACCCCAGGTCGTCCGGCTCACCGACGACTGGTGCATCGTCCACGACCTGCTCGGCCGGGTGGTGTGGGTGGACCTGCACTCCGGCGCGGTCCACGGCGTGCCGGTGGATTGAGGGCCCTGTCTCAGGCCCAGCGCAGGTGGCTGGGGACGATGACGATGCTCGCGGTCAGCTCGCACGCGGCGTCGTTCACCTCCAGCACCACCCGCACGCCCTCCACCGTCACCAGCAGCGAGGGCTGCTCGCTGTGCAGCGCCATCAGCCACGACGACGCCAGGGGCAGCTCCGTGGCCGCCAGCTCCGCGGCGCGCAGCAGGTGCACGCGCACCGCGTGGCGGACCGGATCCGGCAGCGCATGCAGCGAATAGAGGGACTCGTCCGGCAGGCGCAGCGTGTACGGCATGCGCGGCGGCTCGTACGTCCGGCGGGGCAGCTCGCGCAGGCGCTCCGAAAGCTCCGACACCAGCGTCTCCGGCCGCGACGGCTTGCGCAGGAAGCCCACCACCCCGCCCAGGGGCACTTCCGGGGGGCCGTTGGCGCTGGACATCATCATCACCGACAGGTGCCGCAGCCGCGCGTCCGTGCGCATCCGCCCGTACAGCTCCCATCCGTCCACGCGCGGCAGCATCAGGTCCAGCAGGACCAGGTCCGGGTGCTGGGCACGGGGCCGGTGGCGCAGCCAGCTCAACGCCTCCGCGCCGTCCGACACGAGCGACACCACGAAGCCCACTTCGCGCGCCGCCCGGCCCACGCCTTCCCGCCACGTCCGATCATCCTCGACGAGCAGCAGGTGGTGGATGCCCATGGCCATTCATGATTCGACATGCTTTCGCCTGACTTCTTGAAGCGGACCCACGTCCAACGGGCTCCCCAGCGTTGGTTGCCCGACATTATTGGGGGTGCACTGTTTCCCCAGGACGCTCGGGGCTGGACACCCGAAATAACCGTCAGGCTGTCTTGTTGCAGGCAGGGTGCAATGTGCACGTTGGGCCGCCATGGCCTACCGTTTCCGACTCGAACCCCAGGTGGTGCGCATGCTGTCGGCCTGCCCGACGGGGGTGCGCGAGCAGCTCCAGGAGGAATTGGGGGCGCTCGCCAGTCTGATGCCCCGGCGGCCGGTGCCCCTGCCGGGGCGGGAGGGCGCGGCGGTGCTGGCCTGTGGCTTCCAGGTCCGCTACCGGGTGGAACCGGGGGAGGGCCTGCTGCGGTTGACGACCCTGCAGCCGCTCGGGGTGGTGCCGCCGCCCGCTTCCTGAGGGCGGCGCACGCGGTCCTTGTGGCGGTGGTGGTGGGGCGCCTAAGTCGAGGGGTTCGTTTCGGTCCCCCTCCTTCCCATGAGCTTCCGCGCGTGACCCAGCCCCTGGCCGACTTTCTCTTCGAGTGCCGGAACGTCCTCCAGGACGCGTGGCTCCACGAAGCGCCGGGCTCCGGCGATGTCTTCGCCCGCGTGCTCGACGCCGTGGCGGCCCGGATGGCGAACCCCGGGGCCCAGGTCTCCGAGGAGTTCGCGCGGGAAGCGGCGCTCCTGCTGCGGGGGCCTGACGGGCGTCCCGTGGTGGCCGGCTACCGGCGCTTGCGGCAGACGGTGCTGCGGCTGTGGCGTGAGCGGTCCGGCGCGGACGCGGAGCCCGCCGAGGAGGAGGGCTTCCACGCGGCCGTGGACGCTGTGGAGGAGGCCGCGCTGGAGGCATACGTCCAGGGCCGCCTGGTGTCGGAGCGCGAAGCGGTGGAGGCGTCCGCCGGGCAGGAGGGCTCGGACGAGCCCGGGCCGAGACACTGGGAGGACATCTTCCTGCACCTGGGCGTGGGCGTGGGCGTGATGGGGCCGGAGGACACCACGCTCGTGTCGACGAACCCCGCGCTCGCGCGCATGCACGGCCAGCCCGCCGAGTCGCTGAAGGGGCTGCGGCTGGAGGACCTGGTGGCGCCCGAGTCGCGCGGCGCGCTGCCCCGGCACATGGCGGCCGTCGGCTCCAAGCTGTCGCACGAATACGAAGCGCTGCACCTGCGCCGCGACGGCAGCCGCTTCCCCGCCTTCGTGCACGTGACGTCCCTGCGCGACGCCACCGGCCGCCGCGTGGGCCGCGCCGCCACGGTGCTGGACATCACCGGCCGGCGCCAGGCGGAAGCGGAGCGGCAGCGGCTGCTCGCCACCATCGAGGCGGAGCGCTCGCGGCTGTCGGCGGTGTTGGACCAGTTGCCCGCGGGCGTGCTCATCGCGGAGGCCCCCAGCGGCCGGCTGCTGCTGGGAAACCGCGCGCTGGAGTCCCTGCTGGGCCATCCGTTCCGGCCCGCCTCCAGCGTCGCGGACTACGACGCGGCCCACCAGATGTTCAGCGCGGACAGCCAACTGTTGCCAGAGGACGCGTGGCCCATGGCGCGAGCGCTGCGCACCGGCGAGACGCGCACGGCGGAGCCCTTCCAGGTGCGGCGTCCGGACGGCACCACCGCGCACCTGCTGGGCTCCAGCGCGCCCGTGCGCGACCTGTCCGGCAACATCGTGGCGGGGGTCGTCACGCTGGTGGACGTCACCGAACGGCGGCGCGCGGAGGAGACGGCGCGCGAGGCGGCGCTGTTCGGCGAGCGGTTCATCGCCATCGTCAGCCACGACCTGCGCAACCCGCTCAACGCCATCCAGTTGTCCGCCACGAAGCTCTTGCACGGCGACGCACTGCCGGAGCGCGACCGCAAGGCCGTGTCGCGCATCGCCCGCTCCGGCGAGCGGATGGCGCGGATGATCTCCGAGCTGCTGGACTTCACCCGCGGCCGGCTGGGCGGCGGCATCCCCATCGACCGCGTGCCCGGCGACCTGCGCGCCGTGGTGCGCCAGGCGGTGGACGAGCTGGAGGCGGCGTGGCCCGAACGCTCGCTCACGTTCCAGCCCAGCCCCGGCTTCTACGAAGGCGCCTGGGACGCGGACCGGCTGCTCCAGGTGGTGAGCAACCTGGGCGGCAACGCGCTCCAGTACAGCCCGCCGGACTCCCCGGTCCGCTTCACGCTGACGGACCTGGGGGAGCAGGTGTCGCTGGAGGTGCACAACAGCGGAACGCCCATCCCACCGGACGTGCTGCCACACCTGTTCGACCCCTTCCGGCGCGGCGGCGGCAGCAACCCGCACGGCGGCCTGGGCCTGGGGCTCTACATCGTCGAACAGGTGGTGAAGGGGCACGGCGGGCGCATCGAGGTGCGCTCCCGCGCCGCGGAGGGCACCGTCTTCCGCGTCCTCCTGCCGCGCGGCGCCCTAATAGGCGGCGGCTAACTCGGAGCGCGAGCGATAGGGCTCCAGCGCGCGCATCAGGTCATCCAGGTCCAGCGGCTTCGGGATGGACGCCCGGATGCCCGTGGGGACCGGCCGCGTGGCGCCCGCGCCCGACACGACGATGACGGGCAGGCTCTTGAAGCGCGGCTCCTTCTGGATGCGCTCCATCAGCTCCCAGCCGCTCATCACCGGCATCATCAGGTCCAGCAGCATCACGTCCGGCAGGGGCTGGCGCCGCAGGCGCTCCCACGCGTGAAGGCCATTGCCGGCGACCTCGACGGCGAAGCCCTCCAGCGTGAGGAACTCCTCCAGCATCTCCCGGCTGTCGACATGGTCTTCCACGAGCAGGATGAGGCTTCGCATGGGGTTGCCAGCCTCCCCCCGCCCGGGTCCCTACGCAAAGTCCTTGCGTCCAGGGAACGTCCAACCCTGGACGGAAGGACTGTCCAATGTGAATCCGGTGGCACAGGGGGGCCTCCCGGGGCAGGGGGACCGCTGGGACCCAGGGGATGGGAAACGAGGATGGGGCCCCCCCTCCCACGCGCATCGGGCGCGGGAGGCGAAGGCCCCACCGGGTGCTTCAGGCGCAAGCCGTGCGGCTCAGCCCTTGTAGTGGTGCACGGACATGATGGGGTAGTTCATCGACGTCATGCTGATGCGCTGAGAGCCATCCGAGTTCACGTTGTTGGAGCCGATGAACTGGGCCTTGCCGTCCTTCCAGCCGGCGAACATCACCACGTGCTGGCCGCTGCCCACCTTCATGGAGACGACGTCGCCCGGCTTCGCGTCCTTGAGGTCCACGCGCTGGAAGTTCGGGTCGCGGTCCAGGTTTCCCTGGAGGGTCATCACGGAGGCGCTGTGCTGGCTGTCCTTGATCTGCCCGGCCTGCTCCAGGCACGCGGAGACGAAGTTGGCGCAGTTCACGTCGTTGGGGACCCAGTCCTCCATGTCCGCGCCCACGCCGCTGCCTTCCATCTTCAGCGAGCCGGCGTTCTTGCCCAGGTGCGACTGGGCAATCTCAAACGGGCTGCCACCGGGGCCGCGAGAGGCCGGGCCCGCGCCGCCCGGAGGCGCCGTCACGTTGCCCGCGCCGCTGGAGCCGCCCGTGCCGCCACCGGCCTTGGAACCGCTGCTGCCAGAGGTGCCGGGCTCGAAGGAGTCCTTGGAGCCGGGGATGTTCAGGCTCTTGCCGGCGTAGATGAGGTTCTTGTCCTTGATGTCCGGGTTGGCCTTCATCAGGTCGCCAACGCTGGTGTTGTAGCGCTTGGCCAGGGCCGAGAGGGTGTCGCCAGACTGGATGCGGTAGCTCATGTGGGGGGCTCCGGGTGGGAGCAGTGACCCGACCTCGGTCACCGGCTGCGATTGATTCCATTCTCGCCGTTCAAGAACCTGGGTTGCGTCCCCCACCTGCTTTTCCCTGAAAGCACGCACATGCAGGGGAAGGACACACCCTGGGCGGAATCCCCGTCACGAAAAGCCTCCGGACCGCCGACTTTTCCACCCCGGATGGATGCACGGGAGGGATGTCGCGGCGCGCAATTTCCCGGGATTTGCTAACGGCTCTGCGCGTCGTGCTTCTGGCGGGCGATGCGGCGGCTGAGGGCGTCCTGCTTCGCGTCGATGCGGGCGCGCTCGGCGGCGTCCAGGTGGCCGTCGTCACGGCGCTCCCGGCGGATCTCCCGCTGGAGGGCGTTGTTCTGGCGCTCCAGGCGCACGGCCTCGCGGCCGGTGAGTTCTCCGCCGCGCACGCCCTGATTGATGCGCTGCTGCTGGTTCACCTGCCGCCGGTCGGCCTCCGCGGCCATGGCGGGCAGCGCCACCGTCATCCCGAGCACCGCCGCGAGCATCCCCAGTCCGTTGCGCTTCATGGTGTTCCTCCTCGATGCGCGCCGACGTCGTTGCCGGCGCATCGTCCTTGGAGGGTTGAACCCGGCGCTCGCGCGGCGGTTGCGGGGGATTTTCCCAAGCTGGGTGGGTGGAGGTGGGCGGGCGCGGAGGGGGGAGCGTTGGACGGGGGATGGGGGGTGCGCGGGCCGCTTGAACCGGGTGGGAGGCCCTGCGCATGGTGGCGGGGTGACGACCATTGCTCATCCCGACTTCACGGCGGCGCGGTTTGGCGACTTCCCGGACGCGCGCTTCGAGCCAGCGCCCTCGGACGGCGTGCTGCCCGAGGGTTTCTTCACCACGACGAACCTGCCCACGTACGTGCGGGTGGACGGGCGGTGGCGGATGCCGCGCGAGCCGCGCATGGACGGGGCGCTGGTGTTGGACGCGCAGGGCGAGCTGTGGATTCGCGAGGGCCGGCGGGTGAAGGCGGGCGAGCGCGTGGTGGTGGGGCTCGCGGAGGACGGCCGCGAGGGCGTGTACGTGAACCTGGAGTACCTGGCCGAGGGCTCGGACGGCGAGTTCAAGTTCATGACGAGCCAGGTGTCGCGCGAGAAGCCCATCGACTACGGGCACATGGCGCGGCTGCTGGTGGAGGAGCGCGAGCGGGGCGGCTATCCCATCTGGGTGACGGGGCCGGCGCTGGTGCACTCGCGGGCGCGCGCGGACATGACGTGGTTCGTGACGAACGGTTTCGTGGGGGCGCTCCTGGCGGGCAACGCGGTGGCGGTGCACGACATCGAGGCGTCCATCTTCGGCACGACGTTGGGGATGAGCGGCGCGGGCGAGGCGACGTCCGGGGGCCACGGGCTGCACATGCGGGCCATCAACCGGGTGCGGCAGGCGGGCTCCATCGAGAAGGCGGTGGAGGCGGGCATCATCACCAACGGCATCATGCATGCGTGCGTGGTGCACAAGGTGCCGTTCGTGCTGACGGGGTCCATCCGGGATGACGGTCCGTTGCCGGACGTGGTGACGGACAACCTGGCAGCGCAGGACGCGATGCGCCGGCACGCGGTGAAGGCGACGATGGCGGTGCTCGTCGCCACGGCGCTGCACGCCATCGCGACGGGCAACATGCTGCCGGCGTTCGTGGTGGAGCAGGACGGCTCCTTGCGCGAGCTGCCCACCATCTGCGTGGATTCGTCCGAGTTCGTGGTGAGCAAGCTCAAGGACCGCGGCACGCACCAGGCGTTCGGCGTGGTGACCAACGCGCAGGACTTCATGCACATCCTGCGGCTGTACGTGGAGCGCGAGCTGGCGGCGCGCGCACTGCCTCCGAAGCCGGCGTAAGGGGCTTCAGCGCTGGCTGACGGCGGTGGACGCGGACTTCCAGGTGGCGCGGGACAGTCCGCCCTCGGTGCCGAAGAATGCGGAGTCGCCTTCCGGAAACACCGCGTACACGCGCGGATCCGCCAGACGGGGCAGGGCGTGCACCGAGCCGGTGCCCGCGTCGAAGTACGAAGCGCCGAGCAGCGTTCCCACCAGCGCCCCACCGGGCACGAGCGCGGTGGAGACGATGGCGGGGGAAGGCAGGCCGGCCGAGGTGCGCACGCGCGTCCACTTCGCGCCGTCGAAGTAGCTGAAGCCATCCTGGCAGGTGCCCGCGATGGCGCGCCCCTCCGCGTCGGCGGACAGCGCCGTCACCCAGTTGTCGGTGAGGTCGCGGCCGTCATGGAAGCGCTGCCAGCGCTCGCCATCCCAGCGCAAGAGGCCCCGGTCCTCGCTGCCCATCCACAGGAAGCGGCCGGAGCCCTCCGCGACGGACGGGTGTTCACTCCAGCCTTCGGGAAGGGGCAGCCGCTTCACCAGCGACAGGGGCGAACTGCTCGGAGCGACCACGGACACGCCGCGCCCATCCGCGAGCGCCACCCCGTCCGCCACCCGTGAAGCCCCGAGCACGGACAGCTTCCCGAGGGCCACGGGGTTGCGGCCACCGTAGGCCACCTGCGTCCACGTCTTCCCGTCATGGAAGCCCAGGCCATACGTGGTGGCGACATAGAGGTTCTGTCCATCGCTGGTGATGCCCAGCACTTGGTTGCTGGGAAGCGCGGGCGTGCGGACGGTCTGCCACCGGCCGTCATCGCGCTGCCAGCAAGCGCCCCGGTCGAACGTGCCCACGACGAGCCGGCCCTGATGCCGAGCGAGCGCGGTGATGTGATTGCCGCACAGCTGCCCGGTGGGCGTCACGCGGCGCCAGCCCTTGGCCTCGCGAAAGAAGACGCCCGAAGCGCGGGTGCCCACCCAGTCACCGTTCAACACGGTGGCGCCCGAGGGAACGCTCGACGCTGCATCGGAGGCACCCCACGCGCGCACGTCGCCGTGACTCCCGATGATGCGCACGCCGTGCTCCGTGACGGTGAACGACAAGGGGCCCGTGGGTACGGAGCCCACCGCCGCGAGGCGCCCGCGTGAGTCGATGGAGAACGCACCCTCGCTGGTGCCCACGTCCACGCCGTCGCGCGTATCGGAGAGGAAGCGCACCGGGCCCGGCAGTGCCCACGCGCGCGAGGTGCCCAGCTCGAACAGGCGACCCTCGGCGGTGCCGGCGAACCGAGGCGAGAACGCGGTGTACGTGGCGCCCGGAACCAGCACGGCGGCCAGCGACTCCAACCGGCTCACGTAGTCCGGCGTGCTCGCGTCCTCGGCGGCGGGCAGCGCCTGCCAGCGCACGTCCAGCACCGGAGTCACCTGGAAGCCTGCGTCCAGCGACACCAGCCCCTCATCGGTGGCCACGAAGAGTCGGTCGCCGGTGGACTCCATCGCGCGACAGAAGTGGCTGGGAAGGCCGTCCTCGACCGTGAGCACGCGCACGGAGCGGCCGGCGGGCGTGAACACCTCCAGGCCGCCCTCGGTGCACGCGACGACGTGGCCCCCGAAGGGCTCCACGTCGTGCACGGTCTCGGTGTTGGTGACGGTGGCCGCGAGGGCCAGGGCAGTGAGGGCGGAGAGCATCACGCCCGACCCTCATTGCGAACCCCGGGCCAACCCCACCACCCCTCCATCCCCAGGCAATGGCCTCCGGGTGTGTCTCCCGACGACCACACCCATGCGGCCCCAGGCCAGCGGAGGCGGTTCGGGGTGGCAGTGCCTGGAATGCTTCCGCGACCGGCTTTCAGGGTGGGCCTGTTGACCCTGTCGTCCTTTCGCGGGCTACTGCCGCACGGGGGAATGGGGCCGGGCCTCCGCAGGAGTCCACTGCATGCTGCGTTCTGTTTCTTCCCTGGCGAAGGTGCTCGCGCTTTTCGTCCTCTGTGCTTGTGCGGAGTCCGACCCGTGCGAGGACGTCGATTGCGGTCCGGGCCAGTGCGTGCCGTCCTCCGAACAGGCCGCGTGCAGTTGTCCCCAGGGCTACGTCCCGGCGGGCATGTCCTGCAAGCGGGATGTGCGCGAAGGGGATGACCATGGGGACTCCATCGAGGCCGCGACACCCGTGGAACCCATGGAGCCCCTCCAACGGGTTGCCGCGAACCTGGACAACATTGATGACGTGGACCTGTTCTCGTTCCACGTCACAGCCGGCCGCATCTACCGATTCAGCTGCCATGGAAGTAGGCCTGGCTACAACGCGACCTGCTTCGTCGCGCTCCTCGGAGCGGACGGGCTCACGTTGCCGGGCTCGGCGGGCTCAGGGGGGACGTCGTCCTTCCACGCGGCCGTGCTCGCCACGCAGGAGGGCACCGTGTACGCCCGCGTGAAGCCCTACTCCCGCTTCTCTTACGACCCCCCTTATGAGTACTCGCTGCTGGACCTGGGGCCGGACGACTTCGCGAACACCCTCACGGAAGCCACCCCGGTGCCCGTGGGCACCACCGTCTCGGGGAACATCGAGCCCGGCATCGATGTCGACGTCTTCGCGCTGGACGCCGTCGCGGGCCGCGCCTACCGGTTGAGTTGCAGGGGCTCCTCCTACAACAACTGCGCCATGCGAGTGCGCGGCCCCGGGGGCGAGGTCCTGTACCAGTCGCAGTTGTTCGAAGTGAAATGGAGGAGCGACACGTTCGACCTCCAGGGAGCGCAGGAAGGCCGTCATACGGTCGAGATGTTCTTCACCCCGGGGATCATCTTCAGCACCAACGTGGGTGACTACACCTTCTCTGTCGCCGACCTGGAGCCTTGACCCAGGCCCTCACCGCTCCGAAGGCCCGAAGGACGTGTCGCTACCGACCTTCGGGCCCCATCCGGAAGGAGGACTAGAACGACTCTTCCGGCACGTCCATCAGGTCCAGGTTGCCGTGCTCCACCATGCGCGCGGCGTGGGCGACGCCGGGCAGCACCTCGTGGCAGAACCAGCGCGCGCTGGCCACCTTGCCGCTGTAGAACGCCTTGTCACCGGGGTTGGACTTCATCCGCTCCAGCGCGACGGCGGCGTGGCGCACCAGCAGCCAGCCGATGACCACCTCCGCCACGGCGGCCAGCACGCGGTTGCCCTGGAAGCCCACGTGGTAGACGGACTCGCCCAGCTTGCCCATCAGCGTGCCGAGCATCGTCTCCAACTGCCCCAGCGCCTCCGCCAGCGCGGCGCGCTCGGTCTTCAGCTCTGGGCCGCCCTCTTCACCCTCGGCCGTCTCGCGGATGCGCGACAGCAGGCCCTGGAGCGTCGAGCCGCCATCCCGCGCGACCTTGCGCATCAGCAGGTCCAACGCCTGGATGTGCGTGGTGCCCTCGTAGAGCGAGTCGATCTTCTGGTCCCGGATGTACTGCTCCACCGGGTAGTCCGTCAGGTAGCCCGAACCGCCGTGCACCTGGAGCGACAGCGACAGCAACTCGTACGCCTTCTCCGAACAGTAGCCCTTCACCAGCGGCAGCAGCATGTCGTTGAGCACGTCCGCTTCGCCCGCCGCCGTGGAGCGGTGGCCGCCCTGCAACTCCACCTGGTCCTGCGCGGACGCGGTGAACAGACACAGCGCGCGCATGCCCTCCGCGTGCGCCTTCTGCGCCATCAACATGCGGCGCACGTCCGGATGTTGGAGGATGGTCACGCGCGGCGCGGTCTTGTCGCGCGCCTTCGCCAGGTCGCTGCCCTGCACGCGGTCCTTCGCGAACGCCAGCGCGCGGAAGTAGCCCGCGGACAGCGCGGCCATGGACTTGAGGCCCACCGCCATGCGCGCGTTCTCGATGATGTGGAACATCTGCCGGATGCCGTCGTGCACCTCGCCCAGCAGCAGGCCGCGCGTGGGCTTGCCGTCGCCGAACGTCAGCTCACAGGTGACGGACCCCTTCAGGCCCATCTTCTTCTCCAGCTTGGTGCACACGACGTTGTTGTGCTCACCCAGGCTGCCATCCTCGTTCACCCAGTACTTGGGCACCACGAACAGCGACAGGCCCTTGGTGCCCGGTGACGCGCCTTCCGGACGCGCCAGCACCATGTGGATGATGTTCTCCGCGATGTCCGACTCGCCGTTGGTGATGAAGCGCTTGACGCCTTCGATCTCCCACAGGTCGCCGTCCACGTGCCGCGCCTTGGTGCGCGCGGCGCCCACGTCGCTGCCAGCGTCGGGCTCGGTGAGCACCATGGAGCCGCTCCAGTTGCGCTCCAGCGAGTGCGGCAGGAAGCGCTTCTTCTGCGCGTCCGTGCCCAGCCGGTCGATGATGCGCGCCAGCAGATTGCCCAGCGTGAAGAAGGCCAGCGAGGCATTGGAGCCCAGCACCAATTCGAACGCAGCCCAGCCCAGCGACGGCGGCGCGCCCATGCCGCCCAGGTGCGAGGGCTGCTCCAGCAGGTGCATGCCGGCCTCGTGGAAGGACGCCATCGCGGCCTTGAGACCGGGGGGCAGCTTCACCTCGCCATTGATCAACTGGGGCGGGTTGTGCTCGGACTCATCGAAGCTCTTCGCCAGCTCCTCGGTGCAGACCTTCGAGAAGGCCTCCAGCGTCTGGCGGGCCGTCGCCTCGTCCAGGTCCCCGAAGGGCGCCTTGCCCAGCGACGTGCGGCCGATGTCCAGGAACTCGAAGAGGTTGAACTCAATATCGCGGAGGTTCGGCGTGTAGTGCAGGGACGACGACGACATCGGCAGGCTCCTCACGGTCGGCGCTAAAAACAGGCCCGCGCCAGATTCGGCGCGGGCACGGACGGGACCGTGAGGGTAACCGAGATTGATTCAGGGGTCAGTCGCGCCGCGAGTGGATGACGCGCAGCGTCTCACGGCGCTCGAAGCGGTTGCCGGCGGCGTCACGGGCGACGAACACCAGCTCATACGTTCCGGCCGGGGTGCCTTCTGGGACGACGAGCGACGTGGTGAAGCGCAGGCCGTCCTGCGACGTGAGCTGCTGCTGCTCGTCGCCGAACAGCTCGCCATACACGCTGACCTCCTTCGTGGCCTCCACCGCGTCCACGTCCAGCGTCAGGGTGTCACCGGGGGCAAGCTCCCGCTGGGAGAGGGCGACCTCGAAGTCGTTGCCCTTGGAGTCCAGGCGGTAGCGGACCTCGCTGCGCTGCACGGTTCCATCCGCCAGCTCCGTGATGAGGAACACCGTGTAGTAGCCGTCCGAGACGCCCAGCGGCACGAGGAACCGGCCGCGCCAGGCGCCGGACACCGCGTCGAACGTGAGCGGCTTCACGAGGCCGAAGGGGAAGTAGGCCGTGACGCGGCGGGCATCACGCGGGGCGCGCACGGAGATGATGGGGTCACCGGGAGGAATCTCCTCGCGGCTGAGCGAACCGGACACCATGCCGTCGGGGAGCTGCACGGGGACCAGCTCCTTCACCGTCTCGCCATTGGGGGCGGTGCGCGCCACCTGCTCCACCGCGACGAAGGACGTGAAGCGGCTCATCAGGTGGTACTCGAGCGCGGTGTTCGTGATGCCCTGCACGATGTCGGGCGTCTCGCCGCGGTAGCCCTGCACGGTGAGCTCCTCGATGCGCTGGCGGGCCCAGAGGCTCTTGAGCGCGTCGTGTTCCGGGGCGACCTCCGGGAAGTGCACGGGCACGTCGAAGTGGCGGACTTCACCGCGCACGCGGCCGGAGATGCGCAGCAGGCCGTCACCGGTGCCGGTGAACTTGCCCACGAGGAACAGCGGCTGGCCGGCGAAGAGGTCCGGCACGATCTTCGGGTACACGTCGGTGACGGGCAGGCCGTCGGTGCCGACGACGAGCGACGTAAGGACGGGGCCGCGCATGCGCTGCTCGAACTCGCGAGCCACTTCCTCTTCGGGGCGGTTGAGGTTGACGAAGGTGGAGGCACCCCGGCCGATTTCACCCATCTTCGAGATGAGGTAGCGGTTCACGCCGTTGCCCACGCCCGCGGAGAAGATGCGCGTCTGTTCGCGCAGGTGGGTCTGGAGCGTGTTGAGCACGAAGTCATCCCCGCCGATGAGGCCGTCGGTCATGAAGAGCACCATGCGCAGGCGGGCCGGATCGTTCTCCGGCACCATGGCTTCCTGCGCGGCGATGCGCACGTCGGTGCCGCCACCGCCCCAGAAGTTGGCGACGTAGGGCAGGGCGTTTTGGATGTTCTCCGGCGTGGCGGGGACGGCGGTGGGGGCGAACTTCGTCACCTGCGTGTCGAAGTTGAGGACCTGGAAGGTGTCCTCCGGCATCAGGTGGTGGAGCACCTCCTTCGTGATGGCCTTGGACTTCTCGATGGCGAGGCCGGACTGGGAGCAGGACGTGTCCAGGACCATGTACAGCTCGCGGGGGGTGATCTCCTTCTCGGTGGGAGCGAGCTGCGGGTTGAGCATCACCATGAAGTAGCCGTGGTCCGCGCCGGGGTCGCGGTGCATGAGGACGGCGGGGCGGATGAGCGCGTCGGCGACGACGTACTCCAGCGTGAAGTCCTTGTTGGGGATGCGGTCGTCGCGGCCCAGGCTGACGGTGGCGCGGGACTGGCGCTCGCGCTTCACCTCCACGCGGTGGGTGGTGGAGCGCAGCGACTGCACCGGAAGGCCCGCGTCCAGGCGCACGGTGAGCTGGATGTCATGGCCGCTGCGCATGTCGGACGGGAGCACGGGCGGAGTGATGCGGCTGGCGTCCGGGACGGTGGTGGTGTCCGGTTCGGTGCCTTCGCCCTGGCGCGTGGCGAGCGGTTCACCGCCGATGTAGCGGGGGCCGACGACCATGGGGAAGGTGAAGCGGTAGGTGCCCGCGTCGTAGGTGAGGCGCTCCACGTAGTGGATCCGCACGCGGATGGTTTCGCCGGGGAGGATGTTGGCGACAGACTGGGTGAAGATGTTGGGGCGCTCCTGGTCGAGCAGCGCGGCCGTCTTGCCCTCGGCCTTGGCGCGCTCATAGGTGTCGCGGGCCTGTTCACGGGTCTGGATGACGCCCTGGATGACGCGAGCGCCGACGTGCAGCTCCATGCCGTCCACCGCGGCCAGCTCCGGCAGTGGGAAGACGTAGAGCGCTTCGAGCGGCGAGGCGTAGGGGTTCTCGAACACCTGCGTCACGGTGACGGAGGCGAGGAAGCCACTGACCTCCGCGTCCACCTCCGTGTGCTTGAGGCTGAAAGTGCGGGTCGCGGTGTCCGGGCATCCGGTGTCCTCGGCCTGCTGCCGCAGCAGCGCCACGAGCGTGCCCTGGGACACGGCGCCCTGGCTGACAGGGGACGCCGGGGGAGGGCACGGGGTTTGGGCGAAGGCCGGAAGGGCCAGCAGACAGACGAAGAGCGTGGCGAGCGTGACTCGCATGGACGGGACCTTGGGTTTCAGGGTGTGCCGGGGGGCATTGCAGCCCCTGGGCCAACGCTCCGTGCCCCTGAAGCCCCTCGGAAGGACGGGGCGTGTGGGCCGCTCGGAGACACCTCGCGAGCGTCACCGTGGCTGCCAGGCCACACCCCGGAGGTCCCCGCCCTCGGCGTCAGCCGCGAGGCAGGGACGGCGCGGTGCGCTTCCACGCCTCGAGTTCCTGCACGCGCCCGAGCCAGGCCCGGAGGTTCGCGAAGTCGGAGATCGGCAGGCGCGCCGGACCGGCGAGGGCGAACGACGCGGCCAGGGAGAGGTCCGCGAGGGTCAGGCGCTCTTGCGCAACCCACGTCCTGCCCTCGAGGTGCGCGTCCAGGAGCTGCGCGTTCTGCGCGACGAGCGCCTCTCCCCGCGCGATCTCGGCGGGATCCGCCGGCCCGCGGCCCGTCTGCGCCTTCACGAAGTTCTCGAAGACGAGGATGGTGTTCGCCGGGGCCATGTGGGCCGAGCACCAGAAGAGCCAGCGGCTCACATCGGCGCGGCCATGCGCATCCGCAGGGAGCAGGGTCTGCCCCGGTGTCTTCTCGGTCAGGTACTGCATGATGGCGCGCGACTCCCAGAGCAGGAAACCGTCGTCGTCGAGGACCGGGACGCGCCCATTGGGGTTGAGCTTCAGGTGCGGCGCCCCGCGCTGCTCGCCCTTGGGCAGGTCGACCACGATGCGTTCGAGGGGCACGTCGAGGTGGGCGGCCACGAGCAGCACGCGGCGCGAGTTTCCGGACATGGGATGGAAATAGAGCTTCATGACAGTCCTCCTGGACCGCATCGGGTGGATGGGCAGAACCTGCCCTCCCGTTGTGACAGGGGAATGTCAGGTATCTTCTGACGGGCACGATTGTTCCGCACCTCCGCAGCCGTGACGGACGCACGAAGGCCCCCGGACCCGTGCTTCCGGTCCGAGGGCCTCCACGGTGCTCACAGGTGCGTCAGCCGCCCTTGAGCTGGAGCGTGGGCACCGCGCCCTCGCCCAGCACCAGGTGGACCTGACCCACCTTGGACGCGAGGTCCTTGTACGCCTCCAGTTCCTTGAGCCGCACCAGGAGCGGGTTCTCCGCCAGCACCTTCGCCGTCTGCGCCATGGACCGCGTGGCCGCCGTCTCTTCCCGGCGCATGATGACGTTGGCCTCCGCTTCCTTCTGCGCCTGGATGACCCGGTTGAGCAGCTCCTTCATCTCACCCGGCAGCACCACGTCCTTGATGCCGAACCGCAGCAGCTCCAGGCCCACGTTCTCCGCCCCCGCCTTCACCTGCGCGAACAGCGAATCCGCCACCGCCTCTCGCGACGCCAGCAGCTCATCCAGCGTGCGGGTGGCCACCGCCTCCCGTGACGCCAACTGCATCGCCAGGTACAGCACGTCATCCGGCGCGCGTGACACCACCGACAGCCGGCGCGCGTCCGCCACGCGGAACGCCGCGGACAGGTTGAGCCGCAGCGACACGCGGTCCTTCGTCATCACCTCCTGGCCGGTGACGTGGAGCAGCCGCTCGCGCAGGTCGATGACCGCGAACTGCACCTTGTGCACCACCGTCCACGCCGCGTGACGGCCCGGAGGCAGCACGGTATCCAGCACGCCGTCCACGTACCGCAGCGCCACGCTGCCCTCGGTGGCGATGCACTCCGTGTAGTCGGTGGAAGGAATGAGCGCGCGCACCTCGTCGCTCGGCGGCGAGGTCATCACCCCGGACACGTCCACGCGCTCCACCTTCACGGTCGGCGTTTCGGGCCGACCGGTACGACCGGGCAGCCGCTGCGCCGTCCACACCTGGTGCTGACCCCGCTTCAGCCACTGCACCGGCTGGCCGTGATGGAAGAGGATGGCCCGCTCGTCCGCGGCCAGCTCCACCACCTCGAGGTCCTTCTCCGGCACCAACGCGAGCTTCGCCTCGTCCAGTCGGATCAGCGGCTGCTCAATCGAAACGCGCTCGAAGCGGACGTGCTGGAAGGGACGCACCACCCAGTGCCGACCCGGCCCCAGGTACTGCTCCGCCCGCCCGTTCACCACGACGAACAGCCGCTCGTTCTGCGCCACTTCGACCCGACCGATGCTCATGACACGCCACTCCTGTTGCCTCCCGCGAAGGGGAGGGTGCTGCGAAAAGGAAGAAAGGATCCGAACAAGAAAGGAACCCCGCCGCTCACGGGCGCTTCACGCGGACAGTCCGTCCAGACCGCATCCCACCGTCCGCGCGTTCGCACCGGATGCCGGTCACGGACGGCGACCGGAGCGTTCCGCGAGCTGCACGGAAGCCTCCAGAAGCCCTGGTGACCGACCAGGATGCGACGAGGAGAGGGAGGACGCGGTGGACCCGCGCTGACACCAGCGAAACGACGGGGTCCCAGCGAACGAAGGAATCGAACCTTCGACACAGAGAGTTGGAGTCTCTTGCTCTACCAGTGAGCTAGTTCGGGTGACGTCCGGGTAAGGGACATCGTTCATGCACGCCTGTCGTTAGCGCGCGAACGGTCGACCTCCGATGGTGGGGGAATGCGCGGAAGCGATGGCCTTGAAGTACGTCCGAATCCCGTGCCCCGGCGCAGAGCGCCGCTGCCTGGAATCGGAAGCCTCGGGCCAGCCCCGTGCACCCCCTGAAGCGCCGACGGGAGCACCAGACGCGGGCCGCGAAAAAGCCTGACAAGCCCCCGCGAAACTCAGCCCCGCGTCACGTCCCACCAGCCGAACCACATCACGCGCTCCTCCGCGAGAATCTCCCAGCCGGGAGCGTGCACGTAGCCTCCCACCCGCAGGCCTGCGGCCTCCAGCGCGCGCACCGTCTCCTCGGAGGACCACAGATGCAGCGTCACCACGGAGTCCGCCGTGCCCACCTGTCGCGTGGGGTGCTCGTGAGCCTCCACACCGGGCCTGCGCTCCAGCACCGTGAACAGCATCCGTCCACCGGGCTTTAGCGCCCGGGCCAGATGCCCCAGCACGCGCGTCAGGTCGTCACAGAAGTCCAGGCACCCAATCGCCAGCGCTACATCGAAGAGCCCCAGGTCCTCCGGCACCGGCTCCAGGTAGCTGTGCACGCGCCACGTGCCCGAAGGCCGCGAACGCTTCGCCAGCTCCAGCATCTCCGGCGCCAGGTCCAGGCCCACCACATCCACGGACGCATCCAAGGAGCGCGTGTGCAGACCGGGCCCGCAGCCCACGTCCAGCACGCGCATCCCCGGGGCCACCGCCTCCGCGAGGAATCTCTCCACGCGATCGCCGTAGCGGTGCAGCGCGGGGTAGAGCACCTCGTAGGCAGAGGCGATCTCCCCGTACACCCTCGCGACGGCGGATCCGCTGGATCCCTTTTCAGTCCCGGGTGTTCCGCCGTCCGCTTCATCCACCATGGCGCGCACCGCCGCACGGTATCACAGCGTGTTGTTGCCCCCGCTCTTGCGGAACACCGCGAGCGACCGCCCGGCCATGTCGAACTTGCCCGGCTTCATCTCCTCGTCGCCGCGCTTGTCGTCCGCCGTGTACAGCTCCAGCATCCACTTCCCGCCCTCACCCACCGGCGGCACCGTGAAGGCCACCGTGTCGTGGTGCGCGTTGAGCAGCACCAGCAGCGAGTCCCCGCTGACGCGCTGGCCGCGCTCGTCCGGCGTGGGGATGGCGTCGCCACCCAGCAGGTACGCCAGTGAGCGCACGAAGGGCTTCTGCCAGTCCTCCGGACCCATCTCCGTGCCGTCCGGACGGAACCACGCCAGGTCCTTGTGCTCGGAGTCCCACAGGTGTTCGCCCTGGAAGAAGCGGCGGCGCTGCAACACCGGCTGCCCGTGGCGGAAGTGGATCAGCTTGCGCGTGAACGCGAGCATGTCCTGCTTCGTCGAATCCAGGTCCCAGTCCACCCACGAAAGCTCGTTGTCCTGGCAGTAGGCGTTGTTGTTGCCCTTCTGCGTGCGGCCCATCTCGTCGCCCGCGACAATCATCGGCACGCCGTTGGACATGAAGAGCGATGCCAGGAGATTTCGCTTCTGGCGCTCGCGCAGGGAGATGATGCCCTTGTCGTCCGTCTCTCCCTCCACGCCGCAGTTCCAGGCTTGGTTGTCATCCGCGCCGTCGCGGTTGTGCTCGCCGTTGGCCTCGTTGTGCTTGGAGCTGTACGTCACCAGGTCGTGCAGCGTGAATCCGTCGTGCGCGGTGACGAAGTTGATGCTCGCCTGGGGACGCCGTCGCGCCGCCGCGAACAGGTCCGCGCTGCCCGTGAGCCGGTAGCCGACCTCCGACGCCTGGTTCTCGTCGCCCTTCCAGTACTTGCGCAGCGCGTCCCGGTACTTGCCGTTCCACTCGTGCCACGGCGATGGGAAACCGCCCACCTGGTAGCCGCCCATGCCCACGTCCCATGGCTCCGCGATGAGCTTCACGCGGCTGAGCACCGGGTCCTGGTTGATGATCTGGAAGATGGGCGCGTTCGGGTCGTAGCCACCCTTGTCCACGCGCCCCATCACCGTGGCCAGGTCGAAGCGGAACCCGTCCACGTGCATCTCCTCCACCCAGTAGCGCAGCGAGTCCACCACGAAGCGCGCCGTCTGCGGGTTGGAGGTGTTGATGCTGTTGCCGCACCCGGTGAAGTCCAGGTAGTGCCGCGCCTCCGGCATCGTCCAATAGTACGACGCGTTGTCGATACCCTTGAACGACAGCGTGGGCCCCAGGTGATTGCCCTCGCACGTGTGGTTGTAGACCACGTCGAGAATCACTTCGATGCCCGCCGCGTGCAGCGACTTCACCATCGACTTGAACTCCGCCACCGCGCCGCCCGGTGTCTTGCGGCTGGCGTAGCGCTGCTCGGGCGAGAAGTAGTTCAGCGTGCTGTAGCCCCAGTAATTCGACAGGCCCTTGTCGTTGAGGAACGAGTCGTCCGCGAACTCGAACACCGGCAACAGCTCCACCGACGTCACACCCAGCTTCTGGAGGTGCTCGATGATGGCCGGCGAGCCCAGGCCCGCGTACGTGCCGCGCTGGTGCTCCGGCACGCCCGGGTGCTTCATCGTGAGGCCGCGCACGTGCGCTTCGTAGATGACCGTCTTGCGCCAGGGGATGTCCAGGCGCCGGTCATTGCCCCAGTCGAAGAAGTCGCTCACCACCACGCTCTTCGGCATGCCGGCGGCGCTGTCGCGCTCGTCGCGCATCAGGTCCTTCTTCGGATGCTCCAGCGGGTAGCCGAACACCGGCTGCTTCCAGTCCACCGCGCCGTGCAGCGCCTTCGCGTAGGGGTCCACCAGCAGCTTGTGCGGGTTGCAGCGGTGGCCCTTCTCCGGCTCGTAGGGGCCGTGCACGCGCAGGCCGTACAACGTCCCGGGCTCCAGCTCCGGCACGTAGCCGTGCCAGACGAACTCCGTGTTCACGGGCAGGTCGAAGCGCTCAAGCTCCTTCGTCGGGTCCGCCTTGTCGAACAGGCAGACTTCCACCCGGGTGGCCACCTGCGAGTACACCGCGAAGTTGGTTCCCGAACCGTCGAAGGTCGCGCCGCGCGGCCAGGGTTTGCCCGGCCAGATCTCCCGCTTGCTGCTCATGGGTATCACTCGATTCCGTGGGGATGATGCCGGCGGAATGTGGGTGCGACCTCGCGGTGCGGCAAGACGTCCGGACATGCCGACTGTCCACCCGAGAGCGATTCACCGGATGGTTTGGGGCGCAAATGCCTGTTTTTCAGGCCGCGACGGCGTAATCCAGCGAGCGCCAGGTGCCCAGGGCCCAGTCCTGCTCGTCTGGATCATCGAAGCTGACCACGCACAGGGCGCGGCGGTTGCCGGAGCGGCACAGGGCCGTCAGCCGGCAGTCGCCGGGCTCGACGTGGAGCGACGCGCGGCCACTGACGCGGGCCCCATGGTGCTCCAACTCCAGGGCACGCCGCTCCGGACTGGTGGGCGCCAGCTGCTCCTCCGCTGAATCCTCCAGGGGCAGCACGCGCACGGTGCGGCGGTGGTCCCGGGCCACCCAGCTCCCGTCACCCAGGCGCGTTTCGGCCAGGGCGCCGGGGATGCGGATCTCCCACCCCTCGGGGAGCGCCACCTGCACGAAGCCCCTCCGGTAGCCGATGGAGGGCCCGGTGCCCGGTGACTCCAGGGCGTGGCGGTGGACCTCCTCCGCCAGCGTTCCTCCCACGCCCAGATAGCCGAGCACCTCCTGCCACTCGCGCCACGGGTAGGGGAGCGTGGGGTCCTCGCGCCACGCCTGCTCCAGGAGCCGGGCCACGTCGCGCAGGCGCTGGCGCTCCTCGTCCAGGAGGGGCGCGCGCCAGACGACGTCCGTCCACAGGCGGCACAGGGCGCGGTTGAAGCGCACGCGCGCGTCCATGCCGGGCGTCCACCAGGGGAACACGTCCGTGCCCTGGCGGGGGTCGTCCATCACCGCGCGCAGCCACTTCTCATCGCGAGGGCCCATGGGGGTGAGCAGCGCGCCCGGGTGCTGGAAGGTGTGGCCGAAGCGCATGGACAGCGCGAAGCCGGAGTTGCCCATGCTGCGCATGAGCACCACCTGCCCCACCGACTGCTGCAACCACGTCAGCATGTGCCCCTCCACCGGGCCGGCATCGCCCGTGTGGAAGTAGCCCGTGGCGTCGCCCACGCCCAGGTCCTCGTCGGGCGGCGCCCAGCTGACGCCGTGCGCGTCGCCCAGGGACTTGAGCAGGTCGCACAGGTACAGGTGGTAGCCGGGGCCCACGGCGCTGGTCTCCGCGGACACGACGATGCGCTCCTGCGTGGCGGCCAGCAGCGACACCTCGCCCGCGGCCGGATGCAGGCGCAGGCGCAGCACGGGGGCCGCCTGGGGCCCTTCTTCGATGCGCGAGGCCTCCAACATCTCCCCCACGGTCCGCTGGACCCAGCCCTCCACCCGCTCGAGCCAGGCCTGCGGCGCCTCTGGGGGGGCGGACAGCGGGTCGCTTGCTCCTCGTCGGCCTGCCAGCAACAGCTTCATGCGTCGTGCGCCTTCGGTTCGGGTGGTGGGCGTGAAACCGTGTCGGGACCGGTGCCAGGACCTCCTTGGATAAGCCTCTCGCGCCTCCCTGTCATCCTGGGATGCTCACGGCCGGAGGGCAGTGTCCGCCCTGGACGCACCTGTTGGAGCGGCCGGAGGGCATCCAGGGGGGAGGGGCCCCGGTGTCCGCTGGCATCCAGGGGGAGGGAGCGCGCGGGCCCTGCGCATGGAAGGCCTGCGGAAACCCCGGACGCGTCCCACCCTTGGAGTGACTGAAAGGAGGCGTTCGTCATGAGCAAGAAGGACGTGCTGCACATTCCCCTGGAAGGGTTGCCTCCGGTGCCGGAGCGCCAGGCGGGAACGGAGGACGAGGAGCGTGAACACCGCGTGCCTCCCACCGTGGATCCCGACAGCGGGCCGGGCGAATCGCATGATCCGTTGATCATCAACCCGGTCATCAGCCCCCGGTCGCCATACCCGGGCGTCAGCGTGACGTAGGCTTCTTTCGCCCTGCTGCATCCAGGACCCCGCTGACGCCTCGAGCGTCGGCGGGGTTTGTCGTTGGCTCCGAACAACGCACGAAGCGCCCGCGACCTTCGAGGAGGTCACGGGCGCTCGTGGTGTCACCGCGTCGCCGCCGTGGGTTTCACGGCGGTCCGGTGGAGACCTAGCGCGTGGTGCCGCTGTTGGGCGACAGGTTGCCCGTCGAGTCCGGCACCGGCGTGTTCATGTTGCCCTTGGGCGTGTTCGGGTCGAGCGTGGAGTCGCTGGGGAGGCTGCCGTCCTCGGGCATGGTGCTGTCATCCGTGGACTTGCCGGAGCCGCCGGTGCCCGGCTCGGTCATCTCGCCGTCGTGCACGCCCGGCTCGCTCTCGCTGGTGCCCCCGCCGCCGGTGCCCGGCTTGAGGTTGTCGTCGCTGGCGGGCGGCAGGGTGGAGTCATCCGTCATGCCGGAGCCGCCCGTGTCCATGTCCGAAGGCGGCAGCTGCGAGTCGGGCGTCGTGCTGCCCGTGTCGTAGCCGCTGCCGCCGCTGCTGGGAGGCGGCGTGGTGGTGGTGCCGGTGTCCGTGGTGTCCGTCCCGGTGCCCGTGCCCGTGGTGGAGTCGGAGGCGGGCGTGGGCTCCGTGCCACGCGTCGCGGAGTGATCCGACTTACAGCCCGCGCCGAGCGCCAGCGCGCCCACCAGCACCGCCGCCACCGTCAGCTGCTTCTTCAGGAAGCTCTTCATGTGATTCCCCCGGATGGAGTCAGACTGCTTGTTTGAAAGGTCCCGACTGCCTGCTGGACCGAAAGTGAGCAGGCCCGGAGGTGTGTGCAGGGGGAGCTTCTCCGCCTGCCTGCTGGGGGAACGGCACTGGCAGGCAGGTTTGCGCGGTTGCATCCGCGCGACTGTCCATCGCACGGCGCGGCCGGAGGACCGCCGTCCGATGCGCCGGGGCACTTCCATGGGAATGGGAAGGCCCTAGCGCCCCACACCTCCATCAAGCACGGAGCCGCCGCCTGGCGCCGTCACGGAGTTGCTGGACGTGTTGGTGTCCGGCGAGAGCGTGGTGCCCGCCCCCGGGGCGGTGATGCCCGTGCTGGGCGGCAGCACCGCGCCACTTCCGCTGACGGTATTGCCCGCACCCGGCGCGGCTGTGCTGCCGGTGTTGGGCGAGAGCACCGCGCCCGAACCGCTGACGGTGCTGCCCGTGCCAGGGGCTGGCAGGCTGCCCGTGTTGGGGGGCAGCACGGCGCCGGAGCCAGTGACGCTGCCCGGTGCGGCGCCAGTGACGCTGCCCGGCGCGGTGCCAGTGACGCTGTCCGGTGCGGTGCCGGTGACGCTGTCAGGTGCGGCGCCGGTGATGGACGACGGCGCGGTGTAAGGCTGCGGCAGCACCGCGCCACTGCCACTGCCGCCCGTGTCGGTCCCCGGGTCGCCGTAGGTCCTGGCGGAGACGGGGTCCGTGACGCTCCCGGCCGGAGCGGCCGGCATGGTTCCCGCCGGAGCCCCCGGATTCGGTTGCCCGCTGGTGATGGCGCCCGCGGAGTTGGGGTCCACCTGCGCGAGCAGGACGGGGGACTCGGTGGTGTCGCGGGCGCAGCCGAGCGCCAGCGTTCCGGCCGCGAGGCCCATCCAGATCCATTGCTGAGACATCGTCCCGCTCCTTTCGCGTGCGCGGCCGGGCGGACGACGCCTCGGCCATCAACTGGCGGGCGTGGGCCGGTGAGGACCCTGCCCATCATCCACGAGGTGCTCACCCCGGGGGCGCGACGGAACCGCCCGGCGGCGCCGCTTGCGTTCGGAGAGCACCAGCAGCAGGGCCGGGAAGGTCACCAGCATGACGAGCAGGTTCATGCCGAAGCCCAGGTTCGCCAGGGCGCCAATGGAGTTCAGGCCCGGGTGGTCCGCGAGGAACAGCGCGCCAAAGCCCACCGCGCTCGTGAGCAGGCCGCCACAGATGGCCTTGCCCGTCTCCGAGTACACCCGCACGAAGTCGCTCTCCGGTGACGCCAGCCGGGTGATGAGGTGCACGCCCGCATCCACCGTCGTCCCGATGAGCACCGGGATGACGAGGATGTTGAGGTAGTTGAACTCCAGCTTCATGAGCGGCATCAACCCCAGCAGCGCGAACACCGACACCACGGTGGGCATCAAGCACAAGAGCGCGGTGCGCAGTCCGCCCAATGTGAGCCACATCGCGAGCAGCACCGCGAGCGTCGACCCCAGCAGGATGAACGGCGCTTCGTGTGACACCAGGTCCAGGATGTCCGCGAGCACCAGCGATTCGCCGGCCACCACCGCGGGCCGTCCATCCGGCAGTGCCACCCCGCGCACCTCCTTCGCCAGCTTGCGCATGGCCTGTCCGTCGGACTGGTCCACGGACGGATACACCACCACGAAGCCCGTGCCCTTCTCCCCGCGTCCCTCGAACTGCTGGCGCACGCCCGCCGGCAGGTCCGCCACGGAGAACGGCGCGGCTCGCACCTGCCGGCGCAGCTCCGCCAGCTCTTCGCGCTGCGGGGCGGTGAGCTGTCCCTCGGGCACGCCCTCCAACAGCTTCCCGATGTCCCTCATGATGACCTGCTTCCGGGCCTGCTCCCCGGGCACTAGGCTTTCGAGCGACGCGACGAAGTCCACCTTGGAGTCCGCGCCCAGTTGCTGCTTGCGCGCCTGGAGCTCCTTGACGACCACCGCCTCTTCCTCGCGGGAGTCGGTCAGCACCACCAGGGGCATCTGCGTATAGCCGATGAGCTGGTTGACGGCGCGGTCCAGGACGAACGAAGGCAGGTTGTCATCCTCCAGCGACGACACCTTGTAGTCGAACCGCACGCGCGGCATCTGCGTGAGCAGCCCCACGACGATGAGCGCGGACACCGCCGTGAGCACCCAGCGGCGCCGCGTGATGATGCGGCCCAGCGGCGCCTCCTTCGTCTCGGTGGAGGTCCTTCGCGGACTCCAGCCGTGACGCGCCACGAGCCCCAGCACCGCCGGCAGCACCAGCACGTAGGCCAGGATGATCACCAGCATGCCCACGCCCGCGATGACGCCGAACTCGCGGAACGCCCGGAGGCCGGAGGTGCCCAGCACGAAGAACGTGAGCGCCGCCACCAGCGCGGACACCAGCGCCGCGCCGCCCGTGTGCGTGAAGGACTCGCGCGTGGCCTGCTCGGAAGCCATCCCCTCTCCGCGCAGGCTCAGGTACCGGCCCAGCAGGTGGATGCCGTGCTCCACGCCCAGGCCGCCCAGGATGGCGCCCAGGAACGCGGTCAGGATGTTCACCTGGCCATACGCCACGCCCACCAGGCCATACGTCCACGCGAGGCCCGCCCCCACCGGCGCCAGCACCATCCCCACCGCGAGCATGCTGCGGAAGTGCAGGAACAGGTACAGCAGCACCAGCACCCCGGCCACCGAGGAGGCCACCGCCACGTCGCGGGTGATCTGCGACTGGAGATCCAACTTCTTCTGGAACGTGCCGGTGATCTCCGTGTGGAAGCCGGGCCCGTACTTCGACAGGTCCTGCTGCTTCACCACGCCCTGCACCTCGTCGACGATCTTCCGCGAGAACGTCAGGTCCGAGGACGACGTCTCGGGCTTGGCCAGCACCACCACGCGGCGCTCGGCGGGGTCCAGGTAGAATTCGCTCGGGTTGTTGGACAGGCGCGTCACCGCGTTGCCGCCGTACTTCTTCTCCAGGTCGGAGAAGTCCAGCGAGGGGGCCGGGTCATCCTCCAGCGACACGAAGAGCGGGTTGGCGTGCAGCCGCTCCCAGGTGAGGCGCGCCTCGATGCGGCGCTCCACCTCCTTCAAATCTTCTGGCGACAAAAAGTAGAGCGCATGGTCGCGGAAGAAGAGGCTGGGGCGGGTGATTTCCACGTACCGGATGCCCGGCAGGGCTTCCAGCTTCGGCGCCAGGTCCTTCGCGAACCGCTGGAGCTGTTCGGGGTCCGCGTCGTCGCCGACCACCACCACCCACCCCAGGGCCCCGTAGCGCTCCTCCTGGGTCTTGATGGCCTGCACGCTCTTGAAGGAGTCGGGCAGCAGGTCCGCCAGGTTCGCGTTGAGGGTCAGGTTCCGGGCGCACAGCAGGCCCACGCCGGAGAGGAGCAGGGCGCAGAGCAGGGCGACGACGGGGCGGCGGTGGTTGTGCGCGGCGAGCGCACCCAACGAGCGCTCCACCCGGTGCATCCACGAGCGTTCGGCGAACGAATCAGGGTCCGAGGCCATCACCGTGGGCGCCCGTGCCTGGAGTCCCGGCACCGGCCGGCCCGAGGTTCACGCGGCGGCATCCCCTCCATGGGGCGCCTGCTTCCTGGCAGGGACCCGTGTCGCAGCAAAAGCTGGCCATGCCACGGACCGCTGGCACGTCGGCGCGAGGGCCGGGCTCGCCCGGCCGCCCGAAACCCGGCGCGGGGCGGGGCAGGTGACGCCCTGACGTGCGCGCCCGACGTACACGGGAGAGGTTGATCCACTGGCGGGCCGCCCGCCGGGGCTGCATACCTGCGTGTTTGTTTCAGCGGCGCTTCTTCCCGGCGGAAGCATGCGGCCGGGAAGGCCCCCGGGACTGCGCCTGGACGCACGCGGGTCCGGGGCATATACGCGTGAGCGGCCCGGTTTGGCCGGGCTCACGATGAGGAAGTCACATCCATGAGCGAGATGCGTTGGTCCGAACGGTTCGAGGCGGCGATGGGCTCCCTGGCGGCCCGTGGCCACCGACGACCCTGGGTGGCGCTGTTCGTGACGCTGGTGCTGACGGGCCTGGGCACCTTCTTCGCGCGCGACCTGTCGCTCAACGCGGACCTGTCGAACCTGCTGCCCCGTTCGTTCCAGTCCGTGCAGGACCTGGAGAAGCTGCGCACCCGCTTTGGCGGCATGGGCAACGTGGTGGTGGCCGGCATTGGCGCGGAGCCGGAGCAGCTCAAGCAGTTCGTGGATGACATGGCGCCGAAGCTGGGAGGCCTGTCGGAGATCCGCTTCGTCAACTACCAGCGGCCCAGCCAGTTCTTCGACCAGCACGCGCTGTACTACGTGGACCTGCCGGACCTGAGAATCATCCAGGAGCGCATCGACGCGCGCTTCGCGTGGGAGAAGGAGCAGGCCAACCCGCTCTTCGTGCGGCTGGAGGAGGCGCCGCCCCCGTCGCTGGACTTCACCGACATCGAGCAGAAGTACACGGGTGGCGCCAACCAGCGCCTGTCGGGCCAGGGGGAGCTGTACTACCTGGATCCGCAGGAGCGCATGGTGGTGATGCTGCTCAAGGCGAAGGGCAGCTCCGCGGACCTGGGCTACTCCAAGAAGGTCATCGCGCAGGTGCAGGACTACCTGTCGCAGCAGGACCTGTCGAAGTACGGGCCCGGCTTCCGCACGGAGCTCACCGGCACGTTCAAGAAGAAGATCGACCAGCAGGGCGTCATCACCGGTGACCTGGCGCGCGCGTCGTCGCTGGCCATCGTGTTGCTGCTGGCCTACCTGGCGTTCCACTTCCGCAGCGCGCTGTCGGTGGGCCTCACCATGGCGCCGGTGGCCGCGGGCCTGATGTGGACCTACGGCTTCGTGGGCGTGGCGTACGGGCAGGTCAATCTGCTGACGGGCTTCCTCGCCGCGGTGCTGGGAGGCCTGGGCGTGGAGCACGGAATCCACCTGCTGGGGCGCTGGAGCACGTTGCGCTCGGAGGGCATGACGTCGGAGGAGGCGGTGCGGGAGGCGTTCAGCCACACGGGCTTCTCCGCGCTCATCTCCGCGTTGGTGGCGGCGCTCACGTTCCTGAGCCTGTCGCTGTCGGAGTTCCGAGCGTTCCACGAGTTCGGCGTCATCGCGGCGGTGGGCATGCTGGTGAGCGTGGGCTCGTACCTGCTCATCCTCCCGGCGATGCTGGGGTTGGTGTCGAAGTGGGGCTGGACGCCGCGCCTGCACCAGGCGCAGTCGGGGCCCATGGCGGTGCTGGCGCGCTTCCTGCCGCGTCGCTACCGCGCGGTGTCGGTGGTGCTGGGCGTGGCGCTGGTGGCGCTCATCAGCCAGGCGTACGGGGTGACGTTCAACTACGACTCCACGAAGCTGGATGACGTGTCGTTGCCGAGCGTGCGGTTGGATCGCCGCATCGACCACATCCTCGGGTATTCGGCGACGCCGGTGGTGGTGTTGACGGACAAGGAGGGCCAGGAGCGCGAGGTGGTGACCCAGCTCCAGGCGCGCAAGGAGCAGTACGGCAAGGACTCCACCATCGACTTCGTGGGCGCGCTGGAGGACCTGGTGCCCACGCAGCAGGAGGAGAAGCACGCGCTGCTCCAGTCCATCCACAAGAAGCTTTCGCGCATCGACCCGGAGAAGGTGGCCAAGGACACGCGCGACAACCTGGTGCGCGCGGTGCGCATGACGCAGGCGGAGCCCTTCACGCGCGAGCAACTGCCCGTGAGCCTGCGACGCCAGTTCGAGCCCGCGGCCGGCCAGAAGGGCGGCGTGGTGCTGGTCTACGCGAACGTGAGCTTGTCGGACGGCGTGGGCACGCGGCGCTTCACCAAGGAGGTGCGCAACCTCCAGTTGTCGGACGGCAGCCAGGTGTCCGCGGCGGGCGAGGCGCTCATCCTGGCGGACATCCTGGACATGGTGGCGAAGGAGAGCCCGCGCATCCTGGTGGCCGCGGTGCTCAGCGTGTTCTTCGCGATGTGGATGACGCTGGGCAGCCTGCGCAACGCGGTCATCTGCATGCTGCCCACGCTGCTGACCATCGCGGCGCTGGTGGGCCTGATGTCCATCCTGGGGTTGCAGTTCAACTACCTGAACATCGTGGTCATCCCGGTGCTCATCGGGACGACGGTGGACGCGGGCGTGCATCTGATTGAACGGTTGGGTGAGCCGGGCGCGGACTTCGTCACGGTGTACGCGGAGACGGGGCGCGCCATCACGGGCGGTCTGCTCACGAGCGCGATTGGCTTCCTGGCGCTGGTGTTCGCCAAGCACCCGGGCCTGAACTCCATTGGCGACCTGGCCAACCTGGGCTTCGCGGTGAACATGGTCGTCGTGCTGGTGGGCTTCCCGGCGCTGCTGCTGCTGGTGGACCGCTGGCGCAACAAGCACGGCGCCACGCCGACCGCGCCGACGGGTGCCGAAACCCCGCATCCCGCGCCGGAGAGCTGAAGCGCGGTGAAGGTGTGAGAAGGCCCTGGCGTCCGCGCCGGGGCCTTTTTCATTGTGGGTCAGCCGTGGGCGCGTGGTGGTGGAGGCTCCGGCAGAAAACGCTCGGAACAGGGTGCTGCCCAGTAGGGTGCGCGCCCCCATGAAAACCACCCCGAAGCTGTACTCCCTGCTGTCCCTGTTTGCCCTCCTCACCGCGTGCGCCGAGGGCGCGATGACGACCACCGCGGGCGGCCTCCGGAAGTGGGTGGGGCCCGAGGTCCGGGTCCCTGGCGGCGGAAACTTCCGCACGGTCATCCACTACGGTCCCTGGCAGTGCAGCCCCCACATCATGAACTACTGCCGCGACAAGTGCGCAGGGGAGGGGTACGTCCTCCAAGGCTGCATCTGGCTCGCTGACGTGAAGATGGACTTCACGGGGGACATCGTGCGGGCCGGAAGCCGGTTCGGCATGACGAACTGCTGCTGCAACTACCCGACGTTGAGCAAGGCCCAGAACGACGTAGCGCGCGGGAAGTGGAAGAACATCCGCGATGGGTTCCGGGAGCGGTGGGCGGAGAAGTTCGGGGAGTGGCCCCGCGAGGCCGACGGGTCTCCGTACCAGGGGCACCACCTCCGCGACCTCAAGCACGGAGGCAACCCTACCGACTGGGACAACATCATCCCGTACCCCAAGGAACTCCACGAGACGCTGGGGGGACTCTACAACCAGTGCTACGCGAATGAGCCCCCGTGGACGGGCACCGGGGGAAGCTACCCTTACGGAGAGTAGCGACATGACGACGATGACCGAATTGCTGGAAGAGGTGTCGCGGTGCCACTTCCCCAATCCGCCTGCGACGCCCGCTCACATCGAGGAGTTCGAGGCTTGGACAGGATGGCGCCTGGACCCGGACATGCGCGCGTTCTACCTGCACTGCGACGGCGCGAATTTGTTTGACCGCATCGACCCGGACTTCCACTTCCTTCCACTGTCGATGATTCGCCGCGCACGGGTGGTCATGCGCCAGGACGACAGCGACAAGTCCGGACCCGCGTCGTGGTACGTCGCGTGCGCACTCCAGGACAGCAACTACATCCTCGTGGACGTGGCCCCTCCGCACTGCGGTCGGTACCCCATCATCGATGGCTATCGGGAGGGGTTCCCGGACCCCTACTACTGCACCCAGATTGCCGCCTCGTTCTCTGAGTTCCTTTCCGGAGCACTCCGCTCCGAGCGGCGCTGGTTCTGGCTCAAGACCGAGGAGTGATGGGCCTCAACGCGCCTTCACGACGAGGGTGCGCGCCATCCCGTCGCGCGGGCGTGGAGCCACACGGGCGTGGGTACGGTGTTTGCTATGTCATGGGTCCATGTCCATGACACGTCGCCTTGCGGTCCTCCTGTCCCTCTGCTGCCCGAACGCGATGGCGGAGGAGCCGAAGAAGCCCGTCTCACCTCCGAAACCCAAGGCCGCCGTGTCCTGCGCAAGCGCGCCCCTGTTCCAACGCTATGCGCGGCTGGGGATGGTAGAGGCGCTCCCGGATGGCCAGGTGCGCCTGTCGGTGGTGTTGGATGCGCACGCCGCCGACTGCGGCGCAGGGGACTGCTACCGCACGACCGTGAAGGCCCTGTTCCGCTTCTCAGGGGATGGCGGATGCCGTGTGCAGGACGTCGACGTGTGGTCTCAAGAGGAGAACCACTGCAACCTGAAGGACCAGCCCCAGGAGCCACCCACAGAGCCTCATCAGGCAGTCTTCTTCCCGAAGGGGGCCGCGAACCTGTCGGATCCGAAGCTGACGAAGCTCACCCTGCGCACGCGCAAGGCGGACCGCGCGTTCGTCATCCTTCCGGAAAACCTCTTCTACTTCGACGTCGTGAAGGCGGGCGCTCCGCTCCACACGACGCTGCCCAGCGGAGAGGAAGGGGAGCCCGAGTGCTGCTGGGGCGCGTCCATCGCGAGCTCGCACTTCCTCCCGCTTTACGAAGAGGACGCGAAGTAGCCCGCGCTTCTCAAGCGGCCTTCTCCGGCACGCCCGTCCACGCGGCCACGAAGTCCGCGAGTCCCCGCAACTGCCGGTCGTTGAGCGTCGCCTGCCACCGCGCGTGGCGCACCGCCCGGTACGCCTCCGGCGCATCCCAGCCGCGCGCCACCATCACCGCCAGGCCCATCAGCGGCCCCCGGCCCACGCCGTGCTCACAGTGCGCGTACAGCACGCCGCCGGAGTCCAGCCGGGGCAGCGCCCACCGCACGCCCTGCGACAACTGCTCCACCGACGGCGGGAAGCGGTCCGTCACCGGCAGGTGCAGCAGCTCGATGCCCAGCGCCGCCAGCGCCTCGCGGTCGTCACAGCGCTCCGCGCGCAGGTCGATGACCGCCGTGATGCCCCGGGCCTTCAGCTCGCCGTAGCGCGCGCGGGACACGCCGCCGCCCACGTGCAGCCACTCGTTCACACGGGACACGTTGAGGGCGCGCTTGCCGGGCAGCTTGGTGGTCCACTCCACCCCGCGCGCCACCACCCTCAACACCTGCTTGCGCACGAACCCGCGGACGCCGGGGACGTGATGCACCGACCGAAGCAACGACTCGCTCACGGACCCTTCGCCTCCGGCTACTCGCCTTCCAGTGTGACTTCCATCAGGCCTTCGACCGGCGCCTTGCCCACGCGCTCCAGCACCGCGCGGTGCAGGTACGTCACCGGCGAGCCCACCATCGGCTTCACCAGCCCGCTCAGCACGCCCAGCGACTCCACCGGCGCGCTGCGCTGCAACAGGGCCTTGCTGCGCACCGTCAGGGCCGGCCGGCCCTCGCGGTCGGTGAACTCCGCCCGCCACGCGCTGCGCTCCTTCTCCCCCGTCCTCGCCAGCGTGAACGCCTCCAGCAACTGGACCTGTCCCTTGTCCTCCCAGACGTACACGGGGGCGTAGTCGCCCTCATGGCCCTCGCGCCCCAGCACCACCGCGTGCTGCGGACCCTTGAGCGCGCGGAAGCGCACCCACCGCTTCGCCAGCTTCGCCGGCGCGATGGTGCTGCGCGAGTGGTCCACATACCCGCCGCCCGCCAGCGACACCTCCGCCGCCTTGGGCACCTGGAGCGTCACCTTCACGGGGCTCGAACCCACCAGCACCTCGTGGCGGTAGCGGTCCTTGCCCAGCTCGATGGTGGAGCCCTCCGGCGACCACGGCTCCGGCTTCTTCGCGTACTCCAGCGCCACCTTGCCGCCGTCCAGCGCTGCCTCCACGGACAGGCCGGTTTCCGTCACCCGCGCGCTGCACGTGCCCACCTTGAGGGTGTCGGTGGCCGCGTCGTAGCTCCATTCCTTCCCGCCCACCCGCGTCTGCGGGGACCACACGGGCTTGCCCGGGCGCAGCACCGTGGCGCGGCAGATGCCCGTGCGCGACCCCGGGCCGATGTTCGTCACCGACAGGTTCACCGTCACATAGGTGCCGTCGTCCGCGTCCGCGACGAAGGTGAAGCTCTCGCCGTACCGGTCGCTGGAGTTGAACGCCACCTCCAGCGCACCCGCCGCCGCCACCCCCGGCAGCAGCGTCAGCAGGGCGCCCAGTCGCAGGGCCCTCCCGACGCGCGAGCGCGACTCACGCCGCATGGGGCCGCTGCTCCAGCAGCGGGTCCGACGACGTGTCGTTGAACACGTAGTCACGCTGCAGGGGCAGGTTCCAGGCGAAGTAGATGACGCCGCGCACCAGCCACCAGCCCAGCGTGTATGCCAACTGCGGGTGCAGCGTGAGCAGCGCCACGCCGCCCGCGTTGAGCAGCGCGCTCGAACCGCTCACCAGCGTGTAGCGCGCCAGCTGCGGCGCCACCGCGCCGTGGCTGCGGAAGGTGATGACCCGGTTGATGGAGTAGTTCACCACGCCGCCCAGCACGCAGCCCACCACCGTCGCCAGCACCGGCGACAGCCCGGCCCACTCCACCATGCCCAGCACCGCGGCGAAGTCCACCGCCGTGGCGATGGCGCCCGCCGCCGCGTTGAAGCCGAACAGCGCCACGCCGGAGCGCGGCTGCACGGGACGCTTCGGGGCCAACGCCTTCACCAGCGTGCGGAAGCGCGACACCGCCGTGACGTTGCTCAGGACGGCGACGAACACCAGGCCCACCACTGCCAGCCAGTGCATGGGGTGCTTCTCCGTCGGCCAGAACAGCGCCTCCAGGATGGGCGACAGCGCCGTGCCCACGCCCAGGAACAACACCCGCTCCAGCCGCTGCATCGCGCCGTCACGCACGCTCACGCCCAGGCCTTCTCCCTTGGCGCGCACGTACGGCACCAGCGACGAACCCAGCAGGGCGCCCAGCGCGGGCAAGAGCACCCAGGTGTCCCGGTAGTACCAGGCCAGACCCATCAACATCGCGGAGTCCACGTAGCGATCCAACACGGAGTCCAGCGCCGCGCCCGCGGGGTTGGCTTCCTTGCGGGTGCGCGCCACCCGGCCGTCCATCACGTCCAGCACGCCCGCCATGAGGAAGAGCCAGCCGCCCAGAGCGAAGCGGCCCGCCGCCACCGCCACGCCGGAGGACACGCCCAGCAGGCCCGACAGCATGGACAGCGCGTTGGCCGGCAGCCCCGAGCGCAGCAGCAGCCGCCAGAGCGGCTGGATGACCCAGAAGAAGTAGTGGCGCAGGAAGAAGCCCACCAGCATCGACTTGCCGCGCGTCAGCGTCTCCGCGTCCCGGGGGATGCCCTTGATGGCGCACCGGATACAGAACAGCAGCAGTCCGCCGAGGAAATACGCGACCGCGAACAGCGCGGGCGCCAGCGCGGTCCAGATGCGCGCCGAGGGGGACAGGTCTCCACTCAGCAAGGCCAGGACGTTGTCATGCACGGGTGTTTCCTCCAGACGGCAGGGACACGGACGCCGCTTCCGGCGTACCCCTGTCCCGACGAGCGAAGACAGCCCTCACGAACACGAACGCCACGACCGCGGCGACGCCGCCCGCCAGCACGTCGAGGATGTAGTGGTGCGTGAGGTAGACGGCGGAAAAGGCGACGAGCAGCGCGAACAAGATGGTGCCCACACGCCACGCGACGCCCTTGTACCAGAGGACCAGGACCATCATCAGCGGGTAGGCCGCGTGCAGCGACGGCATGGCCCCGAACACGTTCGGGTTTCGCGCGTAGAAGTTGGCGAAGTAGCTGATGCCGAAGAAGGCATCGAAGCGCGCCGTGCCCGCGGGGCTGGGCAGGGCCGCCAGGTTCGCCGGGCCGGGCCCGTACTTGAGCACGTACCAGGGCGGGGCCGCCGGGTAGAGCACGTAGATGACGACGCCAATGGCGTTCACCACGAAGAACGCCCAGCACAGCGATTGGAAGAGTCGGTCCTTCTTGAAGAAGAAGAAGAGGAGCGCCGCGATGAAGACCTCGTAGAGGTAGGCCGCGTAGGCGAAGCCGCACAAGAGGTCCAACGGGGTGTTGGGGTTGTTCCACCACCACTCGGGCCAGATCATCCCGCCCGGGGCCGGAAACAGCGCCTTCTCCAGGTTCCACAGGTCACCGGTGTGGATGGTGCCGCGCAGGCCCAGCCACAGCCCCTGGCTGTCCAGGATCATGCCGGTGAGCCACAGCGGGAACGCGCCCCGGAGGAACCGCCGCGGGCCGGCGCCGGCCCAGGCCAGCACCACCAGCAGCAGATCCGCCGCGACGTGTTCCCACCGGACGCGACCGGTGATGACCACCAGTGCGAAGTGGCCCGCCGCCATCAAGGTGACGAGCCACTTGAACACGGAGTCGTTCTTATCGGGCGAGCGGGAGGTCATCCCCGTAGTAGTCAAGCCCGAGGTGGGTGATGGGCTCTTCGCCCGCGACGACGCGCAACGTGTTCTTCAGCTTCGTCAGCTGGATGAACAGGTCGTGCTCCACCGGCAGACCCGGGTGGGCCATGGGGCTCTTGAAGTAGAAGGACATCCACTCCTGGATGCCCCGCCACTCCATCCGCTTGGCCAGGTCCAGGAACAGCGCGATGTCCAGGACCAGCGGCGCCGCCAGGATGGAGTCGCGGCAGAGGAAGTTGATCTTGATCTGCATCGGGTAGCCCAGCCACCCGACGATGTCGATGTTGTCCCAACCCTCCTTCGCGTCGCCGCGGGGCGGGTAGTAGTGGATCGACACCTTGTGCGAGTACTTGTTGTACAGCTCCGGGTACAGGTCCGGCTGCAGGATGGTGTCGAGCACGCTCGACTTCGTCACTTCCTTCGCCTTGAAGGCCTGCGGATCATCCAGCACCTCGCCGTCGCGGTTGCCCAGGATGTTGGTGGAGAACCACCCCTCCAGGCCCAGCATGCGCGCCTTGAGCGCCGGCGCGATGACGGTCTTCATCATCGTCTGGCCGCTCTTGAGGTCACGGCCCGCGATGGGCGCGCCCTCCAGCTTCGCCAGCTCCTGCAGCGCGGGCGTGTCCACGCTCGCGTTGGGGGTGGCGTTGGCGAACGGAACGCCTTCCTTGATGGCCGCGTAGGTGTACAGCGCCGTGGGGTTCACGTCGGTGCTGTTGGAGTCCAGCGCCTTCTCGAAGTTGGCCAGCGACTGGAACGCCTCCGGCATGGGGCGGAAGGTCTCCACGCTGCTGCACACCACCATCACGGCGCGCTTGGCGTTGAGCTCCTTCTTGAAGTCCCGGATGTCCTGGCGGATGGCCTCGATGCTCTCGCGGTGCGTCTTCGTGGCCTTGATGTGGTTGGCCGCGATACGGCGCACGAACTCCGGATCATGCACGCCCGGCTTCGGCTTGATGCCCTGGAGGAAGGGCTTCACCTGCTCCATGTGCTTGTCGCTGAGCACACCGGAGCGCTGCGCCACCTGATAGGCGTCCTCGCTGATGATGTCCCAGGCGCCGAAGACCACGTCATCCAGCGTGGCGAGCGGCACCAGGTCCTTCAGCTTGACCGTCCGGCCGTCGGTGCGCTTGCCCAGACGGGCCGTGCCCATCTGCGTGAGCGAGCCAATGGGGGCGCCCTTGCCCTGCCGCGCAAGCTCCACACCCGCCATCAGGGTGGTGGACACCGCGCCGAGGCCCGGGATGAGCACCGCCAGCTTGCCCTCCGGCTTCGCGACCTTGTTCTTGTTCTCCATCGTCCTGATTCCTTCAAAAGGCGGGAAATCGCTCCGCCCCAATGAGCGTCTCCGAGGTCAGTCCCTCCAGCCGGCGCCGGCACACCGCCGGACGGAAGGTGGAAAATCTCGAAAGCGGATGGTTGATACTCTAAACCGTTCGTCACTTCAACGTGATGTGACGGCTGATCGGGCTCGTATCACGGCGGCGGCCGGGTGCATGACCCGGGCCGGCCTGCCTCCACAAGCCAGGACGAACGGCCCTGTCAGAGAAACAGCGATTGGGGGGCAAAGGTCTCGCCCACCTCGGCACGTTCCCTCTGTACGGGAGTGTCGGGTGGGCGGATGTGCCAAGGGTCTGGAACTGTCCTGACTTCACTCACTCCCTGACACAGATGTCGGGATTTTGAGAAGTCGGGAGAAGTGGGCCGGCGCTAGTTGCGGCGGCCGGGGGCGTTGCGGTCCAGCTTCTGGTTGTCGCCCGGGTGGTATTTTTCACCGGTGAGGACGGCCTTCACGAAGCCGACGAGCTGGACCATGCGGCTGTTGGGGGTGTCCCAGTATTCGGCCTTCTCCACGGTGACGCGCAGCAGGGCCATGTTCGGATCCTCCAGCCCCTGGGGGAACCAGGCCTTGAGGGCAGGGGTCCAGAGCTCCTTCGCCTTGGCCTTGTCGCGGACCAACTGGCAGCGTCCGCTGACGGACACGTAGCGGTCCTTGCCGGGGTCGGCGTACGCGAGGCTGACGTGGTGGTCCTTCTCCACCTCATCGACCTTGTGGGTGTGGTCGTTGGTGAAGAACCACAGCTCGCCGTCGAAGTCCTTGTCGTAGGTCCACATCGGGCGGCTGCGAAGGCTGCCGTCGCTGTCCACGGTCGTCATCATCGCGACCTTGATGCCGTGGATGAGCTTGCCCAGATGCGCCACCACGTCCTGCGGATCCTTCTGTGTCGTTGTCATGCTCGCCTCCCTGGGGGCTCAAGGTAGGCAGGGGGTACCCGGTGGACACCGACGGCGCGGCTGGTCGGCGCCAGGGCAGGCGGGCGTGTGATAGGGGGCGTGGCGACGTCACCTTCCCTTCAGGGCCGGTGTGACGGCCAGGAGCGACACGGATGCTGAAGACCGCGTGGAACGAGTGGAGCCTGAAGGCGCTGCAGTTGGAGACGGCGCTCCTGGCGTTGGAGGAGATTGAGTTGCCGGACGCGATGCACGCGCTCCAGGACGCGGCCCAGCAGAAGACGCTGGAGCTGGCGCGGGCGTGGCAGAAGACGCAGCCGGCGAAGGAGCCCCGCACGTGGAAGCGCGAGGAGACGGCCGGTGGCACGCCTCGCGACGAGGAGCTGGCGGATCTGGTGAAGGGCTTCCGCGAGGATGGCAAGACGTGGACGCTTCTGCGGATGACCAGCGACAAGAAGGAAGTGGTGGAGACGCTGGTGTCCGAAGGGCGCGCCTGCATGGCGGCGGGCGGTGAGTACTACCTGGGCCAGTGGGACGCGGAGGAGCAGGTGCTGGAGGTGGGGCGCGACGACGAGGGCGGCGAGCCCGGCACCGGGCTGGTGCTGGAGCCGGGCGGGGAGCTGCACTACACGCCCTCGCCCGACCTGACGGCGTAGGGCGCTTTACCGTCAGGTGTCGAAGAGCTTCACCATCTTCGCGCGCGTCTTCTCATCCGGAAGCCGTCCCAGGCCCGCCTTCACGTTGTCCTCCAGGTGGGCGGGGTCGGAGGTGGCGGGGATGGGGCAGTTCACGGCGGGGTGGCCCAGGATGAACTTGAGGAAGAACTGGGCCCAACTGGTGCAGTCGAAGTCCGCGGCCCAGGCGGGCAGGGGGCGGCCCTTCATCTTGCGGAAGAGGTTGCCCTTGTCGAAGGGCTCCATGACGAGCACGGCGACCCCGTGCTCCTTCGCGGCGGGCAACAGGCGCGCCTCCGCGTCGCGCATCGCGAGCGAATAGGGCAACTGCACGAAGTCCAGGGCGCTGCTCTTGATGTGGCGCTCCAGGTCGTCGAAGGCGCTGCGCGCGTAGTGGGTGACGCCGAGGTAGCGGATCTTCTTCGCGGCCTTCAGCTCCCGCAGCACGGGCAGGTGGATGTCCACGTCGAGCAGGTTGTGCACCTGCATCAGGTCCACGCGGCCGTGGCCCATGCGCTGGAGGGAGGTCTGGATTTGAGCGGCGCCCTCGGCCTTACCGCGCGTCCAGACCTTGGTGGCCAGAAAGGGCGTCTTCTCCTGGCCTGACTGCTTCAACAGGTCGCCCACCACGGCCTCGGAGCGCCCGTACATGGGCGACGAATCGATGAGGCGCGCACCGGAGGCGAAGAACTTCTGGAGGACCTGCGCCAGCGGGGCGCGTTCGGCCGGGGTGCCGCCCACGTCGAAGGTCTGCCAGGTGCCGAGGCCGATGACGGGCAGGGCCTCGCCCGAGCTGGGGATGGGACGGGTGAGCATGCGGGGACCCTGGGCGGTGGCGGGAGTCTGGGCGAGGGCTGCGACGGAGGGCGTGAGCGCGGCGCCGATCCCCGCCACGAGGAGGTCTCGGCGGGTGGGGCCCGGTGGGGCGTGTGGGGGACGGGACGAGCGCATGGGCAAAGCGTAGCGGCCGGGGGCGCCGGAAACGGGTGCTTCGAGGGGACGGCGACAGGCAGGTGACAGTTCTGGAAGGGGCCGGTGTTCCTGTGTCCGCGAGGGGCGACGACGCCCCGACATGACGGCGGCGCCCCGGGCTCCCCACGAGGGAGGCATCCGGAGGGCGGTGCCATTCGGAACCCGTTCAGGAAGGTCCAGGCGATGAAGCGCAAGGTCGCGGTGTGCGTTGGGGTGTTGGTCGCGGTGGCGGGAGGGGTGGCCCAGGCTCAGGAGCCCCAGGCGCCGGTGTCGCCCGCGAAGGTTGCTGCTGCCTCGGTGGTCGCGGATCCGAAGCCCGTCTCCGAGGCGCCCTCGGGTACCGAGACCCAGGCAGCCCCGGTCGTGGCGGCCCCCGTCACGGTGCTGTCCGCCGCGCCCCTGGTGGAGGCCGCGACGGGCGGTGAGCCCGCGCAGGCCGCCGTGGCGCAGCGCTCGGAGCCGGAGGAGATCCACGTCCCGGCGGTGCTGATGGTCATGCCGCACGTGAGCACGGCGGGCAAGGACACGGGCCGGCTGGTGACGACGTTCGCGGTGGGCCTGCTCGGGACGCATGCGAAGCGGGTGGACGGGCTCGCGATGTCGATGGGGGCCAACTGGGTGGGGCAGTCGCTTTCTGGGGGGCAGCTTGCGCTGGGGGCCAACGTGGTGCGCGGTACCGCTTCGGGCGTGCAGCTCGCGGTGGGCGGCAACGTGGTGACGGGCGAACTGGAGGGGCTTCAGGCCGCGGTGGGGCTCAACGTGGTGCGGGGCGCGGCGGCGGCCGGGCAGTTCGCGGTGGGCGGCAACGTGTCGGGCGGGGCGCTGTCGGGCGGACAGTTCTCGGTGGGCGCGAACATCGCGGGCTCGGGCGGCGTGGGCGGGCAGTTCTCGGTGGGCGCGAACATCGCGGGTGGGGCGCTCAAGGGCGTCCAGGCCTCGGTGGGTGCCAACGTGGCGCCGTCCATGGACGGCCTCCAGGCCGCCACGGGCCTGAACTACGCGAGGGAGATGCGGGGCGCGCAGTTGTCGCTGCTCAACGTGGGCGGGGACGTGTCCGGCGCGCAGGTGGGGCTCGTCAACATCGCGAGCAAGGTGGAGGGGTTGCAGCTGGGCCTGCTGAACGTGGCGCGCGAGTCCCAGGGCGAGGCGCTGGGACTGTTGAGCTTCATCGGAAATGGTCAGGCGAACGTGCAGTTGTGGGCCAGTGATGTCGCGTACACGAACGTGGCGTTGAAGTTTGGCAGCCAGCACTTCCACACGCTGCTGACGGTGGGGTTCAATCCCGGCACCAACACCCACCGTCGCCGCTATGTCGCGGGCTTCGGTTTCGGCACGCACATCCCGACGGGACGTCTGTTCTTCGACCTGGAGGCCATTGGCTCCAGCGTGCATGCCGACAACCTCTTTCGCGACGGTGATGGCCTGAATGTGCTCGGGCAACTGCGGCTGGTGGCGGGGTGGCAGGTGGCGAAGCGCTTCGCGCTCATTGGCGGCGTCACCGGCAACACGCTGGTCACCTGGAACAACGGCGACCGGTGGGAGGAGTTGGGCATCGGGCCTGAATGGCGCAGCGTCTCCGACGGGGGCAACACCACCGTGCGCGTGTGGCCCGGCGTGCTCCTGGGCGTGCAGTTGTAGCGCGAGGTCATCGACATGAAGCGGGAGGGAACCATGTGGAAGCGCCTGGTGGTGGCAGTGCTCGCGGCGGGTCTGACGACCGGCTGCTATTTCACCGAGAACATGCAGGGAAACGGCGACACCGTGACGGAGGGGCGTCCCGTGGGCTCCGGGGCCGGCTTCATCAACGTGGAGAACCACGGCTCGCTGGACGTGGTGGTGAGGGAGGCGGAGGTGGCGGACGTGAAGGTCGTCATCGATTCGAACCTCCAGGCCAGCGTGCGCACCTTCGTGGTGGCCGGGCAGACGCTCGTCATCGAAACGGACGGTGCGTTCACGCCCAAGGGGCAGGCGCGGGTGGAGGTCCAGGTGCCGCGCGTGGTGGGCATCGTCCAGGACGGCTCCGGCACCCTGCGGGTGGAGGGGTTCGAGCAGGGCCAGGATGACGTGCGGCTGGTGGCGAAGGGCTCTGGCACGCTGTCCTTCTGCGGAGGGGTCCACACCCTGGATGCGAAGCTCGGTGGCTCCGGGCGCATGGAGCTGTGCACGGCCGGCGAGCGGATGGCGGAGTGGGTGGACTTCACCCAATCCGGTTCGGGCGAGCTGACATGGTCCGGCAGCGCGAAGCTGGTGCGCGCGAACACGAATGGCTCCGGCCACATGACGCTCACGGGAGTGACCAACCGGCTGCTGGCCCGGCTGGACGGCAGCGGTCGGATGAGCGCCCAGGGCCTGCGGGCGGTGGACGTGGACATCGTGTCGCAGGGGTCGGGAAACGTCATCGCGTTCGTGGACGGGGGCGGGGCGGTCATCACGGTCGACTCGTCGGGGAACGTGGACCTCTTCGGCCATGCCATCTCGACCCAGGCGCGAGTGAACGGCAGCGGTCGGGTCGTCTGGCACTGACTACCTTGTCTTCATCACCCGCGAAGGCCGCGGGCGGGAAGGAAGGCGGGTCATGCCAGGGACCATGCGGGCGATGGTGCTCCACGCACCCGGGCAGCCGTTGAGGGAGGAGCACCTCCCCATTCCGGAGCCCGGGCCGGAGCAGGTGTTGTTGAAGGTGCACGCCTGCGCCGTGTGCCGCACGGACCTGCACGTGGTGGACGGTGAGCTGACCCGCCCGAAGCTGCCGCTGGTGCCCGGCCACGAAATCGTGGCGACGGTGGTGATGGCGGGCGAACGGGTGGGCGGCTTCGTGCCCGGGATGCGCGTGGGCGTACCGTGGCTGGGGTGGAGCTGTGGGCAGTGCCGCTTCTGTCGTTGGGGGAGGGAGAACCTCTGCGACACGGCGCGCTTCACGGGCTACGACCTGGACGGGGGCTTCGCCGAGTACACCGTCGCGGATGCGCGCTTCTGCTTCCCGCTGCCGCCGTCGTACCGGGACCTGGAGGCCGCGCCGCTGATGTGCGCGGGGCTCATCGGCTTTCGCAGCCTGCGCATGGCGGGTGAGGGGCCCCGGCTGGGGCTGTATGGTTTTGGCGCCGCCGCGCACATCCTCATCCAGGTGGCCCGCTACCAGGGGCGCAAGGTGTATGCCTTCACGCGCGAGGGCGACGTGAAGGGCCAGGCGTTCGCGCGGGAGCTGGGCGCGGTGTGGGCGGGAGGTTCGGACGTGCCGCCGCCGGAGCCGTTGGATGCGGCCATTCTCTTCGCCCCGGTGGGCGCGCTGGTGCCCGCCGCGCTGCGGGCCGTGGACAAGGGCGGCGTGGTGGTGTGCGGCGGCATCCACATGAGTGACATTCCCTCCTTTCCCTATTCGGTGTTGTGGGAGGAGCGGGTGGTGCGCTCGGTGGCGAACCTCACGCGTTCGGACGCACTGGACTTCCTGGCGCTGGCGCCGCGCGTGCCCGTGCGCACGGAGGTGCAGGTGTTCCCCCTTTCCGCGGCGAACGAGGCGCTCCAGGCGCTGCGTGAAGGGCGTGTGCGGGGGGCGGCGGTATTGGACATGACGGGCACGGGCGAGGGCTCGCGCAGGTGAAGTTGCTGGAGAAGCAGCAGGAGCGCGAAGCCGCCGTGCAGTTCCCCGGGCGCGGGCCCCAGGTCGTGGAGTCCGGCCGCGCGCCCATCCCGTCTCCGAGCTGAATCCGTCCGCAGACTCTTGGGAACCGCGCTGTAGTCTCGGAGTGGATGAGAAAGAACGAAGCGCGACACGGGTGTTGCATCGCGGTCCTTGCAGGCCCGTTGATTCAGGTGTCGTGCGCCGAGGCGCCGTTGCCCTCCACTTCAGGTTCGTACCGGAAGTGGGTGGGCCCCCGGGTGTCCGTGCCCGGCGGAGGCCAGTTTCGAACCGTCATCCACTATGGCCCCTGGCAGTGCAGTTCACAGATCATGAACTACTGTCGGCAGAAGTGCGCTGAGAGCGGGCACGTCCTCCAGGGCTGCATGTGGCTGGCCGACGTGAAGATGGATTTCGAAGGCACGATGGTTCGGGCGGGAAGCCGGTTCGGGATGACGCAGTGTTGCTGCAACTACTCGACGCTGAGCCCGATCCAGAACGAAGCCGCTCGCGGCCGTTGGAAGAACCCCCGAAAGGGGTTCCGGGAGCAGTGGGCCGAGCGCTTCGGGGCATGGCCGACCGAAGCCAACGGGAAGCCCTACCAGGGCCACCACATCCGGGACCTCCAGCACGGTGGCAATCCCACCGAATGGGACAACATCCTCCCGTTCCCGCAGGACCTCCACGAGGACCTGCTTGGGCCCTATAACCAGTGCTACGCGAATGAGCCCCCGTGGACGACTCCCGGAGTGGATCACCCCTATGGCGAATAGTTCCGTGCCGATGACCGCGTTGCTGGAGGAGGTGTCACGCCTCCACTTTCCCAACCCGCCCGCGACCGAGGCACAAATCGAAGCGTTCGAGCAAAGGGTGGGGTGGCGACTGGACCCCGACCTCCGCGCCTTCTATCTGCACTGTGACGGCGCGGATCTGTTCGACCGGATAGACCCTGCATTCTCCTTCTATCCGTTGGCGAAGGTTCGCCGTGCGCGCGTGGTCCTGCTCAAGAACGACACGGACAAGGCCGGCCCCGCGTCCTGGTACGCGGTCTGCGAGGTCCAGGACACCAACTACATCTTTCTCGACGTGAGCCAGCAGGCCGGTGGCCGATACCCCATCCGTGACGGCTATCGCGAAGCGTTCCCGGATCCGGCCTACAACCGGCAGATTGCTGATTCCTTCTCTGGGTTCCTCGAAGGCGCGCTCAACTCCAACGAATCTTGGTTCTGGCTCCGGGGCGAGGAGTAGCTGATGCGACACCCTTGCTGCGCGCTCCTGCTTGGACCCCCATACCCATGGGCGGGGTCGCTTCACCGTCGCACGTTGAAGCTCAAGCACGGGTCGCCGTGAGGCATTGTGCCCCGTGTGCACGCGCGCACGTCCCATCCTGCCCCGGCGCTCATGCGGCGGCTCCCTGCGGACGCGCGTTGGCTGGACGTATGCACTGAACTCCGTGCACACACCGGCTCCGGACACGGAGCCCCCACCCGAGGCGGACGATGAAGCGCGCACTGCGAATCACCTACCGGGGCATGGAGACGAGCGACACCCTGAGCGAGCACATCCGCGAGCAGGCCGACAAGCTGGAGCAGTTCTTCGAGGGCATCACCGGCTGCAACGTCGTGGTGGAGGAACCCCACCGCCACCACGCGCAGGGCCATCACTTCCACGTCCGCGTGGAGCTGCATGTGCCCGGCCGGGACATCATCGCGGATCGCGAACCCGCCGAACCCACGACCCACGCGGACGCGTACCAGGCCGTCACCGACGCCTTCGAGGCCGCGCGGCGCCAGCTCCAGCACCACGCGGACCGACAGCACGCGCACCACCGCTGACGGGATTTCAGTGCAGGCTGACCGTGGTGCGCAGCAGCGCCAGGTACGTCCAGTCCCGCGTGGGCTCTTCCACGGGCGGGGTGTCGTAGTGGTTCACGTAGCCCGCGACGCCCACGCCCAGGAAGCCGGTGACCCACCAGCGGAAGCTCAACGCGCCGCCCGTCGCGCCACCGGGCTGCACGTCCTCCGCGCCGCGTCCCAGCCACAGCCGCTCCATGCGCGCGGCTACTTCCAGCGAACCGGAAGGGATGCCCTCGGAGCCCACGCCCGCGAGCGCCTCGGGCCACTGGTTGCCTTTACGAGGCTGGCCGCGCACCACCCAGGACGCCTCCACGCCCAGACCCTGGCTGCTCATCGTGGGCAGCGATTCGCGCGGCGTGGCCGGATTTCCATCCGTGTCCCGCGAGCGGTGCTCCCACGCGGCCGCCGCCTGCACGTCCACGCGCACGGGCCCCGCGTCCAGCCGGCCATGCGCCTCCGTCACGGTGCGATAGCCGGACACCGGCGGCGGTCGGTAGAAGAGGAAGTTCTGCGGCAGCCGCCCACCGATGCCGGGCCGGTCGAACGCGTCCTCCACGTGCACGCCCGCGCCCAGGCGCACGCCGCTGTGATGCACATCCAGCCGCGCGTCCACGGAAGGCGAAGCGTTGTCGTTGCCCAGCGGGCTGCCGGAGCCATTGCCCAAGCGCAGCCATCCCTCCAGGGGCAGCGACGCGGGCGTCCACTGCGCCTCCAGGCCCAGGTCACGCCGGGCCCAGAACGCCTGCGTCACCAGGGGCAGCTCCGGGATGGGCAGCGTTTCGATGCTCTGGTCGCGCCCGGCGGGGAACAGCGGCGTCTTCGCGTAGCCGATGGACAGGCGCAGGCCGGTGATGATGAGCAGGTCGATGTACGCGTCGAGCAGCGCGGGCTTCTCCTGCGCCCACTCCGCGGTGCCCACGGCGACGAGCCACGGCACCGGCTCACCCCGCGCCCCCATCCGCAGGCGCGCGAGCGCGAAGCCGTCATGGCCTTCGATGTCGTCCGCGTGGACGCGGTAGTCCACCTCGCCCACGAGCGTGGGCGTGATGCGCGGCCCCTGCGCGCGGGCACCCGACGCGGACAGGAGGACGAGGGAGACGAGCGTGAGCGGGCGGTTCATTCCGCGATGGGCAGGATGCGCAGGGTGTGGGTGGTGCCGTTGGTCGGGTCGCCGTCATGGTCCGCGACGAAGATGCGCTTGTTCTTCGCGTCGTAGGCGATGCCGTGCGGCTGCTGGAAGCCACCGGCCAGCACGCTCACCTCGCCCGACGGGCGGATGCTCAGCACGGTGCCGTCCCGGCTGCCGGTGAGCAGCGTGTCCCCGGGGCCCTGGGCCAGCAGGTCCGGGCTGGACAGCGTGGCGAAGGGCACGAGCTGCGACGGATTGGACAGCGGCGAGCGGTACACCTTCCCGGCGATCTGATCCGAGATGTACAGCGTGTCGTCCACCGCGAGCACGCCCACGGGCTTCACGAGCGCACCCACCACTTCCTGCTCGGTGCCTTCCAGGGTGAGCCGGGCCACGCTGCCCACGTTCACGTTGTTGTTGCGCACGAAGTAGCCGTCCAGCAGCTGTCCGTCCTTCGTGACGGTGATACCGATGCGGCGGCGCTCGGGCGGAAGGTTGGGCACCACCGCGGAGCTGCCATCTGGCCGGACGTAGACGATGTCGCCCGCGGTGCCACCGCCGAAGCGCACCACCACCAGCGTGCCGTCCGTGAGCCGCGCCAGCGCGCCCAGGCCCGGACTGTCGGCGGAGGTGACGGGAAGGTTCGCGACCAGCGAGATGCCCTCGCCATCACGGTAGCGCAGCACGCGGTTGTTCTCGTCGTCCGCCATGAAGAGCGTCGCGCTCTCCGCGTCCCACCACAGGCCGTTGGGGTCGCCATCCACGGCGATGGTCTTCGGGCCCCGCTCCACGAGCTCCTCATCCGGAGTCACCACTTCTTGGGAGGAGGAGCAACCCACGGCGGCCAGCGTCATGCCCAGCAGGGCAGGGAAGAGGATTCGCATGGACGCTCCTTTATCGCGGAACGGACGGTCTGCCGAGTGACAGGCCCATGTCGGAGGTGGACCCTCACGGGCGGTGGTGCGCGCGGGAAGCGGACACTTGCCGGGACCGCGGGGAGGGGACCTGCCAGTGCCGGGGCGGAAGCCGGTAGCGTCGACCCCTTCCTGGAGACACCTCGCATGAAGACTCCTTCCTCCCGGGGATGGCTCGTGCTCGCGGGCGCGCTGTGGCTGGGCGGCATCGGCTTCGGGCTCGTGACGCTGGCGCGGTACTCGCTCACGCCTGGGGACGCGCAGGCGATGGTGGAGCGGTGGCCGGAAGGGACGCGGCTGACGCGTCAGGCGGGGCGACCCGTGCTGGTGATGCTCGCGCACCCGAAGTGTCCCTGCACGCGCGCCAGCGTCGCGGAGCTCGAAGCGCTGATGGTGCACGCGGGCGGGCGCGCGGATGCGTTCGTCCTGTTCCTGCGTCCGGAGGGACTGGAGGACGGTTGGGAGCAGGGCGAGCTGTGGCGCGCCGCCGCGCGCATCCCCGGCGTCACGGTGCTGAAGGATCCGGGCGGCGTGGAGGCGAAGCGCTTCGGCGCGACGACCTCCGGACACGTGGTGCTCTACGGCGCGGAAGGCCACCTGCGCTTCAGTGGAGGCCTCACCGTGGCGCGGGGGCACGCAGGGGACAGCCCGGGGCGCATGGCGTTGGAGCGGGTGCTGCGTGAAGGCGGTGCGGGCGGCGAAACGCCTGTGTATGGCTGCGCGCTGGAGGACCCACCGACCTCCGCGGCCCGCTGAAGCGCGCGGATGTCTTGCGGAAGGCGGATTCAGGACAGACGTTGTTCCGCGTTGGACGTCCGGAGGCCAGGGCCGTTGGCGCGGTGGGGCGTCTGGGATTGGCTCCGCGCGCCTTCATCCGTGCCACTTTCTACGCGGGGGAACCCCTTCCATGTCGCTCAATCACTACGTCACCCTGGGCCGCTCCGGCCTGCGCGTCAGTCCCTTCTGCCTGGGAGCCATGACGTTCGGCGAGGACCTGGGGTGGGGCAGCAGCGTGCAGACGTCCAACGCCATCATGGACCGCTTCATCGAGCGGGGCGGCAACTTCATCGACACGGCGAACGTGTACACGTTCGGCCACTCGGAGAAGATCATCGGGGACCACCTGGGAAAGGACCCCGCGAAGCGCGACCGGGTGGTCATCGCCACCAAGTTCTTCGGCAACCTCTTCGAGAAGGATCCGAACGGCGGCGGCGCGAACCGCAAGTCGGTGATGGCCGCGTGCGAGGAGTCGCTGCGCCGGCTCCAGACGGACTACATCGACCTGTACTGGATGCACGCCTGGGACGCGAACACGCCCATCGAGGAGACGATGCGCTCGCTGGATGACCTCGTGCGTTCGGGCAAGGTCCGCTACGTGGGCTTCTCCGACACGCCCGCGTGGAAGGTGGCGCAGGCGCAGATGACGGCATCCTTCCGGGGCTGGGCGCCGCTGGTGGCGCTGCAAATCGAGTACTCGCTGCTGGAGCGCACGGTGGAGGGCGAGCTCATCCCCATGGCGCTGGAGCTGGGGCTGGGCGTGACGCCGTGGTCGCCGCTGCGCAGCGGGGCGCTCAGCGGCAAGTACACGCGCCAGAACGCGGGCAAGCAGAAGGCGGACCGGGGCGCGTGGGCGGAGAGCTCGCTCAACGACAAGACCTACGACCTCATCGACCTGCTCCAGCGCGTGGCGAAGGAGCAGGACTCCACGGTGGCGCGCGTGGCGCTGGCCTGGGTGCAGAACCGTCCGGGCGTGGCGTCCACCATCCTGGGCGCGCGCACGCTGGAGCAACTGGACAACAACCTGGGCGCGCTGGACCTGAAGCTCACGCCTGAACAGATGAAGGCGCTGGATGACATCTCCAAGCCCACGCTGAACTTCCCGGCGGCCTTCCTGGAGAACGCATCGTCCTTCATGCACCCGGGCTTGAGCGTGAACGGCGTTCAGGCCCCGCCGAGCAGCCTGAAGCCCAAGGCCGGCAGCGTCCCGCGCTACTGATCCACGCGGTGGAAACCCGGGCCCCATCCGTCCAGGGGCCCACACCGTGGAGTGCGGGGCCGTACGTTTCAGCCCATGCCAACGGGAAAACGGCGGCCGGAGCGTTCAGGACATGACGCTCGCGGTGGCGCGAATGGGAGCCGTTCCTAGTATCGGCCCCCTGGCGGTCGGGTGGGTTGGTGGTCTGGCGCGGTAAGGGCGGCGGGAGGGTGGCATGAGCGAGCTTCTGACGGGTGATGGGCTGTCGCGTGCGCAGGGTCTCGGCACGCCGGTTTCCTCGGGCGGTGCGGGCTTCTCCCACGACTCCGAAAGCTTCGACGCGGAGCTGGATGCGTGCCTGGATCGCGCGCTCTTCTCCGGTCCCTGCCAGGACATCGACATCGACGAGGATGTGCAGGAAGTCGCCGCGACCGGCTCCATGCGCGCGCTGCTCGACCTGGCCTCCACGGAAGAGTCCTGGCTGGAGTCGCTGCCGCAGTCCTCCAACGACGACACGGAAGTCCCGATGTCGCTGTCGGACGAGGCCGCGAACTTCGTCATCCCGGAGTGGCTGCGCGCCGAGGAGTCGCCGTCCTCCGATAAAGCCTCGTCGTGGGACAACGCTCCTCAAGCCCATGTCTGGGCCTCGCCTGACTCTCCGGCCGCGGCCTATTCGCCGCAGCCGTGGGTGCCCTACGAAGCGCCAGCCCCCGAGGCTCCGCCGCCGGCCATCGCCGACGTGTCGACGCGCATCCTGGGGATGAATCCCTTCTCCTTCGTCAGCGCCGTGGCGATGGGCGCGCTCGCCGCGGGCCTGCTCGTCGTCGCGGGTGTGAGACTGACCTCGGGAAATGATCAGCCGGTGTTCAGCGCCCAGGCGCCGTCGCAAGCGCAGTCCGCGCAGGTGGCGGGTTCGCGTCAGGGCGCGGCCCCTCAGGCCACCACGAATTCGCAGGGCGTCATGGGCACCCAGGGCTTCTACGGTGGCTCGGGCTCGTCGGGCTGGCAGCCGGCGGGTGACTTCCAGCAGGCCGCCGCGTCGGTCTCCAACACGGTGGGCACGTCCGCGCTGACGGAAGCCCAGCGCGCCGCGCAGTCCCTCACGCCGAACGGGCCCGTGTTCGCGGGCCCGGCGAACGTGGGCCTCACCACCGGCCTGCACACGCTGGCCCCGGACATCCAGGCGCCCACGGCGTCCGCTCCAGTGACGAAGAAGAAGGCCCCCGTGGCCCAGCGTGCCGCCACGCTCGAGGAGCCGGAGGACACGGGCGAGGTGCGCGAGCTGTCCTTCGGCCGTGAAATCACCGCCGAGGAAATCGAGCAGGCCCGTCTGGCTGCCGCCGCCGAGGCCGAGGAAGCCGCGCCGCCGGGCTCGGAGTTCGACGAGGACTTCGCGCGCGAGATGGGCTTCACCGAAGAGGCGGAGTCCGCCCAGGCCCAGGTATCGAAGCAGGCCCCGGAGAAGACCGTCTACATCCCGCCGGCCCCCAGCGCCGACGGCCCGGAGCGCCTGTCTCCCTCCGACGTGAGCGCGGTCGTCCTCACGAACCAGCCGTCCATCGCCGCCTGCGTCCAGAACTTCAAGGCCGGCACGGCCCTGGAGAACGGCGGCCGATTCCAGGTTCGCTGGTCGGTGGACACCGCCGGCAGCGTGTCCGGCGTGGCCATGGAGACCGAGTCCCTGCGCGGCTCGCCGCTCGCCGGCTGCATCGAGGACCGGGTGCGCGGCTGGAAATTCCCCGTGCACCGCGTGGCCATGGACGCCCCCGTGCGCTTCCCCTTCGTCTTCTAGGAACGGCGGGCACCGCGTCCCGGAGGCGTTTATCCTCTCCGGGTCATGACGAAGCGCGCGCCTCCGGTGCCGGAGGGTCCAGACCCCATCGAGGTGCACCTGTGCCACCGGTGCCTGATGCGCCTGCCGGTGGAGGCGGGTGGGACGGACCTTCCTCGCCGCGTGCGCGAAGCGCTGAAGACACACGGGCTCGCGGGGCAGGTCCAGCTCATCCCCGCGTCCTGTCTGGGTCACTGCCCCACGGGGCTGGTCACCACGCTCGTCGTCCCCGACGCCACGGCGAAGGGGACGCACGCGAAGCTCATCGACCCGCTGGCGGACGGCGAGGACCTGGCGAAGCACCTGCTCCAGGTCCGCGCGAAAGCCGGGCGGCCTTGAGCAGCGCTTCCATCATGGGCACGCAGCTCGCGGTGCCCGTGCCGGCAATGGCATAGGCGGTGCCGTGGTCCGGTGACGTGCGCGGCACCGGCAGTCCCAGCGTCACGTTCACCGTGCGCTCGAAGTCCAGCGCCTTGGCCGGGATGAGTCCCTGGTCGTGGTACATGGCCAGCACCACGTCGTACTTCGCGCCCACCTCGTCGGGCCGAGCGAACAGGCCATCCGCGGGAATGGGCCCGTACGCATCCACCCGCTTGGAGCGAGCGCGGCGGATGGCGGGACCAATCACCTCCACCTCTTCACGTCCCAGCATGCCGCCCTCGCCCGCATGCGGGTTGAGGCCCAGCACGGCGATGCGCGGCTTGTGGCCCACCACCGGCTCCAGGCTGCGCGACAGCAACTGGAGCTGCGCCACCAGCTTCTCGACCGTCAAGAGCTTCGGCAGCGCGGAGATGGGGACGTGGTTCGTCGCCAGCGCGATGCGCACGCGCGGCCCGTCCATCATCATCAACACGTCCACGCCGAACGCGTCCGCCAGCACCTCCGTGTGGCCCATGAAGGGGATGCCCGCGCGCGAAATCTCCTCCTTCGAAACGGGCGCGGTGCACAGCGCGTCCACCGAGCCCGCGCGCATCGCGTCGATGGCGGCCCGCACGTACGCGTACTGCGCCTTGCCACCCTCGCGTGAAGGCTTGCCCGGCACGCGGTGCTTCTCCTGAAGCCGCGTCACCTCCACCACCGCCGGCCCCGTCGTGCGCCCCAGCTCCTCCAGGGACACGCGAGGGAAGCGGCGGAAGAGGGGGAAGCCCTCCAGCGTGGGCCCGTCCCCGAACACCACCGGCACCAGCGCGCGGCGCACCGCGGGGCGAGCCAGCGCCAGGGCCGTCACCTCCGGCCCGATGCCCGACACGTCCCCCAGGGAGATGCCCACGCGAGGCAGCGCGGGCGTCGTGGCCACCGGGGTGCGCTTCACATCTTCACTTCGACGTTGGCCTTGGAGCGCAGCTCCTGGACGTACTGCTCCAGGAACTTCTCCGTCTTCTCGGAGAGGAGCTTGGACTCCAACTTGGGCTTCATCTCGTCGAAGGAGGCCACCGCGACGTTGCGGCGCTCCTCCACCTTCAGGATGTGCCAGCCGAAGTTGGTGCGGATGGGCTCGCTCACGTCGCCCTGCTTGAGGTTGAAGGCGGCCTTCTCGAACGCGGGCACCATCACGCCGCGCTTGAAGTAGCCCAGGTCACCGCCGTCCGCCGCGCTGGGGCCCTCGCTGCGGGCTCTCGCCAGGGCGGAGAAGTCCATGCCCTCACGGCGGGCCTCCTTCGCGATGCCTTCCGCCTTCTGCTTCGCGGCGGCCACCTGCTCCGGCGTGGCCTTGGCGTCCACCTGCACCAGGATGTGGCGGGCGTGCACCTCCACGTCCTCGCTCTCCATGCGCGTGTACTGGGTGTACGCGGCCTTGAGGTCCTCCTCGGTGACCTTCACCTTGGGGCCCACCTTCATGCGCAGGAGCTTGTCGCGCACGACGCGCTTGCGCAGCATGTCCTTGTAGCTGGCGAGCGTGTAGCCCTCGTTGATGAGCATCTGTTCGAACTGCTTCATGTCCGGGACGTTGTTCTGCTTGAGCACGTCCTGCACCAGCTCTTCGACTTCCGCGTCCGTGGTGGTGATGCCCAACTGCTGCACCTCCGTCTCCATCAGCTTCTCGCCGATGAGCGTGTCCAGCGCGCTCTTCATGAGCTGCGCGCGGGCCTCGGTGCGCTTGCGCGCGTCGACTTCCGAGTTGATGCGCTGAAGCTCCGGCGCGGCGCGCAACTGCACTTCCGACAGCGCGATGACATCGCGGTTCACCACCGCCGCCACCTTGTCCACCAGCTCCGCGCGCGCGGACGTACCGCCCGCCAGGAGCATCACCGCCGCCAGGAACGCCACCAGGTTCTTCATCGCAACGACCCTCTCCACGAAACCCCGGGACGGCCAACCAGCAGGCCCCCGGAAAAGTCCTTCACTTCGCCGCTTGCGGCGCCGGCCGCCCGCGGATGGTCTGCAGCGTGGCCTCGTTCACCACCACCTGCGCCTTCTCACGCAGGTCCTTCTCGAAGGCCTCCTGCGCTTCCGCCCGCTTGGTCTCCAGCAGGCGGGCCTCCACCTTCGAGCGCACCTCCACCAGCTCCCGCTTCCTCGCCGCCCTGCGCTCCAGCACCTTGAACAGGTGGTAGCCGTACTCCGTGGACACCACGTCCGAAACCTGCCCCACCCCCAGCTTGAATACCACCTCGTCGAAGGCCGGCGGCATCTGTCCCCGGGGGAAGAAGCCCAGGTCCCCGCCCACCTTGGCGTCCGCGCTGAGCGAATAGCGCCGCGCCAGGTCGGAGAACTTCTTGCCGGACTTGAGCTGCACCTGGAGCCGCCGCGCCTCGTCCAGGCCCTTCACCACCATCTGCGCCGCGTGGACCTCCTCCGGCTCCTGGAAGTCCGCCTCGTGCGCCGCGTAGTACGCGCGCAGCTCCTCCTCCGTCACCGCCACGCGCGAATAGACGTGGTGGGTGAAGAGCTTCTCGATGGTGAGCCGGCTCGCTTCCCGCGCGCGCAGCTCCGCCATGGACAACTGCCCCTGGGCGAGCACCTCGTTGAAGTTGCCGGCCGGGTAGTCGCCCGACAGCCGCAGCACGCCCCGGTCCACCTCTTCGGGCGTCACCGCGATGTTGTTCTGCTTGGCCGCCTGGAGCAGCAGCATCCGCTTCACCAGCGTGTCCACGAGCGCGCGCTTGAAGGGCTCCACCTCTTCAGGCGTGGGTTCAGGCCCTTCCGTGGTGGCCAGCTCCCGGCCCAGCTCCTGTTCGAAGTCCGTGCGGCTGAGCGACTCGCCGTTCACGGTGGCCACCACCGCGGGGTCCGGGCCCTCCTGCGTCGGCGGACGGCAGCCGGCGGAGCCCAGCACGCCCACCCCGAGAACCAGGGCGGCGGACCAGGACAGCAGGGAGGCGCGGAGGAAAGCAGGACGCATGCGCGGAGGCCTCGGGAGGGACAGCGGGGGACCTTCCACGGTGGTGCCGGGCCGCGGGGCTTTCAAGCGGGACGTCATGGCCGGGATGGGAAGCGAACGGATGGGCCCATGGGACGGCCTTCCGGGTAGCACGGCGTCGGGGCCCCGACAACCCACGGGGAGGGGCCCTAGAGCTTCGTGGCGTTGGACGTCAGGAAGGCCTCCACCTGGGGGAAGATTTCGTCCGGCGCCTTGCGGCCCAGCACCAGGTCCGCGTGGCCGTAGTCCTCCGCGAAGCCGTGGCCCTTTCCGGCGACCAGCATCTTCACCGGCCCGCCCAGGTGCTCCTTCGCCCGGGCCACCGCCAGCGGCGGCGCGAGCAGGTCCCGGCTGCCGGCGATCAACAGGAAGGGGATGCGCACCCCGGCCAACGGCTCGCGGTAGTCGAACTCGCCGTCATAGGAGGTGAACTTGCTGGAGATGATCCACCGGGCGAACTGCCGCCCCACGCCCCCGGCGATGTCCGCCGGCACGTTGGCCAGCGCCCAGCGCACCACCTGCGGATCCATGTTCTCCGCCAGCATCATGTACCGGGTGAGCGGCCCCGGAGGCGCCCCGAAGAAGGCGATGCTGGTGACGCGGCGGGTGGGGATGACCTTCAGCTTGAGCAGCGGCTCCACCCGCTGCACGAAGGCGCGCAGGCCCGGCTGCACCGCGAAGGTGAACGGCGCGCCCAGGGCCACGCCCGCCTTCACCGGCGCCTGGGGGTTCTTCGCCAGGTGGGCGTAGAGCATCAGGCCGCCCTTGGAGTGGCCCACCCAGAGGACCTGCTGGGCGCCGGTGGACATCACCGTGCGCAAAGCGGTTCTCACGTCGTGTTCCGCCTGATCATCAAAATTCCAGTCCGCGCACGCCCCGGCGAGCCCCCGGCCGCGCAGCTCGATGACCCAGGTCTCGAACCCCGCCCGCGCCAGATAGCGCGCCAGGCTGTACTGCTCGTTGAAGTCCATGTGGAAGCGGTTGGCTCCCAGCCCGTGGCACAGGATGACGGGCTCCGCGTACCGGCGCTCGCCGCGCGGGTGGTAGCGCCCCAGCGCGATGGCGGCCCCGTCGTCCGTGGGCACCCGGTAGAGCTCATCCGGCTTGAAGCTCAGTGTCAGCAACCCCTCCTTGCCGCGCTCGACTGCTCGCGTGAAGAGGTCCGCCATCCGGCTCAACCGGGGTGCCGCTGCCTGTCGTGATGTCACGTCTTCAGTCTACGCCCGACCGCCAGACGATGCCGCCGTGTCGCACAGGGACTTTCATGCGACGGCAGGGCAGTTGCAGGAGGTACGAGGTATTCGCTGGGAGGTCGCAGAAATGGGGCAGGGCCGGGGTTTCAAGGAAGCGGTGTCGACCTTCATTGCCACAGTTTTTCCCACAGATACCCTCCTGGGTGCCTTGAAGGTGATGGAACGGCACCGGGTGAGGTTGGTGGGGGTGGTGGGGGCTGGGGGCGGTCTGGTGGGCGTGGTGCACGAAACACAGCTCTTGGCCGCCTGGGGGGCGGATCCGCTGGCGCAGGTGTCGGATGTGATGGCGCGCGTGCGCAAGACGCAGTTGAGGAGCAATGGGAGGCGGCCCATCCATGAGGCTCGCCTGGCTGCCCGCTCCACGCGGAGGCCGAAGCTTTTCTGAAGGGTCGGGGTCCAGGGCGGAAGTAGAGTGGGGCGTCGTGTCCGAAGCCGCCCCCGCCGCCTGGTCCGTGTACATGCTGCGCTGTCGCGACGGCACGCTCTACACGGGCGCCACCAACAACCTGGAGCGCCGGTTGGCCACGCATGGGCGCGGCAAGGGTGCGGCGTACACGCGGGCCCGTCTGCCGGTGACGCTGGTGTGGAGCGAGCCCGCCCAGGACCGGAGCGCCGCCCTGCGCCGGGAGGCCGCCATCAAGCGGCTCACGCGCGCGGACAAGCTCCGGCTCTTCGCGCGGCGCCCCGGGCGGCGCTAAACGCGCGCCCGGTCGCCTTGTTGGGCGGGCGGATTTTAAATCCGAGACGGGATGCGGTCCGCGCGACAGGGGCCGAGGTGTTTCCGGCGGTTTCATCCTGCAGTGATGATCCGCCTGGGGCTCCCGGGTGGGTGTACGGCGCGTGAGGGCTCGAATTAGGGTGTAGGCGTTCCTTGCAGGGAGGAAGTCCATGCTCAGGTCGCGCTCCGTGTTCGTCTTGCTTGCGTTGGGATTGGGGGGCTTGGGGTGCTACGCGCCCAACCACCAGCCCGTCATCACGGCGGGGCCCCGGCCCCTGGGTTCGCCTTCAACACCGGGCGGCCTGAAGTTCGAGGAGGGGACGCAGATCCAGCTCCAGCTCGAAGTGACGGACAAGGACGAGGACGAAATCTTCTTTCTCTGGTCGCAGTCGCCCACGAACCCGCCTGGAGCGTTCAGCAGCACCACGGTGGCCACGCCCACCTGGACGGTGCCGCCGCCGCCCGAGGACCCGAAACAGGCCTTCCGCCTCTTCGTGGAGGTGAAGGACGGCAACGGGGGCGTGCTCCTGGGCCAGTCGCCGGACATCTACTCCATCCCCAAGCAATAGGTGCCTGCCGGGGAGGTGGGCCGAGCGTCGGGCTAACCGGCGACGGTCGCGGTAGGGGGCGGGGAGCCGGGCCGCTGCTTCGAGCGGCTCCGGAGGGCGACGACGATGGCCGCCACCAGGCCCACGCCCGAACCGATGGCCGCGCCCATCAACTGCGAGTGCATCAGCGACGCCGTCACGCTGCGCACCACCTCCGGCAGGTTGCACATGGTCTGGGCGGCGAGCGGCGTGCTGTTGTTCCACTCGATGTACGAGGGGGCCGTCAGCGACGCGACGAGGGTGCCCAGCAGGGTGCCGGCCAGGATGAAGATGAGGAATGTCTTGAACAGGGCCATGGGAGGGACCTCCTCGGCGGGTGGGCGGCGGGCCGTCCTTAGTATGCGTCCGCCCGCCGCGAAAGGGGCGAAGGCATGCTAAGGGAGGGGGCGTGCCGCTCCTGCCACTCGCCATCCTGTTCGGGGTCGTCTCGCTCGCGTGCGCGGTCACCCTGTTGATCCACGCCTTCCGCCGCAGCGTGGGCACGGGGGTGATGGTGCTGCTCATCCCCTGCTACATGCTCGTGTACGCTTTCAGCCAGTTCGAGCACCCGCGCAAGAACCTCATCGTCGCCGGCTTCCTGGCCAGCACGGTGCTGACGGCGGTGTTCCTGGGCATGGGCGCCCACGGGCTCGCGGCGGTGGCGGCGCGCACCCCGCCTCCCGGCTTCTAGCGCCCCCGCGCATGGTCGCGTCCTCCGCCGTCGTCCCGGACGCACGCTGTGGCCAGCATCCGGCCGTGGCCGCGGTGGCGCTCTGCGCGCGCTGCGGCGGCTTCCTGTGCGGCGCGTGCACGGAGGTGCTGGAGGAGACGGCGTACTGCGAGCCGTGCGCCCAGCGGCGCTGGCAGGACACGCGGCCGTGGCGCGGAGGGCAGGTGCTGCTCGCGGCCAACGCCCTGGGGCTCTTGTTCCTCTGCGCGCCGCTGATCCACCTGTCGTGGACGATGAAGTCCGGCCGGCGGAGCGGGGTCGAAACGACGCTCATGCTGCTGGGGTGGACGCTGGTGGCGGGCGTGGGTGGCGTCGTCTTTTCCACCTGGAAGTTGAGGCGCCACGAGCGCGTGGGAGCGCTTCCGGATTGGGCGGGCCTGGCGCGCGGCCTGCGCATCCTGTCGGCGCTGAACCTGTTGGGCGTGGCGCTGTGGGGCGCGCTCGCCATCTTCGTGGTGTACGTCTTCCGCTCGAGGCACTGAGGGCCCGGGACGCCGCGTCACACGCCGCGCGCGTTGGGGTCCCACATGTACTTGTGCATCTGGAGCTGGAAGCGAACGGGGAGCCGGTCCTCGATGATCCACTCCGCCAGCTCGCGTGGGTGGAGCTTGTCGAAGATGGTGGAGCACAGGACGCTGTAGGGCTTGGAGCCCAGCTTGTGCTCGGTGATGAGCGCGCGCGACCACTCGTAGTCCTCGCGCGAACCGATGACGAGCTTGAGCTCGTCGTTGGCGTTCATCGACACGAGGTTGCGGTAGTCATTGCGGTCGCACTCGCCCGACGACGGCGTCTTCATGTCCACGATTTTGTGGACGGCCGGCGGCACGAGCCGCACGTCGATGGCGCCGCTCGTCTCCAGCAGCACCTTGAGGCCCGCGTCGAGCAGCGACTCCATCAGCGGATACACGCCGGGTTGGAGCAGCGGCTCGCCGCCCGTCACCTCCACCGCGGGCGTGTTGAGCGCCAGGATTTCCGTGACGATGTCCGCGTTCTTCATGCGGTTGCCACCGTGGAAGGCGAACTCGCTGTCGCAGTACGTGCAGCGCAGATGGCAGCCCGTGAGGCGGATGAAGGCGCAGAGCAGGCCGGCGTGAGAGGACTCACCCTGGAGGGAGAGGTAGATTTCCTTCACCACCACGGAGTCGGCGGTGGGGACGCGGCGGGGCTCGATGTGCGGGCGTGCGGCGGGCATGGGCGTGCTTGCGGAAAGGGGCGCATCAAGCGCACCCGGGGGCCGTGGGTCAAGCCCGGAGGTCCATCCCGGGACGAACGCACCCCGGGGGGCGGGGAATTCCAGGTCGGTCGTCTGCTTCGGTGGGACTCAGGAGGTGGACGGTGAGCGGCGGGCCTTCACCCGGTCGATGAAGGTGTCGATGAGGTGCCGGGCGATGCTCAGCCGGGGCGGGATGCGCGGCAGGTCATCCACATTGAACCAGCGGGCCTCGGCGATCTCCTTGCCGTCCACGGTGACCTCGCCGCCTGCGTACTCGGCCATGAAGCCCACCATGAGCGAGCGGCCGAAGGGCCACGGCTGGCTGCCGAAGTAGGTGAGGTCCTTCAGGTCCACGCCCACCTCCTCCTTCACCTCGCGCAGGACGGTCTCCTCCAGCGACTCGCCGGGATCCACGAAGCCGGCGACGGTGCTGAAGAACGGTTCGGGGAAGGTCGCGTTGCGCGCCAGCAGCATCTGGTCGCCCCGGGTGATGAGGACGATGACCGCCGGAGAGATGCGCGGGTAGTAGGGCGTGTGGTCCGCCGGGCAGCGGCGGGCGCGCTCCCCCGCGACGAGCTGCGTGGGGGTGCCGCACTTGCCGCAGAAGCGGTGACTTACGTCCCACTCCGCGATGGACAGCGCGCGGCCGGCCACGGCGAAGGTGGCTTCGTCCACCTGCTTGTAGAGCGACCGGGCGGGGACGAACTTCAGGCCCTCGGGCGGCACGAAGTCCCCGGGCAGGGGCACGGCGTAGCAGTCCGTGTCATTGAGCACGCCCAGGAAGTGGGCGCTGGCGGCGAGCTCCGGCAGGTCCGCGCACCGGGGCAGGGCGAGGGTGCCGTCGCGGTCGGACACGAGCAGGTCCATGCCGCGAGCGGGAAACAGGAGCGCGGTGTCGCGCGAGCGGGCGGGCGGGTCGTACCCGGGCTGGAAGCGTTTCAGGAGGCTCACGGAGCCACCTTAACGGACGGCGCGCCGGGGCGCCGCGCGCTATGCTGACGCACCTCTCGTCGCCGGGGCTCGGGGCCCGGGGAGCCACACGTGAACGCCATCATCCTCCGGCTGGTCTGCGGCCTGCTCTTCGCGGGCATGGTGCTGGGCGTGGTGACCCATCCGCCCAAGGACCTCACGCAGGGCCTGGGCATGATGCTGCCGGCGACGATGCTGCTGGGCGTGGCGCTGAAGGGGCCGAAGGGCCGCTCGCGCCTGCCGCCCAAGAAGCGCGCTCCACCCTCGCCGCCGGTCTCCGGTGGGACGCCCGGCGTCTGAAGGCGTCCCCGAGGACCGCGGTGTGTGGGCGAGGACGGTCGTCAGTAGACGGCCAGCAACTGCACGTCGAAGACGAGCACGGCATCGCCGGGGATGACGGGCGGCGAGCCCGAGCCGCCGTAGCCCATGTCGGAGGGGATGACGAGCTTGCGCTTGCCGCCCACGCGCATGCCGACGACGCCCTCGTCCCAGCCCTCGATGACGCGGCCCTGTCCGAGGCTGAAGGAGAACGGCTGGCCACGGGGAATGCTGCTGTCGAACAGCGTGCCGTCCGGCAGCCACCCGGAATAGTGCACCTGGACGATCTTCCCGGACACAGCCTCCGCCCCGGTGCCGACCGTCAGGTCCTGCGTGTACAGCCCGGAATCGCTCTTGTTCATCGCGGCCAGGTCCACGCCCAGCGAATCGGCGTACGTCACCTTGGCGGGGTCACCCGAGGAGGAATCACCACAGCCCGCGAGAGCCAGCACCGCGCACAGCAGAAGGGATCGAAGCATGGGCCGCAGCCTGCCCGGCACGCGCGCCCCGGGAAAGGGGGAAGGGGCACGCGGCCTGCTGCCCGGCTGGAGGGTGCTTCTGGTGCGGGTGGCCCCACGTCCTGATTGAAGCCCACGGGCGAGGGGCTTATCCGTTGCGCCGCCTCCCATGACGACGCCCTCCGAGCCCGCCCCTTCTTCGTTGAGTCCCGCGCTGATCGGCTTGATGGCGATGGCCAGCGCCGTCGCGGCCGCGAACCTCTATTACAACCAGCCCCTGCTGGGAGACATCGGCCGCACGCTGGGCGCATCGGGTGGGGCGTTGGGGTTGGTGCCCACGCTGACGCAGGTGGGCTACGCGGTGGGCATGTTGTTCCTGGTGCCCCTGGGCGACAGCCTGGAGCGTCGGCGCGTCATCCTCACGCTGTGCGCCTGCGTGGCCGTGGCGCTGTCGGCGGCGGCGCTTGCGCCCGACCTGCGCGTGCTGGTGGCGGCGAGCTTCGCGGTGGGTGTCACCACGGTGATTCCGCAGTTGCTGGTGCCCTTCGCGGCGCAGCTCGCGGAGCCCTCGCGGCGCGGCCGGGTGGTGGGCACGGTGATGAGCGGGTTGCTCATCGGCATCCTGTTGTCGCGCACGGCGGCGGGCTTCGTGGGCACGCACCTGGGCTGGCGCACCATGTTCTGGGTGGCCGCGGGACTGATGGTGGTGCTGGGGGTCTTGCTGCGCTTCACGCTGCCCTCGCAGCCGCCGCTGGCCGCGATGCCCTATCCCACGCTGCTGCGGTCGCTCATCCACCTGGCGCGCTCGGAGCCGGTGTTGCGATTGCACGCGCTCCTGGGCGCGCTCACCTTTGGCGCCTTCAGTGCCTTCTGGGTCACGCTGGCGCTCCACCTCCAGTCGCTGCCCGGGCACTACGACGCGCAGGTGGCGGGCCTCTTCGGCGTGGTGGGCGTGGCGGGCGCGGCCGTAGCGCCGCTGGTGGGGCGCCATGCCGACAAGCGCGGGGACCGGCGCCTCAACGCCCTGGCCATCGCCGTGCTGCTGGCGTCCTTCGGCGTGCTGTGGCTCGTGGGGCACACGCTGTGGGGCATCGCGCTGGGCGTGGTGTTGCTGGACCTGGGGGCGCAGGCCAATCACATCACCAACCAGACGCGCGTGTATGCGTTGCAGCCGGAGGCGCGCAGCCGGCTCAACACGCTCTACATGGTGACGTACTTCCTGGGGGGCGCGGCGGGCGCGTGGGCTGGAACGGCGGCGTGGACGCGAGCGGGCTGGTCCGGTGTCTGCGCCGTGGGCGCGGCGATGTCGCTCGTGGCCCTGGGGGTGGTGCTTTGGAGCAGCCGCCGCGCACCGGCCCGGGTCCCCGCCACCTGAAGCTTCAGAGGTCGCGCTGCATGTTCCGGTGGGGGACGCCGACCTCGACATAGGGCTCGCCGTACACCGCGTAGCCCAGCCGTTCGTAGAAGGGGACGACCTGCGCGCGGGCGTGCAGGTGCATGTGACGGAAGCCGCGCTGCCGCAGCTCGTCCTCCAGCGCGCGCACCAGCCGGGCCCCCAGTCCCTTCCCTTGAAGCGAGGGCGCCACCGCCATCTGGAACAGCCGGCCGCCGTGAGCGTCCTCCGGGTGGAAGAGCACGCACCCGGTGACGGTGCCGCCCGCGTGGGCGACGAGGTGGAGGCTTGCGTCCTCGAAGGGGAACTTCACGTCCGCGCGGCTGAAGCCCAGCGGCTCGCGCAGCACCCGGAAGCGCAGCTCCAGCTCCCCGTCATACAGCGGGTGTCCGGGGTGGATGAGTTCGAGCGATGTGTCGTCGGCCATGGCGTGCGAGGCGGTCAGAAGCTGCCGGTGAGCTGGAGGTTGAACGTGCGGCCATACTGGGGCACGGGGCCAGCGGATGCGTCTTCCCCGACGATGAACGCGTAGCGCGAGTCCAGCAGGTTGTTCACGCCGGCGAAGTAGCGCAGCCGTCCGTAGTCGCCGGACACGCCGAAGCCCACGATCAGGGCCTCGCCGCTGTCGGCGCCAGAGAGGCCGTCCACGCGCGAGCTCTGGTACGTGGCCTGGGTGGCGATGCGCATGTCGCCGTTGCCCACGGGCAGCAGGAAGCGCCCGGAGGCCAGGTGCGCGGGCTTGGCCTGCACCACGTCCTGCGAGGCATTGCTCAGCGTCACGTAGGAATAGCTCAGGTCCACCAGCAGCCAGCGGCCCGGCTGCCAGTGCAGTCCGGCCTCCGCGCCCCACGCCAGCGTCTCGCCGGAGCTGTTCGCATACACGAGGCACTGGCTGGGCGCGCCCTCGGGGCCGCAGCCGGGCGTGGGCGCGGACTCGGTGGTGAGCGTGATGAGCTGGGAGATGCGGTTGTGGTAGCCGGCGAGCGTCACGCGCAGCTCCTGGGTCAGGTCGTGCGAGTGCTCCACCTCGAAGGTGGTGATGGTCTCCGGCTCCAACCGTCCCGCGAGGCGCTGGGTGATGAGGTTGTCCTCGTAGAACAGCTCGTAGACGTTGGGGGCGCGGAAGGCGCGACCGATGACGAGCTTGGTGAGGCCCTTGTCATAGGGCCGGCCGATGACGGCCAGTCGGGGCGTGAGCGGCAGCGAATCCAGGTCGGTGTACTTGTCCACGCGGAAGCCCAGCGACAGGTTCAGGCGCGGGTGCAGGCGCCACTCGTCCAGCGCGTACACGGACACGAGCGAGCGCTTGCGCGTCTCCAGGTCTGAGTCCATCGAGGGCCCCACGCTCTTCTGATCCACGCGCAGCTGGTGCTGGCCCTCCACGCCGAAGGTGAGGCGGTTGCTGTCGAACAGGCCCACCAGCAGGCGCGCCTCGGCGGTGAGCCAGTCCGCGGCCCCGGAGTCGGTGTTCGTCTGGTTGGCGTCGCCGCCGTATTGGAAGGCGCCCTGGTAGCGGCTCAGGTCCGCGGCGCCGCGCAGCGACAGGGCGACGCGTTCGGAGAGGACGCGTTCGTACTTCGCCTCGGCGAAGCCGCGCACGTCCTGCACGCGTGTGCCCTTCGCGCCCACCACGGTGCCATAGGGCGCGGTGGGCACATCCTTGGTGCGCCCATGCAACTGGGCGACGAGGGACAGGTTGCCCAGGCGCGCGCGCACTGAACCGGTGCCGGCCTTCTCGCCGTCCAATCCGGTGACGATGGGCCCGGGATTTCCGAGCAGGGTGGTGTCCGCGCCCCGCGACTTCATGCCCGCGAGGCTGAAGAGGACGGAGCGGTCGGGGTCCTCCCACGACGTGGTGGCGTGCACGAGCGTGGAGCCCATCGCGCCCACGGCCCCGGTGATTTCCAGGTGCCGGTCCAGGCCCAGCGACTCGCGGGGCACGACGTTGATGACGCCGAAGAAGGCGCCCGTGCCGTACAGGGCGCTGCCGGGACCGCGCACGACTTCAATGCGCTCCACTTCCTCCAGGTCCACGCTCAGGTCATGCGCGGCATAGCCCTGGCCGGCCCACACGTCATTCATCGCGTGGCCATCCCAGAGGATGAGGATGCGCGTGTTGAGGTCGCCCGGGGGGGAGAAGCCGCGCACGCCCAGGTACGTGTACGTCCGGTCGTCGGTGAGGAAGAAGCCGCGCACGCCAGCCAGGGCCTCCGCGAGGGTGCGCCACCCGAAGGCGCGCAATTCCTCCGGTGTGAGCACGGTGGTGGAGGCGGGCGCTTCGTCCACGGACAAGAGGGTCTTGGAGGCCGCGCGCACCGGGGGCGGTTCGTAGCGCAGGGTGGCGTGGACCTTCACCTCCTTGTCAGGGATGACGGTGACCTTCTGGCGCATGGGGCGCACGTCGCGGCTCTCCACCTCCAGCACGTGTTCGCCCTCCGGGAGGGTGACGACGGTGGGGGTGAAGCCCGCGGGCCGGCCGTCCACGCGCACGGTGGCGCCGTCGTGGTTGGCGGTGACGACGACGCGGCCGGTGGGGCGCGTCTGGGCGCTCAGGGTGACGACGAGCGACAGGGTGCCTTCGGCGGGCACGTCGACGACGTACTGGCCGGGTGCGTGGCCGGGGGCGCGAACGTGGAGCACGCGCTGGCCCGGGGACAGGCGCAGCTTCGCGGGGATGCGGCCCAGGAGGGGGCCGTTGGGGTTGTCGCGCACCTCGGCGCCCTCGGGGGTGCCGGTGATGTCCACGATGCCGGTGATGAGGCCCAGGTCCAGGTCCACGGGCGTCTCGCGACCCTTGGTGACGGTGACGGTGGCTTCGGTGGGGCGGAAGCCGTCCTTGCGCACGAGGACCTTGTGGCGGCCCGGCGTGAGCGCGAGCGTCTGCGGCGAGCGGCCCCGGCTGCCCAGGTCGGTGCGGTCCACGAAGACGTCCGCGCCCCGGGGATTGGTGGTGACGCGCACCAGGGCGACCTTGGGGCGCAGGCGCTCCAGGGAGCGGGTGACCTCGGAGGCGTCCTCGATGGGCAGGTCCTCGCCGAGCAGGTCGTTGTAGTAGCGGTACGCCTCGTTGAACTTGCCCAGCGCCTCGAAGCAGCGCGCGATGTTGAAGAGGACGTTGCGGTTGGGCACCAGCCGGTAGCTGGTGAAGTACGAGCGCAGCGCTTCGGTGTAGTTGCCGTGCGAGTAGGCGTCGTTGCCCAGCTCGAAGGCGATGTCCGCCTCATCCGCCGTGTTGTCCGCCAGGGCGGGACCGGTGGTGAGGAGCAGCAGGGAGAGCAGCCACGGGCCGAGGGAGGACACACGCATGATGACGCCCTGCATTCTCCCTCCGATGACATGTCAGGTCCATGACAGTGGCCGTCGGGGAGTGGATTCGCCTGGCACCGGGTCACCCCCGGCGTGGGTCAGCGTACGAGCGCCGTCGCGAGCCTCCGGGCGGCGGCCTCGAGTTCTTCCGGGGAGCGATGCTCGGTGGGGGCCGCGTCGAAGACGCCCCGACCCCGCAGGTGTGGTGGTGTGTCCGCGAAGCGGGGCACGAGGTGCAGGTGGAAATGCAGGAGCACGTCGCCAATGGCGAAGGCATAGACGTGCTCCGCCCCGAGCACCTCCCTCTGGGCGCGCATCACCCGGGCGGCGAGCGGGCCCAGTTCGCGCGAGGGCGCCTCGTCCAGGTCGTACCAGCCGCGCACATGCTGCTCACTGGTCAACACCACCCAGCCAGGAACGGGACTGGGCGAGGCCACGGCATGGAGGACCCAGCCGGGGGCGCGGGCCAGGACGCCACCGGTAGTGCGGGTGTCCCCCCGCACGATGGCGCAGCCGAGGCAAGGATGATTGAGGTCTGACGTCATGTGTCATCACACCGTGGGCCTGGGTCAAAGTTCCCCCACCTTGACGCCGTGGCCCTGGCTCAGGGAGTGTCCAATTTCCGCCCTTTCTTGACAGCTAGGGCGTGAAAATTCCGTCAAAAATTCAAGGTGGGGACGATGAAGAAGCATTTGCTGATGGCCGTATTGCCGCTGCTTTCTTGGGGGTGCGGCGACGCGACCGACGCGGACAATGATGGTGTCGCGGACGGTATCCGTGATCCCAACAACGTGTCGGTGGTGGTGCCTTCGACGCCGAAGGGGACTGTTTCTGGCCAGGTGCTGGGAACGAACCTTCAGGGGCTTGATGGCGTCACGGTGGCGATGACGATCGGCAGCCAGGCGACGGGCAAGTCGGCGACGACGGATGCCGCTGGCAACTTCGTGATGACGGACGTGCCGGCGGGCGCGCAGGTGCTGCTGACGTTCAGCAAGTCCGGCTATGCGACGCTGCGCGCGACGTCGACGGTGCCGTCGGCGGCGGGCACGGTGCCCATCAACAACGGCAACGCGAGCTTCGGCCCGGTGACGCTGGCGCAGCTGAACAGCAAGCTGGTGTTCAACGTGGTGACGCCGCAGGGCCGTCCGGCCGCGGGCGCGAAGGGCACGCTGGAAGTGGACCGCGCGGGTTCGCTCATCCTGAGCAACTACGACAACACGGCCTCCGTGTTGAGCAAGGTCTACGTCGAGGCCACCGCGGGCGACGACGGCGTGCTGACGTTCAACGGCGTGCCCTCCGGCGCGGAGCTGGCGCGGCTGAACGGCAGCTACAACCTGTGGGTGTCCCCGATGGACGCCAACGGCGACGGCATCCCGGAGACGGGCGGCTTCGTGACGAGCTACTCGGGTGCCTCCATCGTGAGCACCAGCATCACGCGCGTCGTGAACCTGCCGTTCGCGCGGCCCCAGAACGTGCCGCTCGCGGTCGAGGGCAGCAACGTGGGCAGCCTCAAGGCCGCCACGGTCTTTGATCCGCTCAACAACCTGGTCCGCCCGGGCGAGCCCATCTACCTGTACTTCAACCAGCCGGTGCAGCCGGGCTCGTTGCTCGTGCGCCTGACGGACGAGTACGCCAAGGAGTCGCTGTCGGTGACGGCCACCGTGAACGCGGGCGGTTACTCGGCGACCATCAACCCGGGTTCGGGCGTCGTGCAGGAAGGCAAGGAGTACAACCTCTTCGTGCGCGCGGTGTCCGCCGAGGGTGGCACCAACTTCACCCAGACGGGCTTCTTCTTCGGTGGCGATCAGGCCAGCCCCAAGGCCGTGACCATCGCGGAGCTCCGCTACCAGGAACAGTCCCAGGTGGGCACGCTGGCGGCAACGCAGCTCAATCCCACCGAAGTCGTATACGTGAGCTTCAGTGCTCCCCTCAGGCCGCCGCCGGGCACCTCGGTTCAAGTCTTCTTCAAGACGGACATCGACAACGACACCAAGATTGGCTTCAACTCGTTTGGTGAGTTCGGTAACTACACCAACCAGGGTTTCCCGCTGACCCTGAATGAGCCCCTGTTCCCCTACGTGACGCGCACGCCCGCTGAAGTGCCTGTCTTCGGCATCGCGTCGTCCCAGGGCTACAGCACCCGGTACTCCTTCATCTACAGTGGCACTGTCGCGCTCAATCCGTCCCAGACGGAGCTTGTCGTGGCCTTCAGCAAGCTGCCGACGGTGGGGACCAACGAGGCCTACGAGAGCATCTGGGGGCAGCCGGTCAGCACGGACCTGTCGGCCGTCGGGATCGCGACCCAGCCCGCGCAGACCCCGGCTCCGGCTCCCTGATCCGAGCCGCGATGCTCTGAACTGAATGTGCTGAGCCAGTCCCGGTGCCCCTGTGAAGCCAATGCTTCGCAGGGGCACTTGTGTTTGTGGGGAGGCTTGGGGCCGGCGTCGTGGACGGCACAGGGTCCAAGGGTGAGGACATCCGGTCTCATCTTCCAGACGCAGGTGACTGGCTGGCTGCTCTCCTGGGACCTCGGAAGCTACGTCTCCTTGAGCGCCCTTCCCTCTGAGCGTGTGGCTTGAGTCGCTGGAGGGGCGCCAGGGCTTGGCGCTGGAGTCATTCTTGCTATGCAAGTGCTCCATGTCACACCTTCTTCGAAGCTCGCTGCCCCTGCTGGTGCTGTGTCTTACCGGTTGTCTGCAGATTCCCGAACTGGAACCCGGCTCTACCCCGGACGCGGGACCTCAGGACGACAACGCTCCGATTGACATCGAGTGGGTCTCCCCGGCGCCAAACAGCCTGAGCAATGGATTCGTGCCGCTCCACGTCACCCTGACGGGAAGAACACCTGACCTCGTCGAGTTGCTCGTGGATGGTCAGTTCGGCACCTTGCTGGCAAGCCCCTACTCCACACTCTGGAATACAGGGGCGATTTCCGAGGGAACTCATATCCTTTCGGTGCGCGCACACCGATTGGGGCGGACCTTCGTGAGTTCAAGCCGCGTCCTGACCGTGGACAGGACACCGCCGCGAATGCTCACGCAGAGCCCTGCACAGGGAGCATCCGCTGTTTCCGTGAAGCAGGCCATCCAGGCAACCCTTTCTGAGCCATTGGCTTCCTCGACGGTGAGCCCCCAGTCCATCCGATTGCTGGCAAACACCGGGCAATTGGATGCGGATGTACTTCTTTCGGGAGATGGGAAGGCACTCTCGCTGGTTCCCCACGCGCCCCTCCCTGCCAACAGTGCGATACGGGTTTCCATCGGTGATTCAGTGACCGATCTCGCGGGTAACAGCATGGAGGCATCGTTCCGGGAGTGGATCTGGCATGTCCCGGCGTACCTCCTCTTGGGGGAGCCGCTCACTTCCGAGCCCACGAACCCCAATATTGGAAATGTTTCGCTCGGGGTTGGGGCGGATGCGCAACCGATCATTGCTTGGATTGAGGGCTGGGGGGAGCCCTTCAAGGTCCATGTCAAGCGTTGGACAGGTGCTGCGTGGGATTACATTGGAATTCCGTTGGCCGCGAACTCAGCCGTGAACGCCGTGGAATGCACGCTCAATGTGGATGCAGCGGGTGTTCCTACTGTGATGTGGCGCGAATATCTGGAGGGCAATGCCCAGCAGTGGGGAAGCCGCCGTTGGAATGGACACGCCTGGACCCAGTTGGGACCTGCGGTGACTCCCGTCCTACAGAACGCCCGCATCGGCGGCTGGCAGTTCGCTCAGGGGACTGCGGGGTACGCCACGATCGCAATCGATGAATCGAACGAAGCCCAACATCAACTCACCATCCGGCAGTGGAACGGAAGTGCTTGGCTCGCGGTGGGGGGGGGCATCAGCTTGCGAAAGGGCTCCACCATCAACTTCCTCCGCATGGAAGTCGATGCACAGGGACATCCATTCTTGACATGGTTGGAGAGTGGGGAGGGTGATGCCGCTGACATCCGCTCCGCCATGCGTTGGACCGGGACTGTATGGCAGTCAATCTCTGCCACGCTGAAGGAGGCTCCTACCGCACTTGCTTTAGATGCTTCCGGAACCCCCTATGTGGGGGCGCTGGAGATCGTTTCAGGCCAGCTCCGGGTCTTCGTCAAGAGATGGAATGGGAGTGCCTGGGTTAATCTGGGCGACGCGTTTGAGTCTGTCGCGGGTTCCATGCTCCGCTATGTCAGCGCCATTCGGTTTGACGCATCGGGACGACCTACCGTGGCGCTGTACGCCCAGCGGGCGACGTCCCCTGGACCGACCGCAGTGGCTCAGGTGCTGAGATGGAACGGAGCGCAATGGGAAGCGGTCGTTGGGATGCTGGACGCGACACCTGGGCTCATTGCCAGTAACCCAGCTCTACTCGGCATCACGTCTGCGGGCGACCCCTTCATGGCTTGGGTTGAAGGTCCCCCTGAAGCGTTCTCTCCCGGCTCACGGATCTACGTCTACCGACCCAATGACTGAGGCTCCTGTACGGAGACTGGAGAGTCCACGTGGAGTACCAATCCCCTGTATCTCCAGAAACCTACGTTGTTGCTCATCACTTTCCGATCGCTCTCGGCTCCGATCGCGCCCAACCGATGAACAGGCGAAACATTTCTTTCTGGGCGGTAGCGAAATGAAAAACCTTCGTATCCTGTTGTTGGCCGTTTTGATGACGCACCCCGCGTGCATCCAGATCCCCGAAATCGAAGAGCCACAGGTGCCGCCGAAGCCGCAGCCGTGCCCAGGTGAGGATGCGAGCAACCCAGTGGCCTTCTTCATCGACTGGGAGTTGCCCATGGAGGGGGCACAGGTAGGCGCCACGGTGAGGATCCAACCCAGGTTTACGGCCGCTTTGCCGGAGTCCGTGGAGTTGCTCGTGGACGGCAAGAGTGTCGCCACGCTTGTGCCCCCGTTCGTTCTGGACTGGGAGACGCTGGCTGTTTCGGAGGGCCCCCATCGGCTCTCCATGATAGCTCGCCGGTGTGATGAGTACGCTTTGAGTCCGCCGCGTGAAATCACGGTGGATAGAATAGGTCCGACGTTGATTGCCCAGACTCCTGCGGATGGGTCGCAGTGGGTGTCAGTGCATCAGGTCATTCAAGCGGAGCTGTCCGAACCGGTACTGGCCAACAGCGTGAACAGCCAAACAGTCCGGCTGTTGTCGGGTGAGACCGAGATTCAGGTGGATGTCTCACTGTCTCAAACCGGCAAGGTCTTGACGCTTCGACCCAGCGCGCCGCTGCCCGTGAATGGCTTGATGCGCGTGGTCATTGATTCAGCAATAACAGATGCCGCAGGGAATCCCCTGGCATTGCCTGCCGAAGGTTGGTCCTGGCGCGTCCCGGCCGTTCTTCCCCTGGGGACTCCACGAGCCGCGCATCCCACGCACTCCGACGTCGAAGCCTTCTCCCTTCAACTCGACAGTGCAGGCAATCCACTTGTGGCCTGGGTGGAGGCAGACGCGACTGGAGTCCATGTCGAGCGCTGGAATGGTGCCATCTGGCAAGCGCTGGGGAATCCCCTCAAAGGGGCGGCCGGCGACCCCAATGCAACGGACTGCGTGTTGCAACTGGATTCAGCGGCTATTCCGCTGGTTACCTGGATTCAGCCCAAGGCCGATGGAAGTCGTGAGGTCCAGGTCCGGCTCTGGGATGGAAGCGCCTGGATGCCGTGGGGGCCGACCATTGCTCCTCTGTTGGCTCAATCAAGCCTGAGTGAGTTGCAGATGCGAATCTGGGGAACGACTCCTGTGGTGGCCTTCAAGGAGTTGAACGCGTCCACGGTCCGGGCCACCGTGATGCGTCTGGATGCTGGAGAATGGAAGTCGCAGGGTGGATTTGATTACCCGTCGGACAAGAGGCTTGTTTCGATGCAAATGGAGCTGAATCGATGGGGTGACCAGTTCCTGATTTGGAACGAGCGAGCGGTTGCTCCGGGATGGACGACGCACGTGGGGAAATGGCAGGGCGTCGGACGCCAATCGAGTTACCCCTATCCTTCCATCGGAGTGGCCTCGCCAATCCTGGCGTCGACGCTCTTGGGTGACACCAATGTCGTGGTGGCCAATCCGGTCTCTGAGGGAGATGCACAATCGGTCCGGGTTCAGCAGTGGACGGCGCAGGGGGAGTGGGCCGATATCGGACCGTCACTCAGCAGCATCCCCGGAAAGACCAACGCGTCCGCCTCGGCCCTCAAGTTCGACCCACAGGGCCGGCTGGTCGTGCTCATCGAAGAGCCCGAAACCGAAATCCAGCCCTCAGTGCGGAGCCTGTTCGTCCAGCGGTGGGAAACGGACCACTGGGCACCGGTGGGCGGCGCCCTGAGCGCCAATCCCGGAGCCACGTCGGTGCTCGACTCGCAGCTCGCCGTGGACAAGGACGGGCGCATCTTCCTCGCGTGGACCGAGGTCGATGAGCAGGACCCCACCCAGTCCCGGCTCCACGTCTACCGCCCCAACGACTGACCCCCGTCCCTGGCCCGGGGGCTCCATCTGGAGCCCCTCGCCCCATTGCCTCCGCGCACCTACACTGTCACCCACCGCCCCCTTGTTTCGCACCGGACTCCGGGCCCACCCTTCCGTCCCGTCCAGGGAAATCTTGCGAGAACGGGCACTTTTTCGAGGGCGTGTTTACATTCGTCGCGCCCCTCCCCTGCATGCGAGGCCTCTGCTCCATGAAGAACGCGGTCATGACATCCCCGGAGGGCGAGCCGACCTCGAGTGGTGGGCCGGCTCCCGTGAACGCCAAGAAGCGTGTCCTCGTCGTGGACGACTTCGACGATGCCCGCGAGATGTACGCGGAGTACCTGGAATTCTGCGGGTTTGAGGTCGACACCGCCCGCAACGGCCTGGAGGCCGTGGAGAAGGCCCAGGAGGGGGAGCCGGACATCATCCTCATGGACCTGTCCCTGCCCGTCATGGATGGCTGGGAAGCGACGCGGCGCATCAAACAGGACACGCGCACCCGCAACATCCCGGTGATGGCCCTCACCGGCCATGTGCTCGCCGGCAACGCCGAACACGCCCTCTCCGTGGGCGCGGACGAGTTCGTCGCCAAGCCCTGCCTGCCCCAGGACCTGGAGAACAAGATCCGCAACATGCTCAAACCCAGCAAGGCGAAACCCCGCTCGGGTCAGGAGTGACCCGAGCCCGGTCCCCGGAGTTTCCACTGTCTGACACCGGGGTGCGGTCTCCTGCTCCTGCCCCTCCTCCCGCAAGCCCCCGGGTTGACCCCCGGGCGCGGGATGCGTAGGCAACCCCGGTGGGCTCTCCCGCCTCGTCCTCTCCCTCCGACGCGTGGACTCCTCCCGAGGAGTTCGACGAGTACCGCATCGTGCGGCCGCTCGGACGGGGACGCACGGGCCGGGTGTACCTGGCGCACGACACGCTCCTGGAGCGCCCCGTCGCGGTGAAGTTCATCCCGTCGCTGGGCTCCAACGCGCTGGCGCGCTTCCTGGTGGAAGCCCGTGCCGCCGCCCGCATCCAGCACCCCAACGTCGTCACCCTGTACCGGGTGGGGCAACTGGAGGACCAGCCGTACCTCATCTCCGAGTTCATCCGGGGCGTCAGCCTGGACCGGCTTGCCCGGCCCGTGTCCTGGGAGCGCGCGCTCGGCATCGGGCGGGACCTGGCCCGGGGGCTGGGGGCCGCCCACCGCCGGGGCGTGCTCCACCGCGACATCAAGCCCGGCAACGCCGTCCTCACCGAGAGCGGCGAGGTGAAGCTGCTCGACTTCGGGCTCGCCAAGCTGCTCGACCGCGCCGAGAGCAGCGAGCCCGTCGCCCCGCGCGCGCCCCTGCCTCCGCCGGAGCTGCCAGCGGACTGGGACCCCGAGGCCAGCCCCGCCCTGGGCGCCCGGTCGCTGGATGGTGTCTTCCTGCCGTCCCTGCCGCGCGGCGCGCTGGTGGGTACGCCCTACTACATGTCCCCGGAGGCCTGGGCCGGCGAGGAGCTCACCGCGCGCAGCGACGTGTACTCGCTGGGCGTCGTGCTCTACGAGCTGTGCGCGGGCCGGGGCCCCTTCCGTGACGTGCCCTGGCGCGAGCTGTCCGAGGCCGTGCGCACCCGCGATGTCCGGCCCCTGCTCGAAGTCGCCTCGTCAGTGGACCCAGGCTTCGCGGCCGCCATCGACAAGTGCCTGCGGCGAGACCCGGCGGAGCGCCACGCCTCCGCCGCGCAGCTGCTCGACGCGCTGGAGGCGCTGACCCGCGAGGATGTGCCCGTCGTCGTCCCGGAGGGCAATCCCTACCGCGGACTCCAGGCCTTCGAGGCCGAACACCGCTCGCTCTTCTTCGGCCGCCGCCGCGAACAGCGCGCCGTGCTGGAGCGGCTCAAGGCGGAGGCCTTCCTGTTGATGACGGGGGACTCCGGCGTCGGCAAGTCGTCGCTGTGCCTCGCGGGCATCCTCCCCGCCGTGTGCGACGGCGCACTGGAGGACGGCCGGCGCTGGCGCACCGCGCGGCTCGTGCCCGGACGCAGGCCCGTCTCCGCGCTCGCCGTGGCGCTCGCCCCGGTGCTGGAGGTGGAGGAGGAGCCACTCGCGGAGACGCTGCGTCAGGACCCCACGTCGCTCGGCCGCAGGCTCCGCGCGAAGCTGGGCACCGTGGGCGGCCTCCTGCTCTACATGGACCAGTTGGAGGAGCTGGTGACGCTGTCCCCTCCGGAGGAGGCGGCGCTCGCGGGCGCCGCGCTGGGCTCGCTCACCGAAGCGGCCGGCGGACTGCGCCTGTTGGCCACCGGCCGCAGCGACTTCCTCACCCGCCTCACCGGCGTGCCCGGCCTGGGCCCGGAGGTGCCGCACGCGCTGTACCTGCTGCGCGCGCTCACCTCCGAGGAGACGCGCGAGGCCATCGTCGGCCCCGCGCGCGTCAAGGGCGTGCGCTTCGAATCCGAGGCCGTGGTGGATGCGCTCGTCGCCTCCACGACCGCCTCCGACGGCGGCCTGCCCCTGCTCCAGTTCGCGCTGGCGGAGCTGTGGGACGCGCGCGATGAGTCCCGGGGCGTGATGACCCAGGCCGCGCTGGATTCGCTGGGCGGAGTGTCCGGCGCGCTCGCTCGGCATGCGGACGCCGCCGTGGCCCGGCTGCTGCCGGATCAGCGCTCGGCCGCGCGCGGGGTGATGCTGCGCCTGGTGACCGCGGACGGCACCCGCGCGCGCAAGACGGACCGCGAGCTCGTGGGCGACGACCCGCGCTACCGCGCCGCGCTGGAGGCCCTGGTGCGCGCGCGCCTGCTGGTCGCCCGCGAAGGGGAGGGCGGCACCGCTTACGAGCTGGCCCACGAGGCGCTCCTCACCGGGTGGACCACGCTGGCCCGCTGGCTGGTGGAGGCCGGCGAGCGCCGCGAGGTGCAGGCCCGGCTGGAGGCCGCCGCCGCGCAGTGGGAGCGCCTGGGCCACGCGCGTGAATCACTCTGGGGGCCCCGGCAGCTCGCGGAGACCGGGGTGCTGGAGTCTTCCGAACTCACCCGGCGAGAACAGTCCTTCCTCGACACCTCGCGCCGCACCGGCGTGCGCAGCCGGCGCCTGAAACAGGGGCTGGTGCTGGGCTTCCTCGTGTCGCTGGCCCTGGTGTACGCGGGCCTGCAGTGGCGCGAGCGCCGCATCCTCGATGCGCGCGTGCGCACCGAGCTGGGCGCGGCCACCGCGGAGCTGGACTCCGTGCGGACCGAACGCGACGCGCTCCAGGCCGAGCGCACCGAGGCCTTCCACCTCTATGACACCGGTCACAAGGCGGACGGCGACCGGAGCTGGCTGAAGGCGACCGGGCACGCCGCGCAGTTGTCCCACCACTTCGACGGCGTGGCGGACCGGCTGGAGCGCGCGCTGGCCCTGGCCCCCGGCCGCACCGATGTGCGCGACGCGCTGGCGGACTTCCTCTACGAGCGCGCCCTGTGGGCCGAAAGCGAGCGGGAGCCAGTGCTGCCCGCGCTGCTCCAGCGCATGCGCCTCTACGACGCCGACGGCACCCGCTGGCTGCGCTGGAACGCGCCCGCGCACCTGTCCGTGAACGCGGAGGTGCCCGGTGCCTCCGTGGAGCTGCGCCCCCTGTCGCGCGAGCCCGGAGGCCCGGAGGTCGCGGGCGAGCCCGTGTCTTCCGGCGCGACACCCGGTTCGGACGTGGCCCTTGCTCCTGGTCCCTACCGGCTCACCGTGCGCGCGCCGGGCCACGAGGACGCGGTGCAGCCGCTGCTCCTCCAGCGCGGCGAGTCGCGTCGCGCCGTCCTGCCGCTGCCCCGCTTGGGGCAGCTCCCCGCGGGCTTCGCCTACGTGCCCCCCGGCGAGGTGCGCTTCGGCAGCGCCGCCGAGGCCAGCGTGCGCGACTTCTTCAACGCCGTCCCCATGCACCCCGTCACGGTGCCGGGCTTCCTCATCGCCCGCCATGAGACGACGTTCGCGGACTGGGTCGCGTACCTGGAGGCCCTGCCCGCCCAGGAGCGCGCCCAGCGCCAGCCCCGCGTGGGCACTGGCGGCTATGCCGGGGTGCTCGCGCTGGAGCCGGACGCCAGCGGCTGGAGACTGCGCTTCCAGCCCGGCGGCGTGCTCTACACGGCGAAGAGCGGCGAGCCCCTGCGCTACGCCCGACGCACGCTGCGCACGGAGCAGGATTGGCGCCAGTTCCCGGTGAGCGGCATCTCCTTCTCCGACGCGGAGGCCTACGTGGCCTGGCTGTCTTCGTCCGGTCGGGTGCCCGGCGCGCGGCTGTGCTCGGAACTGGAGTGGGAACGCGCCGCGCGCGGCGTGGACGGCCGCGAGTACCCCCACGGCAACCGGCTGGGCCCGGATGAGGCCAACGTGGACACCACCTACGGCAAGGACCCGGGCGGCTTCGGCCCGGACGTCGTGGGCAGCCACCCCGCGTCCCGCAGCCCCTTCGGCGCGGACGACATGGCGGGCAACGTGTGGGAGTGGACGCGCTCGTGGCTGGAGCCCGGTCGCCCGGTGGCGCGCGGTGGCAGCTATTCGTTCGCCGTGACATCCGCGCGCTCCACCAACCGCGAGCTGCCGGATGCCTCCATGCGCGATGTCGCGGTGGGCCTGCGCGTGTGCGCGGACCTGCCTCCGTCCGCGGACGCAGGGCACTGAGCACCACCGGACGATAGAACCCCTCAAGAAGCCCGGGCTTTGCCCCCCGGTCGCTTCCGAGTGGAAGCCACCCAACGCTGCAAGTGCCCACCAGGGCCAGCCGCGGTTGCCGCTTCCTCCCACCGGACGGACCTTGTCACCTGAAGCACGGTGCGGGGTCGGGGTCGGGGCAGGGAAGGGGCATCCAGATGATGACGTTGCAGCGAGTGGTCGCGGCATGTCTTGCCGTCGTGGCGGTGGGCTGTGGCACGGAATCCTCGGAGTTCGAGGCGCCGTCCCTGCGGACGCAGATGGCGGAGGTCGTGTCCCCCAACGGGCGCAACCTCAACGGCCGCAACCTGAATGGACGCAACCTCAACAACGCCGAACTGGGCGGCATGCTGGTGTCCGTGGCCTACACGGGCGCGCTCTCCTCCAGCGGCAAGGCGCTGAGCAATGTCCGGCTGGAAGGCTCGGCCTTCGTCGGACTCGACGGCGCCAACCCCGTCACGGGCATGGGCTTCAACGGCGCGCGCTTCGTCGGCAAGCTGGGCGACGGTTCCACCCTGCCCCTGCGCGTCGACACCATCACCCAGGGCAGCGGCGTGGACAGCGACCTGTGGTCCTACCGAGTCTCCTACCAGGGCACCGACGGCGCCTGGCGCGCGGTGTGCCAGGACTCGAGCGGCGCGGCGGTCTCCGCCATCGCCGTGGCCGGTCGCTGGGACTACCGCCAGGGCGTCACCGGCGGCGGCGAGAAGATCAACGACACCGCGGCCTTCACCTTCGCCTGCGAGGGCGCCGCCATCGCGAAGTGCATGCACTTTGGCTACAAGCCCTGGGCCACCGCCTCCAACGGCCAGAGCCTCGCGGGCCACCACCAGGCCTGCACCCGCATGGTGCGCGCGGACTTCTGCGGCGACGGCGAGTCGCACACCACCGATGGCCAGTGGGTCAATCTCTACGATGCCGCAGGCGTCCAGGGTGACACCGAGTCCTGGAGCACGGAGGCCGAGTGGAACGAGGGCGGCGCCCGCTGCTTCACCAGTCAGACGCGCGCCCAGGCCCCCGTGACGTGCGCGAACGTCACCGCCATCGCGAACTGCGGTGACACCGCCCACTTCCAGTCCGGCACCCGCATCATCAGCGAGACGCCGTACGGCACCACCGGGTTGTAGCCTCCCAGGCTACGGCAAACCCTCACTTGTAACGGGATAGGTTACAAAGTCCGCAAGTCGATAATTGTCAGTGTTTCATGATATAGGAAACGCCTGATTCATCTCCGGTTCCCAGAGGGCCGGAGGTGGGGTGGGCGCGCTGCTTTCACAGGGAAACGGGACCGGGGCTTGAGGCCTTCCGGAGCCCGTCGGGCGTGGCGGTGAGGGTGCCCCCATCGGATGCCTGCCGTCGCGGTTTCCCGTCGTGGAAGGAGCACCCATGAAGCCTGTCGTGTCTTCGCTGTGGAAGCATTCCCGGAGTGTGCGGTGGCGCCTGCCGTTCGCGCTGCTGGCGTCGTCCCTGGCGGTGGGCTGTGGTCAGCCCGCGCCCGAGGGTTCGGAGCCCGGCGCGCCCGTGGCGGAGCCGTCCGCTCAGGACGCCGTGTTGGAGGAGACGCTGGGGTCGGTGACCCAGGCGTTGGAAGAGGAGCTGGCGCGCCCCGTGGTCGAGTCCCTGGTGGCCATCCCCCAGGGGGCGACCAGCAAGGCCACGGCGTCCTTGTTCGAGCTGAAGCTGGATGCGAAGCGGTCGGAGAACGAGCAGTTCCGCGGCCAGACGCTGACGATGGCGGAGGGCTCCCAGCAACTGCTCTTCCGCGACGACGGCCAGAATGGCGACGCGGTGGCGGGCGACCTGCTCTTCACGGCTTCCGGCACGTTCGACTTCGTGGCGCTCCAGGCGGAGCAGCAGCGCATCGCCCAGGCGCAGTCCGAGTCGCAGGAGCCGCTGACGACGGCGGTGTTCGAGAACCGCGCGCTCGTGCGCACCGTCCCGGTGACGGCGATGTCCACCGTGTTCCAGGTGGGCCAGCGCGTTCCCATCCGGCCCATCGGCCTGGCGTCGCTGGTGGACCCGGCGCGCTCGCTCATCATCCGCGCCCCTGGCGTCATCAATGATCCGACGCGCACGTGGGACCCCTGCACCAACGTGGGGAATCCCACGGGCAAGTGGACCTTCAACTACCTGATGACGGAGATGGCCAACCAGCCGTTCACCGGCGTGGCCCCCACCACCTTCGTGCGCGAGTGGGTCCGTCAGTGGGAAGCGCCCCGCACCATCAACTCCTTCGTCAGCCCTCCGCGCACCAACATCGTGCCGAAGCTCGTCACCCCCTGGCCGAAGCTGGGCACCGGTGAGCTGAACCTGGCGAAGTCGCCCTTCAAGCTCATCGCCATCGTCAACCGGCTGGACCTCGCGGGCAGCAACCCCGCCTACGGCTCCGGCAGCGCGGGCGAGGGCCGCTTCATCTTCGCCGCCACCGAGGGCACGGGCACCGCCTGCCACACGACGCCCTTCCTGGTCATCCTGGAGTACGGGGTGGACAAGACGGGCTGCGCTTCCATCAAGGCGTACGCGCAGCAGTGGCAGGCCCTGTCGGGGCTGGTGCTGGGCAGCGCTTCGTACAACGCCGCGCTGGAGGCCCTCACGGAGCAGTTCGCCAAGCGCGACCTGTCGCCGCGCAAGCCCAACCGCAGCTCCATCAACCAGGTGCGCACCAACGAGAACTGGCTCCTCAACCCCTGGGAGCTGCGTGAGTTCCGCCTGTGGAACACGACGGTGAACCCGAACTCGTTCGCGACCCCGGGTCCCGTGCTGGGTCTGCTCAACAGCCACACCGTGGCCCAGACGCCGGACCGCGCCACGAAGACCACCGTGTTCCCGTCCTACGTGAACGCCAACGCGGCCGCCATCGTGGCCGGCACGTACACCGTCCCGCTCGTGGTGGGCGCCACGCCGTTCCGCGGCGGCCGCTCCATCGTTCCGTCGCCCTTCGCCACGCCGCCGTTCTGGAGCCTGCCCGCCGCGAGCATCCCCAACCGTCAGGCCCGGCACGTGTTCTCGCTCAACACCTGTGACGGCTGCCACGGCGACGAGCTGGGCATCTCCTTCACCCACGTGAACTGGAACGGCGCGCTGTCGCCCTTCCTGAGCGGCCCGATGGTCGTCCCGGACCGCGCGGATGGCGCCCCCGTCCGGACCTTCAATGAAGTGCTGGCCCGCCAGACCTTCCTTGACCAGACGGCCAACCAGAGCTGCCTGACCGCGGCGTTCACGGCGACCAGCGCGTCGGTCCACTAGAGACCCCCTGGTTGCCTGCCCCTCGTGCGTGAGGGGTTCGACGTCATGCGCGGCCTTCGTCCCGGTTCACGGGGGCGGAGGCCGTTGACGTTTCCGGGCTCCAGCGCCCGCTTCCCTGGCTGCCGGAGAGGGGCCTGCGGGTGTTCTGCGGCCCCACCCTCCAAAGGCGGGGTGGCTTCCCCGGGCGGGGGGGCGGCACCACGTTTACCCGGCCCCGAGGCGCCCTGGGCAAGGGGGCGTGCTTCGGGGCGGGGGAGGCAGGTCGTGAGACGAGCCGATTCAACGACGGGGCGCCGGGCTTCGCGCGCGGGCCTGCGGCTGGGCGCACTGCTGGGAGTCTTCTGGCTGGGGACTGGATGCGGGCAGCGCTCGGAAGAGGCGGCGGCGCCCACCACGCCCCAGGTGGTGTCCCTGGGACCGGAGAACGTGGTGCGTGTCGCGCCCAGGGAACTCCAGAGTGGTCCCATCATCTCCGGTTCGCTCCAGGCTCGGCGGGTGGCGAACGTGCGGGCGGAGGTGGGCGGCAGCATCCTGGAGGTGAAGGCCGACCAGGGGCAGACGGTGAAGGAGGGGGACCTCCTGGCGCGAGTGGAGGAGGGCACCCTGCGTGAGCAGGTGTTGGCGGCCACTTCCACCCTGCGCGTGGCGCGCAATGCCTTGCAGGTGTCCAAGGCGGATGAGCAGCGCAACCAGATGCTCGTCAAACAGGGCGTCATCACCCGCCGCGACTTCGAACGCGCGCAGCTGGCGAGGACGCAGGCGGAAGGACAGCTCGCTGAAGCGCAGGCGCGCCTGAGGCTGGCGCAGGACCAGCTGGGACGCACGAAGGTGACCGCCCCGTTCACGGGCGTGGTGAGCGAGCGGCAGGTGCACTCGGGCGACATCGTCCAGCCGGGCGCGCCGCTCTTCACGGTGGTGGACCCGGCCACGCTGCGGCTGGAGGCGTCCGTGCCCGCGGCGCAGTTGGACCAGGTGAAGGTGGGCACGCGGGTGGACTTCCGCGTCAACGGCTACCCAGACCGCGCCTTCCAGGGAGAGGTGGCGCTCATCAACCCGGCGGTGGATCCCGCGACGGGACAGGTGCGCATCTACGTGCGCATTCCCAACACCGAGCAGGTCCTCCTGTCGGGTCTGTTCGCGGAAGGTCGCGTGGCGTCCCAGGCGAAGCAGGCGCTCGCGGTGCCGGTGGACGCGCTGGACACGCGCCAGGAGCCCCCCACCGTGCAGCGCATCTCCGGCGGCAAGGTGGAGCAGGTGGCGGTGACGCTCGGCTTGAGGGACGACGTGGCGCAGTCCGTGGAGGTGCGCTCGGGGTTGAAGGACGGGGACGTGGTGCTGCTCGGGTCCGCGCGCGACCTGACGGAGGGTACGCCCGTGAAGGTCTCCGCCGCGCCCGAAGGCCCGCGGAAGCCCGGAGCCCCGCAGGAAGGGCAGGGCGTGGGCGGCGCGGGCAATGTGTCCGGCGCGCCCGCGCACGCGCCGGCCCCGGGCACGCCCGCGAGCGCGCCGACCCAGCCTCCCGCGAAGGCCCCGTAGGCGCGCACCCCACCCGTTGAAGCAGTGCAGGAGCGGTCCGTGTTCATCTCCGACTTCGCCATCAAGCGCCCCACCGTCACCATCACGGCGATGGTGGCGCTCGTCGTGTTCGGCATCGTCGCGCTCATCAACCTGGAGACGGACGAATTTCCCGACGTGCAGCAGCCGGTCATCAACGTCACCATCGCGTACCCGGGCGCATCGCCGGACACGGTGGAGCGCGAAATCGTGGAGCCCATCGAGGACGCCATCTTCAGCATCTCCGGCATCGACGGGAAGAAGACGACGTCCAGCTCCACGGACAGCCTGGCGAACTTCACCGTCTTCTTCGACTTCGACAAGGACGTGCAGGAGGCGTCGCAGGACATCCGGGACGCCATCTCCAGCAAGCGCGCGGACCTGCCGCAGGAGATGGAGGAGCCCATCCTCACGCGCTTCGACCCGGCGGACCAACCCATCGTGTCGCTGGTGCTCACGTCGGATGCGCTGGACGTGCCCGCGCTGACGCTCATCGCGGACCCCACGGTGGTGGGCGATTTGCGCTCGGTGGCCGGCGTGGCGCAGGCCACGGTGGTGGGCGGCGTGGAGCGGGAGATGACGGTGCAGGTGCGGCCCGTGGCGTTGCAGGCGGCCGGCCTGTCGGTGGCGCAGGTGGTGGCGGCGCTCCAGTCGCAGAACCTGGCCGCGCCGGTGGGCCGGCTCAACTCCGAGCTGCAGGAGCGCACCATCCGGCTCAAGGGCCGGCTGGCGACGCCGGAGGACTTCGCGCAGGTGCCCATCGCGGAGCGCAACGGGCGCACGCTGCGGCTGGGAGAGGTGGCGGACGTGTTCGCCGGCACCGAGGAGCCGCGCACGCTGTCGCTCTACAACGGCGCGCAGGCGGTGGGCATCGAGATCATCAAGTCCAAGGGCCACAGCACCACGGAGGTCGCGGACGGCGTGCGCGAGCGCGTGAAGGCGCTCCAACAGCGGCTGCCCGCCAATGCGCGGCTGGAGATTGTTCGCGATGCGGGCACGCGCGTGGAGAACTCCGTGCTCAACGTGCAGGAGGCGCTGATTGAAGGCGCGCTGCTGACAGTGCTGGTGGTGTTCCTGTTCCTCAATTCATGGCGCTCCACGGTCATCACCGGACTTGCGCTGCCGGTGAGCGTGCTGGCGTCGTTCGTGAGCGTCTGGGCCTTCGGCTTCACGCTCAACACGATGTCGCTGTTGGGCCTGACACTGGCCATCGGCATCCTCATCGACGACGCCATCGTGGTGCGCGAGAACATCGTGCGGCACGTGGAGATGGGGAAGGACCACTACACGGCGGCGCGCGAGGGCACGAACGAGATTGGCCTCGCGGTGGCGGCCACGACGTTCTCCATCGTGGCGGTGTTCGTGCCGGTGGCGTTCATGTACGGCGTGGCGGGGCAGTGGTTCAAACCGTTCGCGCTCACCATCGCCATCTCCGTGCTGGTGTCGCTGTTCGTCAGCTTCTCGCTGGACCCGATGCTCAGCGCGTACTGGCCCGACCCGCAGGTGGAGAAGGGCGAACGGCGCAACTTCATCTCGCGGGGGCTGGCGCGTTTCAACCACTGGTTCGACCGGCAGGCGGACCGCTACAAGCGCGTCATCGCGTGGGCGTTGGATCACCGGCTGGCGATGGTGCTCCTGGCGGTGGGGTCGCTGGTGGGCGCGGTGGCGTTGCAGGGGCTCTTCGGCGGCGCGGGCTTCGCGCCGGTGAGCGACCGCGCCGAAATCGAGATGCTGGTGGAGACGCCCGCGGGCTCCAGCCTGAACTACACGCGACGCAAGGTGGAGGAGGTGTCCCGCCTCACGCGCGCACACCCGGAGGTCGCGTACACGTACACGACCATCGGCGTGCCGTTGCCCCTGCGCTCGCCGGGTGTGGACCAGGCCCTGGTGTACGTGCGGCTCAAGCCGAAGGGCGAGCGCAAGGCGAGCCAGGAGGTGCTGGGCAATACGCTGCGCGATGAGCTGCGCGCGGTGGGTGGCGTGTCGGTGTCGGTGTTCACCAGCGGCTTCGGCGGGGCCATCAAGTCCATCCAGTTGGAGCTGCGCGGGCCGGATTCGAAGGGGCTCAACCAGGTGGCCCAGCAGGTGATGAAGGAGGTGAAGCAGGTGCCGGGCGCGGTGGACGTGGGCCTGTCCACGCGCGGCGAGAAGCCGGAGCTGGAGGTGGAGCTGAACCGAGGCGTCGCGGGGCAGCTCAACGTGACGGTGGGCATGGTGGCGCAGTCGCTGCGGCCGGCCTTCGCGGGGCTGGACTCCGGCGACTGGGTGGACCCGATTGGCGAGACGCGCGACGTGATGGTGCGACTGGCGCCGCAGTTCCGGGAGAACCCCTCCGATTTGGCCCAGCTTCCGCTGGTGATTGGCTCTGACGCCACGGGCGCGCCGGTGGTGGTGCCGCTGGGGCAGGTGGCGAAGGTGACGCAGACCATTGGGCCCGCGCAGATCGACCACCTGAACCGCGAGAAGGTCATCAACGTGCAGGCGAACGTGGCAGGCCGTTCACTGTCGGAGGTGATGAACGAAGTGCAGACGCGCCTCAAGTCCGTGAACATGCCGCAAGGCTACGAGCTGTCCACGGGCGGCGAGTCCGCGGATCAGGCGGAGGTGTTCGGCCGGGTGTTCCTGGCGCTGGGCGTGGCGGTGATGTTGATGTACCTCATCCTCGTCATCCAGTTCGGCTCGTTCCTGGATCCGCTGGCCATCCTGGTGTCGCTGCCGCTGTCGCTCATCGGCGTGGTGCTGGCGCTGCTGGTGACCGGCGACACGCTGAACATCATGAGCCTCATCGGCGTCATCCTGCTGATGGGCATCGTGGCGAAGAACGCCATCCTGCTCATCGACTTCGCCAAGTGGCAGCACGAGAAGGGGATGCCCCTGCGCGAAGCGCTCATCGAAGCGGGACGCATCCGCTTGCGGCCCATCATGATGACGACGCTGGCGCTCATCGCGGGCATGATTCCGGTGGCGCTGGGAAGTGGCGAGGGCGGCGACTTCCGGGCCCCACTGGGCCGCGCGGTGATTGGCGGCGTCATCACGTCCACGTTCCTGACGCTGCTGGTGATACCGACGGTGTATGAGATTCTTTCGGACGGTCGCACGTGGATGACCCGGAAGCTGCTCAAGGTGTTCAAGGGCGGCGCGCCGGGGCCCGTGCACGGGGGCGGTGGCGAGCCCAGGCCCCAGCCCCAGGCCCGACAGGATTGATGCGCGGAGGAACCTCGCGTCACCCCAAAGGAACGGTTGGCGCTCCTCGCTTCAGACCATAGGGTCAGGAGTGTGGAGTTCCCGTCCCCGCTGCCCGATTCGCACCGCTCGCTCGTCGCTGAAGCCCTGGAAGCACTGGGTGTCACCCGCTGGGTCCTGAGCCTCCATGACCCCAGCTTCCCCGGCTTGCCGGGCGAGGACGTGGGCCGTGGCTCGCCGTACTCCGAGGGCGCCGCTCGCTTCCTCGCCTTCGCCCGCGACCTGGGCTTCACCGGCATCCAACTGGGACCCCAGGGGCAGACCACCGCGCACAACCCGTCGCCGTATGACGGGACGTTGTTCTCGCGCAACACCCTCAACGTAGCGCTCGCGCCGCTCACGGATCCGCGAGGGCCCTGGGGTGCGTTGCTGTCCACCGACACGCTGGCGCGGTTCGTCGCGGAGCTGCCCGAGGGCGGTGGTCCGGAGGCCCGCTATCAGCACGCGTGCCGGTCCCAGTCGCTGGCGTTGCAGGAGGCCTGGGAGACGTTCCTTCGCGAGCGCTCCCGGGCGGATGCACCCGCGGCCCTCCTCTCGTTGGACCAGCGCTTCGCGGCGTTCCGGGAGGAACACCGGGCCTGGCTGGAGCCGGATGCGCTGTTCGACGTGCTCGGGGCTCGCAAGGGCACTCCGGACGACTGGCGCTCCTGGGCGGATTCACTGGATGGGCGCCTCTACGCGCCCCGGCCGGGAGAAGAGGCCCGGGCGGAAGCGCGCATCCGGGAGTTGCTGACGCTCGAGGCGGAGGCGGTGGAGCAGTACGCCTTCCGCCAGTTCCTCGTGCACGAACAGCACAGAGTTCTTCGCGAGCGCGCTGCGGGCTGGGGCCTCAAGCTGTACGGCGACCTCCAGATTGGTTTCTCGCCCCGGGACACCTGGAGGCGGCAGGGCCTGTTCCTGGGCGCGTACCTCATGGGCGCGCCGCCCAGCCGCACCAACCCGGAAGGCCAGCCGTGGAACTACCCGGTGCTGGACCCCGAGCAGTACGTCTCCCCGGAGGGCTCGGGGCCGGGTCCGGTGCTGCGCTTCATGGACGCGCGGCTGGGCAAGATGCTCTCGGAATACGACGGGCTGCGCATCGACCATCCCCACGGGCTCGTGTGTCCCTGGGTGTACCGCGCGGGCTCAGCGGATCCGCTGCGCGCCGTGCAGGGCGGGGCGCGCCTCTTCTCGTCGCCGGACCTGCCGGACCATCCGGAGCTGGCCCGTTACTCCATCGTCACTCCGGAGCAACTGGACCGCACGCAGCAGCGTCACGCGGATGGCTGGGTGAAGTCGCTGACGCCCGAACAGGTGGGTCGCTACGCGCGCCTCTTCGACACCGTGGTGCGCGCGGCCCAGGAGCGCGGACGGGCCCGCGAGGACGTGCTGTGCGAGGTGCTGAGCACGCTTCCCTTCGAGCTGTCCCAGGTGATGGCGCGCGACGGACTGGGCCGCTTCCGCGTCACGCAGAAGGCGGACCTGAACAACCCGGCGGACGTGTATCGCAGCGAGAACGCGGCCCCCGAGGATTGGATCATGGTGGGCAACCACGACACGAAGTCGCTCTGGCGGCTCGTCGCGGAGTGGCAGTGGAAGCATGGCCTGCGGGCCCAGGCGGACTACCTCGCGCAGCGGCTGCACCCCGAAGCCGAGGGCCGTGAGGACTTCGCGCGCCAACTCGCGCAGGACCCGGGACTGCTCGCGCAGGCGAAGTTCGCGGACCTCTTCACCAGTCGTGCGCGCAGCGTGATGGTGTTCTTCGCGGACCTGCTGGGCATGCCCGACACGTACAACGCCCCGGGCTCCGTGGACCCGCGCAACTGGTCGCTGCGCATTCCCCACGACTGGGCCCGCCAGTACCAGGAGCGTCTGCGCGCGGGCGCCGCCCTCAACCTGCCCCAGGTGCTCGCGATGGCCCTGCGGGCGGGAGGACCCGAGGCGCGGGCTCTCCACGCGGACCTCCTCGCCCGGTTGGACCGCGCCGCCTCCCAACTCCAGTCTGGCGCGTAGTCCCTCCAGACACTGGGGAACCCCTTACTCATGCCGGGCCCACCTGAACGGCTGTCATTGACGACCCGACGTCAGGGGTTCAATGTCACTCTCAGGCTGCTCGACTTCACTTTGAGAGAATGTGAAAGCGTTTTGGATTGGAATCCTTGCCTTGAAATCCCTGTTGGAAGCGTTATCAGGGCTATGCCTGTTGAAGTAAGGCTTCAAGCGGGGGACCGCGTGGCGAATCATCGTGAGTGGAGCTTCGGAGGGCATCACGCGCACTTCGAGGAGCCGGACCTGTTGGTGATGAAGTTCAACGGGCCTTCGAAGTTGGAGGACTGTCAGAGGGTGTTGGAGGTGTGCCAGGAGGTGGCCGAAAAGCAGCCGGTCTTCCTCATCTCCGACGTGTCGAATTCGCTCCTCGACAAGGAGGCGCGCGAGCTGCTGGTGGAGCACTCGAAGGCGGAGTGGTTCCGGGGCCACATCTACGTCGGCACGGGCCCGCGAGAGGTCGCGGGGGCCAAGGCGCTGATGCTGGCGCTGTACTTCACCGGCCGGTGGATGGTGGAGGTGGACTTCGCGGAGTCGGAGCGGGACGCGCGCGACCTCGTGTCGAGGAAGCGCGCGCAGCTCCCGAAACAGTAGGGCCCTGCCCGTCGCCTCAGTGCTGGACGTCCAGCACGAGGCGCGTGGGGTTGGTGAGTTCCAGCACGCGGAACGGGGCCCGGCGCGTGGTGCCCAGCACCCACGTCACCTCGCCCTCGAATGCGCACAGGCGCGCCAGCTCCAGCACCGACGGCAGCGCGGGCTTGAACGTGCGCTGCGCCACCGTGGCCTGGCCCTGCTCGTTGTGCGCCTGCGCCCGGGTGAAGCGCACCTGGAGCGCGGCCTTGCCCGGCACCGGCACGTCGTCTCCCGAGCCGCAGTCCTGCACCGGCGTCTTCACGTACGACACCTGGTAGCCCGGCAGGCGGGGGCCTGCGAACTCGAACACCGTGCGGTCGTAGCCCTCATGCGTGCCGGTGCGCACTGAACTCATCGTGACGGAGGGGGGCTCGCTGCGCTTCTTCTCCACCGTCTCCAGGGTCCATGTGGCGTCCGCGGCCAGCGCGCTGCCCGCATCCACCGGGCCACTGCCCGCGTCCACCGGGGCGTTGGCCTTGCTGTCCGTGCCCTGCGTGCTTCCCACGGGAGCCTGCGCGCTGCCCGTGTCCAGGACGCGCTCCACTGGCGGCGTCGCGGTGGTGGGAGCGGAACCTTCCCGCGGCACGGTGTTGGTAGGCGTGGGCACGGCCGGGACGTTCATGGGCACCGTGGCAGGCTCCTGCTTCTCACAACCCGCCCCCAGCAACCCGCCCACCATCCCCAGCGCGCACAACCCCTGTCGCAGACGCATCCTGTTCCTCCGACCTTCCAGTTGAACCGCGTCCCACGGGGACTTCCGAGTCCTCGCACAAGGTGCGCGCCCGAGTCACGGAAGATGCTCCGCCTCTCGCGGCGACTGTTGCCCAGGGGCACAGGCCCGGGAGGCGGCTCGCCGCGCTGTTCCCCCTGCACCCGGTCGTCACCGACACCCGGCCGAAGTGGTCCCCACGACTGGACGGGTTGCGTATAGGGTCCGCCCGGCCGCGTCCCGGGCCACCCCCTCGAGCCCCCTGCACTGGAGACTTGCGCCCCATGGCCCTCGACCTGACCTCCCTTCCGCGTCCCTCGCGCGACGACACCACCGTGGGCACCATGGTGCGTGGACTCGTGGGCAGCGAAATCCTCCGCATCGCCGCGGAGATCCGCGAACTCGTGGCGAAGGGCACGAAGGTCTGCAACCTCACCGTGGGCGACTTCAGTCCGAAGGAGTTCCCCATCCCGGACGGCCTGCGCGCCCAGATTGGCACCGCGCTCCAGGCGGGTGAGACGAACTACCCGCCCTCGGACGGCGTGCTGGAGCTGCGTCAGGCCGTGCAGCGCTTCTACGAGCGCTCCCTGGGGCTGAAGTACCCGCTGGAGGGCATCGTCATCGCGGGCGGCGCGCGGCCCATCATCTACGCTGCCTACCGCGCGGTGTTGGACCCGGGCGACGTCGTCGTCTACCCGGTGCCGTCGTGGAACAACAACCACTACGCCCACATGCTGGGCGCGAAGAGCGTGGTGGTGACCACTGACGCGGACTCCGGCTTCATGCCCACGCTGGCGCAGTTGGAGCCGCACCTGTCCACCGCGCGCCTGCTCTGTCTGTGCAGCCCGCTCAACCCCACCGGCACCATGGTGGACCCGGAGGCGCTGCGCGCCATCTGCGAGCGCATCGTCCAGGAGAACCGCGCGCGAGAAGGCCGCGGCCAGAAGCCCCTCATCCTGATGTACGACCACATCTACTGGGTGCTGAGCTTCGGCGGCACCAAGCACGTGACGCCCGTGGAGCTGGTGCCGGAAATGGCGCCCTACACCGTGTTCGTGGACGGCATCAGCAAGGCGTTCGCCGCCACCGGCGTGCGCGTGGGTTGGGGCGTGGGCGCGCCCACCCTCATCTCCCGCATGCGCGACGTGCTGGGCCACGTGGGCGCCTGGGCCCCCAAGGCCGAACAGGTCGCCACCGCGCGCTATCTGGACGACACGCAGGCCACCGAGGCCTTCCTCGCCACCATGCGCGCGAGCGTCGACGCGCGCCTGGAAGCGCTCCACCGGGGCTTCGCGCGCATGAAGGACGCGGGCCTGCCGGTGCGCGCCATCGCGCCGCAGGGCGCCATCTACCTGTCCGTCCAGTTCGACCTGGTGGGCAGGGATGGGCTCGCCACCAATGACGCCATCCGCAAGCGCCTGTTGGAGAAGGCCCGCTTCGCCGTGGTGCCCTTCCAGGCCTTCGGCCTCGCGGAGGAAAGCGGCTGGTTCCGCCTCTCCGTGGGCGCCACCTCCGTCGCTGAAATCGAGGAGGCCCTGCCCCGCGTGGAGGCTGCCGTGCGCGAAATCCTCGCCGGGAAATAGCGACTTTCCTCCCCAGCAGGGCAGGTTGGGAATACCCTGCCAGAACCGCCGTTGAGGCCGCCGCCATCATGCTCAAGCGCTTCGTGGATGTCCGGGACGAGGAGGTGGGGGCGGTCCTCGGCTCGTTCATCTACTTCTTCACGCTGATGTGCGGCTACGCCATCCTGCGGCCCATCCGCAACGAGATGGGCACGGCGGGGGACGTGAAGCACCTGCCCTGGCTCTTCACGGTGACGTTCGTCGTGATGCTGCTGGCGGTGCCGGCGTTCTCCATGCTGGTGGCGCGCTACCCCCGGCGCGTCGTCGTGCCGCGCGTCTACCGCTTCTTCCTGCTCAACCTGCTGGCCTTCTTCGTGCTGCTGAAGTTCGGCGTGGCGAAGGAGGGCGTGGCGCGGGCCTTCTACGTCTGGCTGAGCGTCTACAACCTGTTCGTCGTCTCCATCTTCTGGAGCTTCATGGCGGACGTGTTCGCCAGCGACCAGGGCAAGCGGCTCTTCGGCTTCATCGCCGCGGGTGGCACCACGGGCATGATCGTCGGTCCGTTCCTGGTGGGGCGGCTGGCGGAGGGCGTGGGCCCGGTGAACCTCATCCTCCTGTCCGCGGTGATGCTGGAGGTGAGCGCGCAGTGCGTGAAGCGCCTGGGCCGCTGGGCGCGGGATGTCCAGCACCAGCCCGCGACGCGGGAGGGCCCGGTGGGCGGCGGGATGCTCGCGGGGCTGCGGCTGTTGGTGACCTCGCCGTTCCTGCTCGCGCTGGGGCTCCAGGTGCTCCTGTACGCGGCCACCTCCACGTTCCTGTACTACCAGGAGGTGCAACTGGTGGCGGGGATGGCGAAGGACGCGGCGGCGCGCACGGCGGCGTTCGCGGACATCGACTTCTGGGTGCAGGTGCTGACGCTGGGCTTGCAGACGATGGTCACCGGGCGGGTGATTTCGAAGTTGGGCCTGGGCGTGGCCATGGCGGTGCCGCCGGTGCTCACCATGTTGGGCTTTGGCGTGCTCGCGTTCGCGCCGGTGCTCGCGGTGCTCATCGGCGTGAAGTCGCTTCGGGGGGCCAGTCACTACGCGCTGGAGCGCCCGTCGCGCGAAATCCTCTTCACCACGGTGGACCGCGAGGCCCGCTACAAGTCGAAGAGCTTCATCGACACGGTGGTGTACCGCGGCAGCGACACGGTGAGCTCGTGGCTGCAGGGCGGCCTCACCGCGATGGGCATGGGGATGACGGGCCTGTCGCTGGTCGCGGTCCCCATGGCGGCGCTGTGGCTCGCGGTGTCCCTGTACCTGGCGCGGCAGCAGCGCGTGCGCGCCCCTGAAGCAGTTGCACAGACGACCCTTTCCGGAGGAACCACCGCATGAAGTTGACCCGAAGAGGCGTGATTCAAGCAGCGGCTGCGTTGGGCGTGGCCCAGACCCTGGGCTGTGCGACGACCCCCAAGGCGGGGCCGGCGCCTGGCCCGGAGGCGGAAGAGCCCAAGGGCAAGCCCCTGAGCATCCTCATCCTGGGCGGCACCCGCTTCCTGGGTCCCGCGTTGGTGGAGCGGGCCCAGGAGCGCGGCCACACCCTCACGCTCTTCAACCGCGGCAAGTCCAACCCCGGCCTCTTCCCGAACGTGGAGAAGCTCCAGGGCGACCGCGACCCGACCAAGGGCGAGGGCCTCAAGGCGCTCGAGGGCCGCAAGTGGGACGTCGTCATCGACACGTCCGGCTACTACCCGCGCATCGTGAAGGCGTCCGCGGACCTGCTGGCGCCCAACGTGGGCCAGTACGTCTTCATCTCCAGCATCTCCGTCTACAAGGAGCTGACGAAGTCGAACCTGGATGAGACGGCCCCGGTGGCCACCATCGATCCCTCGGCGAAGGAGGAGATCACCGAGCAGAGCTACGGGGCCTTCAAGGCGCTCTGCGAGCAGGCCGCGGAGGCCGCCTTCCCGGGCCGCGCGCTCAACATCCGCCCCGGCTACATCGTGGGGCCGGACGACGGGTCGGACCGCTTCACCTACTGGCCGCTGCGGGTGGCGCGCGGCGGAGAGGTGCTGGCCCCGGGTGACGGCGAGGATCCGGTGCAGTTCATCGACGCGCGCGACCTGGCCGCCTTCATCATCCGGAACGTGGAGCGCCGCACGATGGGCGTCTTCAACGTCACGGGCCCCACGAAGCCCATCAAGATGCGCTCCTTCCTGGAAAGCGTTCGCGAGGTGACGGGCAGCGACGCGCGCTTCACCTGGGTGGAGACCCCCTTCCTGGAGCAGCAGAAGCTGATGCCCATCGCGGAGATCCCCATCTGGGCGGCGCGCACGGGCGCGGAGGGTGGTCTTGGCCGCGTGAGCATCGAGCGCGCCGTCCAGGCGGGCCTCACCATCCGGCCCCTGGCGGACACGGTGCGCGACACGCTGACGTGGTTCCGCACCCTGCCTCCGGAGCGTCAGGACAAGCAGCGCGCGGGCATCCCCGCGGACCGCGAGCGCGAGATGCTCGCGGCGTGGCACCAGGCGAAGGGCACGGGCACCGCCAAGGCGGCGGAGTAGCCCCGGACGGCAAAGCCTGGTCGCCGGGTATCCGTGCGACCAGGCGGTGCCTGGGCGGCGAGCGCGTCCCGGGGATGCTGGCCGAACGCGTCATGAGGTCGCACCTTTTCCGCCATGGAACGCGACCAGGACAGCAGGCACCACGTGGTCATCGTCGGGGCGGGCTTTGGCGGGCTGGAGGCCGCGAAGGCCCTGGGCAAGGCACGTGATGTGCGGGTGACGGTGGTGGACCGCTACAACCACCACCTCTTCCAGCCGCTCCTGTACCAGGTGGCGACGGCGGTGCTGAATCCGGCGGACATCTCCGCGCCCATCCGCAGCGTGCTCGAGGCGCGCAACACGGAGGTGATGCTGGCGGAGGCGAAGTCGGTGGATGCCCGCCGCAAGGTGCTGGTCGTTGGAGGCGGGGAGATTGCGTACGACTCGTTGGTGGTTGCGACGGGTGCGGCGCACTCGTACTTCAAGCATCCGGAGTGGGCGCAGGTGGCGCCCGGCCTGAAGACGCTGGAGGACGCGGTGCGCATCCGCGAGCGCGTGCTGACGGCCTTCGAGGCCGCGGAGCGCGAGTCCGACCCCGTGCGCCGGAGTGAGTGGCTGACGTTCGTCATCATCGGCGCGGGGCCCACGGGCGTGGAACTGGCAGGGGCGCTCGCGTACATGACGCGGCACTCGCTGCCGAAGGACTTCCGGCGCATCGACACGCGGCAGGCGCGGGTCATCCTCCTGGAGGGGTTGCCCCGGGTGCTGACGGCCTATCCGGAGGAATTGTCCGAGGAAGCGAAGCGCGACTTGGAGCGGCTGCACGTGGAGGTGCGCACCGGGGCGATGGTGACGGCCGTGGACGCGGAGGGCGTCAACGTGGGCGGGGAGCGCATCCCCACGCGCACGGTGCTGTGGGGCGCGGGCGTGGCGGCATCCCCGCTGGTGCGCTCGCTGGATGTGCCCCTGGACCGCGCGGGGCGGGTGAAGGTGGGGCCGCTGCTCACGGTGCCGGGCCATGACGACGTGTATGTGATTGGCGACGTGGCGGCGGTGGCGCAGCACGGCAAGCCGGTGCCGGGCATCGCGCCGGCGGCGATGCAGATGGGGCGGCACGTGGCGAAGACGGTGCGGAACCGGCTGGCGCACAAGCCGCTCCGGGCGTTCCGCTACCACGACAAGGGCAACTTCGCGGTCATCGGCCGGGGCTACGCGGTGGGGATGCTCTTCGACAAGTGGAAGATGCACGGGACGCCCGCGTGGCTCGTCTGGGCGGGCGTGCACATCGCCTACCTGATTGGCTTCCGCAACCGCCTGTCGGTGATGCTGAACTGGGGCTACACGTTCTTGACCAAGGGTGGCCGGGACATGCGGCTCATCACCGGGAAGGTGGCGAACCGGATGCCCGTGTTGGACGCTGGGCCTTCCGTGCCCGTGGCGGCGCCGCTCCCGGAGTTGCCCATGCCGCGGCCCGCGCCGGTGCACTGAGCTTCTGGCGAAAGCAGGGCCTCCCGGTGGCGACCCCGGGGGGATGGCTCAGGTGGTTTCGTCCGTCAGCAGGACGGCTTCCTGGGCCCTGCAGTCGAGCAGCAGCGCGAACTGCGCCAGGAAGCGGGCGAGTGCGCTGTAGGTCGTCTTGAGCTCCACTTCCGCGGTATTGACCGACTCCGGGCGCTCGTAGCGGTCCGTGCGGGTCGCGACCCGGGTCCGGACGCCCAGGCCCCCTCGGGTATTGATGGGGTACGCGGAGATCGCGACGAAGACCTGCTCGAGCTTGTTGGGCTCCTGGAAGGCCCACGTTCCGCCCACGATGCCACGCCGCGCCTCCTCGCCCAGGGGGAAGGCGGTCAGCGCCGAGGCAAAGGCCCGGAGCTGCTCCATGCCGAACCATGCGCTGCTCTCTCCCGAGAAGGCCCCGGCGCGGACGCTCACCTGGAGCTCCGCCGTCCCGTCCTCGTCAGAAAAAAGCTCCAGCTTGAGCCTGTCGCTGCTCATCGTTCCCGCCTCTTTTCCGTACCTCGGGTGTGGCCTCACGAGGGACGGGTCTTCTCGTTCCGGAATGACGCAGGAGGTTCAATCGCTCCGCTCCAGGATACGGAGCGTAGGGGTTGGCGTGGCGCAAAGCCGGGGGATTTCCCTGGATCCGCTCCTCCGTGCACGGACGGCGTCGCACCTTCCGGCTGCTCGCCGGGCCTGCGGGCGTTACGGAGGGGGACACGCGGGCCCTGGCCATGTCAGCCTGCCGCGATAAGGCAGGGTAGGGCCGTGGAGCGCGGGGTGCCCGACCCTGCAGGTGGGCGGGCAGGGGTGGAGGGGACAGGCCATGAGGTGGGACGCAATGGGCGAGTCGCCCGGATGGGACAGCACGGTGGCGCGGGACGGTGGCGCGAACGCAACGACGGCTCGCGGTGGGCGGGGCTCCATCCTCGCCGTGGTGGCGGAGAAGCCGGCCGTGGCGCGCGACATCGCCCGGGTGCTGGGCGCCACCGAGCGCGGCGAAGGCTGTCTGCGCGGCAACGGCTACGTCGTGACGTGGGCCCTGGGGCACCTGGTGGGGCTGGCCCAGCCGCATGAAATCAAGCCCGAGTGGAAGCGCTGGCACCGCTCGCACCTGCCCATGCTGCCGCAGGACTGGCCGCTGGTGGTGTCGCCGCAGACGAAGGACCAGTTCGAGGTGGTCCGCCGCGTGATGAACGCGCCGGAGGTGTCCGCGGTGGTGTGCGCCACCGACGCGGGCCGCGAAGGCGAACTCATCTTCCGCTACATCTACGACGCCGCCGGGTGCCGCAAGCCGGTGCGGCGGCTGTGGGTGTCGTCGCTCACCGAACGCGCCATCCTCGATGGGTTCCAGAAACTGAAGGACGGCCGGGCCTACGCGCCGCTGGCCGACGCCGCCATGGGCCGCAGCCGCGCGGACTGGCTCGTCGGCATGAACCTGTCGCGCCTCTACACGCTCGCGAGTGGGACCTACGGCAGCATGCTGTCCGTGGGCCGCGTGCAGACGCCCACGCTGGCCATGGTGGTGGAGCGCGAGCTGGCCATCCGCGAATTCGTGCCCCGGGACTACCTGGAGCTTGTGGCCACCTTCGCCCCGCGCGGCAAGGGCGCGGCGGCCGGGACTCGCTACCAGGGCACGTGGTTCCGTTCAGGGCCGGACGGCAAGCCGGTGATTCCCCCGGGCTTCGACAGCGTGCGCGAGGCGCGGCGTCTGGACGTGGACGGCGTCGAGGCGGGCCGCATCATCGACCGGGTGCGGGGCGGGCTCGCGGCGGTGGAGTCGCTGGACGCGGAGACGAAGCGGATGCCGCCGCCGCTGCTCTACGACCTGACGGAGCTGCAGCGTCACGCCAACCGCCTCTTCGGCTTCAGCGCGCAGCGCACTCTGGAGGTCGCGCAGGCGCTCTATGAGAAGCACAAGCTCTTGAGCTATCCGCGCACCGCCAGCAAGCACCTGTCGGAGTCGGTGGCGGAAACGCTGCCAGAGGTGGTGCGCGCCATCCAGGCGCCCTACGCGGAGGACCTGGCGCCGGGCACGGGTGAGCGGCCCCTGGGCAAGCGCTACGTGGACGACGCGAAGGTGACGGACCACCACGCCATCATCCCCACGCCCACGTCGCCTTCCGGCATGCGGCTGTCGCCGGACGAGCAGCGCCTCTACGACCTCGTGTGCCGGCGGGTGCTCCAGGCGTGGCACGATGACCACGTCTGGAAGGTGACCACGGTCATCACCGCGGTGACGTCGAAGGCGGACACCGGGGCCGTGGTGGATCGCTTCCACAGCGCGGGCACGCAGGTGGAGCGCGTGGGATGGAAGGTGTTGGACGTGGGCGGCGGGCAGAAGGCGCCGCGTCCCCGCGCCGAAGGCAAGAAGGGCGAGGACAAGGACGACGAGCCGGACGACGAGCCTCAGGACCTGCCGCCGGGGCTCCTGCGCGGACAGGCGCAGACGGTGGAGGACGTGGAGGCGGTGAAGAAGCGCACGCGCCCGCCGCCGCGCTTCACGGACGCGACGCTCCTGACGGCGATGGAGTCGGCTGGGCGCACCCTGGACGAGAAGGAACTGGCGGACGCCATGCGCGACACGGGGCTGGGCACGCCCGCCACGCGCGCGTCCATCATCGAAGTGCTGCTGGAGCGCGAGTACCTCATTCGTCAGGGCAAGCGGCTGGAGGCCACGGACAAGGGCATCCACCTCATCCAGGTGGTGCACCCGGACGTGAAGTCCCCGGTCATGACGGGCCAGTGGGAAGCGTGGCTCCAGCGCATCGAGCGTGGGCAGGGCGAACTGGATTCGTTCCTGAGCGGTATCGAGGCGTACGTGCGCGAGGTCGTGGGACAGGCGCCGTCGTCGCTGCCTCCGACTCCGGTGCACGCTGGCGGTGCTCGGGCCCCGTCACCCGGTGATGGCTCCGCGCAGGACTTCTCCCGGGCGGCTGATGCCGGGCGCTCTGGCGGTGCTGCATCGCACGGAAGCGCAGCGGCTTCCGCGAACGGGCGCGCTGGCGGTAGCCCTCCGCTGGGGACCGGACTGGCTCCCGTGAACGGGCGGTTCGAGGCAGCCCGACAGCATCCCTCACAGGGGGCCGTCGAGAATCTCTTCCGTGCGCGAGAGGCTGAGGCCGTCGCGGGTGCGGCCTCCACACGCGGTACGTTCGAAGCCCGCTCCGGTGTCGAGCGCGAAGGGCCGGGCTCCCTGCGCGATGCCGCTTCTCCAGGCGCTGGCTTGCCGCGCGATGCCGTCTCTCCAGGCTCCAGCCTGTCGCGCGGTGCCGTCGGTGGCGCATCTCCGGACTCACGGGGCGCAGCGCTCCGGATGCAGGAACCTCCTCCCCTGATTCCCTCCGCGGAGGTGCGGACCGCGTTCGTGCAGGCGTCGTCCGAGGGCTTCGGCCGGGCCCGTCGTCAGCCGCAGGGCGTGAACATGGGGAGCGGACGGCCGGAGCGGGTGTCTCGCGCGCCCACGCCGCCGAACCAGCTTCGGGGCCTGCTGAAGCAGGCCTTCGGCTTCTCCGACTTCCGGCCGTACCAAGAAGAAGTGTGTCGCGCGGCCACGTCCGGCGAGGACCTGCTGCTGGTGATGCCCACGGGCGCGGGCAAGTCGCTGTGCTACCAGTTGCCGGGCCTGGCGCGTGCGGGGACGACGCTCGTCGTCAGCCCGCTCATCGCGCTGATGGAGGACCAGGTGCTGCGGCTCCAGTCGCTGGGGTTCGCGGCGGACCGCATCCACTCCGGACGCGACCGGGCCGCTTCCCGGCAGGTGTGCGCCGAATACCTGGAAGGTCGCCTGGACTTCCTCTTCATCGCGCCCGAGCGTCTGGGCGTCCCCGGCTTCGGCGAATTCCTGGCCCGGCGCACGCCCTCGCTCATCGCCATCGACGAAGCGCACTGCATCTCGCAGTGGGGCCATGACTTCCGTCCGGACTATCGGCTCCTGGGCTCGCGCCTGCCCTTGCTGCGGCCCGCGCCCGTGGTGGCGCTCACCGCCACCGCGACGCCGGACGTGCAGCGCGACATCGTCCAGCAACTGGGGCTGCGCGGCTCCACGGGCGGCGCCGCGCACACCTTCATCCACGGCTTCCGCCGCACCAACATCGCCATCGAAGTGCGGGAGCTGAACCCAGGGGCTCGCGGCGACGCCATCCTGACGCTCCTGCGCAACCCGGAGCACCGGCCCGCCATCGTCTACGCGTCCACGCGCAAGCACGCGGAGCAGTACGCGGAGCTGCTCTCCTCGGACTTCCACACCGCGCCGTACCACGCGGGCCTCCCGCCCGCGGACCGCGACCGCATCCAGGCGGCCTTCCTCAAGGGACACCTGGAGGTCATCGTCGCCACGACGGCGTTCGGCATGGGCATCGACAAGGCGGACGTGCGCACCGTCATCCACGCGGCCCTGCCGGCCAGCCTGGAAGGCTACTACCAGGAGCTGGGCCGCGCGGGCCGCGACGGGAAGGACTCGCGCGCCGTGCTGCTGCACGCGTTCGTGGACCGGCGCACGCACGAATTCTTCCACCGCCGCGACTACCCCGACCCCGCCGTCCTGGAGCGCCTCTATCAGGCCACGTCCAACGAGCTGGAACCCAAGGGCTCCATCCAGGCCCGCGTGAGGGGGGACCCGGAGGTGTTCGACAAGGCGCTCGAACAGCTGTGGATCCACGGCGGCGTGGAGATGACGCCGGACGAGGACGTGCGGCGAGGACGCGCGGGCTGGGCGGTGCAGTACATCGCGCAGCGCGAGCGCAAGCAGCTGCACCTGGAGCAGATGGGCCGCTATGCGGAGGCGCATGGCTGCCGCATGCGGCACCTCGTCGCGCACTTCGGAGACCTGCAGGACTCCGGCGCGGCGTGTGGCCTGTGCGACGTGTGCGCTCCGGAGACGTGCGCGGTGGTGCGCTTCGAGGAGCCCTCCGCGGTGGAGGCGCACGCCCTGGGCCGCATCCTTGAGGCCCTGCACGCGCGCGACGGTCAGGCCACCGGCCGGCTCCACCGGGAGCTGTTCGGTGACGCGCTCCACCGGCGCGACTTCGAACGGCTCGTGGGGGGCCTGGCGCGCTCCGGGCTGGTGCGCCTGGACTCGGACTCCTTCGACAAGGACGGTCAGGTCATCCTGTTCCAGCGGCTGTCGCTGACGGACACGGGCCGCCGCGCGCGCGTCATCGCGCCCGGACAGGTGGTGCTCCCCCAGGCGCGCGAGGAGTCCCCCAAGAAGCGTCGTGGCCGGGCCACCCCCGCGGCTTCGAAGCGGGCGCCCCGCAAGCGCGCGGGCGCCGGGGCAGAGGCTTCTCCGAAGGGACGCGGCAAGCGCGCCGCCAGCACGGGCACGCGACGCGCCACGAGCAGCCGGGCCGAACCGTGGCAGCCCCCTCGCGGGGACCGGGCCGACGCGGACTTCTCCCAGGAGTCCTTCGCCTCTGACGCACCCGCCCCGGGTCGAAGCTGGAAGGCGCGCACCTCGCCGGAGCCGTCCACCGGGCCCCGGGCCTCGTGGAACGCGTCGCGCCAGACACCTGAAGCCGGATACGCGGCGCCCGAGGCCGCTCCCGCCCTGGTGGAGTCCCTCAAGGCCTGGCGGCTCACGGAAGCCCGCAAGCGCAAGGTGCCCGCCTTCCGCATCCTCACCGACCGGGTGCTGGACGCCATCGCCAGCGCCCGGCCCTCCAGCGGCGCGGAGCTCTTGTCCATCCACGGCGTGGGCCCGGCCCTCACGGAACGCTACGGCGCGCAGATCATCTCGCTCGTGTCCCGTCGCCGGTAGAGCGTCCGCCGCCGGACACCCGGGTTTCATGCACCGTCCCTGTCCCCTGCGCGTGGCGTCGCGCCGCACCGCGCACGGGCGCCGGGGACTCGGCGTGGGAAGGGCCAGGGCGAGGAAGGGCGCGGATCCGCCTGACAAGGGAAAGGCTTTTCCTGGGTCGCAGGTGCGGACAGCGACCAGCCGGGCGTGAAGCTTGTTGCCCAAGCTTGTGGGCGTAGGACCGGGTGCCACCTTCTCATTCAGCACGCGCATGGGCGACGTGAGGGTTCAAGGGGGCGCGCAACGATGGAGCTGGGCTTCGAGACGATTGGGAACGCCACACTCATCTGTCACGACAACGGGCCGGTGCTGGTGACCGACCCCTGGACGGACGGCACGGCGTACTTCGGCAGTTGGACGCTGTCGCACGAGATTCCGGAAGAGCAGCGCCAGTCCATCAAGGACTGCGCCTACGTGTGGCTCTCCCACGGCCACCCCGACCACCTGAGCATGGAGTCGCTGGAGAAGCTGCGCGAGCGCACCCTGCTCGTGCCCAACCACGTGGGCAACCGCATCCGGGACGACCTGCGCGAAGCGGGCTTCAAGGTCCAGGTGCTCGCGGACCGGCAGTGGACGCGGCTGTCGTCTCGCATCCGCGTGCTCTGCCTGCCGGACGTGAACCAGGACGCGGTGCTGCTGGTGGAGGTGGGCGGACGGCTCATCGTCAACCTCAACGACGCCGGGGACCGGGGCCAGGGCCGCTTCGTGCGCCGGGTCATCAAGGAATACGACGAGACCTTCCTGCTGGCCCTGTCCGGCTACGGCGACGCGGACATGATGAACTTCTTCACCGAGGACGGGAACCGCATCCTCCCGTACGCGGCGGCGAAGACGCCCGTGGGGCAGACCATCGCGCGGCAGGCGGAGATGTACGGGGTGCGCTACTTCGTCCCCTTCAGCTCCATGCACAAGTACCAGCGCGCCGACAGCCTCTGGGCCGCCGAGTACACCACCACGCTCCCCGACTACGCCCGGGGCTTCAACTCCACCACCTGCCAGATGCTCCCGGCCTTCCTGCGCCACGACTTCACCAACGACTCCTCCGTCTCCATCAACCCCAAGGAGCGCACGCTCACGCCGGTCAACCCCAAGGAGTACGGCGACGACTGGAGCGAGTGCCTGGACGCGGACGAGGTGAAGCAACTGGAGCAGTACTTCCGCGCCGTCGAACACCTGGGCACGGTGATGGACTTCCTGCGCTTCCGCGTGGGCGGCAAGGAACACGTCATCGAGTTCAACAAGCGCCGCTTCGACAAGGGCATCACCTTCGACGCGCCTCGCGGCTCGCTGATGACCGCCGTGAAGTACCAGGTGTTCGACGACCTGCTCATCGGCAACTTCATGAAGACCACCGTCCACGGCGGCTTCGGCAAGGGCAGCCTCTATCCGGACTTCAGCCCCTACGTGGCCAAGTACGCGGACAACGGCAAGGCCCGCACCGCCGCGCAGCTGCGCGACTACTTCAACGAATACCGGAGCCGCGACATGGTGGGCTACTTGCGCCACCAACTGGATGCCCACTGCGTGCGCCCCATCCAGATTCAGTCCGCGGAGCTGCTGCGCACCCTGCTGCCCGCCGACTCCAGCGCCTTCCGCATGGCCAAGGAAACCTATTGGAAGGTGCGCCGCGCCATTCTCTAGGGATTCCCCTTAAGTCAGGGCGGGGACTGCCCGGAACCAGGACACCCCATTGTCTCTTTCTCAGACACTGGGAGAAGTGCGGGGAAAGCCCAGTGCTTCAAGGGGGTTGGTCACAAGGCTGTCACGAAGGGTGACAACGGGAACGCGGGAGCTTGGAGCGCAGTCGCTCCAGGTATCCCGCGTTTTCGGATTTTCTCCCCCTAAGAGGCCTTGGCGGACGGTTGGCCCGGCAGTTGCTCAATGGCCCGGCGCGCGGCTTCCGCGGCTGGCGGGAAGGCCAGGCGGTGGCGGCGCAAATTCCCCCGTAGGACCCAGGAAGAGTTCCCATGCTCAAGTTCCGCTCTGTTGCGATGCTGGCCGGTGTTTCGCTGCTCGGTGCTGCCTGTGGTGGTCCGGAGACGCAGCAGGAAGCCGAAGTGACGCCGTCGTGGGAGGAGTTCAAGGCGAGCGCCGTCCGCGAGCCGTGGGAGGGCGGGAAGATCATCGTCAACGGTGACGAGGCGCTGGATTCCGAGGAGGAGCTGGCCGCCTACTTCCACAACGTCGTGGAGTCCAAGCTGGGCCAGTCGCAGGACGGTCTCGCCGTGTACTACATCGGCGGCGACATCAAGTGGAGCGCCACCCAGAAGCTGAACCTGACCTACTGCATCAGCAACAGCTTCGGCACGACCAACAAGGCGAAGATGGTCACCGCCATGGCGAACGCGACGGCGGCCTGGGAGGCCACGGCGAACGTCAACTTCACCTACCTGTCCCAGTACGACGCGTCCTGCACCGCGTCCCAGGCGGGCGTGCTGTTCGACATCCGTCCGGTGAGCGGCCAGTCCTACGTGGCGCGCGCGTTCTTCCCGAACTCGGCCCGCTCCGGCCGCAACGTCCTCGTGGACAGCAGCGCGTTCGGCAACCTGGCGCCCTGGACGCTCACGGGCATCCTGCGTCACGAGCTGGGCCACACGCTGGGCTTCCGTCACGAGCACACCCGCTCCTCCGCGTCCGGCTGCTACGAGGACGCCCAGTGGCGCGCGCTGACCACCACCTACGACCGCGCGTCCGTCATGCACTACCCCCAGTGCAACGGCACCCAGACGGGCGACCTCGTGCTGACCACCCTGGACAAGCAGGGCGCCCGCGCGCTGTACCCGTGAGCGATGTGAGCTGCTGATGCACGCGCGGGTGTCATGCCCGCGCGCATCCGGGACCGGTGGGAGCCACTTCGCTCCTGTCGGTCCCGGAGTCGTTCCAGGGGCTTGGCTTCAGGCGCGGATGGACGGCCCGTCCACGTCGAGCGCTCGCTCGAAGAAGATGAGCAGCTTGCCGCTGCCGCGTTCGGCGATCTCCAGACACTCCAGCGCGCCGCTGTCCGCGTCCAGTTCGGCGCTGATGCGCTCGGGTTCGAGCACCCGGTGGGTGATGACGTCGTCGTCATGGCCCGCGATGATCTGCACCGCGCCGGTGTCGCTGCCCTTCTGCTCCAGGGAGATCTCCACCAGCGGCAGGCTCCGGGCAATGTCCTGGTCCCCGGTATCGAGGCTGAGCGACTCCATGGTGATGGACTCGACGCGCACACGCTCGTTGCGCACCCGCCGGCTGATGTCAGCGAGGTACTTCGCCCACTGGTCCCTGGGAATTTCCTTGCTGAGATGTGCCATGGAGCCGCCTCCGCGCGGATGTCGTGTGCCTCAACCGTAAGGCCTGTGACGCGCGGATGAAGGACGGGCCCGTCCGGCCGTCGCGTCGGGGACCCCCCTGGCCGGGCCCCGCCGTGTCGGCTGCCCCCGGCGGCGGGGAGGGGCGCTCAGTCGCGCACGGCGTGCACGGCGTCGTCCTTGAGCACCAGGCGCACGGTGGCGGCGCGTCCGTGGCCGAAGTGTTCGTAGGCGGCGGCCTCCAGCACGGGGGCCAGCGCGGTGCGCAGGCCGCGGGCGCCCGTCTCGCGCTTGAGGGCGCGGGCGACAATCCAGTCACGCACGGCAGGGTCCACGGAGAGCTGGAGGCCTTCGTGTTCGAACTCTCGCTCCCAGGTGCGCAGCACGTTGTTCTGGAGGATGTCGCCCAGGGTGGCCGCGTCCAGCGGGTTGAAGGACACCAGCCGGTTGAAGCGGCCAATGAGCTCCGGAATGAAGCCGTAGCGGGAGAACGCGGTGGTGTTCTCCAGGTGCTCGTCAGTGATGCGCGTGGCGATGGACTCCGCGTCGCGGGCGCCACCCTTGCCGGGCTCGCGGCCGAAGCCCACGCGCTCCACGTGCGTCATGTTCTCCGCGGTGCCCCGGAAGCCGCTGAAGGCCCCGCACGCGATGAACGTGAGGCAGGACAACTCCAGCGTTTCGGAGCGGATCCGGCTGGTGAAGCCGAAGTCGGGGGGGAAGGTGGCGTTGGACGCGGAGAGCAGGTGCAGGAGGCTGCGCTGCACGCCGAAGCCGCTGACGTCCTTGGTGGTCTGCTGGCCGGAGAAGCGGCTGTCGGAGCGGCTGGTGGCGAGCTTGTCGAACTCGTCCATGCAGATGACGCCGCACGCGGCCCACTCCGCGTCGCGGTCCGCGGCCTCGTAGAGGCGGGACAGCAGGCTGCTCACGTCATCACCGATGTAGCCCGTTTCGGAGAACTGGGTGGCGTCCGCGAGCACGGTGGGCACGCCGAGGATTTCGCGGAACATCAGCTCCACGAGGAACGTCTTGCCGGAGCCGGTGGGGCCCAGGAAGAGGGCGTTCTCGCGGGTGCCGGGCTCGGGCTCGATGCCCTCCAGGTACAGGCGGCGGATGCGGCGCAGGTGCCGGTAGGCGAGCACGGCGGCGGCGCGGCGCGCTTCGGACTGGCCCCGGTAGCCCAGGTCCCCCAGGCGCGCGTCGATGTCCTGGGGCGACAGGACCTCCAGCGCGGCCACGCGCTCCTGGACGGGCGGACCTTCGGGGAAGGAGGAGGGCTCGGCGCCGGGGCGGGGGGGCATCTGTCGGTGGACTCCAGGACGGGGCGGCTTGAGCGGCGGCCCATCATCCCGGGAGGGCCCGGGGGCCACAAGTCGCCTGGGGAGGGCGCAATGCGCGTCCCGTCGCTACCGGATGTCGAGGATGCGGCCCTGGCCGTCGATGAGGTAGGTCGCGCCTGCGTCCAGCACGACGGAACCCGGGGGCATGCCGCAGCGGTCAAGGTCGGCGGAGAACGCGATGACGTACAGGTCGTCGTTCACCTTGTCGATCCGGACGTCGAAGGTGTCGCGGCGATTGTAGCAGCGCACGAGGTATTCATCGTTGCCGGACGCCTGCGCGCCGGGAGGAAAGTAGTCAGCGAGCGCGACCTGGAGTGCCGCCAGGGTGGGACCATCCATTTCGGTCGTGGCAACGAAGGTCAGAGGATCCCTGATGCGTTCTCCGACCTCCTTGGGAATGCGCTCCGGACGCTCGTATTTGTAATAGCCGAAGTAGCTGCACCCCTGCGCCAGACCGCAAAGCGCGAGCCCGACGAGGACCGAAGCATGCCGCCGCAAACGCGTGGGCCTGTTCATGGTGTCCAGTCCTGTCCGTCGTAGTATTGGATGGCGCCCAGGTCGTTGACGACCGCGCCAATGGGAACCCAGGCACCGTCGCGGAGCGCGGTCACCACGCGGTCGGCGTAGTCGTATTTGTAGGCGCGGCACTCGCCTGCCTTCTCCCGGTAGAAGAGCAGCAACTCCCGGCGGAAGACCTTGCCGGTTCGCGAATCGGCGATTCGGCTGGGAAACCACCGGCGCTCTTCGCCCAGGTCCTGTCGGGAGAAGCGCCGATTGTGGGGATGGCTGTGGCTTCGGCCCAGGATGATGGCATCCAGGTGCTGGGGATCGTCCAGGCTGGAAGGCACGCTGCAGGACTTGTTCGCGCCTTTGGACTCGCCCTGAATGTCTGACAGGTGGCTGAGGTAGAACGCGTCCTCGGCGCTCGAGTAATAGACCAGGGCGCAGTACTCAATCCCGTACTCACCTGACGACGCCCCGGGCTGCCGGGTGATGAGCTCACAGGCGTTCCCGGCCAGCTCCGCCGTGGACTTGAAGGGGCCCGCGAGCGGTCCGGTCACCTGCAACAATCCATTGGGCAGCCGGCGCACCCGGACGTTGGGGTTCGGCGTGGAGCAGCCCACCATCACGGCGAGCAATCCCAGCCGTACCAGGCGGCAGCTTCGCTGAATCCCCATGGGCGGTGTCTTGGCTTGAAAGCTGGCTCCTGGGGATTACTCACTATCATGTCAATTCGTGTAATTCAAGACAGCGTGCTCAAGGCCGACAGGCATGAAATAGGGTAGAGAAGGACCCGGCAGGGAGCAAGCGGGCATTCATCAGGCCTGGACACTACCTCCAGGGTCCTGAACTTCCAATAGGACGTAGGGGATGTCCTCCCGCTGCCGCCTCGCCTGGAGGCCCGTAGGCCCTCCGTCCGCCGGTCCGCACTCGTGGGCTCCCAGAGGTCGGCCCGTGAACACCGCTGTCCCCGGTCACCAAGGGATGCTCCCCGGACCCGTGCGTGCGCATTAACAGGGGCACACATGGCTCAATCGACTGAAACACGTTCCCTCGTGCCGCGACTGGGTGCCTGGGTGGAGGATGGACCCTCGGTGCGCTGGCGCGTCTGGGCGCCCGGCCACAAGACGGTGGAGGCCGTGCTGTACGACGCGGGGGACCGCATCGCGCGCAGGCTGCCGCTCACCCCCGAAGCCGACGGCTGCTTTGGCGGCACGCTGGCGGAGCAGGGCGCGGGCCTTCGCTACAAGCTCAGCCTGGACGGCGCGGACCCGTTCCCCGACCCGTGGTCGCGCTCCCAGCCGGAGGGCGTGCACGGCGCTTCAGAGATCGTCGTCTCCGACCACGGCTGGACGGACTCGCACTGGAAGGGGCCGGATCCGAAAGCGCTGGTCATCTACGAAGTGCACGTGGGCACCGCCACGCCGGAGGGCACCTTCGAGGCGTTCATCCCGAAGCTCGCGCACCTGCGGGAGCTGGGCGTGAACACGCTGGAGCTGTTGCCCGTGGCCAGCTTCCCCGGCGCCCGCAACTGGGGCTACGACGGCGTGGACCTCTTCGCGCCGCAGGCCACCTACGGCGGACCGAAGGGGCTGCGCAGGCTCATCGACGCGGCGCACGCGCACGGCATCGCGGTGCTCATCGACGCCGTCTACAACCACTTCGGACCGGACGGGAACTACCTGGGCGCGTACTCGCCCCACTACTTCACGAAGAAGCACCACACGCCCTGGGGCGACGCGGTGAACTACGACAGCGAGGGCAGCCACTTCGTGCGCTCGCTCGTGCTGTCCAACGTGGAGATGTGGATCCGCGACTACCACGCGGACGGCCTGCGCCTGGATGCCGCGCACGCGCTGGTGGATGACGGCCAGCCGCACCTGCTCGCGGAAATCGTCGAGCGCGCCCACGCCGCCGGCAACGGCCGCCGCGTCGTCGTCTTCGCGGAGGATGAGCGCAACGAGCGCAAGCTCGTCACCCCTGCGAAGGACGGCGGTTACGGCCTGGACGGAGTCTGGGCGGATGACCTGCACCACCAAATGCGCCGCGCCTTCGCGGGCGACCACGAGGGCTACTACCAGGACTACACCGGCAGCGCGGAGGACATCGCCACCACGCTGCGCCAGGGCTGGTTCTACCAGGGCCAGAAGTCCCTGAACCTGGGCCACGCGCGCGGCACGTCGTCCGAAGGTCTGGCCCCGCGGCACTTCGTCCACTGCATCCAGAACCACGACCAGGTGGGCAACCGGCCCTTCGGCAACCGCCTGTCGGAGGACGTGTCCCCGGCCGCCTACCGCGCCATGAGCACGCTGCTGCTCCTGTCGCCGTTCACCCCGATGCTCTTCATGGGCCAGGAGTGGAACTCGCGCACGCCGTTCCTCTACTTCACGGACCACAACGCGGAGCTGGGCAAGCTCGTCACCGAAGGCCGCCGCAAGGAGTTCTCCGGCTTCTCGCGCTTCAAGGGCGAACAGGTGCCGGACCCGCAGGACCGGGACACCTTCACCCGCTCCACGCTGGACTGGGCCGAAGTCGAAGGTCCCCAGCACGCGGGCGTGCACGCGCTCTACAAGGAACTGCTGCGCCTGCGCACCACGGAGCCCGTGCTCACGAACCCCCGGGGCACCCATGACGCCCGCGCGCTGGGCCCGGACGCCTTCGTGCTGGAGCGCCGCGCGGAGGGCGACACGGTGCTCATCATCGTGAACCTCCGGGGCTCGCTGGTGCACGCGCTGCCCCCGCAAGCGAGCGCGGGCATCGTGGTGTGGAGCGAGTCTCCGCGCTTCGGCGGCACCGTGGAGGCATCCCCGCTGACGGGCAACATCGTGCGGCTGGAGGGTCCTTGCGCGGCGGTGGTGAAGCTGCGCGAGTAGTGAAGCCAGACACGGCGTCAAAAGCTCGCACGCATCGCGAGACATGAATCCACCCACGGCCCGTCACCCCGCAAGAGGGGCAGACGGGCTGTGGTGCTTTCATTGCTGAAACAACAGACATCCGGGAATGGACCTGGCGGGGATCCGGTACTCGGGTCCGCCACAACGAGCAGGACGCGTCGCGCGCCGTTCGGGTGGGCAGGGAGTTCCTTGGAGTCTCCCCGCGCCCGGTAGCGCCCGTGGCACCGACGCCAGCAGGTCCACGTGCCGCGAGCACTCGCGCGACGTCACGGGTCCGGCCTCTTCGCCGGGTCCCTGGAGACGTGCGTCTTTTCGCGGCCCTGTCGTGAGGAAGCACCTTGTCCCAATCGCATGGGTTGAAGGCATCCCGGGGGGGATGGAAGCGTCATGTCGCGAGCACGGGCGCGCTCGCGTTGCTCGTGTCCGCCAGTCCCGCGCTCGCCGCGTCGGGCTTCAGCGCCGTCACCGCCAGTGGAAATGACGGCAACCCGCCGTCGGCCACCGTTGACGGCAACCTCTCCACGCGCTGGTCCAGCCTGGGCGTGGGCCAGTGGCTCCGGGGCGACCTGGGCGCCGTGAAGTCGCTGTCCGCCGTGGACATCGCCTGGCACGAGGGCAACAAGCGCACCAACACGTTCGTGCTCGCCACGTCCACGGACGGCACGACCTGGACGACCGCCGTCTCCACGAAGTCGTCCGGCACCACCGCCAGCTTCGAGCGCTACAGCTTCACGGCGCGCGACGCGCGGTACGTGCGCGTGACGGTCAACGGCAACTCGCTCAACACCTGGGCCAGCATCGCCGAGTGGGCCGCCATCACCGGCGACGTCACGGCGCCCTCGGGCAAGGACCGCTTCGGCGTCACCATGCTCTACCCGTCGAAGGCAGGCGGCGAGGCGTGGACGCTGGCGGACAGCGCCACGTCGGACAAGCGGTTCGACGCGCAGAACCCCATCACGAAGAACAGCGACGGCTCCTGGAAGATGAAGGACTCGCAGGTGCGGATGAGCGTCTTCACGTCCACGGGCTACGACGACAACAAGATCCCCACCTACGACCGGGACGTGCTGACGAGCCGTGGCTACATGCAGGCCTCGAACGACTGGAAGAACATCGAGATGACCGGCTTCGTGAAGTTGAACAGCGTGTCCGACACGTCCGACAACTTCGACTGGTACGCCCGGGGCGGCAAGCACAACGACGACCACTCCGGCTGTGAAGGCAGCAGCTACAAGGCGGGCTTCCACTACGACGGCCGCGCGCGCTGGCAGAAGGAAACCTGGCATGTCTCCTACGAGCAGACGCCCTACAAGGCCGCGACCTCCGCGCTCAAGGGCCGCTGGGTGGGCTTCAAGTCCGTGATGCGCAACATCCTCGTCAGCGGCCAGACGGCCGTGAAGCTGGAGATGTACGTCAACGAGAACGCGGACAAGGTGACGTGGAAGAAGGTCTACGACTACACCGACGCGGGCAAGTGGGGCGGCGACGCGCAGCACTGCGGCGGCGCCACCGGGGGCATGCCCATCACCTGGGGCGGCCCCATCGCGGTGTTCCGCTGGGACAACGCCGGGGACGTGGACTTCAAGTGGCTGAGTGTTCGTGAAATCCAGCCCTAGGTAGTGAGGGAGAACCCTCGGGAAACCCGGATCCCGCGCGGCCTGACGCAAGACGGCAGGCCGCGCGCCCGGCGACCGGGAGGCCGGGGTGGGGCTTTCCATCGACAGGGGGCGCGGGGCTGGGCAGCATGGCGCCGCCATGAACGTCGACCAAGCCCTCGCCTCGTCCGAGCGCATCTGGGAGCAGGAAATCCTCCCCGCGCTGGAGCGCTACATCCGCATCCCCAACAAGTCGCCCGCCTTCGACCCGGACTGGGTGAAGACCGGCCACATGGAGCAGGCCGTCCAGCTCATCTCGGAGTGGTGCCGCGCGCAGGCCGCGCACCTGCCGGGGCTGACGGTGGAGGTGGTGCGGCTGAAGACGCCGGACGGCAAGGAGCGCACGCCCGTCATCTACATGGAAGTGCCCGGCACGCGCGGCGAGGACACGGTGCTGCTGTACGGACACCTGGACAAGCAGCCGGAGATGACCGGCTGGCGCGAGGGCCTGACGCCGTGGACCCCCGTGCGCGAGGGCGACAAGCTCTACGGACGCGGCGGCGCGGACGACGGCTATTCGGCGTTCGCTTCGCTGTCCGCGCTGCGGCTGCTCAAGGAGCAGGGCGTGCCGCATGCGCGCTGCGCGGTGGTCATCGAGGCGTGCGAGGAGTCCGGCAGCTACGACCTGCCCGCGTACATCGAGGCGCTGGCGCCGCGCATCGGCAAGCCGTCGCTGGTGGTGTGCCTGGACTCGGGCTGCGCGAACTATGATCAGCTCTGGATGACCACCAGCCTGCGCGGAATGATCGCCGGCAACCTGCGCGTGGACATCCTCACGGAGGGCGTGCACTCCGGTGATGCGACGGGCGTGGTGGCGTCGTCCATGCGCATCATGCGGCAGCTCCTGTCGCGCGTGGAGGACGAGCAGACGGGCCACATCAAGGTGGACGCGCTGCATACGCAGATTCCGGAAGGCCGGCGCGCGCAGGCGAAGGCGGCGGCCCAGACGCTGGGCGACGAGCTGTACACCAAGTTCCCCTGGGTGGAGGGCTCGGCCCCGGTGACGAAGGACGGCGAGGAGATGGTGCTCAACCGCACCTGGCGTCCGGCGCTGGCGCTGACGGGCGTGGAGGGCATGCCGGCGCTCGCCAACGCGGGCAACGTGCTGCGCCCCTTCACCACGCTGAAGCTGTCCATGCGCATCCCTCCGCGCGTGGACCCCAAGGCCGCGGCGAAGGCGCTGAAGGACGTGCTGGAGAAGGATCCGCCGTACGGCGCGAAGGTGACGTTCGACGGGGACAAGGCGAGCGTGGGTTGGGACGCGCCGCCGCTGGCCGGCTGGCTGTCGCGCGCGGTGGAGTCCGCGTCGCAGTCCTGCTTCGGCAAGTCCGCGATGGCGATGGGCGAGGGCGGCACCATCCCCTTCATGGGCATGCTGGGCGAGCGCTTCCCGGAAGCGCAGTTCCTCATCACCGGCCTGCTGGGGCCGGGCAGCAACGCGCACGGGCCCAACGAGTTCCTGCACATCCCCACCGGCAAGAAGCTCACGGCCGGCGTGGCCAGCGTCATCGCGGAGCATTTCAAGCGGTAGCGCGCACCTCCAGGGGCGGGGCTGCACGGCCCCGCCTCCGGAAGGAAGCGACGTCACCGGAGGCTTCATGCCGAGCACGCCCAGAAGGGCCACGCAGGTCCGAGCGCAGCCCCTCATCGCGGTCCGCGACGTCGCCGCGAGCAGCCAGTGGTACCAGACGCTCCTCGGCTGCGAGGGCACGCACGGCGGTGACGAGTACGAGATGCTCGTCAGCAACGGCGAGCCCCTGTTGCAGTTGCACGCCTGGGACCTGGAGGAGCACCCGAACCTGATGGGGCCGGATTCGGCGCCCCGTGGGCACGGCGTGCTCCTGTGGTTCGAGACCACGGACTTCGAGGCGTCGGTCGAAGCGGCGCACGGGTTGAAGGTGGACTGGGTGGAGGCACCCCACGTCAATCCGAACTCACGCCGCTGGGAGTTCTGGGTCCGCGATCCGGATGGCTACGTCATCGTCCTGTCGGCGGAGTCGCGCCGGAAGGCCTGAGCGGACGCGGGTGGCGCGCGCGAGGAGCCCATGCCTCGGGCCCCTGACACCGCGACGCCAACACCGGTTGCTGGGTGCCAGCCGGACCGGCGGCAGGAGGGAGCGCCTCAACGCCCCGTCTTGATGCCCAGCGACGACCCTGACGGAGGCTTCGTCGTCGATTTCGGCGTCCGCGTCGCCCGGCGTTGCAGCGGCACCGCCACCGTGGGTGCATCCGCCGCGGACACCTGCCGCGTCACCGGCTCATAGCCGCTGAGCGCGAGCGTCAGCGACACCGACGGGTCTCCGGGCACCAACGGCAGCGCGACCGGCGTGATGCCGCGCTCCTCACCCGCGACCTGCACCGTGGCGCCCGGCGGTTCACTCGTCACCATCAGGCGCACTGGCTGGGGCGCGGTCGGCCGGGTCGGGGACTCGGGAGGCGTGCGCCCCTGGGCTTCTTCGTCGGGCGTCCGGGGGACCGTCGCGACGGGCGTCTCAGGGACAGCCGGCGTGGTGCCACGCAGCACCACCACCGCCGCGCCACCCAGCACCAACGCCACGCCGCCCAGCACGTACGGAAGCCACGTGCGGCGCTTCGGTTCCACGGGGGCCAGGGCCGCGGTGCCCCGCGTGCCCTCGGGCCCGACACGCGTGGGCGGACGGGACGGAGGCCCCACCAGCTTCGACGCGCGCGACGACGCGTGCCCCCGCGCGCCCGACGTGGGCATGCCGTTGCGCGAGGAGTTGGACTGCGAATCCAGGTCCGCGTCCTCGGCCAGCTGGTCCAGCTTCGACGGGTCGGACTCCGCGGTGATGCGCTCCGCGTACAACTCCCGCAGGTACGCGGCCAGGTGCGCGCTGCTGGACGGCAGCCGCAGGTTGAGCGCGTAGTCCTCCAGCGCCAGCCGGAACGCGGCGCAGTCCGGATAGCGGCCCTCCGCCGTGGGCGCGAGCGCCTTGAGCACTACTTCGTCCAGGCCGGGCGGCAGCTTCGGGTTGAGCTGCGACGGCGGCGGAATCTGGCAGTCGCGCACCAGCCGCAGCGTCATCAGGTCCGTGTCGCCCTTGAAGAGGCGCTTGCCGGTGAGCAGCTCCCACATCACCACGCCCAGCGCGAACTGGTCGCTGCGCCCGTCCACGTGCTGGCCGTTGGCCTGCTCCGGGGACATGTACGGGTACTTGCCCTTGAGCACGCCCGTCGCGGTCTGCTGCCCGCTGGTGGCCGCCTTCGCCACGCCGAAGTCGATGACCTTCACGCCCCCGTCGAACCCGACGAGCACGTTCTGCGGCGACACGTCCCGGTGCACCAGCTGGAGCGGCTGTCCCTGACCGTCGCGAGCGCCGTGCGCGTACGACAGGCCCGCCGCCGCGTCCGCGATGATGCGGATGACCAGCCCCACCGGCAGCGGCCTCTCCTGCTTGCGCGAGAAGCGGTCCAACCGCCGCACGTCCTCGCCCTGCACGTACTCCATCGCCAGGCAGTGACGGCCCTCAATCTCCGTCAGGTCCAGGATGGTGATGAGGTTCGGGTGCGACAGGCGCGCGACGAGCCGCGCCTCCTCCAGGAACATGTCCAGGAACTCTTCGTCCTCGGCCAAGTGCGGAAGGATGAGCTTGAGGACGACCAGCCGCTCGAAGCCCGTCCCATGTTCCTGCGCCAGGAACACCTGTCCCATTCCGCCCGAGGCGATTTTTTTCAGCAGCTCATATTTCCCGAACGCGACCGCCATCTGAGCGGAAGGATATCGCTCTTTCTCACCGGGCAGGAAACAGCCGATTTCCAAAAAGACAGGGAGCCTGTCCGGCAGGGAGGGGCCTGCTTCACTACCTGGGGAGGTGGGAAGCAGGCAGGCGGCCTTCGGATGTCCGGTGGCTCAGGCCTTCATCTTGTAGCCGGAGCGCAGCACGCCGTACGTGACGCCGGTGGCGACCGCGGCGGTTCCCGCGAGGATGGCCCCTCCGACGAGCGGGGAGAACAGGCTGCTGCCCAGCATCCCGTGGCGCAGGCCTTCCACCATGTAGACCATGGGGTTGAAGAGGCTGACCTGGCTCCAGGGCGAGGGCAGCTCGCGCACCGAATAGAAGACGCCGCCCAGGAACGTGAGCGGAAGCATCACGAACGTGGGGAAGAAGTTGATCTGTTCGAACTTCTCCGCCCACACGGCCGCGAGCATGCCCAGCACGCTGAACACGTAGCTGGAGAGCAGCAGGAAGTAGAGCGTCGCCAGCGGGTGCACCAGGCTGAAGCCGGAGAACACGGACGCGACCAGCCACGTGAGCAGGCCCACCACGAGGCCGCGAATCATCGCGCCGCCGATGAAGCCGACCATCAGCTCCCCGGGCCCCAGGGGCGCGACGAGCAGGTCCACCACGGTGCCTTGAATCTTGGTGATGAACAGCGAGGAGCTGCTGTTGAGGAACGCGTTGTTCGCGATGCCCAGGAACACCAGTCCGGGGACGATGAAGTGCAGGTACGGGTGGCCTTCCACCTCGTGCACGCGGCCGGAAATCGAATAGCCGAAGACGATGAAGTACAGCGTGGTGCTGATGAGGGGCGACAGGACGGTCTGGCCCGGCACGCGCATGAAGCGCCGGACCTCCTTCGCGAACAGCGTCTGCATCCCGAGGATGTTCATGGGGTGTGGGGCGATTCTTCCGAAGAGCGGGGTGTCAGGCGGCCTGGGTGGGGCGGCCGCGGAGGATTTCGATGAGCACGTCTTCCAGGCGGGGGCGGCGCGTCTCCACCTCGGAGATGGGCAGGCCGTCGGCGTAGAGCGAGCGGAGCAGCTCACCGGCAGGGGCGCAGTTCTCGCGCTCCACGTAGGTGAGGGTGCGGCCGTCCGGGGACAGGCTCGCGGAGAAGCGCTGGCCGGCGGGGGGCAGGGCGGGCAGGGCTTCGGAGAAGGTGACGACCAGCCGCTTCTCTCCGAAGCGGCGCAGGATGGTGTCCTTGTCCTCCACCATCAGGAGGCGGCCCTCGTTGATGATGCCCACGCGGTCGGCCAGCTCCTCCGCCTCCTCCAGGTAGTGGGTGGTGAGGACGATGGTGGTGCCCTCGCTGGCGATCTTCTTCACGTACGTCCACAGGTCGCGGCGCAGCTCCACGTCCACGCCCGCGGTGGGCTCGTCCAGGAACACGAGCTTGGGCCGGTGCACCAGGGCCTTGGCGATGAGCAGCCGGCGCTTCATGCCGCCGGACAGGGCGCGCGTGAGCGAGTCCTTCTTGGACTGGAGGTTGAGGGCGGTGAGGACCTCATCCACGCGTGCGTCGTCGCGCTTCTGGCCGTAGTAGCCCTGCTGGATGCGCAGCGACTCCGCGACGGAGAAGAACGGGTCGAAGTTGATCTCCTGCGGGACGAGCCCCACCTGGTAGCGGGGGCCCACGGGGTCCTGGTCCAGGTCCTTGCCGAAGACGCGCATGGTGCCGGCGGACTTCTTCACCAGGCCGCACACGCTGCCGATGAGGGTCGTCTTGCCGGCGCCGTTGGGGCCCAGGAGGGCGAAGATTTCTCCTGGCCGGATGGAGAGGTCCACGGCGTGGAGGGCGGTGAATTTTCCGTAGCTTTTGGAGAGGCCCTTCAGCTCCAGGGCGGGCGTCGGAACAGGCTCGGACATGGCGGGCTTCCTCTAACACCTTCGCCCTGCGTTCGCTGGCCAAGCGGCCGGCCGTTCCGGGCCCTGCCCGCGTGACGCAGCCCGTCCAGCGGAACACGGGGAGTGCGTTCACGCCTTGAGCCGGATGGGGCTCCCTGCTATCCGCTCAGGCCCGCTGACGCTTCGGCAGACACCCAGGAGGCCGCCATGGCCGATAATTTCATCTTCACGATGCAGGACCTGCGCAAGGTCAAGAACAGCAAGGAGATCCTCAAGGGCATCTACCTGTCGTTCTTCCCGGGCGCCAAGATTGGCGTGATTGGCCCCAACGGCTCCGGCAAGTCCACGCTCCTGCGCATCATGGCGGGGGTGGACAAGGAGTTCTTCGGCGTGGCGAAGCCGGACCCCACGGTGAAGGTGGGCTACCTGGAGCAGGAGCCGCAGCTGAACACGTCCCTGGACGTGAAGGGGAACGTGGAGCTGGGCCTGAAGGAGATCCGTCAGGCGTTGGACCGCTTCAATGAAGTGAGCGCGAAGTTCGCGGAGCCCATGAGCGACGCGGAGATGGAGAAGCTGCTCGCGGAGCAGGGCCGGCTCCAGGACGCCATCGACGCGTCGAACGGCTGGGAGTTGGATCGCACGCTGGAGATGGCGATGGACGCCCTGCGCCTGCCCCCGGGCGACGCGGACGTGACGAAGCTGTCCGGCGGTGAGAAGCGCCGCGTGGCGCTCTGTCGCATCCTGCTGGAGAAGCCGGACCTGCTGCTGCTCGACGAGCCCACCAACCACCTGGACGCGGAGAGCGTCGCGTGGCTGGAGCAGGCGCTGAAGGCATACACGGGGACCATCGTGTGCATCACGCACGACCGGTACTTCCTGGACAACGTGGCGCAGTGGATCCTGGAGCTGGACCGGGGCGAGGGCGTGCCCTGGAAGGGCAACTACTCCAGCTGGTTGGATCAGAAGCAGAAGCGGTTGGAGCTGGAGGAGAAGTCGGAGAGCCACCGTCAGAAGACGCTCAAGCGCGAGCTGGAGTGGGTGCGGGCGTCTCCGAAGGCGCGTCAGGCGAAGAGCAAGGCGCGCATCGCCGCGTACGAGGAGCTGTTCAACCAGTCGCAGCAGAAGCGGGACGTGACGGGCGAGGTGATGATTCCGCCGGGTCCGCCGCTGGGTGGGTTGGTGGTGGAGGCGAAGGGGCTGCGCAAGGCGTACGGCGACCGGCTGCTCATCGACGAGCTGAACTTCAAGCTGCCGCCGGGCGGCATCGTGGGCGTGATTGGTCCGAACGGCGCGGGCAAGACGACGCTGTTCCGGATGATGACGGGCACGGAGAAGCCGGACGCGGGCGAGCTGAAGATTGGCGAGACGGTGGTGATGGCCTACGTGGACCAGAGCCGCGACTCGCTGAATGGCGAGCAGTCGGTGTTCCAGGAGGTGAGCGGTGGGTTGGACCTCATCGACCTGGGCAAGGCGGGCACGGTGCCCAGCCGCGCGTACCTGTCGGGCTTCGCGTTCAAGGGGACGGATCAGCAGAAGCGGGTGAAGGACCTGTCCGGCGGCGAGCGCAACCGGCTGCACCTGGCGAAGATGCTCAAGAGCGGCGGCAACCTGTTGCTGCTCGACGAGCCGACGAACGACCTGGACGTGGAGACGCTGCGGAGCCTGGAGGATGCGCTCTTGAGCTTTGCGGGCTGCGCGGTGGTCATCAGCCACGACCGCTGGTTCCTGGACCGCATCGTCACGCACATCCTCGCGTTCGAGGGTGACAGCAAGGCGTTCTTCTTCGAGGGCAACTTCGAGGACTACGAAGCGGACAAGAAGAAGCGCCTGGGCCCGGACGCGCTGGAGCCGCACCGCATCCGCTACCGGCCGCTGCAGAAGAACTGAGACGGTGACGTTGACTCCGCCCCGGGATGAACGGGGCGGGGTTGTCCGAGGGGCGGAATCCTCCGCCATGGCCCCCATGTTCCCCCAGGGCGCCCCCGTGGGGAGCCCTGCTGGTGGACAGTGTGACCCACCGGGCTTCAAGGGCGGGGGCGGTGCCGCTATGGTCGTCCCCAGCGGGGGACCCGCCCGCCAGGAGCCATGAACTTCGTCTTCATCTCCCCCCACTTCCCGAGCCACTACTTCCACTTCGCCGTCGCGCTGCGCGAGCGCGGCGTGTCCGTGCTGGGCATCGGTGACACGCCCTACGAATCCCTGCGTCCGGAGCTGCGCGAGTCCCTCCGCGAATACTTCTTCGTCCCCAGCCTGACGGACTACGACGCGCTCGTCCGCGCCACCGGCTACCTCACGTGGCGCCACGGCCGCGTGGACCGCATCGAGTCCCTCAACGAGTCCTGGCTCGAAGTCGAAGCCCGCCTGCGCGAGGACTTCCACGCCCCCGGCCTCCAGCCCGCGGACATCCTCAAGCTGCGCTCCAAGTCCGGCATGGCCGAGGTGTTCCACGCCTCCGGTGTCCCCCACCCGGACCTGCTGCGCGTGCGCGACGCGGACCAGGTGAAGACCTTCGCCGCTCGCGTGGGCTACCCGCTCGTGCTCAAGCCCGACGTGGGCGTGGGCGCCGCGCACACGTTCAAGGTCACCACCGACGCGGAGGTGGACGCCGCGCTCGCACACCCGCTGCCCACGTCCTACGTGGCCCAGCCCTTCGTGCGCGGCACCATCGTCACCTACGACGGCATCGTGGACCGCCACGGCGCCATCGTCTTCACGCTCAGCCATGAGTACAGCGACGGCGGCATGGAGACCGTCACCGAACGGCGCGACATCTCCTTCTGGAGCCTCCAGAACATCCCCCCCGCGCTCGACGTGCTGGGCCGTCAGGTGGTCGCCGCCTTCGGCCTGCGCGAGCGCTGGTTCCACCTGGAGTTCTTCCGGCTGCCCGATGGCCGCTTCGTCGTGCTGGAGGCCAACCTGCGCCCGCCCGGTGGCTTCATGACGGACATGATGAACTACACGTGCGACATCGACGTGTATCGGCTCTGGGCCCGCGTCGTGACGGGCGACCCGGTGGCGGACTTCCAGTACACGCCGCGCCACCACGTCTGCCACAGCGCCCGCCGTCACGGCCGCCGCTACCGCCACACCCACGCGCAGATCGTCGAGAAGATGGGCAGCTCGCTCCTCGTCCACCGCGAGCTGCCGCCCATCTACCACAGCCTCCTGGGCGAGGAGATGTACCTCACCCGCCACGCCGACAAGGAAGCGATGCAGGAGGCGGTGCGCTTCATCCAGGCGACGGTGTAGCGCCGGGCTTCAGCGCTCCGTCCAGGTGAGCGAATACACCGTGCCGTCCTGCTCCTCGTGAAGCTTCGTCACGCGAGGAGCCTGCGCGCCGCCCACCTGAAGCACCGCTTCGAAGAGCGACTCCACATAGCCGGGCGCGTCGATGACGGAGTTGATCCGAAGCTCGTAATGCGCGGGGCCTCGTTCGGTCAGCACGGCCTCCGTGTAGTTGTCCGTTCCGCGCAGCACCTCCGGCAGCCGGTGCGCCACGCGCTTCGGACCCAGCAGGCGCATCACGCTCATCACCGCGCGCCCCAGCAGCGTGGCGCCATAGCCCTCGACGTGCGCTCGCGCGAGCCGCCGGAACGCCTCCTCGCGGGGCGTGCCGGGCCAGGTCTCCTCGACGATGATGTGCAGGCACCGCGCCCAGAGCGGCACCGGGTAGAGCGGCAACAGGGGGCGGTCCAGGTCCACGCCGGCCTGCCGCAGCCGCTCGCGCAGGCGGGGAGACACCTGCCCGCGCAGGCCGTGCTGGAGCAGTCCTTCCACGACCTGCACGTAGACATGCCGCTGTTCGGGCGGCACGAACCGGGGCGTGCGCGTCACGAACGCGGGCTCAACCGAGCAGCCACTGCATGGCGCCCGGCAGCCGGCGCTGCCAGTCCTTCTCGTGGTGTTCGCCGCCGGGCTCCAGCACCAGCGACACCTCGTGGTCGCCGTAGCCCAGGCCCTTGAGGTGGTGGAAGAAGTCGAGCGTGCGCTGGCCGTAGTCCAGCGGCAGGCCGCCCACGTGGATGGACTCGGTGGCGCCCGCGTCCAGGTAGATGCGCGTCCAGCGCTGGCTGTGCGCGCGCCACGCGTCGAACAGCCGGTTCTGGCTCCACATCACCGTGGGCGATAGCGCGCCGATGCGGCCGAACACCTGCGGGAACTTCCACCCCAGGTACAGCGAGATGAGGCCGCCCAGCGACGAGCCCATCGTGCCCGTCCACTCGCCGCCCGTGCGCGTGCGGTACGTCCGGTCGATGTATGGCTTGAGCTCCTCCACGAGGAAGCGCCCGTAGGCCTCGCCGCGCGCGACGACGCCGTTGCGAGGCTCGTCCCACGGCGAGTACTCCTGGAAACGGCCCGGCCCGGAGTCCACCGCGACAATGATCCACGGCTCCATCCGGCCCGCGCTCACACCCTCTTCGAGGACGCGGTTGGCGCACCACGTGTGGAAGACGGCGGACTCCGGATGCGCGAACACGTTCTGCCCGTCGTGCATGTAGAGCACCGGGAAGCGGTGGTCCTTCCAGGCGTCGTAGTTGTCCGGCGTGTAGATGCGGACGGTGCGGTTGAATCCCTCCTGGGGAGAGGGGAAGTGGCGAAGGATGTGGACGTGGCCCATGAGCTGTTCTGGGGCCGCGATGTCGGCCCTCACGAAGATGAGGTCCGCAGCATAGCCGCACCGCGCGATGTCTTCGTCGCGAGGAAGGAAGGACCCCCGTCCCTTGCCTGGACGCCAGGTCCGGGGAAGGGATGGGCGGACCTGGGAGGTCACCTTGTAGGGAAGGGTGGTCCCGCTCCTGCAGAGGACCCGCCGCGTGCGTTTCCTCCTTCTCTGCGTGGGGTTGTTCTCGTGGGTCGTGCCCGTCATGGCGCATGCGGCGGTCTATGAGGTCGACCCCGACGACACCGGAGAGCAGTCGTTGTTCGCGCTGCGGGAGGACGGCGCCATCACCGCGGAGACGTTCGTGGCGCTGACGGTGCTGCGGCGCTCGGGGGTGGACCCGGCGCGGGCCTCGCGGGCCAACCTCTACGGTCTGCCCGGCCTGACGTACGCGCGGGTGGATGGGTTGCTGGGGGAGGGGGCCCCGGGTGGGCGGGGGGCGGCGCTGACGGGGGAGGAGCGTCGGCGGTTGGCGCCGTTCCTGAGGCAGGCGGCGCCGGAGCGGGTGTCGGGGGATGCGCGGATGCTGACCGCGTTCGCTGCTTCGGATCCGGTGCTTCCACCGCTGGCGTTGCAGGTGCGCATGGCGGGGCCGGAGGGCTGGCGGGTGGGGCTGCTCACGTCGCTGACGCGGCGGAGGTTGGGCACGGTGCACCGGGATGCGCGGACGCGGACGCTCGTGGCGGAGGCGCCTGGTGTGTCGGTGGTCGTGCCCAAGGTGTACGGGCAGTGGACGGGGACGAGGGCCTCGGTCCTGGTAGGGGCGTACCGGCTGGGCTTCGGACAGCGGCTCACGTTGGACACCACGGGGCTGCCCACGCCGGACGGCTTCCTGCCCGACGACGCCGTGCGAGCGCCCGGAGACGTGGAGCGGTGGTGCTTCCTGGGCGAAGGCGCGTGCACGCCCGAGGAGCGCGCCACGGACGTCACGCCGGACTTCCAATGGGAGGAGGGCTTCCGGGGCGTGGTGGGGACGGTGCGGGGCGCGGTGGGGACGGACGCGGAGGTGTCGGTGACGGGGTTCGGTTCGTACCAGTCGCGCTCGCTCCTCTCGCATGCGCTGGCGGAGCGCTCTTCGTGTGAGGGCGCGCGGGACGGGTGCAAGGCGCCAGCGGTGTGGCTCGGGGGGACGGGGGCGAAGGCGGGGCGCGTGGTGTCCAGGACGTTGCCCGGCGTGTTCCTCGAGTGGGCGGGAGGAGGTCACGCGACGCTCGCCTGGAGTCCACGGGCTCAGGTGGGGGCGACCGCGTGGGGCGCGCGGCCGGTGTGGAGCGTGGAGGGCGCGGCGCTCGATTTCCGCTCCACCGCGGGCTACCCGGCGGGAGGTGGCTTCGGCGCGGTGGGATTCGATGGTGCGTGGGGGCACGGGCCGGTGGACCTCTTCGTGGAGGCGGCACGCAGCTTCGATGCGGCGCCGGGTGGTGGCGGTGGGTTCGGCGTGCTTCAGCGCACGGTGGTGGCGGATCCCTCGAAGGAATTGGAGGTGTCGCTGCGCGCCTACGGACGCGGCTTCGCCAATCCCTACACGGGCGCGGTGTCCGGGCCGGATGAACTGGAGGGCTCGCGGGCCCGGAACGAAGTGGGTGCGCGCGTGCGCTACCTGCACCGGCTGGACGCATGGCGGCTGCGGGGCGAGGTGGACACATGGACGCTGCCCTCGGACGGAGCGGCACCAGGCAGTGCCGGCACGGTGAATCTGCGGGCCTCCGCTCGGGTGGACTGGAAGGCGCATGAGTTGTTCCAGCCCTCGCTGTGGGGCGAGTACCGGGACAAGGACGTAGGCGTGGCGGGGGATTGCTTCGACGGGACGGGAGAGGAGCCCTGCTCGGGGTCACTGCTGCGCGTAGCCGCCCGTGTGAAGGCGGAGCTTCACGATGCCGTGTCCGTGGCCGCGCAGTACGCGCATGCACGAGTGGATGATCCGGTGAATGGGGGCGTGCGCGAGGACGCGCACGCGGTGGCGGAGGCGCAGGTCCGGCCGTGCGAGGCGGTGCGGCTGCGGGGGCGGGCGGTGTGGAAGGACGAGGACCTCGCGACGCGGAACCGACTGGAGCAGTCCTTCCGCACGACGTTCGATGCGAGCTGGGCAGTGGGGGACGCGGTGACGACGCGGGCGCGGTACGCGTGGGTTTTCGACTTGAAGGATGCGCGCGGTGCCCGGACACCGCCGGATGCGCCCCGGCACCTGTTCGCGCTGGAAGTGGAGACGCGGTTCTGAAGGGGGTGGCGTGTGGTGGCTTGGGCAGTGCGGGGATGGGGCGTGAGGCTGTGTCTGGGATTGGGGTTGGGGCTTCTGGGGGCATGTGGATTGCCCGCGTGGGAGGAAGAGGCGGCGGCGTGTGAGGCCTTGCTGCCGGGGGACCTCGTCATCACCGAGTACCTCAACGACCCCGCGGGCGCGGACACCGGGAAGGAGTACGTGGAGCTCCACAACCCGACCCGGGAGACGGTGGACCTGCTGGGCGTGACGCTCTTCACCGCCCGGGAGGAGGGAGCGCAGGAGCGGGCCTATACGCTGACCACGAATCTCCAGGTGGATGCTGGAGCCTTCTTCGTGATGGGCGACGTGCGTGATGGGCCTCTTCCCGAATACGTGGACCAGACCTATGGCGATGCGCTCGGTGCGCTGGGGAACAGCGGTGGGCTCGTGGGGCTGCGCTGTGGGACGCGCCTGCTGGACTCGGTGGAACTCGCCACGCCGTCGAAGTCGGGAGCGGCTCGCACCTACGACGGTCGGCTCGTGCCGGACGCGGAGGGCAATGACGATCCTTCGCGCTGGTGCGATGCACCGGAAGTCGTGCCGGGTGGAACCCGTGGCAGTCCCGGCACCTCGAATGCGACATGCCCTGGCACCACGGACGGTGGCGCGCCGGTCGTGGATGCAGGGACGTGTCTGCCTCCGGGGGCGGTCGCGCCCCGGGACATCCGGGCACCCCGTCCGGGCGACCTGCTCATCACCGAGGTGATGGCCAACCCGCGCGGCGACGACACGGTGGGGGAATGGCTGGAGGTGCGCGCCACCGCGCCCGTGGACCTCAATGGCCTCACGGTGGGGACGGACACGTCGGGCACGCGTCTGGAGTCGGAGCGTTGCCTGTCACTCGCGGCGGGTGAATCCGCGCTGCTGGCCCGGCGGCGGGAGTCGGAGGTGAACGGCGGGCTTCCGGAACCCCTGGCCACGTTCTCCGTGGACCTGCGCAACGCGGGCGGTGTCGTCGCCGTGCGCGCGGGGACCGTGCTCATCGACAGCGCGCTGTACGGCCCGGCCCAGGATGGTGTTGCCACCCAGGTGTCGGCGCCACTCACGGACGATGCGAAGAACAACGACGCGCTGACGGCATGGTGCACGGCCACGGAGCCCTACGGCGACCGGGGGAACCTGGGCACGCCGGGAAGAACCAACCGCACCTGCTCCGGGATGGACGCGGGGGTATCCCAGGCCGGCTGCATCGACCGGACGACGGGGCAGTCGCGCGCGCCCCGTGTTCCGACCGCGGGCTCGCTGGTGCTCACCGAGTTCCTGGCGGATCCCTCCGCCGCACCAGACGCGCTGGGCGAATGGGTGGAGGTGCTCGCGTTGCGCGACGTGGACCTCAATGGGGTGATGCTCGCCAACGAGACCGGCGGCACCCTGCTGGAGTCCGCGCTGTGCCTGTCGGTGAAGGCGGGCGGCTACGCCGTCCTCGCACGCTCCGAGGACGCGTCGCTCAACGGAGGGCTCTCCGGAGTGCTCGATACGTTCGGGTTCAGCCTGGGCAATGGCGCGGGGTCGCATGTCCTGAAGCTGGTGGTGCAGGGCACCGTGCTGGACTCGGTGGCCTTCGCGCAGGCCGCGGTCTCCGGTGCGTCCTCGCAGCTCGACGCGCGCGTACGGGATGCGTCCGGCAACGATGCGGCCGGTGCCTTCTGTCCGACCCCCGTCGGGGTGACGTACGGCGCGGGAGACCGGGGCACCCCGGGCCGCGAGAACCGGACGTGCGCGCCATGAGGACGCCAGGCATGGGATGCCTGCTGCTGCTCACCTTCCTCCTGGCTTGCGGCGAGGGAGAAGGGGAGTGCGGCCCTTCCACGGGCGTGGTGACGCAGGTCATCGACGGGGACACGGTGGTGCTCCAGGACGGCGAGCGGATCCGCTACCTGCTCGCCGACACACCGGAGACGACGCGTGGCCACCACGACTGCTTCGGCGAGGAAGCGGCGGCCTTCAACCGCTCGCTCGTGGAGGGCCGCACGGTGCGGCTGCGGGACGCGGAGGCGTGCACGGACCGCTTCGGCCGGCGGCTGGCCTATGTGTCCGTGGACGGCCACGACGTGAACGCGTTGCTCGTGGAGCGCGGGTACGCGTGCACGCTGTTCGTCCCGCCGGCCGGCACATCCCGGCGCGGCGAATTCGAAGCCCTGGAGGTCGAGGCCCGCCGGGCCCGCCGGGGGCTGTGGGGCCGCTGCCCGGCGCCGTGTTCGAAGGGACGGCGCCCGTCAGCGACAGCCCTACGGCAGCGCGTCCGTCACCGCCATCTTGAGCTCCCGGTCCAGCGGCCAGGCCGCCGGGAAGCGCGACGTGGTGAGGTCCAGCGTGCCGTCCGTGAGCTTCGCGTGGAAGCTGTAGCCCACGAACAGCCGCAGCTTGCGCACCTGTTCCTTGAGCACCGCCCCGGTGTCGGGCGTGGTGGCCAGCGCGCTGACGACCTCGCCCGTGCGCTCGATGAGCCAGGCCAGGCCCTGCACGGTGCTGGCCGCGTCCAGGTCCGTGCCCGGACCGAACTCCGCGGTCACCGGCGTGCCCAGCGCCGTGGACAGCTTGTCGGCCATCGCGGGCAGGTGCCGCCGCAGGTGCATGGGCGAGGACTCGGGCATCGACTTGGCCGGGGTGGCCAGCACGGTCGCGTCGTGCAGGGTGATGGCTTCGATGACCCCGTCCGGCACGAACGTCACATCCATGCCCTCGTCCCGCGAGCCATACCCGCCCGACGTGTTCATCAGCACGCCCCGGCCCTGTCGGAACTCTCCGTACTCCCGGAGGACGCCCACCACCTCACGCCCGCTGCGCAGGTACAGCGTCACCTGCGGCAGGTTCAGGGGCAGGCCCTCGTTGCGGCGTGACATGAGGATGCTCATCGCCTCCATCACCTCCCAGACGCTGCGCACGTGCCCGCGGCCCAGGCACTCCAGCGGATCCACCGGTTTGGTGGTGGTCATGGCTGGCCCCCTTCCTTCGGATCCTGCCCCCGGGGACATGTCCTCGACTGCGGCTGCTGGAGTGCCGCGCCCTGTACGAAGGTCCTACGGTCCGCGAATTCCATGATCCGATTCCTCCCGTGTGTCTTGCCGGCAGTCTCGCCCATGTCGGTGACAGGACCCAGCGGCGCGCGAACGCCTTCCATGGTCGCCTGCCACCCCCTGGGGTCCCATCCCAGAGGTGGGCAACCCACCCCACCCCCTCCCGCAAGCCCCATCCAACCTGGAGGACGGCATGCCCATCTTCTCTCCACTCCGGGTGCGTCCAGGGAGCAGGGACACGGTGAAACCCAAACTTCCGACAGCAGGCGTCCTGCTTCAACAGACGGGTGTCTCCGGAGGGGCGGAAGCCTGCTCGCCGGCGGTGGGTCCTGTCCCTGCTCGCCGCCGCGAAGGCGCCGTCCAGGCAGGGCTGGAGTCCGCCGCAGGCGGGGGTTCGTGGCCGCGTGGGGCGTCGGCATGAACCCCTTCGCCTCCACGGCGGACTCGCTCGCGGACCTCGTACAGGGGCAGCGTGAGGGCATCGTCCGGCGTTGGGTGGCCCGGCTGGGCGCTTCCTTCGGGGACAACCCCTCCGCGCTCCCGAAGCGTCTGCAGCGGATGTTCCAACTGGTGGATGGGCTGGTCCTCTCCCTGCGTCAGGAACCAGGGACACAATGGGCCGAGGGCCCGGCCCGGGAGCCGGCCCGCGACCATGGCCGCGAACACTTCCATTCCGGTGCAGGGGTGGAAGCCCTCGTGGAGGAGTACAGCCTGCTGCGTGAGGCCCTCCTGGACGCGCTGGAGGAGTCCCGCCGCCCGTTGAGACCGGAGGAGCTGCGGGCGCTCTGGCGCGCCCTGGACGGGGGCCTGACGGAGTCGGTGGGGCACTTCGTCCATGAACACGAGCAGGTGTTGAGGACGCGCGAGGGACGGCTGCAGACCATCCTGGACCATGCGCCGGCGGCCATCTACGCCAAGGACGCGCAGGGGCGCTACCTCTTCATCAACCACCCCTTCGAGGTCATCTCCGGCCACACCCGGCGCACGGTGCTGGGCCACTCCGACCTGGAGCTGTTCCCCCGGCCCACGGCGGAGCAGTTCCTGGAGCACGACCGGCAGGTGATGAAGGAGCGCAGGTCGCTGGTGTTCGACGAGGATGTGCCCCAGTCCGACGGACTCCACACCTACCACACGATGAAGTTCCCCCTGCCCACCGTTGCGGATGGCGAAGCGTGGGCCGTGTGCGGCATCTCCACCGACACCACCGCCACCCGCGTGCTGCTCCAGGAGCGCGACGAGGCCCGCGAGCAGTTGCAGCGCGTGCTCACCCAGATCCCCGTCGTCCTGTGGGCCTTCGACGCCGAGGGCATCATCACCCTGGTGGAGGGCGAAGGGGTCCCGGCCGTGGCCGGGCAGTCCGAGGCGATGCGCGGGCGCTCCGTGTTCGAGCTGCTGCGGGACCGGCGGGACGTGCTGGAGGTCATCCTGCGCGCGCTGGCCGGAGAGCGGCTGTCCACCGAGCTGTACATGTTCGACATCTGGTTCGAGGTCCGCTTCCTGCCGGTGTTCGACGCGGCCGGCCGGGTCGTGAGCGTGTCGGGCGTGTCGCTGGACATCACCGAGCGGCGCCGGGCGGAGCAGGAGCTGCGCGAGTCGGAGACGCGCTACCGGCTGGCCACCCTGGCCACCCGCGACCTCATCTGGGACTGGGATCTGCTGACGAATGAGATCCACTGGAGCGAGCTGGCGGCGCGCATCCTGCGGCTGGACACGTCCCGGGGGCCGCCCCTGATGGACATGGAATGGTGGACGTCCAGCCTGCACCCCGAGGACCGCGCGCGGGTGACCCGCGAACTCCTGGATGCCATCGACAGTCCGGAGGGCCGCTGGGTGTCGTCCTTCCGGCTGCGGCGGGGCGACGGCACCTGGGCCTTCGTCGAGGACCGGGGCCGCGTGGTGAAGACCCTCCAGGGCCACCCGGTCCGCATGGTGGGCGCCATGCAGGACGTCACCGACCGGCACGAGGCCGAGACGGAGGCGAAGCGCCGCGCGGAGTTCGAACAGCTGCTCATCGGCATCGTGGGACACGACCTGCGCAACCCCATCTCCGCCATCACCATGGCGGCCGCGAGCCTGGCGCGGCGCGAGGACGCGGATCCGCGCGAACAGAAAGCCGTCGCCCGCATCCTCTCCAGCGCGGAGCGCGCCAACCGCATGCTGCACGACGTGCTGGACTTCACCCAGGCACGGTTGGGCGGCGGCATCCCCATGTCGCCCCGCGCGGTGGATCTCCTGGAGCTGGTGCGCCAGGTGATGGACGAAGTGCAGCAGGCCCACCCCGACCGGCGGCTGGAGGTGGACCACCGGGGCAACGCCCACCTGTCGTGCGACCCGGACCGGCTGGCACAGGTCATCACCAACCTGGTGAACAACGCGCTCGCGTACGGGGACGCCCTCTGCCCGGTGCGCGTGCGGCTGCGCGGTCAGGCGGGGGGGGTGACGCTCGCGGTGAACAACCAGGGCCGCCCGATTCCGCCCAACCTGATGCCGCACCTGTTCGAACCCCTCAAGCGCGCGGAGCTCAGCGAGGGCAACCGCACGGCCCACGGGCTGGGACTGGGGCTGTTCATCGTGAAGCACATCGTGGATGCGCACGCGGGCCGCCTGCGCGTGCGCTCCAACGCCCAGGATGGCACCACGTTCCTCGTGCACCTGCCACGCCATTCCCCGCTGCAAGGCGGCGGGTGAGGCGCCGCGCTCGTCAGAGGCGGGAGCGCCACACGAGCGCGCCCCACAGCGCGACCAGCACGGGCAGCGCCCCGGCGGTGAGCAGCGCGCCATGCGGTCCGGCCGTCTCCAGCAGCACGGCCACCAGGCCGCTGCCCAGCCCCAGGCCCAGCGCGAAGCAGGCGTTGGAGAGCGAGAAGCCCTCCGCCTGGCGGCCGTCCGGAAGCTTCCGCTGGAGCAGCGTCGCCTGCATCGCCGCCTGCGGCGCGAGGAAGATGCCCGCCGCAGCCAGCGCCGCGCCCAGGGCCCAGAGGTTCGCCACCAGCGCCAGCGGCACCAGCAGCACGCCCCACAGCGCGAGGAACAAGAGACAGCGCCGCAGGATGACGCCGTCCTGGGTGACGCGCCCCTTCAGCGTGCTGGTGTACAGCAGGCCGCCCACGGCGCTCGCGGCGGACAGGAGCGCGGTGAGTCCGCCCCAGGCCTCGGGACGTGAGCCCACCTGAAGCAGCCGGGGCGGCAGCGCCGCGTCCACCACGCCCCAACTCACCCCGACCGCCAGCGACGACAGGTACAAGAGCCTCGGCAGTCCCTGGAAGAAGGGGGCGAGCGACGCAATCGTGGCGGCCACCCGGGGGCCGGGCGCAGGCTCGCGGTCTGGCAGGAAGAGGTTGAGCGCCAGCGCCGACAGCCCCGTCAGCGCGATGGCGCCCACGCCCAGGGTCGCATCGGCCAGCGCGAGCATGCCCACCATCGAGGGGCCCAATATCCACTGCACCTCCATCAGCACCGCGTCGATGGCGAACGCCGCCTCCAGCCGCGCCCTGGGGACCAGCGCTGGAAGGAGCGCGCGGTAGGCCGCGACGACCCCCGCGGGCACCACGCCACCCGCCACCGACAGCGGCAACAGCAGCCACAGGGACGCCTTGAAGAAGCAGGCGAGCGCGAGCGCCAGGAACACGGCGGCCTGGGCGAGCAGGGGATTGCGCAGTCCGCCCGGCAGACGACGCTGGTCGAGGGTGCGGCCCCGGAAGGGGGCCGCCACAGCCATGCCCATCGCGTAGCCACTGGCCATCCACGCCCCCTGTGAGAACGCGCCCGTGGCCTGCTCTCCCGCCAGCAGCAACGCGAAGGGCGCCATGGTCCCGCCCAGCCGCGCGAACGAACTCGCCAGCACCCAGCGGCGCCAGCCGGAATCGCCCCACAACTCCCGTTGCGCCCTCCATGAACCGTCCACTTGAGGATGCGCCACGTCCAGCCCCGGAGGACCGCCGGGCTGTCCGGCCCGCACGTCCTCCATGTCCTCCGGGCCCGGGATGGAGGCCGGGCCGTCCGGTCGCGGGGAACCGCCGGACGGCCCGGTGCTCGCGTCCCCCGGGCCGGGTGCGGGGCTCTCGTCGTCGGGCGCGGGGGAACCGCTGGGCTGCCCGGCCCGCACGTCTTCCAGGCCCGGCGCGGAGGCCGCGCCGGACGTCCCCCGCGTCTTGTCCCCGGCCGCATGCTCCCGTCCCGCCATGCGCGTCTTCCTAGCGGAGATGGGCCCGGCCGTCTGCCGGGCCCCGGCCCTGTTCATCCGGGAAGCGGGGGCGCGCTTGCCCTGGGCGGACGGCCCGGGTAGCAACAGGGCCTCCGGTGGGGATGGCCTTGCCTTCCGGGCGTGGAGCGGAGCGGCGCAATGAACAAGAAGTGGGTCATCGGTGGGGTGCTGGGTGTCGTGGGGCTCGTCGCGGTGGGCCTGCTGGGGCTCGTCGCGCTGGGCTACTGGGCGGACCGTGGGATGGACGGCTCGGGCGTGGACGCGCTCATGGATTCGCAGGCCCTCACCCAGCGGTTCGCGGAGCTCAACACCCGCCATCCCTTCAAGCCACCTCCGGCGGGCCAGGTGCTGACGCTGGACGAGGCGCGGCTCGCGCCCTACCTGGCCGTGCGCGAGGCGACCCTGCCCGCCTACGCCATCCTGGCGAAGGAGTCCGTCGAGTTCGTGCAGAAGTACAGCGCCGCGCTGGACCGCCGCGACTCGCGCACCCTGCTCAAGGCCGCCGGGGCCTCCATGCGGATGCTGGGCAAGGCCCAGGCCGTCCTCGCCACGAACCTGGAGGCCCAGCGCATGTCGCCCCTGGAGTTCCAGGCCATCACCGCCGTGGTGTACCCGCCGCCCCCGGCCGCGCCGCCCGCCGGAGAACCGGCGCAGGCCGCCGTGTCGCTGCCTTCCGCGCCAGAGAACCTCGCGCTCCTGGAGCAGCAGCTCGCCGCGCTCACGCCCCAACTGGAGGATCCGAAGCTCCCCGAAGCGCAGCGGCTCCAACTGGAGCAGCGCCGCGCGGGCCTGCGCAAGTACATCACCACGCTGGAGCAGGCCGCGGGCAAGGACGTGAAGGAGGCCAACGCCGCGCTCCTGGAGAAGCACCGCGAGCGCGTCGCGAAGGCGGCGAACCGCACCTTCGACGACCTGCTGGTGAACCCGCGGCCTTCGGGCACCTCGCGGCGCCCTGCGCGCTGAGGCTCAGGCCTGCACCTCGCGCGTCCGGTGCGCGAGGCTCGCCCCCACCGCGGCGCCGATGACGACCAGGATGATGCCCACCGACAGGAGCGGCGGGATGTGCACCCACTGCTCCACCGCCATCTTCACGCCCGCGAACGCCAGCACCCCCGCCAGCCCGTAGTGCAGGTAGCGCAGTTGCCCCACCGCCCCGGCGATGACCAGGTACAGCGCGCGCAGCCCCAGGATGGCGAAGGCGTTGGAGCTGTAGAGGATGAACGTGTCGGTGGTGACGGAGAACGCCGCCGGCACCGAGTCCACCGCGAACAGGATGTCCGTCACCTCCAGCCCGATGAGCGCCAGCAAGAGCGGCGTCACCCGCCGGCGGCCCTGGTGCTTCACGAAGAAGTGCGGCCCCTCCACCTGGTCGCTCACCGGAAGCCTTCGCGACAGCCACCGCACCACACGGTTGTCCTGCTGCTTCGACGGATCCTCGCGGAACACGCGCCACGCGGTGATGAGCAGGATGGCGCCGAAGACGTACGACACCCAGCCCCAGCGCTGCAGCGCCGCCGCCCCCACGAAGATGAACAGCGCCCGGAACACCAGCGCGCCGAAGATGCCCAGGAACAGCACCTCGTGCTGGTACTTCTGGGGCACGTTCAGGCTGCGGAAGATGACGAGGAAGACGAAGACGTTGTCCAGGCTCAGGCTCTTCTCGATGAGCCACGCCGCCAGGTATTCGTGGCCGCGCTCGCTGCCCAGCGTCACCCACACGAAGCCACAGAAGGCCAGCCCCAACCCCACCCACGCCAGACTCCACAGGATGGCCGCGCGGCGCGACTGGCCCCGCCCGCCCCGGTGGGCCAGCAGATCCACCACCAGCAGCGCCAGCAGCAACGCCCAGAACACGATCCAGGCCCAGGAAGGGGTGCTTTGCATGACCCCTGTAAACTAGGCATTCCCCCGATTTCCGCTCGGACACGGACGCGGCCAGGAGTCATGCCTTACCCAGATTCCTCGCTTGACGCGGTGCGTTGTATGGTGTTGGAACAGTCGGGGTGCGGGTTGTCTTCTCCCTCGCACAGGATGTGATACTTCCCTGGAAGGCTTGAACCTCATGATTCTCAACACTCCAAAGGCGGTGCGATGAACACGGTCATCTTCGCTTGTAAGCAGAGTGCGGGCAGCTCGCAGATCGCAGCGGCCTTCTTCAACGTGATGGCGGATCCCTCGAAGGTCCGGGCGATCGCGGCGGGGACGCAGTCGGCCGACCGGGTGCAGCCTGAAGTGCTGGCCACGATGAAGGACATCACCGTGGACATGACGGGCGCGAAGCCGACGCAGTTGACGCCGGAGCTGGCCAAGAGCGCCCAGGTGCTGGTGACGCTGGGCAGCGTGTCCGAAGTGCCGACCACCGCGGGCCAGGAGCGCGTGGAGTGGGTGATGATCGAGGACACGGAAGGCAAGTCCGGAGCGGACGTGGAGAAGATCCGCGACACGCTGGCGGCCCTGGTGTCGGGCTTCATCGAGAGCCACGGCTGGGAACGTCCTCCCGCGCCTTGAGCCGCACGCAGGACCCGCGGGGCACTTTTTTTCCGCGGGGAGGGTGCAGCAGCACGGACCCCTTCCGTGAATCGTGGGTGCCCGGGCCCGAGGACGGGCGGGCGGACGGTTCAAGCGGAAGGGAAGGGGACCCGCGACAGGACGTCGTGGGTCGGGGGGGCCAGCCGGGCCGTGGCGGTGTGAAATGGCGGGTGGCTTGAAATGAGAGGTGGGCTTGCCGCACGCTGTGTTCGTTCGCGGACACGCGGTTCGCGCTCCCCACTCCCAGGCGCCTCCTGATGCTCTCCGTCCTTCTCGCCGGGCTGCTGTCGCAGACGGCGCCCTCGGTTCCCGCCCGTCAGCAGGGCGTGCCCATTGGCAGGGGCGAAAAGCTGCCCACCGTGCGTCTGAGCGCGCCGTCCGGCGGGTGGACGGTGGACCGGATGCTGCTCATCGAGGGCACGGTGAGCGACCCCACGGTGGATCCGGTGGTCGTCTCCATCAACGGCGACCGCTACCTCATGCGCACGCAGGGTGGCCGGTTCAGCCGGAAGTTCCCGGCGGCCAGCGGCAAGAACATCGTCACCGTGATGGCCACCAACAAGGGCGGCACGGCGCGCACGCAGGCGACGAGCTACGCGCAGGTGCCCCCGGTGCCGCTCAAGGCCATCCTCACGAGCGACACGGACGGCGTCTACACGGACCTGCACATCTACGAGCCCACCGACGCGAGCAGCGCGGGGGACACGCTCGACGTGACGGCGATGGCGCACGTGTACTGGGCGGACACGGACAGCCCGTCCGGCGGCACGTTCTTCCTCAACTCGCAGGGCGGCGACTTCGACCAGCCGGCGTACGGCCCGTATCTCTACATCCACCGCTCGCCGCCCAAGGGCGTGTACCTCATCGCGACGAACTACTGGCCCAGCGGCGACAAGGCGCACACGGTGGCGACGCTCAACCTGGCACTCTTCGAAGGCACGCCGGGCGAGGTCCGCCGCCGCGTGCGCATCCCGCTGGCGACGCCCGGCACCACGCGGGTGCTCGCGTGGGTGAACATCCTGGGCGACGGACAGGCGGAGGTGTACGTGCCCTCCGCGGATCCGAAGCCCAAGGGCGAGCGCTGGCCCACGAACCTGGACGAGGCGCTCAAGGAGCTCCAGGCGAGCGGCGACTCCGGCGAGGGTGAAGGCGGGTACTGAAGGCGGCGTGTCGCCTCGGGTCCGGCCCCTCCCATGCGCGTCCTGATGCTCTTCCTGCTGCTGCATGCCGCGCCGGTGACGCCGGTGGCGGCTGCGTCCCTTCCCACCTCCGAATCCGTTTCGCCGGAGACGCGTGCGCGGCTGTTGCGCCGTGAGGTGGCTCAGGTGGCGCTCGCGCAGGTGCGGGCCCCGGACGCCGCGTGGCAGCCCGCGCAGCGCGACTGCGCGGGCCTCATCCGCTACGCCTACCGCACGGCCTACCGGCGCGTGGCCTCCGAACGTCTCTCCACGCCGCTGTGGAAGAACACGCGCGGCGACCCTTCCGACTTCGCGGACGCGGAGACGCTGCTGGTCCGCAACTTCACCGCGCTGGGGCGGGACACGGCCACGCGCGAAGCGCTGCGCACGGGCGACGTGGTGGCCTTCCGCCAGGAGCACGACGCGGGCCCCGTCTTCCACCTGATGCTCGTGGTGCGCCCGGAGGACCGGGCCCATGCCCCCGCGCGCGTCGTCTACCACCCCGGTGAGGCGGGCGCGTCCGTGCGCACCGGGGTCCTCGAATCGCTCGCCACCGAGGCGCCGCTGGAGTGGCGCCCCGTGCCGGCCAACGCCGCCTTCCTCGGCTTCTTCCGTTTCAAGGAGTGGATGTCATGACGTCTCCCGTGAGCCCGCCGCCGCCCGCCAAGGGCCCGGGCCCTTCGTCCGCCGTGCGCATCGCGCTCGTCGGCGCACTCGTGGTGGGCGTGGGCGTGGGGGCCTTCGTCCTGGGCCGCAGGGGCAGCGGTGGTTCCTCGGGCCCCGCCTTCTCGTCCGGCGAACGCCAGGGGCCGCCGTCCGCGGGCGCCACCGTGGAGGGCATGCCGGAGGTGCCGTCCGAGCCGACGAAGATGGACGTGCCGGGCTCCATCGCCACCGCCGCCATCTGGGTGGACGTGCACGCGCCCGCCAAGGTGCGCGATGCGTTGGCGCGCAACGCGTGGCTGAAGGAGCAGTTGGGCAAGCCGCTGGGCCAGGGCTTCGTGAGCGGATGGGCCGCGTTCATGGGCTCCACCGGCGATGACCTCAAGGCGTCCTTCAAGGGCGCGGTGCTGGACGTGGTGGCGGGCCAGTTGCTGGACGCCCCCTTCCGCACCGTGTGGTTCAGCGGTGACACGCGGGCCGGAACGCCCGCGTTCATCGTCCCCAAGGCGAACAAGAAGTCCCGGGCGGGGTGGGAGGCGTTGGACGCGGTGGCGAAGCGCGGGGAGATGACCGCGGCCAGCTGCCCGGACAGCACGGTGAAGGTGCCCGAGGGCGGCTTCCACCTGTCGCGTTGGCTGGTCGCGGAGCAGCAGTTGTGGGCGGCTCGCACGGAGGACCGGCTGGTGCTCGCGCGGCATCCGGTGGTGGTGCTCCAGGGCCTGTGCACGCCCCTGCCGGAGCTGGAGGCGGACGACGGCGTGGACGTGGAGGTGGGCTTCGATGCAAACGCCTACGGCCGCGAAGCGCAGTTGTTCACCCACGTGCTGGGCCTGGGCGAGGACACGCGATTGCAGTTCGGCGTGGAGGGGGACCGGGTGGTGGGCCGGGGCATCGCGGGCAAGGTGCTGGAGAAGGTGGCGCCGCTCGACAGCGCGCCCCTGTCCGATGACTTGCTGAAGCTGGTGCCGGAGGAGACCCCGGTGCTGCTCGCGTTTCAAATCAAGCTGCCGGAGACGCTGGAGCCCGAAGCGCTGAAGACGTTCTGGACGGAAGGGGGCGAGGGCAAGACGCGCACGCGCCAGGTGGCCCTGGTGTGGACGCCGCGCGGCAACGCCAGACTGGAGCCGGAGCTGGCGCTGCTGTGGGGCCGCGAGGAGGACGCCGCCGGCCTGGAGTCGCTGTTCTCCGGCGGGGCGCGGACCCTGACTCGCGCCACGCTGTGCAAGCACGTCGTGCTGGCCACGAGCGCGGAAGAGGTGGAGCGGCTGAAGAAGGCATGCGAGGGCAGCAGGCCCAACCTGTTGAACGCCGCGGGTCCGGTGGTGACGGGGCTGCGTGCGCCGGCGTCGGTGGTGTTCGGAATCAACACGGGACGGCTGCTCAGCGGGCTCGCGATGGACGGCTACACGTCCGAAGCGCGCGTGGACCGCTCTTCGCCGTTGCCCAAGTCAACGCCGCCGGAAGTCGAAGCGGCCCGTCGAGACCTGGAGTCCCTGCCGTACGTGGGGCTTCGCGGCACGGTGAAGGGCGATGCCCTGGTGCCAGGAGGATTTGGAACATGAAGACGTCGGTGCGTTTCGCGGCCCTGGCCGCGCTCCTGGTGTCCGGCGTGGCGCTGGCCAAGCCGCTCTACATCACCGTGCCCCGCTCCTACGGCAGCGGTGAGCCCGTCGCGGTGGACGTCGCCTTCGAGGACAAGGGCCCCGTGGAGCTGCGCGTGTTGCAGCCCGCGAACCTGGACACCTTCATCCGCGCGCAGGGCGACCTGCGGCGCGCGTACCAGACGCCGCCCACGCTCATCAATCCGGGCCGGGGCCTGAGCCGCGGCCTCAATGCGGTGCGCATGCCGGGCCTCGCGCTGATGGAAGCGCTGAGCCCCTCCTTCCGCGACGAGGTGGGGGATGTCCTGCCGCCGCCTCCTCCGGAGACGTCCTCGGAGGAGCCGCTGGCGAAGGTGGCCGAAGGGCCGGAGAAGCTGGTGGGCGCGCCTCCGGGCTTCACGGTGGTGCGCAGCCAGTGGCTCAACCTGGACCTGGGCGGCGCGGACCGGGACTTCAACGTGCCGGGCTTCGACACGGGCGGCGGTAGCAGCGGCTTCCAGGAGCGCCGCGTGCTGCTGGCCCCGCTGCCTCCGGGCGCCTACGTGCTCCAACTGGTGCAGGGGCGCATCGAGGGGCAGGTGGTGCTCGTCGTCAGCGACGTCACCGTGCAGCTCAAGCAGACCGACGGCCAGGTGCTGGTGCGCGTGGCGGGGCGGGACCAGCAGCCCCGCGCGGGCGCGCAGGTGCAGGTGTACCTGCCCACGGGCAAGGGGCCCACGGGCATGACGGACGACAAGGGCGAGGTGACCCTGGCCGTCACGGAGCCGCGCATCCTGGCGACGGTGTCGTCCGGCAAGGACACGGCCATCGTGGACACGGACTTCTACTCCGCGCTGGCGGTGGCGCCGGACGTGTTCATCTACAGCGACCGGCCCATCTACAAGCCGGGCCATGAGGTGAAGTTCCGGGGGCTCGTGCGGCAGCCGGACACGTTCCTCGCGCGGCTGTTCACGCCGAAGAAGCGCGACGTGCGCGTGAAGCTGGTGTCGCAGGAGGGCCGCGAAATCATCACGCGCGCGGCGGTGGACGAGTTCGGCGCGTTCAACGGCACCATGAAGGTGCCGGACGACCTGGGCACGGGCGTGCTGCGCATCGAGGCGGACCTGGACTCGCAGCCGTACCAAGGTGAGGCGCGCGTGCAGGACTACGTGAAGCCCACGTTCTACCTGGAGGTTCAGTCGGCGTCGGAGACGGTGGTGCCCGGCCAGACGGTGAGCGTCACCGTGCGCGCGCGGCGCTACGCGGGCGGCGTGCCGAAGGGCGCGAAGTACGAGGCCTTCCTCTACCGCAGCCTGCTGGATGCGCCCGCGTGGGTGGACGACGCGGGCAAGGGCGGTCAGGGCAGCGCGGTGACGTACGGCTCGGCGTCCAGCAGTGAGGGCAAGCTGAGCGTGCCGGAGCGGCTGTACTCCTCCGTCGCGGAGCGCGAGGCCACGGACGACCCGTGGTCCAGCGCGAGCGAGTTCGACGCGGAGGGCGAGGCCACGGTGGAGATCGCCGTCCCCGCGCTCAAGCCGGGCGAAGAGCGGCTGCCGTACCGCTACAGCCTCACCGTGCGCGCGCGGGATGATCAGGAGACGTTCGCCAACGGCACCGCCGCCTTCTTCCTGTCGAAGGTGGAGGTGATGGGCGTGGCGCGCTACTCGGACGCGGTGGTGGCCAAGGGCTCGGAGGCGCTGCTGTCCGTGCGCGCCACCACGCTGTCCGGCAAGCCCTACGGCGTCACCACGGGCCAGGTGTCCTTCGTGCTGCGCCGCGCGGACGGCAGCGAGAAGCCGCTGGGCTCGCACGCCTTCACCACCGCGCAGGACGGCACGGTGCGGCAGAAGGTGCCCACCACCGACGTGGGCGCGGTCATCGCGAACGTGACGGTGAAGGACAAGAAGGGCGAGGAATGGACGGGCGAGGAGTCGCTGCTCGTCATCGGCGGCGCGGATGAACCGGTGGCGCAGGTGCCCAACCTCACGCTGGCCTCGCTGTCCGGCACGCTGGCGCCGGGGGACTCCGCGAAGCTGGTCGCGCTGATGCCGGATGGCTGGGGGCAGGGCGGCAAGGACCAGGGCCCGGTGTGGGTGACGCTGACGGGCGCGGGCCTGTACGGCACCACCGTGGTGCCGCTGAAGGGCCGCACGCTGGTGCACGCGTTCCCGGTGGAGAAGCGCTTCGGCAGCGGCGTGTACGCGTCCGTGGCGTACCCCACGGCGACGGGCCGCTGGGAGGAGCGCACGGTGGCGTTCCGCATCGTGCCGAAGGAGCGCACCCTCACCGTGGCGTTGCAGGCGCGCCGCGCGGAAGCGCTGCCACTCACCGAGCAGGTGGTGGACGTGCGCGTCACCGACCACGAGGGCAAGGGCGTGTCCGCGCAGCTGTCCGTGGGCGTGGTGGACAAGGCCGTGTACGCCATCCAGGGCGAGTTCCGCCCGGGCGTGCTGGACTTCTTCTATCCGCCGTCGCGCGACAACGTGACGAGCTTCTATTCGGCGGAGTTCCAGGGGTACGGCTACGGCGAGCAGCTGGCGCGCAAGATGGCCGGGCTGCCGGACCACGCGTTCGCGTCCATCAAGCCGCCCAGCCGTCAGGCGAAGGACCTGGAGAAGGACACCGCGCACTGGGATCCCGCGGTGGTGACGGACCGGGACGGCCGCGCGACGGTGCGCTTCACGCTGCCCTCCAACCAGACGCTGTGGGTGGTGACGGCGGTGGCGGCGGACACGTCCGGGCGCTTCGGTGAAGGCACCTCCGAGTTCGCCACGCGCGGCGGCCTCAACGTCTACGCGGCGCTGCCGCAGTTCCTGCGCGAGGGCGACGAGGCGCTGGCCTCCGTGCGCCTGTCCGCGGGAGCGAAGTCCAAGGGCAGCCAGATGCTGGACCTGCGCATCCAGCCGGGAGGGGCGCTCCAGGCGGAGGCCACCCTCAAGAAGCTGGAGCTGGGAGAGGGCGGCGAGCAGGTGGTGCCGGTGACGCTGCGCGCGTCGAAGACGGGCCCCGCCGAGCTCGCGGTGGACGTGACGGGCGGCAAGGACCCGCTGCGCGACCTGAAGCGCTTCGACGTGGCCCCGGCCTCGGTGGAGGACGCGGTGCAGGTGAGCGCGTGGGGCGGCGGGGCGCTGGCGCTGGAGGCTCCGGACTCCGCGACGCTGACGCGCGTGGAGCTGGTGCTCCAGCCGTCCACGGTGGACGCGGCGCTCACGCAGGTGCGCGAGCTGTTGACGTACCCGTACGGGTGCCTGGAGCAGCTGGTCTCCACGACGGTGCCCAACGTGGCGGTGTTCCAGGTGCTCCAGAAGGCGGGCACGCTGGAGAAGTTGGATCCGGAGTCGCAGGCGCTGCTGGCGGAGGCGCGCAGCCGCTCCGTGCAGGGCACGTCCCGCATCCTGGGGCTCGCGGTGAAGGGTGGCGGCTTCACGTGGTTCGGCGGCTACAGCGAGCCCAGCCTGCCGCTCACGCTCATCGCGCTGGACGGTCTGGCGTACGCGTCCGAGGCGGGGCTGGTGGACCGCGACGACGCGCGCATCGCCGAGAGCGCGAAGTGGCTGGAGGCGCAGGAGGGCCTGCCGACCGAGTACGAGGCCACGCGCGCCTACGTGCTGGCGCGGTTGCAGGGGCCGCGTCAGGCGGCGCGGGTGCGCGCGCTGGTGGAGGGCGCGAAGTCCGGGGACCTGTACCCGCTGGCGCTCGCGGTGCTGGCGGCGGAGAAGGCGGGCGTGATGAAGGAGCCCGCGCTCCAGGCGCGCATCCAGGCGCTGGTGAAGGAGAGCGGAGAGGGCTTCGTGAAGCTCGCGAGCCTCAAGGGTGAAGCGCAGACGTCCGAGGCGTTCTACCGCTTCCCGCTGCGGCGCGTGGGCCTCACCGCCATCACCGCGCACGCGGCGTCGTTCGGTTCGCTGGATGTCACGCGCGCGCGCAAGCGCATCCTGGAGATGCTGAGCGAGCCAGGATTGTCCACCTTCGACCGGAGCACGGCGCTGCTGCATTCGCTGTGGCTGGTGGAGCGCGACGCGAAGGCGTTCAAGGGCATGACGCCGCCGGAGGTGAAGGGTGCATCGTCGCCGGTGACGTTCACGTCGCGCGGCATGGGCCTGGTCGCCACGCTGCCGGCGGGGACTCGCACGGTGGACGTGGGCGGCTTCGACGGCGTGGCCACGCTGCGCGCCGCCGCGACGACGCCGCTCAAGCAGGTGCGGGCGCGCGTGGAGGGCATGTCCGTCAACCGCGCGTACTACGTGCTGCGCGAGGGCGGGAAGGTGAAGCTGGAGCCAGGGGCCACGGTGACGCAGGGCGAAGAGGTCTACGTGGAGCTGACGCTGGACGCGCGCGGGGACAACCGGGCGCGCTCGGCGTACTACGTGGTGGAGGACGCGGTGCCGGCGGGCTTCGTGGCGCTGCAAGAGGACAAGGCCTTCCGCGGTCCGCCGCACTCGCTGCCGCTGGTGCCGGAGGCGCTCAAGCGCCGGCAGTTGGACCCTGCGCAGGCCACGTTCTTCTTCGAGGAGCCGACGTGGTGGAGCGACAGCCCGCGCACGGTGGGCTACGTGATGCGCGCGCAGTTCGCGGGCACGTTCGCCGCGCCGCCGGCCACCATCGAGGACATGTATTCAGCGCGCATCCGGGGCCGCACGGCTTCGGACGTGTTGAAGGTGGTGCCCTCGAAGACGTCCGTGAGCGACCTGTAGCCCATGGGGTGGGCCGTCGCCGTCGCCGTGCTGTTGTCGGCTTCGCCCACCTTCGTCACGCGAGGGGATGTGACGCCGGAAGCGGACCTGCGCAAGGAAGCGCAGGCCGCGTGGACGGCGGTGGAGGCGCAGTACGCGGCGCAGGCGGGCGGCCTTCCGACACGGGCCCCCGCCACCGTGATGCTCCAGAAGGGCCTGGCCCTGCCTCCCGAGCGCAACGCGCAGGGGCGGCCCGGGGTCGTGGAGCTGCGGCAGAACACGCCGGGCGTGATGGACGCGAAGTCGCGCACGGCGCTGCGGCACGAACTGGCGCACCAGCTCCTGTGGTGGGCGTGCCCCGCGTCCAGCGAGGACCGGCTCTTCCATGAGGCGTTCGCGCTGACGGTGAGCGGAGAGCTGTCCGCGTGGCGCGAGGCGCCCTATCAATCGCTGTCGCGCGCGGCGAAGGAGGTGGCGAACGCGCCCCAGGTGGACACGCCCCGGGCGCGCCGGGGACTGGCGCGCATCCTGGGTGAGCACTCGGGGTTTCCCGCCGCGCTGACGCGCCGGTTGCGCCAGTGTCACGACGGGACGCGGTGGGCCTCGCTCCTGTCGGTGGAGGAGCTGGCGGACGTGGCGGTGCTCGCGCCGGAGGCGGCCACGGTGGTGGTGAGCCGGCACTCGGGCGAAGTGCTGTTCGCGGAGGGCGATGTGCGCAGGGCGGTGCCGTATGGCTCCACGCTCAAGCCGTTCCTGTACGCGGCCGGCACGGCGGCGGCTGGAGCCTCTGCGGATTCCGCGTCGCCTCCACTGCTCGCGCCGCGTCCCGGTGTGCAGGAGTGGGCCTGTGGCGAGGGGCTGCCCTCGAAGGTCGATGTACGGCTCGCGCTGCTGCGCTCCTGCAACGGCTACTTCCTGGACTGGGAGGCCACGGGCCGAGCCCCCCGCGCGTTCGGCCGCTGGGGTCCGGTGCTCTCGGCGGTGGGCCTCACCGGCCTGCCCTCGGACATGACGGAGGCCATCGGGCTGCGCTCCGCGCACGGCCTGTCCCCGTGGGGCATGGCGCAGGCGTACCGGTTGCTCGCGGAAGCGCGGCCGGACGTGCTCGCGCTGCTCACCGGCAACGTGGAGGAAGGTACGCTTAGCGGCCTGTCCACGTCGAAGGCGCTGAAGGGCGTGGCCACCAAGACGGGCACGGTGCGCGATGCCGCCAGCCGCCCCCAGTTCGGATGGATCGCCGCCGTGGATGTGGACCTCGTCGTCGTGGCTGTGCGGCCCGGCAAGATGCCCCGGCACTTCGCGGACGAAATCCCCGCGCTCCTCGCCCGTGTGCGGAAACAGACGGCGGGCCTGGAGGCCGCGCGCGTGCAGGTGCTTGGCCTGTTGCCCTCCGCGTCCGTGGAGGCGCGCTGCGCGGGCGCGGGCTTCGCGCTGGAGGACGGCGCCCCACGCCCTGTGTCCACGGACTTCTCGCGCCTGGACGCGCTGACCGCGAAGGGCCCGGCGGTGTGTCTGGGCAGTCCCTGGCGCGTGCGCTTCCCGGACGGTCCCGACGGCGGCCGTGACTACGCGGGCGTCTTCTCCTGGTCCGCGCCGCCTCCCTATCGACCACCTCCAGGCGTGCCCACCACGCCCAGCGCGCTCAAGGCCCGACGCGGCTCGGACTTCGTCTTCCGCACCACGCGCGTGCAGTACACCGCCGGCGTCATCGCCGCCGAGGACGTCACGCTGCAAGGCGAGGCCCGCGTCGCGTTGGCCCGCGTGGTCGCCCACAACGAGCGCCACGCCACGCCCCGACACCCCGGCCGCGCCGTCTGCGACACCACCCACTGTCAGGCCTTCCGGGGCACCGTGCGCATGCGTCCCGAGGAGAGCCGCGCGCTCCAGCTCCCCGCACTCAAGTGGGACGCGTGGCTGACCTTCTCGCAAGGCGGCGACACCCCCTGGCGCGAGTCCCGTCCTCGAGCGCAGGTGGAGTCCCTGCTGGGCACCCGGCTGGTGTCCCTGCGCTTCGAAGCCGGTCGCGTGCGCTACCTGCGCACCGACGGTGAGGCCGGCGCCCCCTACGAGGAAGCGCGCTCGCTGCCATGCGACACGCTGCGCGCGGGCCTCCAGCTTCCCTCCTGCCCCCAGCGCGCGTCCTTCGACGGCCTCCAGGTGCTCTTCGAAGGGCAGGGCCGGGGCCACGGCGAGGGCCTGGATGTCGAAGCCGCCAAGGCCGCCACGGGCCTCTCCAGCGATGTCCTCCTGGAGCGCGCGTATGGCGCGTTCCCCGTCACGTCCCCGGCTCGCTGAAGTCCTCCTGTCGCGAAGGTCTGTCCGCGGGCTGACACGCAATCATCCCGGAGCGCTCGTGCCTGGGGGCGGGGCTGTCGGCCAGGCAGCCCTGGCAACCGCCTTCCCCGTCACCACCTTCCTCCCGTCAAGCATCCATTCGGGCGCAGCACGGGAGGGTTGAACCATGGGCAACAAGAACTGGAAGACGCGGGCGGTGACGGCGGTGGTGATGACGGGCTTGTTGGGCTTCGCGGCCCACGCCGACGACACCATGTCCAAGCAGAACAAGGAGATGGAGAAGCAGGGCAAGGCGGTGGGTGAGGCGGCCTCCAAGCGGGTGAAGTACGTTGGCTCGCTGGCCCTCTTCAACAACCGGCAGATCGAACTGGCGCGCCTCGCGGAAGAGCAGGCGTCGGATCCCCGGGTGAAGGAGTTCGCCACCAAGATCCGCACCGACCACGAGAGCAACAACCAGACGCTGCGCACGTGGGCTGAGAACCAGAAGATGACCATCAGCGCGCTGAGCGACGGCAGCACGTCCGACACGGGCGTGGGCGGCTCCGGCATGCAGCAGGGCTACGAGAAGGGGATGGACCAGGCCGGCGAGAAGCTGGGCAAGAATGTCGACGAGACGAACCGGGAGGTCGCGAAGCTGCGCGAGAAGCAGGGCCCGGAGTTCGACAAGGCCTTCCTGTCGCGCATCGCCGAGGACCAGAAGAAGGGCAACGAGATGCTCAAGAAGGGCCGCGGTGAGTACAAGAACGACGCGACCTTCCTCGCCATCCTGAGCCAGACCGAGGGCGTGGTGTCCGGCCACGAGAAGGAAGCGAAGGAGCTTGAGAAGCAGATGAAGAAGTAGTGCGCGATGTAGCGCGGTGGGCGTCGGGCCACCGGGCCGGTTGACTCGGGCCGGCCCGGCGCCTATCCCCTCGCGGATGCGCAAGGCTCTGGCGAGGGTGTGGTGGGTGGGGCTCACGGGGCTCGGCCTCCTGCTGGGGGCCTGTCAGGCGACCGTGCCGGTGGCCCCCGCTGTTCCCGTCGTGGGCTCCACGCCCGGGGGCCCCTTCGTCGCGGAGGCCCAGGCCCTCTTCGACGGCTGCGTGCCCGTGCCCTCCAGCGCCACGTCCCGCACCTACCGCTGCGGTGGGCTCTCCGTGTGGCTGGACGAACTGACGGGCGTGACCGAAGCGCAGGCCGTGCAGGAGGGGCATGCCCGCGTCCGGGCGCGCCTGGGCCTGAGGCTCACGGAGGTCACGGGGGAGCTGCCGCTCGCGGGCCAGTCGCATCCGTCGCTGCGGTTCTCGAAGTGCGCGGACCTGAAGGGCGCGGAGCCCTGCCGCGCGGGCGGATACCTCACGGCGGTGACGCCCTCCGTGGGACGGGTGCGGCAACTGGGCTGCGTGGCGCGGGACAACGCGCGCGCGGACCTGGGCCGGTGCCTGGAGCTGTTCGCGTACCTCTCCACGAAGGGCAATCCGGAGGGCGACGTACTGTCGCCCTCTTCGCTCATCACTCCGCCCTTCCTGCCGTGGCGGGTCCTGGGTGTGCCGGAGGGCTGTCAGCTCGCGGCCTCGACGACGCGCGCGGGGCGGATCCGCTGTGATGCGTCCACGTTCTCCTGGAGCATCTTCCGACCGGTGCAGCCGGGCACGTCTCAAGTGGAGCGCTGGCACGACCAGAGCGTGGAGGAACTGCGCGACGCGCTTCCTGGAGCCAGTCCCGTGGAGCTGGTGGACTGCTACCTCGAAGGCCAGGCCACGCGGTGTGCCCGCTTCACCGCGCCGTCACCGGACGGTGGCGGTGACGTCGTCGTCTGGACGGGCGGAGTGGACTGGCAGGAGCAGGGCCTGTTCGCCGCGTGCAGCTTCGCCGCCAGGGCCTTCCCCTTTCCAGCCTCCTGCAACGGCGTGTTCGCTCCTCGCTGAAGGGACGTGGCGTCCGTGTTCATCCTGGAAGGCGTGTCCAAGCGCTTCGGTGGGGTGCAGGCCCTGCACCCGCTGACGCTGACGTTGGCGAAGGGCACCACCACGGTGCTCATCGGTCCCAGCGGCTGTGGCAAGTCCACGCTGCTGCGGCTGCTCAACGGCCTCTCGCGGCCCGACACTGGTCGGGTCCTCTTCGACGGTCAGCCCCTGCCCACCGAGGAGGACGCGCTGCTCGCCGTGCGACAGCGTGTGGGCTACGCGCTCCAGGGTGGCGGATTGTTTCCGCACCTCACCGGCGCGCAGAACGTCACGCTGATGGCGCGCCACCTGCGCTGGCCGGAGGCGCGGATCCGTGAACGGCAGGGCGTGTTGATGGACCTGACGCGCTTTCCCGCGGATGCGCTGGAGCGCTTCCCCGGGCAGCTCTCTGGAGGACAGCGGCAGCGGGTGGCGCTGATGCGCGCGTTGATGCTGGATCCGGACGTGCTGCTGCTGGATGAACCGCTGGGCGCGTTGGATCCGCTGGTGCGCCATGACCTCCAGGCGGACCTGCGCGGCATCTTCGAGCGGTTGAAGAAGACGGTGGTGCTCGTCACCCACGACCTGGCGGAAGCGGCCTGGCTGGGGGACAGCATCGTGCTGATGCGCGATGGGCAGGTGGTGCAGCAGGGCACGCTGGACGACCTGGAGTCGCGGCCCGGGGACGCCTTCGTCACGCGGTTCATCCAGGCACAGCGTCCGCTGCCCGTGGGGAGGTCCGGATGACGCGGGCGGGAGTGGTGCTGGCCTTGCTGTTGCTTCTGGGCCTCGGTGCGTGCGCGAAGCCGTCCGGGGAAGGGCCCGCGGTGCGCGTGGGCTCCAAGAAGTTCACCGAGTCCGTCATCCTGGGCGAACTCGTCACGCAGGTGGCGAAGGCTGCCGGAGCCAATGCCACGCATCGCCGGGAGCTGGGCGGGACGACGGTGTTGTGGGAGGCGTTGCGCCGGGGCGAGCTGGACGTGTATCCCGAGTACACCGGCACGCTGCGACAGGAGTTGTTCGCAGGCCGCTCGCTGCCCGACGACGACGCGCTCCGCGAGGCGCTCGCGGCCGAGGGGCTGCGGATGAGCGCGTCGCTCGGCTTCAACGACACGTACGCGCTGGGCATGAAGGAAGCGGAGGCCGAACGGCTGGGCATCCGCCGCATCTCCGATTTGAAGCAGCACCCGGAGCTGCGCGTGGGTTTCAGCAACGAGTTCATGGAGCGGGGCGACGGCTGGCCCGCGCTGCGCGACGCGTACGGGCTGCCCCAGCGAGACGTGCGCGGCCTGGACCACGACCTGGCCTACCGGGGCCTGGAGAGCGGAGCGCTCCAACTCACGGACCTGTACTCCACCGACGCGGAGATCGCGGCCTATGGCCTGCGTGTGCTGGAGGACGACCGGCGCCATTTCCCCGCGTATGACGCCGTGCTGCTGTACCGCGAGGACCTGGAGGCCAGGGCTCCCCAGGCGCTCCAGGCGGTGCGCCGGCTGGAGGGCGCGCTGACGGAAGCGCAGATGGTGAAGCTCAATGCCCGCGCGCGGTTGGAGCGCGTGCCCGAGGCTCGGGTGGCCTCGGACTTCCTCCACGCGAAGCTGGGCCTGTCGACGGAGGTGCGCACGCAGGGCACCGTGTCGCGCATCTGGCAGCGCACGCAGGAGCACCTGTTCCTGGTGGGCGTGTCGCTGCTCGCCGCCATCGCGCTGGCCATTCCGTTGGGCGTCGTCGCCGCGCGCCGTCCCCGGCTGGGGCAGGCGGTGCTGGGCCTGTCCAGCGTCATCCAGACGGTGCCGTCGCTGGCGCTGCTGGTGTTCATGATTCCGCTGTTGGGCATCGGTTCGAAGCCGGCCATCGCGGCGCTGTTCCTCTACAGCCTGCTGCCCATCGTGCGGAATACGACGGCGGGGCTGGGAGGCATCCCGTGGGAGGTGCGCGAGTCCGCGGAGGCGCTGGGTCTTCCGGCGCGAGCGAGGCTGTGGCGTATCGAGTTGCCCATGGCGGCGCCGTCCATCCTCGCGGGCATCCAGACGGCGGCGGTCATCAACGTGGGCACGGCCACGCTGGGCGCGCTGGTGGGCGCGGGCGGCTACGGCCAGCCCATCCTCACCGGCATCCGGTTGGACAACGTGGGGCTCATCCTGGAAGGCGCGGTGCCGTCGGCGGTGCTCGCGCTCGTCGTCAGCGGCCTCTTCGAAGGGGTCGCGCGAGCGATGGTACCCCGGGGGCTGCGCGTGCGGGGATAGGGCCGCGCTACACCGGCTCCACGCGGGACGCGGGGGCAGGGGAAGGTTCAAAGCGCGGCGCATCCTCCGCGAGCCCCGCCGCGCACAGCCGCACCACGCACATCCACACGCAGTCGGCGAGCAGCAGGTGGATGAGCTGCATCGCCACCGGCGCCAGCAGCACCAGGTTGATGATGCCCGCGCACAGCTGCGCGACGTACATGCCGGTGAGCAGCATGGACGCGCGCTTCACCTCCGGCGAGGGCCGCAGCCGGGTCACCCACCGGCCCACCAGCACCAGCAGTGTGCCCAGGCCCACCGCGAACACCGGGTGCAGCACGCGCAGGCGCAAGAGTACGTGCGCCGTCTCCGACATGTCCTGGCGCAGGCCATCCGCGAGGCTCGTCGCGGGGAACAGCGTGTCGCCCAGCGCGGCCACCGCGCCACTGACACCCAGCACGCCCATGCCGGCCACCCCCAGGCCCAGCATCACTGCCACCGTGCCCTGGCCCTTGATCACCATCCGCGCCCGGCCGGCGGCGGCCCACACCACCAGCGTCTGCGCGCCCACGAGGAGGAAGGTGTTGGTCAGGTGCACGCCCATCCACACCGCGCGCCACAGGGACGCGTTCTGGGCCACGTACTTGAGCAGCACGATGCCCGCGCCCACCAGGCCCTCGGTGAGCATGAAGAACAGCGCCCAGCCCGCGGCGTGCCGGGCGGGGTGTCCCTTGGGGACCGCGCGCCGGGACCAGACGTAGAGGGCGACGGCGAGCAGGGTGGCGAGGCCGCTGGTGAGCCGGTGGGTGTACTCGATGAGGGTCTGGAGGGTGGGGGCGCGGGGGATGACCTCGCCGTTGCAGACGGGCCAGTGGTCGCCGCAGCCCGCGCCGGAGCCGGTGGCTCGCACGAACGCGCCCCACAGGATGACGCCCAGTGTGTAGACGAGGACGCCCTGACTGAACCACTGGAAGCGGCGGGACGCGGAGGGATGGGTCATCGTTCCTGAGCAACTACCGCATCCCACCCGGGCGGGCCACCGCGTGGGTCCGCCTGCCTGTCGGCTGCACGCCATGCCCCCAACACCCGGCCTTATGGGGCCGGGCCGGACAGTCCCCAACCCTGGGAGAAGTTGTTAGCGTCACCGCGTGCCCCGAGACCGCGAAGCGCCGCCTGCCTCCCCGTCCTCCCCCGATGCGGCCGAGCGCCTGCGTCGTCTGGAGGCGGCCATCGAGGAGGGCCGGGCCCGCAAGGACGCCGCCCTGGAAGCGTGGGTGCGCCGGATGGGCCGCCTGCCCACCGACAAGGAGCGCGACCGCTGGGAGCGCGAATGGGAGCGGGGCGCGGAGCAGGAGCGTCGCCGGTGGGAGAAGCAGTGGGAGCGCGAGTCGAAGGACGCCCTGCGCCGTGCGGAGCGGCAGTCCAAGCGCGACGCCTACGTCTCCCAGCAGCAGGCGTACCGGAATGCGAAGCGCGCGGAGAAGGAGGCCCGTGACGCGGCTTCGCGCAACCCGGTGGTGGGCGTGGGCCAGCTCATCGTGGCGCTGGCGTGCGTGGCCACCGTGGTCCGCTTCCCTCACCAGTACTGGTGGCTGCTGTTCGTGGCGTTCGGGTTCTTCAAGGGAGCGGCGAAGCACCTGCGTGTGCACAACAACCCGCTCTTGACGCGCGTGGAGGAGCCGGAGGCCCCGGTGCTGCCCGTCGCGCCGAAGGTTCCCGAGGCGCCGAAGGATCCGCGCCTCGTCCGCGTGGATGCGGTGTGCGACAAGCTGCTGGCGGAGTTCCGTGCGGCGCCGGGTGTGTTGCAGGAGTTCGTGCGCGCGCCCGACCGCACCGTGCAGGACCTGCGCAAGAGCTGCCACGAACTCCTCCGCCGCGAGCGGGAGCTGCGCACGGTGGCGACGCCGGAGGACGTGCAGCGGCTGGGCGAGGAGCGCAAGAAGCTGGAGACGCGCTGGGCCTCGGAGGAGGACAGCGTGGTGCGTGACCGGCTGCGCGCGGCGTTGCAGGTGTTGGATGAACAGGTGCGCCAGCGCGCGGAGCTGACCCGTGCGGCGGACCGCCTGGAGGCCGAGTACACGCGGCTGGCCTACACGTTGGAGAACCTCTACGCGCAGGTGGTGCGGGCGCGCTCGGCGGATACGTCGGACGCGGACGTGGCGGGCGCGGGCCTGCGCCGCAGCGTCGAGCAACTGGGCGCGGAGGTGGACGCCGTCACCGAAGCGCTGGAAGAGGTGCACGGCGCGCCCATGGATGGACGGGTGCGCACGCGCTGAATTCGGGCTGCTACTCGGCCGCTACTCGGCCGCGTGCTTCGTCGGGGGCGCGCCGCCGGACGGTCCGGAGATGCGCACCGTCTTCGCGTTGACGAACTCACGGATGCCCAGGTCCGCCAGCTCGCGGCCATGGCCCGAGTGCTTCACGCCGCCGAAGGGCAGCCGCGCGTCGGACGCGACGAGCGCGTTGACGAACACCATGCCAGCCTCGATGCCGTCGATGAAGCGGCGCTGTTCGGCGGCGTCCTGTGTCCACACGCTCGCGCCCAGGCCGAACGGGGTCGCGTTGGCCAGCTCCACGGCGTGCTCCAGGTCGCGGGCGCGCAGCAGCGTGGCCACCGGGCCGAAGAGCTCGTCGTGGAACGCGGGTGCCTGGGGCGGCGGGTCGGCCAGCACGGTGGGCGGATAGAAGTTGCCGGGGCCACCCTGGGGCTTGCCGCCCAGGAGGAGCCGGGTGCCGGCCTTCACGCTCGCCTGCACCTGGGCGTGCAGGCCCTCCAGGATGCCGGGCGTCGCGAGCGGCCCGACGTCCGTCTTGGGGTCCATCGGGTCACCGACGACCATGGTCTTCATGCGCTCCACGAAGCGGTGCTCGAACTCCTTGGCGATGGGCTCCGCGATGATGAAGCGCTTGGCGGCGATGCAGGACTGGCCGTTGTTGATGAGGCGCGCGGACACGGCGGTCGCCACGGCCTTGTCCAGGTCCGCGCTGGGCATGACGATGAACGGGTCGCTGCCGCCCAGCTCCAGCACGACCTTCTTGATGGCCTTGCCGGCGGCGGCGCCCACCGCTCGGCCCGCGCCCTCGCTGCCGGTGAGCGTCACGGCCTTCACGCGCGGATCCTCGATGACGCGGTTCACCTCCGAGGTCTCGATGAACAGCGATTGGAAGGCGCCCTCGGGGAAGCCCGCGTTGAGGAACACTTCCTCCAGCGCGAGCGCGCACTGGGGCACGTTGCTCGAGTGCTTGAGCAGGCCCACGTTGCCGGCCATGAGGGCAGGGGCGGCGAAGCGGACGACCTGCCAGAAGGGGAAGTTCCACGGCATGATGGCGAGCACGGCGCCCAGGGGCTGGTAGCGGACGAAGGCGGTGTCGCCATCCACGTCGATGGGCACGTCGCGAAGCAGCTTCTCCGCGCGGGTGACGTAGTAGCGGCATGCGGTGGCGCTCTTGATGGATTCAGCCTTCGCGGCCTCCAGCGGCTTGCCCATCTCTTCCGTCATGAGGCGGCCGAAGCGGTCGGCCTCCATCTCCAGGATTTCGGCGGCGCGGCGCATCCACCGGGCGCGGTCCGCGAAGGACGTCTCGCGGTAGGCGCGGAACGTGTCCGCAGCCCGTTGCAGCTTGCGCTCCAGTTCCTCGGACGAGAGCGCGTCGAAGGTGCGCAGCGTCTTGCCCGTGGTGGGGCTGATGGTGGCGATGGCCATGTGCGGGTGCCTCCAGGTGAGAGCGTCCCCGGGTGATAGCAGCCCCTTCGCCGCTGACAACGCCGACCGCGCTCGAGCGTACGCCCCAGGACGTGTGCTCAGGACTTCAGGATGACAGGCGACAACGCATCCGACTGGAGCGCCGAGATGAAGGCGCCGAGGTTATCGGCCAGGAGGTGGAGGTTGTTCTCGCCCACCGGGGCATGCGCGTCCCAGTAGAAGACCTTGCCCGTTTCGGCTCCGGCCACCGACAGGCAGAGCTTGTCCGCGCCTTCGGTTGTCGCGATGGGGAGCAGTCCGGGCGGAATGCGCTCCTGGAAGACCTCCAGGTTCCAGTCGAGGTTGCAGGACTCGACGGAGTCATTCAGCCCGAAGAACAGGTGGATCCTTCCGCGCGGGTTCCCCTTCAATCCGTGGATCTGGAAGAGATCGCGCTCCGGTCTTCCGCCATTGGTGGCCAGCAGGAACGCTCGAAGCGTGTGTGGGAGCTTGAACCCGTACCTCTGTTCAAATGAACCGAGGTCGTCCTCGCTCAGCGACGGTCCGCCCTCGGTTGTTCGCACCAGCTGAGCCATCATGGACCTCCTGAGAAGCCGCCTGTATGCCCTGTCCGGGCGTGGATGGCTGTAGGAACCAGCTGCAGGGTCGTCCGGTCCTGATGGTGATGCCAGGTCATTCCCTTGGGCGTCTCTCTCAGGCCTGCTGCCTTGTTCGCGGCAGCAAAATCTCCAGCTCGAGAGCCGGTGTATTCAAGCTTCACCTCGGCCTTGACGACCCCTGCTGCCTTGAAGTCAGGGTACCCTTCAGCATCGAAGGGAACGCCCGTCACTGGGTGACGTTGACCCGCGAGATGCGCGTTCCGGATGGGCGTGTCGGGCGCGGATCCATTCGTGGAAGAGCCCTCTCTGCTCCCGCCCCGTCCTGCTGCGGTCTTCGTCGGAGGAGTTCTTGTCCGTCCTTGGTTCGCCTCCGCCAACAGGGCTTGCGCCTTCGCCGCGTTGCCCCGGGCTTCATACAGCGCAAGGACTCCTGCCTCACCCCATTCGGCCGCGATGTAGGCGTTCTCTCGACTGGCACGGAGGTAGTTGATCAAGTCGCGGGCGGCGTCGATTCCCAGCCGCTCTTCGAGGCCTCCCAACACCGCTTTCAATCCATCCAGATCGAGCACCGACTTCTGGAGTCGCGAGCCGCCGCCAGGTCCAGGGCGCGGCGCCTGGAGAAGGGCACGCGCGCCCTTGCTGCCTGAGTACAGCGCGACCATCAGCGCCGCCGGTGCCAGCTCACGTGTGGCCTGCTCATATCTTCCTGCTGCCAGCGAGGTCGCCCCGTGAGCCGTTCCTTCCACGAGATGGAAGAAGCCCAGCGGCACGCCAAACGTCAGGTGATCGAAGCTCCCCGACGCTACGCTGGCCGGCGAGAAGTGCCGCTCCATGAGAGACCGTTCCACTTCATCAAGCGCCTGCCTGTAGGGAGAAGGAAGCTGTCTGTGCTTCGCGGAAAGGTCCAGATAGCGGGCCCCTGAACTCATCTCGCTGCTGGAAAGTGCATCCCGGCCGGCTCGACCCAGACCTCGGAAGACATCACCGGTTCGCTCGGCACGCTCTGGGTGTTCCTCAAGCATCATGCCTCGCTGGCGCAACTGCTCGCGGGCCGTGGGCATGGCGCCCAGCGTCTCCGCGAGTTGTTTGTCCCGGGCCAGCAGGTCGAGCACGGCGCGCAGCTCGTCATCGAACGCGGAGTGGATGATGAAGAGGGCGAAGACCTCACTCCTGGCCACGCCGAAGCGTTCCGTGCCGCTGACGAGAAAGGCCGCGCGTTTTCGGTTGAGGACCCTGGCAGCCTTTGCGTTCAGAGGTCCCAGGGCCCCGAGTCGGACGGCGTCCCAGTCGTTCATGGACTCCACCAGCCGAGGCATGTCCAGACCCCGCTGCATGGCAACGAATGCCGCGGGCGATGCGCATGTCAGGAAGGGCGCCAGTACCTCCTCGCTGGAGTCCAGGTCGGGCCAGTCGAGAGGCAACTCCTGACCACGACAGTCTGTGGTGACTGCATCGCCTGAGCCCTGGGTCGCCCATGAACTGTCAGGGTCGGATCCCAGCGGGGATGTGACACAGCTCGTGGTCAGTAGCGCGAGGCACGCCAGTACCACCCACCTGGGCTGGGGTGCCCACTGTCTCCTCTCACGCATCTGGATTCCCGGATGAAGGACGGTGCGAACGTTCCTGGGTGATAGCAGTCCAGTCTCTGAATGCCATGACCGAACGATGACGGAACCACCGGCTGCCCACGGCCAACGCTTTCCCGCGTCCGTGGTCCCATCGCGTCTGGTTCGCAAGGACGCGGAGGCTGTGCATGGGAATGGCCGTGGGAGGCAGGGGTGGAGTGAAGGCCGACATCAACGTCACTCCGCTGGTGGACGTGGTGCTGGTGCTGCTGATCATCTTCATGGTGGGTGCCCCCATGGATGAACAGGGCAAGGACGTCCCCCTCCCCGCCGCCGCGCAGGGAGAGCACCGCGACACCCCGCCGGAGCCGCTCATCTTCTCCCTCACCGCCGACAAGGCACTGTTCGTCGGGACGGAGGCGCTCCCGGATGCCTCGCGCTTCCAGGACCGCATGCGAGAGGAACTGCTCGCACACCCCGAGCGTCGCCTGCTCCTCAAGGCGGACGAAACGCTGACGTGCGGCGACGTGCTCGAGGTCCTCCAGCGTTCGCGTGACGCGGGAGCCTTGAAGGTGTCGCTGGGCGTCGCCGTGAAGAAGTCGAACTGAGGGCCTGCCGCCATGCGCTCCAAACGCCAGTTCCTGGTGAAGCCGCAGTCCGCCCTCCAATCCGACATCAACGTCACGCCGCTGGTGGACGTGGTGCTGGTGCTACTCATCATCTTCATGGTGGTGACGCCGCTGATGCGCCGCGAACTCATGCTCCAGCTCCCCTCGGCGGAGGCCGCCCCCTCCAACGTCCCACCTTCGAAGGAGCTGGCCCCGGGCCTCGTGCGTCTCACGGCGGAGGGGACCCTGCTCCTGGAAGGGGAGGCCGTGAGCGAAGCGGACTACGTGCCGCGCCTGCGCCGCTTCCTGGAGGCCCGTCCCCGCGGCCAGCGCGGCCTGTTCTTCCAGCCCGACGCCCGTGCGCCATATGCGCGGCTGGTGGTGGCGCTCGATGGAGCGAAGGCCGCCGGGGCGGAAGGGCTGGGCCTCGCGGTGGAATCCCACTGAGCAGGCCCTGGGACCTGGAGCCTGTCCGACACTCCCGCGCGAATGCCGGTGGCGGGCCCCGGGTCCACGTCCTATGTCACGGCCATGTTACGCGGGCCGTGGCGGTGGTTGTCGGGTTGGGACGTGATGGTGACGCGGCCGCTGGCGCTGCTGTTGCTGGTGGCGGCGTGCGTCCTGGGGTTCGTTGCCCTCTCCGACGAGGTGCATGAGGGCGAAACCCAGGACATCGACGAGCGCATCGTGCGCTCCCTGCGCCGCGAAGAGGACCCCGCGATGCCTCGGGGCCCGTGGTGGCTCGCGGAGACGGCCCGGGACGTGACGTCGCTGGGTGGCGTGCCCGTGCTGTCGCTCATCACCGTGGCCGTGTGCGGCTTCCTGCTGGTGGCCCGTCGCTACCGCACGTCCCTGTTCGTCTTCAGCGCGACGGTGACAGGGTGGCTGCTCAACGCAGTGCTGAAGAACCTCTTCCACCGTCCCCGGCCCTCGATCGTGCCCCACCTCACCGAGACCCTGTCCACCAGCTTTCCCAGCGGCCACGCGATGCTGTCCGCCATCACGTACCTCACCCTGGGCGCGCTCCTGGCCCAGTTCGCCGAACAGCGGCGCGTGAAGGTCTACATCCTATCCGTGGCCCTGCTGCTCTCCGTGCTGGTGGGCTGCACTCGCGTGTACCTGGGCGTGCACTACCCCACCGACGTGCTGGGCGGTTGGGTGGCCGGCCTCGCCTGGTCCCTGCTCGTCACCGTGGCCGCCCGGAGCGTGCGCCGCAGAAGCCCCGCGCTGCGCGAAGAGGCCCGGCGCCCGGTGCCATGAGGCTTGCGCCAATGCCTCCCTCGGATGAAGAAAGAGCCCCCACCTCCGCCCCCTGGCGCGTAGGGTCCGGGTCCTCCGTGTCTTCCTCCCAATCACAGCCCCGCCGTTCGCTTCCGCCCACGAGGCGCGGATGATCCAGGGCTGGCTGTGGCGAATGGGCCTGGGCCGAGGCCGCGTCCACGTCTTCTACGACGAGGCGTACCGCCTGCCCCTGTCCGGCATCGAGTCCTCCGTGGGCATCGAGCCGCGCAGCACCGACTTCACCACCTGGTACCTGTTGGAGTCCGGCGTGGTGCGCGCCGCGGACGTCCGTCACCCCGTGCCGGTGTCCTACGCGCAGCTCGCGCGCGTGCACGAAGCCCGCTACCTGGAGTCCCTCTCAGACCCGGCCACGCTCGCGCGCATCTACGCCACCGACCCGTCGGAGGTCCCCGTGGACGCGCTCCTGGACTCGGTGCGCCTCGTGTGTGGCGGCACCCTCGGCGCGGCCCGGCTGGCCGTCGCGCGCCAGGGCCCCGTGGTCAATATGGCCGGCGGTTTCCATCACGCGCGGCCGGAGCGGGGCGGCGGCTTCTGCACCGTCAACGACATCGCCGTGGCCGTGGCGGACCTGCGCGCCGCGGGCTTCGACGGCTCCGTGGCCGTGCTGGACCTGGACGCGCACCCGCCGGACGGCACCGCCGCGTGTCTGGCCGGCCAGCCGAAGGTGTGGATCGGCTCCGTGTCCGGCAGCGACTGGGGGACCCTGCCCCCGGGCGTGGACGAGACGCGCGTGCCGGACGGCTGCGACGACGCCACCTATGTGCAGAAGGTGAAGGACCTGCTGTCACGCATGCCCGCGTCCGACCTCACCTTCGTCATCGCCGGGGGCGACGTGCTGCGCGGGGACCGCTTCGGGCGCGTGGGCATCACGCTCGCGGGCGCGCGCAAGCGGGATGTGGCCATCGCCTCCGCGCTCCGGGGCCGCGCCAGCGTGTGGCTGCCCGGCGGTGGCTACCACGCTGAATCCTGGAAGCTGTTCGCGGGCACGGTGCTGGTGCTCGCGGGCCTGGGCCACCAGCGCATCACCGCGCGCTACGACCCCCTGAGCGCGCGCTTCCGGCGCATCGCCCACCTGCTCACCCACGAGTCGGGCTCCGGCTCCGGACTCGCGCCCGGCGAGGAGCCCATCACCCTGGAGGACCTGGAGGGCCCGCTGCGGCTGGGCCCCGAGGTGCAGCCGCGCGTGCTGGGCCACTACACCGCGCAGAGCATCGAGTACGCGCTCTTCCGCTACGGCCTGCTCTCATACACGGAGCGCCTTGGCTACAGCCGCCTGCGCGTGGAGGTGTCCTCCACCGGCGGCACCGGCGACCGCATCATGGTGCTGGGCCACGCGGGCGGACGCGAACACCTGCTGTCGGACGCGGTGCTGGAGAAGAAGGTCCTCCAGGGGGAGACCTTCCTCTTCGCCAACTGGCTGAGCCTGCGCCACCCGCGCGCGCGCTTCAGCGACACGCGCCCGCAGCTCCCCGGCCAGGACGTGCCCGGCCTGGGCCTGTCGCGCGAGACGACGGAGGTGCTGCTCACCATGGCCCAGCGCCTGGACCTCGCGGGGCTGGCCTTCCGGCCCATGTGGTACCACCTGGCCTTCGTCGCCCGGAGCCGCTTCCGCTTCTCCACCCCGGAGCGTCAGGGCCGCTTCGAGGCGCTGATGCGCGACCTCGCCGGGCTGCCCCTCGTGGAGGCCACCCGCGCCGTCGCCGAGGGGCGCGTGCGCCTGGAAGGCCAGCCGTACCCGTGGGAGCCGGACGACATGCTCTGCCGCCTGCAACCCGTGCCCATGGACGCGGACGCCGTGGCGAAGGAGCGCGAGCGCTGCCACTTCACCGTGGAGCCCGCCGCTTCCTGACACCCACCCGTGCCGTGGTAGTCAGGGCCCGTGGATCTCCAAGCGCAACGCCGCCAACAACACAAGCTGCGGTTGTCCTGGATGCCGTGGCTCTACTTCGTCCTCAAGCCGCGCCACCATGAGTGGGCACACGCGTGGCAACGCGAGGTGCAGGACCTGCTGCGTGAACTGGAAACCGTGGAGATCGCCGAAGGGTGCTTCATCGCCCCGGAGGCGCGCATCTTCGCGGAGCCCGGCCGCACCGTGCGCATCGGCCCCGGGTGCAGCATCGCCGCGGACGTCTTCGTGCACGGCCCGGTGGAGCTGGGGCCCAACGTCAGCCTCAACGCCCGCGTCAGCCTGGATGGTGGCGTGGCCGGCATCCGCATCGGGGAGGGCACCCGCATCGCCAGCGGCGCCACGCTCTATGCCTTCGACCATGGGCTCGCGCCGGACCGCCCCGTGCGTGGGCAGCCCGTCACGTCGAAGGGCATCGTGATCGGTCAGGACGTCTGGGTGGGCGCCAACGCCGGAATCACCGACGGCGTCACCGTGGGCGACCACGCAGTGGTCGGCATGGGCGCCATCGTCACCCGCGATGTGCCCCCCTGGGCCATCGTCGGAGGCGCGCCTGCCCGCCTGCTCGGTGACCGCCGCCAGCGGCCTCGCTCAGGAATCACGGGGGGTTGGGATCCTCCGGATACTGAGGGGAATCCCTGAGTACAGGGTGGGTCCATTGACTTTGAAACATTCGAGCGACTTATGCTTCGGTTCGCGGTGAAACGGAGAGGGGACCGTTGCCCGGGCGAACCGGGTGGGTTGTCCTCTTATTCATGTATTGGTCCGTTTCATCCGTGGAGGAGGCCGCGGTGTCGCAGGAGCAACGCGAAACGGGGAGCGGCGCCGCGCCTGGACAGGCCTCCATGTCCAGCGACCTCGTGGACACCCGCCGCTTCCAGCGCGCCGGCTCCCTGCTGCGCGAGGTCGTCTTCGAACTGGATGCCGCGGGCCGTCTGGTCCTGACATGCCTCGCCTGGGAGCGCCTGGTGGGCGCGCCCGCGGAGGCGTGGAAGGGCCGCCCGCTGGTGGACCTGTTCCATCCGGAGGACCGCGACCAGGCCCGCGCGCTCCTGCGCACGGCCGTCGCCCGCGTGGATTCCCCGGCGCGGTTGGAGCTGCGGCTCGCGAGTGGCACGCAGCCCCGCTGGGTGGAGGTGTCCGCGACGGGCGATCCGGAGCGCCTGGGCGGTGTGTTGGGCACGCTGGTGGACGTCACCCCGCGCAGGCTCGCGGAGGAAGCCGCCACCACGCGCGAGCGCTATCTGGGCGCCATGGTGGAGGTGCAGCGGCGGCTGCTCGCGCCGGAGGCCACGGGCGACCTGTACAACGCCATCCTGGAGCCGCTGGGCCTCGTGGCGGGGGCCAGCCGCGCCTACGTCTTCGAGTTCCACCGCGACGGCTCCGGCCGGATGCTCCAGTCCCAGCGCGCGGAGTGGGCCGCGCCCGGCGTGTCGCGTGAATTCGAGAGCGTGGGCACGCAGGCGTGGCCGGTGGACGAGGCCTTCCGGTTGAACCAGTGGGCGGAGCTCACGCGTGGAGAGCCGGTGCAGGGCCCGCCGGAGGCCTTCGGTGACGTCACGACGCCGGCGCTGGTGGCGCAGGGCATCCGCGCGCTGCTGGTGCTGCCCCTGACGGTGCACGGGGAGCTGTTCGGCTTCATCGGCTTCGACAACTGCGAGGAGCTCCGGCTGTGGTCGCCCGTGGAGCTGAAGCTGCTGTCCGGCGCCGCGGGCGCGCTGTCGCTGGCGCTGGAGCAGCACACCGCGGATGCGCTGCGCGTGCGCACGGAGGCCACGCTGCGCCGCACGGAGGCGGGCTTCCACCTGCTCATCGAAGGCTTCCCGGACCCCGTGGTGGTGCACACGACGGACGGCATGCTCCTGTCGGTGAACCCCGCCATGGCCCGCTACCTGGGCTACCAGGACTCCGCCGAGCTGCTGGGCCGGCACCTGCTGGGCCTGGTGCGGCGCGAGGACCAGGAAGTGGCGCGCCGCCATCTGGAAGAGGCGCAGGACGGGGGGCTCGCGGCGCGCTCGCACGAGGTGCCCCTGGTGCGCCGGGATGGCCAGGTGGTGAGCGCGGACCTGGTGACGCTGGGGGTGCTCTTCGACGGGGTGCCCGCGCGCGTCACCGTGGCGCGCGACTTCACCGAGCGCAAGAACATGCAGGCGCAGCTCATGCTGGGCGACCGGCTGGCGTCCATGGGCATGCTGGCCGCGGGCATCGCGCACGAACTGAACAACCCGCTGTCCTACGTGCTGTCCAACCTGGAGTTCCTGCACCGCGCGCTGGGCCCCATGCCCCGTCCCCTGGGGGCCGAGGAGTTGCTGGAGTACCAGCAGGTGCTGGACGACGCGCGCGAGGGCTCGGAGCGGATGCGCCAGATTGTGCGCCAGCTCAAGGTCTTCTCCCGCGTGGACGACGCGCACGACGAGCCGGTGGACGTGCACCGCGTGCTGGACTCCGTGACGCAGATGGCGGCCAGTGAAATCCGCCCGCGCGCCCGGCTGGTGAAGCAGTACGGCGACGTGCCGACGGTGCGCGCCAACGAGGGCAAGCTGTTCCAGGTGTTCCTCAACCTGGTCATCAACGCCGCGCACGCGATTCCGGAAGGCTCCACGGAGGAGCACGAGATCCGCCTCATCACCCGCGTGGACAGCGAAGGCCAGGTGGTGGTGGACGTGCGCGACACCGGCCGCGGTATCGCGCCGGAGCACCTGCGCCGCATCTTCGACCCCTTCTTCACCACCAAGGTGCCGGGCCAGGGCACCGGCCTGGGCCTGTCCATCTGCGACACCATCGTGCGCGCGCTGGGCGGCAGCATCAGCGTGGAGTCCGTTCCGGACCACGGCGCCACCTTCCGCGTGGCCCTGCACTCCGCCGTGCGCGGCGCCGGCACCTCCCCCGTGGTTTGAGTCCCACCGCCCGCGCGGGATGGGCGCCGGAACGACCGGGCCACGTCCCTGCGTGGAAGCAGGCCCCCGTGCCGCTGCCGCGAAGTGGACTGAAACCGCCGCGCTCCCGTGTTCGAGTGTGGTGCGTCGGACGGCCTGCCCCCGCGTGAGCTGCCTTCTTGGGTGCGATGGTCCACCCTGGGGCTTTGCATCGCGGTGAGGGAGAATCCCGCCCGATGACGCCTGCCCGAGGGCCCGCTGCCCGGACGGCCCTGGAGGATGTCATGCGCACGCTGACCGCTCGCCTTGCTCCCGTGCTCGGGTTGTTGCTGGGCACCCTGTTGGTGCTGGGACCGGGCCAGCCAGTGCTGGGGCCGACGGCGAGCGCGGCGACCTCCGTGACGGACGCGGACGCCTGCTCCGATTCCGCGACCTTCCTGATGGGTGCGGCGCGCTCCGACATCACCGGCCCCGCGGCGGAGGTGGGGATGATGGGCTACGCGCAGGTGGCGCAGAAGACGGAGGGCATCCACCTGCGGTTGTACTCGCGCGCGTTCGTCATCGCCTCGCCGTGCAACGGCCGCCGCGTGGCCGTCGTCAGCGCGGACCTGGGCGAGATGTTCCAGGCGGTGAAGCAGCAGGTGGTGGAGCGGCTGCGCGTGAAGCTGGGGGACGTGTACTCCGACGACAACGTGCTCCTGAGCGCCACGCACACGCACGCGGGGCCGGGCGGCTTCAGCCACTACACGCTCTACAACCTGACCACCTTCGGCTTCGTGCCGCAGAACTTCGAGGCCATCGTCTCCGGCATCGTGGACTCCATCCTGCGCGCCAACGCACGGCTGGCCGAGGGCTCGCTGCGCCTGTCCTCGGGCGACCTGCGCGGCGCGAGCGCCAACCGCTCCCCGGAGGCCTACCTGCGAAACCCCGAGTCCGAGCGCGCCCGCTACCCGGACAACGTGGACCCCCGGATGACGCTGCTCCGGTTCACACGCGCGGACGGTCACGAGGTGGGGCTCATCAACTGGTTCGCCGTGCACGGCACGTCCTTCGGCAACACCAACCCCCTCATCAGCGGCGACAACAAGGGACTGGCCTCGCGCTACTTCGAGGCGGGGGAAGGGGGCCTGCTTCCCGGCGGGCCGGACACCTTCGTCGCGGCCTTCGCCAACTCGAACGAGGGGGACGTCACCCCCAACATCCTGGGCGGCACGAACGGCGGCGGCGCGAACGACTTCGAGGATGTGGCCATTTCCGCGCGCAAGCAGTACGACTTCGCCGCGCACCTGTGGGCCACCGCCGCGATGCCGGTGCTGGGCGGCGTGGACTACCGGCACACCTACGTGAAGATGGACGCGGTGGATGTGGCGCCCGCGTTCACGGACGGCGCGCGCCGCCGCACGTGTCCGGCGTCCATCGGCGTGTCGATGTTGGCGGGTGCGGAGGACGGCCCCGGCTTCGGCGCGGAGGGCGCCACGTGCGAGTCCGTGCATGACTTGTGGAGCCAGTTCACCTGCTCGGTGGTCACCACGCCCTGTCAGGCGGAGAAGCCCATCGTGCTGGAGATGGGCGGCATGAAGCCCTATCCGTGGACGCCGGAGGTGCTGCCCCTGCAACTGGTGACGGTGGGCCCGCTGGCGCTGGTGGCCGTGCCCTTCGAGCTCACCACCATGGCGGGCCGGAGGCTGCGCGACACGGTGCTCGCGCAGTTGCAGGGCACGGGCGTGACGGACGTGGTCATCGCGGGGCTGTCCAACGCGTACTCAGGCTACGTGGCGACGCGTGACGAGTACGCGCGCCAGGACTACGAGGGCGCGTCCACGCACTTCGGCCCATGGACGCTGGCGGCGCTCCAGCAGTCCTTCACGGGGCTCGCAGGGGCGCTGCGTGACGGGACGCCGGTGCCACCGGGGCCCACGCCTCGGGATTTGCGCAAGGCGGTGGTGGGCTTGCAGCCCGGCGTGGTGTTCGACGACAAGCTGTTGTGGGTGGACTTCGGCGACGTCGCGGAGGAGGCGAAGCCCGCGTACGCGCGAGGCGACACGGCGAGCACCACCTTCTGGGCGGGGCATCCGCGCAATGACTTGAAGCTTGGCGGCACGTACCTGCGCGTGCAGCGGCGGCTGGCGGACGGGACGTGGCGGGACGTGGCGCACGACGGAGAAGGCGGCGCTCTGTACCACTGGCAGCGCGAGTACTGCGTGCCCACGCTCGCGTGCTCGCTGGTGCGCATCGACTGGCCCATTCCGGCGGACACGGCGCCGGGCACGTACCGGCTGGTGCACGAGGGCAACTGGAAGTCCGGCTGGGACGGGCGCGTGCACCCGTATTCGGGGAGCTCGCGCCCGTTCACCGTGAGGTAGCGGGCGTCAGTCGCAGGAGCCGTCGGCGTTGCACTTCTTGTCGCACTTCTGGCACGACAGTCCGCCCTTGCCGCACTGGTTCCTGTCCCTGCCGTCAAGGCAACTGTTGCCATCGCAGCAGCCCGCGCAGGTGGACGGGTCGCAGCGACACACGCCGTCCATGCACGCGAGTCCCGGGCCGCACGCGCCGCCGAAGCCGCAGATGCACCGGCCCGCGATGCACGCCCCCGCGTTGGCGCCGCACGCCGGACCGTTGCCGCAACCGCAGGTGCCCTGGGCGGTGCAGGAGTCGGCCTTGAGGTCGGAGCAATCCGAGCACGCCACGCCTCCCTTGCCGCAGGTGCGGAAGGTAGCGCTGGTGCATACGCCGGCGCGGCAGCAGCCGTCCTTGCAGTCCACGCAGAAGGTGCCCGTGCCGCCGTCCGGATTCGTCCCGGAGGCAAGGTGCACGGTGACCTCCACCTCGTAGCCGTCGCGCACGGTGGCGCTGGCCTCGCCGGTGGCGAGCACGGTGCCATTGCGCAGACCCTCCACGCGCACGGTGGCCTGGGCGCCGTTGGCGGCGTCGGTCAGCAGGACGCGGAAGGTCTCGCCGCTCTGGAGGGTGCGGTCCGCGGCCTCGGGGAGCATCGAGGCGGGCACGTCCATGCCGCCCGCCACGGTGCCGGAGACGCGCAGTTGGGTGAGGTTCAGCGAGGGCTCGAACTCGGTGGTGACGAAGAGCGCGGTGCCCGCGGCGGCGGCCGGGTCGCGGCAGGCGGCGAGCGCCACCAGCGACAGCAGGCCACTGGCCAGGAGGAGGCGGACGAAGGCCCGGCCGGGTGTTGCTCCTACGATGATCATGATGGCGCGCAGGGTAGCGGCTTCCCGCCACGACGTGAAACGCGCATCGGGGACGGGAGGCCGGGCGTTGAGCAGCGGACGCTCATACGCGGTGTCCGGTGCGCCCTTCGCCGGTGCTTCTCGCATGGCGTCGGACGCGGGAAGGCCGCAGCATGGGAACGCGCGCGAGGAGGCGGCAACGGCATGGTGGTCATCGTCATGGGCGTTTCGGGCACCGGGAAGTCCACGGTGGGCAGGGCGCTCGCGGACCAGTTGGGGTGGACCTTCGAGGACGCGGACGACCTGCATTCGGCGGAGAACCGTCGGAAGATGGCCGCGGGCACCCCGCTGACGGACGCGGACCGGCAGCCCTGGCTGGTGCTCCTGCGCGCGCGGATGGAGAAGGCGCACGCGCACGAGGAGCCCCTGGTGCTGGCGTTCTCCGCGCTCAAGCGCACCTACCGCGAGCAGCTCACGGTGGACGCGGCGCGCGAGCGCTGGGTGTACCTGCACGCTCCCGCGGAGGTCATCCAGGCCCGGCTCCAGCGCCGCGTGGGCCACTTCATGCCGGCCGCGCTGCTGGTCAGCCAACTGGCCGCGATGGAGCCGCCCGAGGACGCGCTCTCCGTGGACGTGACGCCCCCTCCGGACGTGGTGGTGGCGCGCATCGTTGACGGGCTGGGCCTGGAGCCTGGCGCGAAGCGCGAGTAGCCCGCTTCAGGGCACCGGGTGTTCGACGGTGGCGCCCAGGCGCTCCAGCAGCTCGCGGTACCACGCGAAGGCGCTGGTGCTCCGGCCCGCCAACTCCTTCGTGCCCCACAGCAGCGTGAGGGTGCGGCGCGTGGAGCCATCCGTCTTGGTGCGCTGGGCGTCCTTCACCGCGTTGGCACAAGGCCCGGCCGCGTCGAAGAGACACAGCAGGCCTTCCAGGTCGATCTCCTGACCGGAGGCGTTGAAGACGTAGCGGTCGCCCTGGATGGCGGTGGCCACGCGGAAGGGCGCCTGCGCTCGGTCCAGGTCCACCACGCTGATGGGCAGTCCGCTGTGCAGCGACACGGCGTTGCACGCGTCCACCGCGGCGTTGATGGTGGAGAGCGAGCCGTCCCCGGACGCGCGCACCAGGTATTCGGAGGCGGGCTTGCCCCGGCCGGTGGGCTTGTAGCCGCCGTGGCGGAGCAGGTCCCGCACGGCGCCGCGCACGGCGTCGTCGCTCTGGAAGGGAGCGGTGGCGCCGGGCTTGAGGAGGGCCTGGAGCCACTCGGGCGCGGGCAGGTCTCCCAGGGGGGCGGGAAAGGTGGACGTGAAGGCGACGAGGTCGAGGAGGGGATGGGTGTCGACGGTCAGCACGGCGCCACTCTATGCTTTGGGGCAACCCCTATGCCTACGCTCATCCCCAAGCCCATCCGCGTGACGGCGGTGGGCAACAAGCCGAAGCTCATCGACGAATATGTGGGTCGGATGAACTCCAAGACGCAGAACATCAGCGTCGCGCACATGCGCAGCCCGGGTGGGTGGGAGGAGCCGGGGCAGACCCCCGAGTTCCGAGAAATCACCCTGGTGCTCGCGGGCACGCTGCGGGTGGAGCACAAGGGAGGGGTGATGGACGTGCACGCCGGCCAGACGGTGGTGTGCGAGCCGGGCGAGTGGGTCCGCTACAGCACCCCCGAAGAGGAGGGCGCGGAGTACGTGGCCATCTGCACCCCGGCGTTCTCCCCGGGCACCGTGCACCGGGACTCCTGAGGGCGCAGGCGCTGGCGTTCCAAGGAGGGCGGAATCCCGGACGGGGGCCTGCCTGCCTGGATGGGTGCAAGGAGTCGGGGGCGTGGGGGGTTCGGAAGCATCCCCCTGGGGGGCGGGCCGTGGCATAAGGGCGCGCCGCCTGATTCCCGGGCCCTTTCGGTACGCACATGATCCGTCTCGACAACATCGGTAAGCAGCACGGGCAGCAGCTCCTCTTCGTGGAGGCGTCGGCTGCGCTCCACAAGGGTGAGAAGGTGGGCCTCGTTGGCCCGAACGGCGCGGGCAAGACGACGCTGTTCCGGATGATGACCGGCCAGGAGTACCCGGACGAAGGACAGGTCTCCATCGACCGGGGCGTCACCATTGGCTACTTCAGCCAGGACGTCGGTGAGATGGCCGGCCGCAGCGCGGTGTCCGAGGTGATGGACGGCGCGGGCCCGGTCAGCACCGTCGCGGCGGAGATGAAGCAGTTGGAAGCCGCCATGGGGGACCCCGACCAGGCGGACAACATGGAGAAGCTCGTCGAGCGCTACGGCATCGTGCAGGGCCGGTTCGAGGAGCTGGGCGGGTACGCGCTGGAGGGACGGGCGCGGGAGATTCTGGCGGGCCTCGGGTTCACCGAGGAGATGATGGACGGCGACGTCGGGGCGCTGTCCGGCGGTTGGAAGATGCGCGTGGCGCTGTCGCGCATCCTGCTGATGCGGCCGGACGCGATGTTCCTGGACGAGCCTTCCAACCACCTGGACCTGGAGTCGCTCATCTGGCTGGAGGGTTTCCTCAAGGGGTACGAGGGCGGCCTGCTGATGACGTCGCACGATCGCGAGTTCATGAACCGCATCGTGACGAAGGTGGTGGAGATCGACGGTGGCTCGCTGACGACGTACTCGGGCAACTACGATTTCTACGAAGGCCAGCGCGCGCAGAACGAAGCGCAGCAGCAGGCGCAGTACGAGCGTCAGCAGGCGATGCTCGCGAAGGAGATCAAGTTCATCGAACGGTTCAAGGCCCGCGCGTCGCATGCGGCGCAGGTGCAGAGCCGGGTGAAGAAGCTGGAGAAGATTGAGAAGGTGGAGCCGCCGAAGCGCCGCTCCACGGTGCTCTTCGAGTTCCAGCCGCCGCCGCGTTCAGGTGACGACGTGGTGAACCTGAAGAACGTCTACAAGGGCTACGGCAAGCGGACCATCTACGAAGGGTTGGACTTCCTCGTGCGGCGCGCGGAGCGCTGGGCGGTGATGGGCGTGAACGGCGCGGGCAAGTCCACGCTGCTCAAGCTGGTGACGGGCACCACGCAGCCGGACGACGGTTCGGTGGCGTTGGGCGGCAGCGTGAAGATGGGCTACTTCGCGCAGCACGCGATGGACCTGCTGGACGGCGAGAAGACGGTGTTCGAGTCGCTGTCGGATTCGTTCCCGCGCGCGGGCCAGGGTTCGCTGCGGGCGCTGGCGGGCTGCTTCGGCTTCAGCGGCGACGAGGTGGAGAAGAAGTGCCGGGTGCTGTCAGGCGGTGAGAAGGCGCGTCTGGTGATGGCACAGATGCTCTACGACCCGCCGAACTTCCTGGTGCTGGACGAGCCCACGAACCATTTGGACATGGGCACCAAGGAGATGCTGATCACGGCGCTGTCGCGCTACGAGGGCACGATGTTGTTCGTGTCCCACGACCGGCACTTCCTGGGAGCGCTGTCGAACCGCATCCTGGAGCTGACGCCAGACGGCATCCACAAGTACGGCGGTGGCTACACGGAGTACGTCGCGCGCACGGGCCAGGAAGCCCCCGGTCTGCGCAGCTGATTTGAAGGCCCGAGGGCCCCGTGTTGGACACGGGGCCCTGTGGGGAGAAGGCGGCTCGGTTGCAGGCCCAGCTCTTCTCCATCCACTCGCCGCAAACGGTATTTCCTGAGCATCGAGGCTGTGGCTCACCTCACCGGGCGCTGGGTTTGCGGACGAAGATATCGGGTCGTAGCGAAGCAATACCTCGTGCCTGCTGGCGCTGGTGCGAGGTCCAGGCCCGGGGCTCCACGCGCGGTGCGCCGCCGGTCCTGAAGGCCACCTCCAGAAGCAAGGCGGGCCTGCGACGCATGGGACCTGTCTCAAGCTCGGTAGCGAGGGCCGCCCCTGTGAAGGGCTGGCCTCGCAGATAGCGCCCCGCCGGGTCGAAGCGCCCGCGAGCTTCGGTCCACCACCGTGCCACCTCGTCGATGCGGGGCACCTTCTTCCTGTCCGTCACCGGGCCCGGTAGCGCGGAAGGGGCGAGCGCGAGGGCCACAGGTGGCGCGTCTTCATCCGCCTCCTCGTCGTCGGGCTCTGCTTCTTCCCAGAAGGGTTCGCCTGGAAGCAGTCCGGTGATGGCGGCGAAGCACTCCGCGGCGAGCGGCGTTCCGTTCCGCATCAACTCCTGGAATATCGCCTCCGCCGCCTGGAGCCGTCCGCTGAAGCCGAGCGCCCAGAGCCCCTCGTCACGCTGAGCGGGCTCCTCCAGAAGCGACACGAGGCTCTCCAGCTCACGGGGACCACCGGAAATCGCGGCCCCAAGCCGTGCCACGCGTCCGCCTTCACGCGCCGACACCCAGCGGTTGCACCGGTCCCACGCTTCCGGAAGGCCGAGGACGAGGGCCTCCTCCAATGCGGCTTCTCTCACGAGCGCGGAGCCATCCGAGAGACCCCGCAGCAGAAGCGGCGCGGCTTCGGACCGGGGGAGCAGGCCCACGAGCCGGACCTTCTCCGCGCGCACGCTGTCGTGCTCCTCCAAGGGGATGGCGTTCAGCGCGGTACCAGGATCCACCCCGAGGAACCGGAGGGCGGACAGGAGGCGGGCCTGCTGTGGCGACGCAAGCCGAGGCAGGAGCAGGAGCAGGGTGGGCGCCAGGTGACTGCCTCCGCGCAGCTCCACGGCCCGGAGGAGGGCGGAGGACTCGTCTTCGTTGGCCCGGAGCAACCGGTCGACAATGGCCTCCCGTCCCTCGGATCCTTCGAGTCCTGACAGCACGTAGGTCGCCACGCGGATCCACTCCACGTCGTCGCCGTCGAGCGCGGGAAGGAGGATGCGCCGCGCCACCGGAAGCCCTCCCAGCTCGAGCGCGTCCAGGTTCGCCACGAGGCGACGCTCGTTCCCTTGTTCCACGTCAGCCCATGGCAGGGCGGGAGCACCCAGGTCGTGCTCCCACTGCGTCCAGAGAAAGGCAGCCTCCTCCAGGTGCTGCTCCATCAACGCCCAGGGAATGGCCGGGCGCCTTCGGATGGGAGGTGGGCTCTCCTCCCATCCTGCTGTCATAGCGGCTCCTGGCAGCAAAGGCAGACCGCCTTCTCCGGCGACTTTTCTGGGGCGATGACCGGACCCTGCAAGAGGGGGGCGGGCGGGGTGTTCTTGTCGTTGTGAAGCATGGGGTCGAAGCTGCGCGCCACGCCTTTGCCTTCGAACTTCACGTCGAAGGAGTAGTTGACGAATTCCGCCTTGCCCTTGGTCTTTCCGGACGCGACCCCACCTCCCGCGGTGCCCGCTTCATCACCGGTGCTGGTGCTGAAGTTGGAGTCGGCCACACAGACAGGCTTTCCCTCCACGGAAACCTTCTGGGTCCCCTTGGCCGTGTCCGCCGAGCGGGCGATGTTTGGATAGGGGATGGGGATGGGGCCACCGGGGCTCGGTGTCTTGCATACATCCGGGAAGGCGATGGTGACGCCGTTCGTCTCCTGATGCACCACCGACAGCTTGTTCACGCCAACGCTCGTGCTCATCACTCCCCCAAAGGCGTGCAGTCCACGGACACAGGAACGCTAGCGCCGCGCTGGAGCAGCCTCAAGCGCCCGGAAGGGAATTCCTTTCAAAAGGGCTTCGTCCCTATAGTGCGACACCGAGCGCCCTTCGCGGGCCAAGGAGTCCCCATGACAGCCGGTGTCGAATACCTGTCGGCGAAAAAACTCCAGACGAAGGCCGCGACCCTTCGACAGAAGCTCATCGAAGACTCCTTCAAGAAGAAGAAGTTCACGGCGACGGCGAAGAAGTCCAAGGCCAAGAAGAAGAAGTCCGGGGCCGCGAAGAAGCAGCCCCATGCCAACAGCGTCCGGGAGCTGCGCGGGGTCCTCGCCAAGGACGCTCACTACGCCCAGAACGGTCATGACTACCTGCTGACCGATGGAGGCCGGAACAAGGTCTTCAAGAACTTCGACCTGGACTTCGCCCACAAGCATACGGGGGTGCCGAAGAAGCACCTGGAGGACTACAGGTTCCCTTCCCTCGACCTGGTGCAGAACTTCAACAAGGGGGCGCGGGACGTCACGAATCCCAGGAAGAAGGCAGGACAACGCTATCCGTACCTCTGGGAGGCGCACCACATCCTGCCCGGAAGCTCCTTCTACTATGAGGACGAGGTGGGCCCGTGCTTCGAGTTGTGGCAGCTCAGGCTCATCTTGCAGGGTGAGTACAATCTCAACCACGGTCACAACATCATCCCCCTGCCAGATGAGAGCTGGGCCGTTCCCATTCACCAGACGCCCCAGCATCCGAGCGACCACCCTGTCTACACCCAAGGGGTCATGACGGACTTGAGGAAGATCGCCCGGAACCTCGAAGAAGCACGTGACAAGGGCGCGCCGCATCCGGACCTCAAGGCGCTCGTCTTCGAGGAACTTCAGGAGCTTGAGGACAAGTTCTGGAAGGTCCTCACCTCGCTTGGGAGGCAGTTGGCCCAACACCACGTGAAGGGACGGAAGCTAGAGCGTGCGTGGGTCACCTACGGAACGAAGAAAAACCCCACGAAGTATGAGTGGGGCGCGTTGTACTGAATCGTTCAATGAGGCCTATGAAATACTGGATCCTGGATGGTGGGTCGAACGATGGGGCGCTTGTGGACGGCGGCTACCCCAAGAGCAAGATCAAGAACTGGCGGTACCATGCAGGCGAGCCACTGGCGAAGGAGTACCCTGAGGACGCTGCGGTCGGCTTCTCGAAGAAGTGGCCGGCCCGGCGGGAACTGAGGGACTTCCTCGACAACTCGGTCAGCATCCTCATCGTCTCCAGCCGCGTCCGAGCCATTCTTGAGAAGCTCAAGGCGAAGGACCTGGAGTTCCTTCCCCTCCTCGTCAAAGACCACAAGGGCAAGCCCGTTCCCCAGTCCTATTTCTTCTTGAACCCCCTGGGCGGTCAGGACGCGGTCGACGTGAAGGCATCCGACGTCGTCATGGACAAGCTATTCAAGGATCGGATTCGGCACTTCAACACACTGGTCCTGAATCCCAAGGGCATCGAGAAGGAGGCGAAGCTCTTCCGGTTGAGTCGCGCGAGAGATGTCATCCTGGTGGATGATTCGGTGCGCAAGACTTTTCAAAAAGAGGGCATCACCGGCTGTCGCTACTACAAAGCCGAAGGTTGGAACGGTCTCCCCATTGGCAACGAGGAGGGGTGAGCGTCCCAGGACGCTGTCGCTCACGTGCATGCGGGTCCGTTTGAAAGCGATGGGGCTGGCGACGTCCCTGGGGCCATTGGTCCCTGCGTGCGCGGCGTTCCGCGCGGGGTTGGGCAGGCCCTCTCCGGCTCCCGACTTCGATACATTCTTCCCTGGTGATGAAGAGCCCGGCACGCAGTCCATCCATGCGCTGGGTGCCGCCACGTATGGCTTTTCCGGGGTGGGACGACTCATCGCCATCCTGGCCGAGGCGCTGGTGGACCTCGCCTCGCGGCAGGACCTGTCCACGCTCGGTCCGGACACGGGGCTTTACGTGGCCCTGCCGGACCCCGAGGCGCGGGGCTTCACGACGGGGAAGGATGCCTCGCACGAGGATCCAGACACTCCTTCCGAGCGGGTTGCCCTGCTGGCGGAGCGGATCCTTTCGCCGGCGTTCGACGCCGTGGGGCTGCGTGGGTGGGACGGACCCGTGAGTATTTTTCTGGGAGGTCATGCGGGCTTTGCACAGGCGCTTGCCACCGCGGACGAGCACCTGCGCGGACGGCGTGTCCGTTCCGCGCTCGTCTGCTCCGTGGACAGTCTTTGTGGGCCCGCCACCCTGGAACTGCTCCAGGCCCAGGAGCGGCTCAAGAGTTCGGACAACCCCACCGGCCTGACGCCAGGAGAAGCGGGAGCGGCGCTCTTTCTGGAGCCCGTCCTTCACGACGTATCGGTGGGAGCCGAACGCCCGGTCTTCGTCCGCGCGGTGGTTCAGGAGCGCGATGTCACGTCGTTCGTGGAAGAGGGGGCGGACCCTTCGGACGGCAGGGCGCTGGCATCGTGTGTGCGCACGGCACTGGGACGCTTCGCGCCGGAGGCGTCTCCTCCCGTGCTGGTGTCAGATCATGACGGGCAGCATTCACGTGCCCACGAGTGGGGGATGCTGCGGTACCTCCTGGCGGAGGGCGACCCGCGCTTCGCGGAGTGCCCCGCCTGGATGCCGGCGATGAGCTTTGGCCATACCGGAGTGGCTTCCGGTGGGTTGGGGATCGCTACCGCGCTCAGGGCGCTGCAGCGGGGCTATTCGCCCTCACCCAGCATCCTCGTCCTTTCATCTTCGGACCCAGGTGAGCGGGCGGTCATCCACCTCGCCACGGAGTAGCCCGGTCCGCACTCACGACCGGGAGGTCACGCGTCGGGCGTTCGCGGCCTTCTTCGCTGGCGCTTTCTTCGCGGCGGCCTTCTTGCCCGGTGCCTTCTTCGCGACGGCCTTCTTCGCTGGAGCCGCTTGTCGCTTCTCCCAGCGCCGGAAGCGATTGACCCCGACCATGGCCAGGATGGGGCGCTCGCGTTCGTCCAGGTAACGGAAGGCGTCCTGCTCCTCGGTGAGGGCCAGTTGCAGGCAGTACATCGCCATATCGGTGCCGGGCCGCTTGAGGTCCTTCACCCACGCGTCGATGACCCGAGGGTGCGAATTCAACACGGGCAGGTAGCGTTCTTCATGGGGGATGAGCACGCCACGTTCCCCCGAGCGGGCGGAAACCAGGCAGGGCTTACGTTCAGCCAGAACACGAGCGACGATGTGACCCGGAGATTCCTGCAAGCAGTTGGCCTCGAACATGAGGGCAATCTACCCTGACTCCAGGACCCCATGCCCAAGCTCATGTCACTGCGCACCGATGCCGCCTCCGCGCTGGGAGAAAGCCTCGAGGCCTTCCAGCCTTCAGCCGACCGGAGCACGTTGCTCATGGAAGGGGAGTCCATCGTCCTGAGCCTTCACCTCATCGCCACGGCCACGTTGTTGGTGGATGGCAATGCGCAGGGGTTCTTCCTCAATCTCTGCCGGATGGCGGAGAACTGGCGCCGGCTCATCCTCCTGCTGCGCTCACGTGAACTCGTTCCACCCTCGGTGAGGAGGACGGCTCCACTGCTGGCCGCGCTCGCCGCGGGCCATTTCCAGCTCGCGGATGCGCTCGCCGTCACCGCGGCCACGCCACACCAGCAGGATGACTACGAGGATGAGTACCTCTGGGCCTGCATCCTCCAGGCGTTCGCGCGACAGGCGCCGCCCGTTACCGGGATGCTGGAGCCATTGCTGGACCGGCTGGAGGCGGTCGGGACGGAGGAGTACGCGCCTCTTTGCGGTATCGCGCGGGCGCTGCTGGCACGGGATGCTTCGCGCTTCGCCCGGAACTTCGAGGCTGCGCGCCTGGAGTACCAGTCGTTCGCGGAGAAGCGTGCCCGCGCATTCGACACGGCGGTGACCGGGTTCGCGCCCCACCGCTTCCTGTGGCTGGAGGGGCTGGCCCTGCTTCGCCTGTCCGAGCGCGCTGGCATCGCTCCGGAGGACACCGACTTCCAATTCTGCCCGCCGCTGGCCCGCCTGCCGATGACCGTGCTCTATCTGAATGACTGGGTCATCCCCGGCACTGCACTGGGGTAGTGCTATTCCCCGTCCTCGTCGTCCTCCGGTGGAACGAAGCCCCAGCGCCGTGACCCTTCGCATTCGAGCCGGAGGTGACGCAACTCCAAGGGTTCGCGCCGCAGTGCGAGCAGGCCGCGCCAGAGCAGCGTCAGCTTCATCGCATCCGTGTCGATGATGAGCGTGTCCAACCGTGTTTCAAGCTCCATGTCCTCCAACCCGCCTCGTCTCTGGACGAAGACTCGGGGTGGTTCCAGCCCAGGCAGTTGAAACGACATGACCCCTTGAGGCGTGGCGTTGATGACGCGCACGGGCTCGTTTCCCCGCAGGTAGCCATTGGCAATCAGTCCGGGGGAGGCGGCGTTGAGGAAGCGCCGGTCGAAGTCACGAGGCAGCCTGGGCTTGCGGTCCCGTGTCCAGGCCGCGTCATACGTGCCGGCGAACGCGGCCCGTGGTTGCCACTCCGCTCCGATGAAGCCGAACCCCGCGGGTGGAGGGCGGTGTCCCCACCCCCGAAGCGGCTCGGCCGGGTCTTCCAGATTGGGCAGGCGCTCCCCTTCCTCGAAGGGACGGCCGGGAATCCGGAACCCGAGGCCCACGGGATTGCGTGGTTCGAACTGGGGCTGCTCCGGGCGGGACCGGTCCCAGCCTCCAAATGCCCGTTCGTAGCGCAAGGGAATGCGTTCGAAGGGGAGGGGACGGGTCATCTCCACCGAGCCCAGGTTCTTGAACCACGACCGCTCCCCCACCACCTTCACATCCTTGCGCAGCGCCCCCACCTGAAGAGAGACCTCCAGTTCGCGCGTCCCTGGCCTGGGCGCGTGAGCGTGGCCCACCAGCGCAACGTCCGTGGCGGTCTTGAAGAAGGCGCCCTCGGGCTCGTAGCGGTAGCTCGAAGTGTCTGTTTCCTCCCAACGCTCTCCCTGGGGGCACAGCGGCGTTTGCTGGGGTGCCAGCTTCAGTGCGCCGCTGGCACCCAACAGGAAGGTGGCTTTCACCACCGGCACGAGCAGGGGACGCGTCTCCTCGTCCGCAAGGAAGAGTGGCTCGAAGACAAAGGGCGTGCGGTTCTGGATGACGGGATGCCCCATCCCCCTGTTCTACCGCGATCGCTTGCGCGCTGCTTTCAGGAACTCCCTACTCGAACAGCTTGCTCGCGAGCCGCGCCAGTCGCTGCGCCTTGCCCCGGTAGGGTGGGAAGAAGAGGTTGGTGAACGCCGTGCGTCCCTGGCGCACCACCGCGCGCTCGTGGCTGAACGCCTTGAAGCCCGTCTCCCCATGGTACGCGCCCACGCCGCTCTGCCCGATGCCGCCGAAGGGCAGGTGCGGGTTCACGTTGTGCAACACCACGTTGTTCACCACCATGCCGCCCGCGCTCGTCTCCTTCAACAGACGCTCCACGGTCGCCTCGTCCTGGCTGAACACATACATCGCCAGCGGCTTTCCTCCCGCGCGCACCTGCGTCACCACCTCGTCCAGGGACTCGAAGCGCAGCACCGGCAACAGCGGCCCGAAAATCTCCTCCTCCATCACCGGCGCCTCCGGCGACACATCCGCCAGCACCGTGGGCGCGATGTAGCGCGTCTCCGCGTGCACGCCGCCCCCCGCCACCACCCGCGCGCCCCCCGCCACTGTTCGGTCCAACAGCCCGCGCACCCGCTGAAACGCCCCGTCATCCACCATCCGGCAGAAGTCCGGCGTCGCCCGCCGTGCCTCCTCCGTCTTCCCGTAGAAGCGCTCCAGCGCGGCCTTCAGCCCCGCGAGCAGCGCCTCCTCCTTCGACGCGTGCACCCAGACGTGGTCCGGCGCGATGCACGTCTGCCCCGCGTTGAGGAACTTGCCCCACACAATCCGCTCCGCCGCCGTGTCCACGTCCGCTGACGCATCCACGATGACCGGCGACTTCCCACCCAGCTCCAGCGTCACCCCCGCCAGGTGCCGCGCCGCCGCCTCCATCACCCGCCGGCCCACGCGCGGGCCTCCGGTGAAGAAGAAGTGGTCGAACGGCAGCCGCAACAGCGCCTCGCCCACCTCCGGCCCGCCCTCCACCAGCGCCACCTCGTCCGCCGGGAACACATCCCGCAGCAGCTGTGCCAGGAAGCGCGCCGTGCCCGGCGTCTTCTCACTCGGCTTGCACAAGACGGCATTGCCCGCCGCCACCGCCGCCACCAGCGGCGACACCAGCAGGTGGAACGGGTAGTTCCACGGCGCCAATATCAGCACCACGCCCTTGGGCTCCGGGTGCACTTCGCTCTTCGTTCCCGCGAGCAAGAGCGGCGCCCCCACCTTGCGCGGCTTCATCCACGCCTTCAGGTGCTTCTGCACGTGCGCCAGCTCCAGCAGCACGGGGAGGATCTCCGTCGCCTCCACCTCCGCCGCCGGCTTTTGGAAGTCCTCGTGCAGCGCGTCTGCCAGCTCCTCACGCCGCTCCAACAGCAGCGCCTTGAGCTTCTCCAGCCGCGCCAGGCGCTCCTTGGGCCCCGTCTTCGCCAACTCCCACCGGCGCGCCTGCAGGCGGTCGAACACCTCCTGCAGGTGGCCGGGGACCAGGGCCTCTTCCACTGACACCACGCGCATGCCGGCTCCTCTTTCCCTCATCAGGCCCACCCTGCCGGGTGAACACCCCGCGCGCCGGCGAATTGCCTACTCCAGCATCCGGGTCGCGCGGGAGGCCCATTCCTGGGGCTTTCCCCGATACGGCGGGAAGAACACCGACGCCAGCGACTTCATCCACTGGACCATCACCGCCCGCTCATGGCTGAAGGTCTTGAACCCGTAGTGCCCATGGTAGTTCCCCAGCCCGCTCATCCCCACCCCGCCAAACGGCAGGTTCGGGTTCGCCACGTGGATGAGCACGTTGTTCACCACCACCCCGCCCGACGTCGTGTGCTGGAGCACCTCCTCCACCACCTTCGAGTCCTGCGCGAACACGTACAGCGCCAAAGGCTTCCCGCCTTCGTTGATGTGGGCGTAGATCTCCTCGCGCCGCTCGTATGTCAGCACCGGCAACACCGGCCCGAAGATCTCCCCCTCCATGATGGGCATCGCCTTCGTCACCCCGGACAACACCGTCGGGGAGATGTACCGCGACGGCCCGTCCGCCGTGCCGCCCGCCTCCACCCTCGCCCCCGCGGCGACCGTGCGGTCCAACACCTCCTTGAGCCGCTTCCAGGCCGCCGGGTCCACCACCCGCGCGAAGTCCGGGCTCGCCTGCCGCTCCGCCTCCGTCGTCCCGTAGAAGCGCGTCAGCACCGTCTTGAGCGCCTCCAGGAACGCCTGCTGCTTCGACGCCGGCACGTAGATGTAGTCCGGCGCCACGCACGTCTGGCCCGCGTTGACGAACTTGCCCCACGCAAGCGCCTCCGCCGTCGCCGCCAGGTTCGCCGATTCATCGATGATGACCGGCGACTTGCCGCCCAGCTCCAGCGTCACGCTGGACAGGTGCTTCGTCGCCGCCGCCATCACCTTGCGGCCGATGTTCGGGTTGCCCGTGAAGAAGAAGTGGTCGAACGGGTGCTGGAGCAGCGCCTCCGCCACGTCCGCGCCGCCCTCGAACGCCGCCACCTCGTTCTCCGGGAACACGTCCCGAGCCAGCTGCGCCAGGAAGCGCGACGTGTACGGCGTCTTCTCGCTGGGCTTGAACATCACCGCGTTGCCCGCCGCGATGGCCGCGATGAGCGGCGCCACCAGCAACTGGAACGGGTAGTTCCACGGCGACAGGATGAGCACCACGCCCTTGGCCTCGTAGCGCACGTGGCTGGACGCGCCCTTGAGCGTCAGCGGCGTCGCCACCCGCTTGGGCTTCATCCACCCCTTCAGGTGCTTCACCGTGTGGTTCAGCTCCTCCAGCGTCGGGTGGATCTCCGTCAGCTCCACCTCCACCGCCGGCTTGCGGAAGTCCTGGTGGATGGCCTCCGCCAACTGCGTGCGGCGCTGGATGATGGCCTCGCGCAGCTTGCGCAGCTTCGCGATGCGCTCCGCGGGCGTGCTGCGAGACAGGTTCCAGCGGTTCGCGCGCTGTGACTCGAACACCGCGCGGATGCGTTCAATCTCCGCCGAGGGCTTGGGAAGGAGGGACGCGACGGCTTCCAGCATGACGGGCTCCGTTTCAAACAGACATGTACCGCGGGTGGGTCAGCGGGCCTGGAGCCCGCGAAGAAGGTTGGTGATGGCCGCCGTCAGCTCGGCGGTGAAGTCCACGCGCAAGGGGGCCATGTGCGGCAGCGTCAGCACCTCGCGCGCTACCGGGGCGATGTCCGCCATCTGCCTCAGGCCCGTCACCAGCGCGTGCACGTGGCGGATGAGCTGCCCGGCGTCCTCGGCGGTGAGGAAGGGCAGGCGCTGCTGGAGGAGCCCCGCCGTTTCTCCCATGGAGATGAGCACGCGCTCCTTGAACCGCAGCGTCTGCTCCACCGTCACGTTCTGCTCCAACATCGTCTGCATCCGCGCGAGCAGCCGCGTGAAGGTCTCCTCGCCCTCCAGCGACCCGGCCACCGTGCGCGCCAGCGCTTCCCCCGTCCACGCCCCATCACCCTGCGCCAGCCGCTCGTTCAACTTCGCGAACCACGCCGTCAGCAGGTCATCCAGGAGCGCCAGGAACAGCGCCTCCTTCGTCGGGAAGTAGAGGAACACCGTCCCCTTGGCCAGGCGCACCCGCGCCGCCACGTCCGCCATCTTCACTTCGGCGAACGACGTGGCCTCGAACAGCGCCCGCGCCGCGTCCAGCAGCTCCCGCCGCCGCGCTTCCTTGTCCTCGTCCCGCCTGGCGCGCGGAGGAGCGAGGCGTCTGGGTTCGGATGGGCCCACCATCACCCGGAGTTAAATGACCACCGGTCATCCGTCAAGCTGACCGCCGGTCATTCATCCAGCGGCCAACGCTCGTGGGCGAAATGGCGCTGTGTGGTTGGGTGTGCGACGCTGGGCGACATCATGAGGCCCATCGACGCGGAGTTGCTGGCGGGCAGCGCGCTGTACCGGGAAGTGGTGCTGCGCAAGCTGGCCCACGCGCGGGAGTCGGTGTGGATCGCCACCGCCAACGTGAAAGCCATGTACGTGGAGGGGAAGGCGGGGAAGTTCGTGCCGCTCCTGGAGGTGCTGGACGGACTGGCGGCCAAGGGCGTCGCGCTCAGGCTCCTGCACGCGGAATTGCCCAGCCGGCCGTTCCGGGCCGCGTTCGACGCCCGGGCGCGACTGGTGAAGGGGGGGCTGGAGTTGAAGGTCTGCCCACGCGTGCACTTCAAGGCGGTGGTGGTGGACGGGGCCTGGGTCTACCTGGGCAGCGCGAACCTCACCGGCGCGGGGCTGGGCGCCAAGGGGGACGACGTCCGCAACTTCGAGATGGGCTTCGTCACGGAGGACTTCGACGTCATCGACCGGACGACGGCCCTTTTTGACGCGGTGTGGAATGGCGCGGAGTGTCGAGGGTGCCGGCTTCGCACGGTGTGTCCAGACCCCATCTTGCCCTCCGGCGTGGGACAGGCGAAGAAACAGGGTGGGAAGCAAGGCCGGGATGCAGTGAGACTGGGGCAGTCTCGGCGCTTGCGTCGTTGATGGGAGAGCACCGCATGAAGCCGTCCGCGAAGCGCCATCACGCATGTCCCCGCGCGCAACGCGCCTGGGGGGACTAGGCCCGGGTGGCGCTCTTCGGTTCCAAGGCGAACGGCGACGCGGGGAACGACGACCGTGGACGCCAGCTTCAGGTGAGGCGGCGCACCTACTGGTGGTGCGCGCTGTTCTTCACGCTGGGCTCCCTGGCGCACCCGCTGGTGTTGGGCGCGCCGCATCCGGCGTTCTTCCTGGTCCACCTGATGTGGTCCGCGGCGTTCGTCGTGCTGGGTGCGCTCGTGGGCGCCGGGTGGATCCGCGGCCAGGCGAGCGGCGTCGCGGCGGGCCTGGTGAGCCTGGTGGCGCTCACGCTGAGCGTCCACTTCACCGGCGGCCTGTCGAGCCCGCTGTATCCTTCCTTCTACACGGTGCCGCTGCTGGTCGCCGTCTTCACGCCGGGCCAGCGGCTGCCGGTGTGGTCCGCCATCGTGGGCACGTTGGTCGCGGTGGTGCTGATGACGACGTGGCAGTCCCACGCCCCATGGTCGGCGCTCCTCGGCCAGTCCATCAGCCTGGGCTTCACGTTCCTGGTGTCCGCGTACGGCGCGGAGACCTTCCGCCGGCTCCAGGCCGCGGAGCGGTCCGCGCACCTGGAGCGCGTGGAGGCCCTGCGCCAACTGGCGGACAGCGAGCTGCGCCGCGTGCGCGTGGAGCGCCAACGCGCGGAGGTGGAGCGGCTGGTGGTGGTGGGGCAGCTCGCCGCGGGCGTGGCCCACGAGGTGAACAACCCGCTCGCCTACGTGAAGTCGAACCTGCGCTACCTGGAAGAGGAGTGGGCGGAGGGCGTCCCCGCGGACCTGGAGGACGTGCGGCGCGTGCTGGAGGAGACGCAGCAGGGCGTGATGCGCATCCAGCAGATCGTCACCGACCTGCGCATGTTCTCACGCGATGAGCCCGGCGGCATGGAGTCCTGCGACGTCGCGGCGACGCTCGCCGAAGCCCAGCGGCTGGCGTCGGTGCGCCTGCGCAGCCTGGGCTTGGTGGAGCGCGACGTGACGCCCGACCTCGTCCCCGCGCGCGTCACGCCCCGTCACCTGGTGCAGGTGCTGGTGAACCTGCTCATCAACGCCGCCGACGCGCTGGAGTCCGTCCGCCCCAGCCGGCCCGCGCACGTGGTGCTGCGCGCGCGCATGGAGGACGGTCACGTGCGCGTGGAGGTGGAGGACAACGGTCCGGGCATCGCCGACGCCGTGCTGCCGCGCCTCTTCGAGCCCTTCTTCACCACCAAGCCGCCCGGACAAGGCACCGGCCTGGGACTGGCGCTGTGCCGCGAATACGTGGCGCGCGCCGGCGGAACGCTGGAGGCGGAGAACCGCGCGCAGGGCGGTGCGCGCTTCATCCTCCGACTGCCCGCGGCGGGCGCTGCCTCCCAGCCGCCGCGCCGGGAAGGGCCCGTCGCCGAGGGCACGGAGCCCGTGGCCGAGTAGCGCGCGGACGTCCTCCGGCTCATCTCTCTAGCGCGTGCGCGACCTGACCCAACAGGCGCAGGCGCGGGGAGTCCAGCTTGCGCACGGTGCGCATGAGGCGGCGCACTTCCGGACGCTCGCGGTACTCCGGCGGATCCTCCGCGAGCTGCGGCGCGCCGTCCTCGGCCACCGTCGCCGTCGCGCTCAACCCGAGCAGCACATCCGAGGAGCAGCTGAGCACCAGGCACAGCTTCCGCAACGTCCGGACGCTGGGCAGCATGTGGCCGCGCTCCAGCCGTCCGTAGACCTCGGTGGCGATGCCGACGCGCTCGGCCACATCGGCCTGCGTCAGTTCCAGCCGCTGCCGGGACGCGCGGACTGCGTTTCCAATGAGGGTGGCCAGTCGTTGTTCCATGGCGTCGAAAACCTGTCGAAAGAGGAGCTTCTCCCCCCGCTTTTGAGACGGAGAGGTGCCGGGGAGAAGTCGCTGCCTTGCGTGACCTCGTGAGACACAGATTACGAGTGGGGTCTGACATCTCCGGACGTGCGGACGAACGCCGCAAACCCGCGACAACTCGCGGTTTCCGCCGTTCCGGCGCGCTCGTTTCGCAAGGCTTCCCGGGTACTGTTTTCTTGTGCGATGCGAGCGTCGAACCGGGGTGGTAGGCGCGGGCGCGCGCTTCCCTCCCACGACGTCACGGGAAGGCCGTGCGGGGTCGCACGACCCGCGGGGTTGTTCCGCGTGGTTCTGGACGTTTTGAAGGGTCCGGGGAGACCGCGCGCTCCGGCAATCCAGCGCCGGAGCGGGTCCTTCACCGCGGACGTTGCGGCGGCGAACGCTTCAGCCTGCGTCGTCCACGGACGGCAGCGCGGCGCGCGCTTCGGCGTACTCGCGCACCATGCGCTCCACGACGGCGGCCGCGGGCAGCACGTCCTTGACGAAGGCCACGCCGTGGCCCGCGCTCCAGGTGTCCTTCCACGCCTTGCCCTGGCCCGCGCGGAAGCGCTCCAACGCGTTCTTGAGGAAGTTGCCGTGCACGCCCGTCACCTCCTTCGTGTACTCGAGGTCCTCCGGGCTCGCGTCCACCAGCGCCTGCTTGTAGTCGGGCGCGGCGCCGGCCTCCTCCGTCGCGAGGAAGCGCGTGCCCAGGTACGCGCCGTCCAGCCCCATGGCGAGCGTGGCGGCCAGATGACGCCCCGTGGAGAGCGCGCCCGCGAGCACCACCGGGATGCCCAGCTCCTGCTTGAGCCACGGGCCCAGCACCAGCGGGCTCAGGTGGCCCGCGTGGCCGCCCGCGCCGGAGCCCACCGCGACGAGCGCGTCCACGCCCGCCTTCGCGGCCTTCTCCGCGTGGCGCAGCGAAATCACGTCGCTCCACACCTTGCCGCCGTACGCGTGCACGCGCTCCACCACGGGCGTGGGGTCGCCCAGGCTGGTGATGACGAGCGGCACCTTGCGCTCCACCGTCGCGGCCATGTCCTCCTCCAGCCGCTCGGCCCACTTGAGGATGAGGTTCACGCCGAAGGGCACGTCCTTCGGGAACGTGGCGAGGAAGTCCCGGTACGCCTGCGCGGTCCGGTAGTTGAGCGACGGCACCGCGCCGATGGCGCCCGCGCGGCCGGCGGCCTCCAGCAGCGCCGCGTTGGACACCAGGAACATGGGGGCGGCGATGATGGGATAGCGGATGCCCAACATCCGGGTCACGGCGGTGTCGATGCGCGAAGGGGCCATGGGCGCATTGGAGCACGCGTGCGCGCGGGCGCGAGGCCGAAAAATCGGCCTGGGCGGCGTTGTCAATCGCAGCGTGTCTCCAGAGGGGAAAACCCCTGGTGTTTCCGTGGTTTACGTAGCACGTAGGGCTGACGTAAGGTGCGCCCCCCGGCCGAGGTCGGGAAAGCCGGGGGTTCCCTTCGGTGACGCGAACCGGGGAGCGCCGCCGAGCGTTTTTGCGGGGAGGCCAGACTCAACCGTGAGTGACGAGCGTCCGGACGCGCTGCTCAAGAGCGCACTCGAAAAGATCGTCTACTTCGAGGCCCGTGCGCAGCAGTTGCATGGGGAGCTGGCGAACGCGCGCGACGAACTGTCGCACCTCAAGGAAGACCTGTCGGAAGCGCACCAGCGTGAGCTGGACCTGCGTCGGGAACTGGCGGAGCTGGAGGTTCGCAGCGGCCGTGCCCTGGGCGAGCGCGAGGAGCTGACGCGGCTCAACCATGCGCTTCGCCTGGAGCGCAACCAGCTGATGGAGAAGCTGCTGGATGCCAGCCGGATCCATTCGTCCGGACAGTCGCGCAGCGCCTCCCTGGACGATGACGACGAGCTGGGGTTCGACCTGGCGTCGTTCATCTCGCAGCTTCGCAGCGAGGTGATCCTCCGCAACGACACGGTGCCCCCGGTGCGCACGCCCCTGCGCGGGCCCGCGGTGCCGCTCAAGGCGTCCGGGCCGATCGTCCCGTGGACGGACCGTCCCGCGCCGCCGATTCCGCAGCGGGCCTCCGCGGCCTTCGTTGCGGGGGACTCGGGACTGTCGCCGGTGGCGCGCGAGGCGCAGCGGCTGCAGAACGAGGGCCGGCTGCGGGTGAGTCCGGAGCAGATGGCGGAGTTGTCGGGCCACGCGGGCAGCCCCACGGACGAGACGCTGTTCGGGTTCTCGGTGCGGGAGTTGTCGGCGGCGGACGCGGCGGCGCGGGTTCGCGCGGCGGAGCGGCTGAAGGCGCTGGCGCACCCGGCGGCGGCGCCCGCGTTGGCGGCGGCGTTGCACGCGGAGACGGACGCGATGGCGCAGGTGGCGCTGCTCCAGGCGTTCGCGGGGCTGTGCCGGGAAGAGGGCGCTTCGGTGGTGTCGCCGCTGTTGTCCTCGCCGGTGCCGGAGGTGCGCATCGCGGCGCTCAAGGCGCTGCTGGTGCTGGCGCCCCGGGATGCGGCGCCGCATCTGGCGCAGGCGATGAAGGACTCGGACCGGTCGGTGCGCAGGCGCGCGTCGCTGCTGGCGCTGGGGCTGGAAGGGGAGACGGCGCGGCGGCTGGGCGAGGACGCCATCCACGATACGGACTCGGAGGTCCGCGCGCTGGCGGCGCTGGCGCTGGGCGCGGGTCGGGGTGAGAACGCGCGGGTGCTGCTGCTGGAGGCGCTGGATGATGGCGAGGCGCGCGTGCGCAAGGCGGCGGCGCAGAGCCTGTCGCGCATCCTCGGGCATGACGTGTCGGCGGTGGTCACGCTGGATGATGCGCACCGGCGCCGGGAGATCCGCCGGCTGGCGACGCTGCCCGTGAAGCCCGTGCGCGCGACGCTGGAAGTGAAGGCCGTGGTGCCCGTGAGTCTGGCGCCCGTGGTCGCGAGTGGCGCGCAGTCGGCGGGTGCCCCTCGGGCCGTGGGTGCCGCTCAGTCCGTGGGTGCTGTCGCGCCGCAAGCGGTTCACGTCCCGCCTCAGGCGGTGAACGTCGCACTGCAGGCGCACGCATCGCAGCAGGCGGTGCTGGATGCCGCGCAGCAGGCCTTGCAGATCGCGCAGGCGGCGAATGCGACGCAGCAGGCGAACGTGGATGCCGCGCAGGCCGCGGTGAGCGTCGCACGCCAGGCGGTGGCGAACGCTTCATCGCAGGCTGCCGTGAATGCCTCGCCGACAGCCCGGGCCTCGAACGATTCACGGTGGACGGTGGCCCCGATGGCCGCCGCCCCCGTGCTCGCGGTCGCCACCGTGGGCGTGTCCCGCGCCGCACCGTCCGTGATGCACGGGGCCGTGCCCGCGATGGCGGCGAACGGCGGGGCCGTATCCTTCTCCCCGGGTACGCCCCCGTCCCGCCCGGTCGCCTCCGTGCCGCCTCCTCCCGCTGCACCCGCCGTGCGCCGGACGCCCGTGCAGGCCGCGCTGGTGGCCATGGGCGCGCCTCCGCCCACCCGCATTCCGGCGCCTCCCGTCACGCCGCCGGTTCCCCCGCGTCGGGGTCCTTCTCCCGTGGAAGCGCTGTGTGGGGCGATGTTGCAGGAGGTGCGGGTCGCCGTCCGGGGACGCTCGCTCCCTGAGCTGACGACCGGGCTGTCCGCTCCCATGGAGCTGGCACAGGAGGCTGTTGCCCTGCTGGTGGCCCGAGGGGCCATCGTGCGAAGGGGGCACAAATACTTCGCCGCTTGAGGCAAGGTGCATCGGCCGGGCCTCACACGTCATCCGAAGGGTCGTTCATGGAAGCGCCGACGTACAGCTCGAAGCAGGTGGCCGAGATGCTCGGCGTGACTCCGAAGGGCATCCCCGCGGAGCTGCGCAAGGACAGCTACGGCCCCGACGACGTGTGGGAGCTGCGCACGACGCTCAACCGCTTCCCGCCCAGCGCGGGCCACCGCCGCCAGCTCTTCCTCAACTTCAAGGGCGGCACCGGCAAGACGTCGCTGTCCACCTCCTACGCGTGGCGCCTGGCGGAGCTGGGCTACGCGGTGCTCCTCATCGACCTGGACAGCCAGGGCCACGCCACCAAGTGCCTGGGCTACGAGGGCGAGGACTTCGAGAAGACGCTCCTGGACGTGCTGGTGCGCAAGACGCCGCTCATCCAGGTGGTGCAGAAGTCCATGCTGCCCAACCTGGACTTCATCCCGTCCAACCTGAGCATGTCCACGATGGACCTGGCGCTGATGCCCATGGCCGGCCGCGAGTTCAAGCTGCGCAACGCGCTCAAGGACGTGGAGGCGCAGTACGACTTCATCGTCTTCGACGCGCCGCCGTCCTTCGGCCTCCTGAACCTCAACGCGTTGATGGCCGCGAACGATTTGTTCGTGCCGGTGCTCGCGGACTTCCTCTCCTTCCACGGCCTGAAGCTGCTCTTTGAAACGGTGCAGAGCCTGGAGGAGGACCTGAACCACGTGCTGGACCACGTGTTCATCGTGGTGAACTCCTTCAACGCCACCTTCAAGCTGGCGAAGGAGGCGCTGGAAGCCCTCCAGACGCACTACCCGGAGTACCTGCTGCCCACCATCATCCGGCAGTGCACCAAGTTCGCGCAGGCCTCCAGCGAGGGCCGCCCGGTGTTCGTGGCGGATCCGACGTCCAAGGGGGCCACCGACATCCAGGCCATGCTCGACAACGTGCTGCCCCGCCTGGTGGCCGCGCACGCTCCGCCCAAGAGCGGCGGCGCCACGAAAGCCGGCTGAGATTCCGCCATGAAGAAAGCCTTCGAACAGAACGTGTCCCGCGCGAAGCCGCGCCTCCGCCTGGGGGCGTTCACCGGCGCCCTCGACCCGGCCGAACCCACGGCGCCCGCCGCCGAGTCCACCCCGGACGCCCCGCCGCCCGTCGCGGAGTCGCCGGACCTGTCCGCGGAGGTGCGTGCCCGCATCGAGCGCGGCCGGGCCCCGCGTCCCACCGCCGCCGAGGCCATCGAGGCCGCGCTGAACGCGCCCTCCGCTCGCGCGCAAGCAGCCCAGGGCCTGCCGGCGGTGACGGCGCCCACGTTCTCGCCAGTGTCCCACGCGCTGTCCGCGCTGGTGTCCCCGGAGGCGCGGCAGGAAGAGGAAGAAGCGCCGCCCGAGCCGTGGCTGGAGCACGAGTCCCCGGAGGCCGCGCCCGCCTGGAACGTGGCGGCGACCCAGCCCGCGGAGGAGTCCGCCTGGGACGCGGAGGCCGTGTCCCCGGTCTCACACCGCGAGGTCGCCGAAGCGGTCGCGGCGTCCGCGTGGAGCGTCTCCGCGGCGCACGTCGCGCAGCTGAATGAGTCCTTCGCAGTGGAGCCGGTGGCCGCCGAGCCGACGCACGCGCGCTCCGAGCCCGCGGCGCCGACGCAGGCCCCGCCGGTCACCTTCGCCTCGCCGCCCCCGGCGATGGCGCGGGCGGAAGCCCCCCGGGCCGAGCCGGTCACCTTCGCCGGGCCCCCGCCAGCGGTACAGTTCGATGGACGGATGGGCGTTCAGGCCCTCCGCATGCCCGAGGCCGAGCCCATGACGACGTACGCTGCCGTCCAGGTCTCCACCGTCACCACCGCCGAGCCGGTGGCCCGACAGGAGGCCCCGCCCGCCCAGGTCGAAGTGCAGACGCCCGCCCCTCCGCACGAGGCCATGGACTCCGAGTCCCGCCGCGAGCGCCTCAAGGCCCGCCTCAAGGCCGTGCGCGAGAACCCGCGTCCGGAGCCGCTGCCCGCCACCGTCGCGGAAGCCGGCCAGCGCGCCGTGGAGCGCATCACGCACCTCCAGTCGGACCTCACCAAGGTCAAGGCGCTCAACCTCACGCTCACCCAGGACCTGGAGGTGGCGCGCCGTCAGGCGGAGAAGGCCACCGAGGAAGCCCGGCTGCGCATGGACGAGGCGCGCCGCCTCACCGCGGAGATGGAAGGCCGCGTGAAGCTGCTCGCCGACCTGGAGCGTGAGCTGGCCGCCCTGGAAGGCGAGCGCGACGAAGCGCTGCTGTCACTCCAGGAGTCCCGTCAGGCCCTCCAGGCCGCGTCGAAGGAACACGACTCGCTGGCGCAGGTGGTGGCGCGCGGCAAGCAGGCCCTGGCCGACAGCCTCGCGGAAGAGGAGCGGCTCGCCGTGGAGCTGGAGAGCGCCAAGGACGAGTCCGCGTCCCTGCGCCGCGCGGTGGAGACGCTCCAGGGCGAGCGCGATGTGCTGGCCCAGCAGGTCGCGTCCCTCACCGCCGAGCGCGCGGAACTGCTGGAGGCGCGCAAGGCCCTGGAGTCCGTGCACCGCGCCCTGAGCCAGGCGACGATGCGCTGAGCTTTCGCCCCCGCGCCTACTTCGCGTCCTTCGCCACGCCCGTGGACTTCGCGTCCGGGGTCTTCAACGTGGCGAAGCTGGCGGGCAGCTCGGGGCTCTTCGGATCCGCGGGCGGCTCCAGCTCCACGAAGCTCCCCGGGGGCTGGGCCTCCGACAGGGCCTTCAGGTACTTCTCGATGCGGTCCTGACGGGCCTTGCTCTTGGGGTGTTTCGAAATCCCGCCGCCGCTCTTGCCTGTCTTGCCGAGCAGCACGATGTACTGCTCCGGATCGTAGCCTGCGGAGAGCATGAGCTGGACGGCCATCTCGTCCGCTTCGAACTCCTGGTTCTGGTTGTTGCCCGCCATGATGATCTTCAAGCTCGCCTTGACGAGGTACTCCATGAGCCCCGTGTCCGCATCCAGGTCCAGGGAGCCATCGGACATGCTCGCGGCCTCGAAGGACTGCTTGAGCCGGGAGGAGACGATCCCGCTCACCGCGGCGCTCTTGCAGAGCCCGACCTTGACCTTGGCGTATTGGTGCAGCGAGTGCTTGAGCACCACATGGGCAATCTCATGCGCGAGCACGCCCGCGAGCTGCCCTTCGTTGTCCACCTGCTCGAGCAGCTTGCGCGACACCAGCACGTAGCCTCCGGGCGCGGACACGGCATTGAGTGATTCCGGGTCGTTCAACACGCCGAAGGTCCACGAGAGGGTCGGACGCAGCGACTGGGACGCGAGGTTGCGGCCCACCGTGTTGAGATACAGGTGCACCTGCTCGTCCGTCTTGTTCCGCAGCAACAGCCCACCGCCGCCCTGCACGAAGTGGATGCTCAGCGCGCTGCCCAGCGCGTACTCCTCCTTCACCGCGGGCTCCGCGCCCAGCTTGGAGCACTGACCTACCTCGTCAATGCCCTGGACGGTCCGGCTCGCGACATTGTTCGGGCTCGCTGGCACGAGGGTCTTCGCCGCGCTCCTGACCCGGACGCAGGACGTCAGCCCCAGTCCCAACCCCGTCACCACCAGCATCTTGAACCAGGCGCGCATCACTTCGTCTCCTTCCGCGCCGGCGTGACGCCCTTCGCGTTGGCCTGCGCCCCGGTCTTCGTGTCCGGTCCCACCACCGGGAACAGCCCTGCCTGCTTCACATGTTCGGCGATCACCTTGGGCGTGACGCCCGTGGACAGCTTCTCCATGGCCTTGATCTGCTCCACCGCCTTCGCGTAGTCGCCCCCCTGGTTCCGGCCATACTTCTCCGCCCCGGGACTCAGCGCCTTCACCGCCGCGCCGCTGGATACGAAGGCCGCCGGGTCGACGGCGCGCGTCTGCCCGTCCTTGGCCACCAGCTCCATGTTGGGCGGCTTCGTGGACAGGTTCGTCTGGAACACGTACCCGGGCTTGCCCTTGGGCTCGGTGACGAGATGCCATTGCTTGTTCTTGGGGTCCGCGCCCTTCCACGTCACCTGCTGACCTGGCTGGAGCACCACCACCACGTTCGCCGTGGCCTCCGGGCTTGCGAGGACGCGCGTGTTGCGCGCCTTCACGTAGAGCTTCTCACCGGTCTTCGCCGCCCACGCCGCCGCTGCTGGCACCCCCAGCGCCAGCAGCAGGACGCCCATCCTCAGTCGCTTCATGGTCGTGCTCCCCAACGTCCTACGCCGTCACTTCTCAAGATTCGCCACGCCGTCGAATTTCTCCGGCGGTGTCTCCAGGTACTCCCGGCAGCGCTCCAGCAGCTTCCCCGTGGGCCCATCCTCTGGCGCCCTCGCTGCCTCCGCCTCCAGCACCGCCGCCGCGTCCGCGAAGCGCGCCTGCCGGAACAGCGCCAGGGCCTCATGGTAGTGCGTCACCGTGCGCCGCTGCTCCGGCGCCAGCTGGCCCTTGAGCGCGAGCAGCTCATACACCGTGACGGCCTCCGTCTTGCCCGCCACCCGCACGCGGTCCAGCTCGCGCACCTCGATGTGGTCCTTCGCCAGTTCGTACGTGCGCGGGCCAATCATGATGACCGACCCGTAGGCCTTGTTCGCGCCCTCCAGCCGCGCGGCCAGGTTCATCCCGTCGCCGATGGCCGTGTAGCTGAAGAGCTGATCGCTGCCGAAGTTGCCCACGAAGTTCACCGCGCTGTTCACGCCGATGCGCGTGTACACGTCCGGGAAGCCCTTCTGGCGGAAGTCCACGCGCAGGGTCTCCACCGCCGCCTTCGCCGCCAGCGCGCCCCGGCATGCTCGGATGGCGTGGTCCTGCTGGTCCATGGGCGCGCCGAACAGGCACACCACCGCGTCGCCGATGTATTTGTCCAAACACCCGCCCTCGCGCAGCAGGGCCCCGCTCACCGTCGTCAGGTACGTGTTGAGGATGCGCACCAGCTGGCGCGGGTCCTCCTTGAAGTGCTCGCTGAAGGTGGAGAAGCCGCGGATGTCGCTGAAGAAGGCGGTGATCTCCTTGTTCTCCCCATCCAGGCGCGGGAGCTGGCGCGAGCGGATCATCTGCTCCACCAGCTTCGGCTCCATGAAGTGGCTGAACGCCTGTCGGATGAACTTCGTCTCGCGGTTGGCCACCAGGTGGTTGAACGCGAGCGCCGCCACGCTGGCGCCAATGCCCGCGAAGGATGGCATCGCGGTGAAGACATGCGTGTGCGACGTCTTCAGGAGCATGCCCGTCAGGAGGTACAGCCCGAAGACCAGGCCCAGGGGCCACGCCACCTCCAGCGGTGTCCAGCGCGCCGTCATCAACAGCACCGCCGACAGCAGCGCGGCCAGGAAGGTGATGCCCAGGTTCACGCTCCAGTGCGCGCGGGTGATGAACTGGCCGGACAGGAGCGTCTCCACCACGGCGGCCTGCTTCGCGACCCCGGGCTCCGTGGAGGAGAAGGGCGTCGCCTTGATGTCATTGAGGCCCGGGGTGGTGCCGCCAATGATGACCACCTTTCCCCGGAAGGTGTCCGCGTCCAGCTCCACGGGCTTGCCTTCCTTGCGGCGGATCCAGTCCTGAAGCACGGACAGCAGGCTCACGAGGCGAAAGCGCTGGTACAGCTGGCCGCCGTAGTCCAGCGCCGCGCTGCCATCCGGGTTCACGGGCCACGTCCGCTCGCCCAGGCGGAGCGTGTGGACGGAGAGGGTGACCTCCTTCGCGCCCAGCAGGTCCGCCACCATGCGCACCGGAAGCGTCACATAGGTGTTGATGCCATCCGAGTACGCGAAGCGCGTGATGCGCATGATGCCGTCGTTGTCCGCCTCCGTGTCCACCAGCCCGAAGCCATGCACCGAGCCCACCAGGGCGGGCGTGGGAGGCACCGGGTAGCGCGGCTTGTGCGTGCCGTCGCTCGACGTGTACTGGAGCGCGGGCAGGGGCAGGCCGTCCGTCTGGATCACTGGAAACGCGAGCGCCCGCGCCAGGTCCTGGCGTGTCAGCGCAGGCGTGGCCGTCGCGGGGCCGTCCTCGAACTCCTCGGGGGCGTCCTCCGGGAACGTGTCGTCCTGCGCCGGAGGCGCGGCTTCAGGCGTGGTCCGCGGCACGGGGGCCTGGAAGTCCGCGCGGGGCAGCGGGGTCGCGGTGCCGTTGGTCACCATGCCCACGTAGAAAGGGAGGTTCGTTTCGCGCAGCACCTGCGCGAACCCCAGGTCGGCGGATTCGTCCGACGCGCGCTCGTCCATCACCGCGTCGAAGAGGACCGCCTTCGCGCCCGCGGCCTTCAACTCCTGCGCGATGCGCGCCCACAGCGTGCGCGTGTACGGCCAGTTGCCGAAGTTGGTGCGCAGCTGTTCATCCTGGCTGATGCCGTCGAGGGTGGGCTGGTCGATGGCCACCACCACCACGTGCGAGGACAGCCCCTGGTTCCCCAGGAACATGCTCAGGGCCTTGCCATAGGCGCCGTGCTCCGCGTTCATCAGCAGGCCGGCGGACTCGGAGGCCCACGCGACGAGCGTGGCCACCAGCGCGATCCTGAGCATCACCCGCCCATGGTCGCGCCAGCGCTGCTGGATGGTCTTCCACGGCTCACCCACCACGGCCCCTCCCCAAGAGGTCACGGCCGGAACGCTACCCCAAGGGGCCGGGCTTCACGGCATCCCGCCTCGCCGGGGCCCTCGGGGGGAATCGGGATAGACCCGTGAGAACTTCAAACCAGAAGCCCAGGACGTCCTCGGCGTTGGCCAGGACCCAATGCCCTCCGGGAATGTTCACGAAAGGCACTCCCCGTCCCACGGGCAGGCAGGCACGCATGGCCTCGGGTGGCGGGAGGACACAGCTTGTGGCTTCGCCCACGACTTCTTCACGGGCAGGGAGGGACACGCCATGCAACTCAGCGAGTTGGGAGGCTCCGAGGGCCTCGAACACAACCCCACGCTCAACCGCGAGTCGGCGGTGGCGCTGGGCGCGTTCGGCGCCATCACGGCCGGGGCCGTCTATCTGGGCGCGCGAGCCACGCGCGAGGCCGTGTCGCAGGGTTGGTACAAGCGCCTGAAGAAGCCGCCCTTCCAGCCGCCCGGAGCCCTCTTCGGTCCCGTGTGGACGACGCTCTACGCGCTCATCGCCGTCTCCGGCTGGCGCATCTGGGGCTCTCCGGCGGGGACGAAGCGCTCGAAGGCGCTGGGCCTGTGGTTCGTCCAACTGGGACTCAACGCCGCCTGGTCCCACCTGTTCTTCAGGAAGCGCGACGTGCGCGCCGCGGCGGTGGAGAACTGGGCCCTCTTGGGCAGCATCGTGGCCTATACCGCCGCCGCCAGCGGCGTGGACCGCAAGGCCCCGTACCTGATGGCCCCGTACCTGGGCTGGGTGACCTTCGCCAACGTGCTGTCCACCGACATCGCCCGTCGCAATGCCTGACGTCGTCGGTCCGGGGAGCCGTGCGCGGGCCTTCGCTTCGAAGAGGCCCGCGCGTTTCGTCCCCTCATGATGACCGCTTCAGTTGCGCAGGCGGTTGGGACGGCCCGCGTTGTTGAACGACAGCACCGCGGCGAAGTAGCGCGCCTGGTTCTCCGTCGCGCAGCGCACCTCCTGGATGCGCCCCGCGACCTTCACCCGGACCAGCCACCCCTCGTTGTCGCGGCTGACAGGGGTCTCGCTCTGCGGCATCGTCATGTTTTCCATTGTGGTGCTCCCTCCCGTGCACTCCCCTGGAGCACCCGCCGTGCCAGGGGATGGATGCGTGGGATTCCAGCCCTTTGCATCGGGCCTGGGGCCCTTGCGTCACCCCCGGGGCTGAAGTTCTTTCAGCGCGGCCCGCACTCCGGGTTCAGTGCAGGTGGCGATCACCCTGGGCGCGCGGGAGGGACAGCCGGCTGGCGGAGAGTGTTGGCAGCGCGACGTAGAAGGTGGAGCCCTGGCCCGACTCGCTCTCCACCCAGATGCGGCCGCCGTGGCGCTCCACGATGTCGCGGCTGATGTAGAGGCCCAGGCCCAGGCCGCCGTAGGAGCGCGTGGACGCGTTGCGCGCGCGGAAGTAGCGGTCGAAGAGCTGCTGCTGCTGGTCTTCCGGGATGCCGATGCCCGGGTCCTTCACGGACAGCACCGTCACGTCCTCGTTCACCGACAGGCGCACGCGGATGGTGCCGCCATCCGGGCTGTACTTGAGCGCGTTCTCCAACAGGTTGAGGACGACCTGCTCCAGTCGGTACGCGTCGCCCTGGACGGACACCGGCTCCGGGGGCGGTTCGAAGTCGAAGACGTGGTTGCCACGCTGCCCCTCCAGGCTGGTCAGCGTGTGCTCCACCAGCACGTCGAAGCGGGTCTCCTCCGGGTGCAGCGCCAGCCGGCCGGCCTCGATGCGCGACGCATCCAGCAGGTCGTTGATGAGGCCGGTGAGGCGCGTGAGCTGATGGCGCGCGTGGCGCAGCACCCCGAGGTCCACGTGCTCGCCGCGCTCCAGGCGGCGCTCCAGCGTGGCCAGGCGCAGGCTCAGCGGCGTCAGCGGCGTCTTCAATTCGTGGCTCGCGATGGAGAGGAAGTCGTCGCGCACGCGGATGGCCTCCTGGGCCTCGCGGTACAGGTGCGCGCGCTCCTCCTCCGCGCGCTTGGTCTCGGTGATGTCCTCCACGAGGACGCCCAGGCCCAGCACGCGGCCATCGGGCGTGTGCACCGGGTAGATGCTGCCACTCATGTAACGCCGGGGACCCTCGAGCCCCAGGTCCCCGTCGGTGGTGGACTCTCTGCGCACCAGGGGCTCTCCGGTCTTCAGCACCTGCTGCAGGAGCTCCTGGACGGCAGGGCCCGCGTGGGGGCCGAACAGCTCCAGCGGGGTGTGGCCCGGATGGGCTTCGGCGGGGACGCCGTTGATGCGCGCGAGCGTTTCGTTGACGCGCACGTATCTCAGGTCCGTGCCCACGAAGCCGATGCCCACGGGGGCGCTGCGAAAGAGCAGGTCCAGTTGGGCCAGGTGCGCCTCGCGCTCGGCCTCCACGTGGCGGCGGGCGGTGATGTCCTCCACCATGCCCACGCCACCCTCGACCTCGCCGTCCTCGCCGTAGCAGGGGGCGAAGCGCACTCGCACGGGGATGAGCTTGCCGCTGGTGAGCGAGCGGTAGTCCCCTTCGAAGTCGCAGGTGCGGCCACCCAGCGACTCGCGCACGCATGCCATCAGCCGCTCGTCGCGCAGCGTGAGGAGGTTCAGGCCCACGATGTTGCGCTTGGACGTTCCCAACTGGCGCGCGAACAGCTCGTTGCAGGCGGTGATGATGGGCGCGAGGTCGAAGTGGAAGACGCCCAGGGGGGCGTTCTCCACGAGGATGCGGTAGAGGCGGTCCGCCGTCTCCTCGTGGTGCGGGAGGATGTCGGGGCCGCCGGGCACGCGCTCCACCGGCTCCTCCAGCGTGTCGATGACCTCATGCAGCCGGCGCATGGTGAGCACGATGCGCTCCTTTTCGCCCTCGCCGCTGGTCCCCACCGTCAGCTCCACCATCAACTCCACGCCATCGCGGCGCCGCGAGAAGACCCGGGTCGGTCGCCCCCCGAGCACCTTGCGGCGCGACAGCAGGTAGCGCGGCAGGCTCAGGCCATGGAAGCGGTGCAGGCGGGGAGGGAAGAGCTCGGAGACCGGCTTGCCCACGAGCTGTTCGCGATTCCAGCCCAGCAGCCGTTCCGTCGCCGTGTTCATGTGCAGGATGCGCTCGTCCCCGTCGCAGGCGATGACCGGCTCCACCGCCGCATCCAGGACGGCCTCCAGCTCTCGTGCGGGTCCTCCGACCATGCCTCGCTCCTGGGAACCCACGCCACACCGGGTGGCGTCGGCCCTGCCGGGACATGGGGTCCCCCGGCGTTGACGGGCGCGGCGACGGCCGACCCGTGCGCTTCCCCTTTGCCTACAAATACACACTGTGAGCTGGCCCGGCGCGGCGAAACAGGAAACCCACCGTGGGCAGCACCCCTGGAGGGAAGGCAGGCGGGCGACTCATTCCCCAGGAGGATGGCGTCGCCGCCGTGCGTGCCTAGCGCCGCCGCTTGGGCGGGGGCGTGCGGCCACGCTTCGTGGACCTGGGCTTCACCGCGCGCTTGCGCACGGGGCGGGCCCGGGACTTCGACGCGGGGGTGGCTTCGCGCAGGGAGAGGGTCTCCAGCTTCTCGCGCAGCGTGCGCGTCTCCTGCTTGAGCGAGTCCAGCTCCTCGCGCAGCGAGGCGACCTCGCGGGCGTGGGGCGCGCCCTCGCGCAGGGAGCGCACGGCCTCGCGGGCGTAGCGGCGGGTGCGGGGGTCGCTGAAGGTCGTGCCTTCCAGCGCGGACAGCAGGCGGCGGTCCCCCAGCGTGGAGGCCGCGTCGCATACCGCCAACTGCACGCGGAACTGCGGGTCGCGCAGGAGCTGGGCGAACAGGTCCACCGCTTCGCGCTTGCGGTTCGCGACCTCCGCCAGCTTCGCCACTGCGACCACGGCGGCGCGGCGCAGGAACGCCGGTTGTCCGTACGCGGTGCGGGCCACGGCCACCGGGAAGGCGGCTGCGTCCTGCGTCTCCGCCAGGCCGTCCATGGCACCGGCGCCAATCACATCCTGGAACGACGGACGCGCGGCGGCGGCCTCCAGCAGGGGCAGGGCGTCCGGCGCGCGCACGCGACCCAGTCCGCGCGCGGCCTCGGCCTCCACGAAGTAGCTGGCGTCACCGGCCTCCACCAGGCCGCGCAGCCTTCCGGCCACCTGCGCGTCGTGGCGGAACTCGCCCAGCGCGGCCACCACGGCGCGGCGCACGCGCGGGTGGGCGGTGTCCAGCGCGTCCAGCAGGTGCGTGCGGGCCTCCGGGGTGCGGATGCGGCCCAGGGACTTCGCGCACGCGGCGCGGGTGGCCCAGAAGCAGTGGGTGTCCGTCAGCGCGCGGCCCAGGGCCTCCACGGAGCGCAGGCCGCCGTCCTTGCCCAGCGCGAGCGCGGCTTCCGTGCGCGCGCGGGGTTCGGGGGCGGAGGCGAGCTCCTCGCGCCACAGGCCCACGGCCTTGTCCACGTCCAGCGTGCCCAGCACGTCGCGGCGCGGATCCACGCGCACCTGCGAGGGCGCGGCGGGGCAGGGCAGATGGAAGCGGTGCTCCGCGTCGGTGACGTCCAACCGGTGGTGCGTGTCCTGTCCGTTCACGGTGACGACCACGTCCAGCGGGAGGCGGAAGATGGGCGTGCCGGCGTCGGTGCGCTGCGTCTGGCGCACGGCGATGCGCAGGCGGGCGTCGTCGGCCTCGTAGCGGACCTCCACCTTCAGCTCCGGGTGGCCGGGGGAAAAGACGTACTGGTCGAAGACGGGGTCCAGGTTGTGGCCGGTGGCCTCTTCGAAGGCGCGCGCCAGGTCCACCGTCTCCACCACGCCGTGGCGGTGGCGGGCGACGTAGTGGCGCAGGGCGCGCACGAAGAGGTCGTCGCCCACGCGGCGGCGCAGCTCGTGGAGGACCAGTCCGCCCTTCTCGTAGAGGTGGCGGTCGAACAGGTCCATGGGGGCCTGGAACGAGCGCGCGACGATGGGGCGCGCGTAGCGCTCGCGCGTCTCGGACAGGTACGCGTCCAGGTCGAGCATGCGGTGGTGGTCGGCCTCGTCGCGGTCATCACCGCGCTCCTTCCACAGCACCTCGAAGTAGGTGGCGAAGCCCTCGTTGAGCCAGCCGTGCGGCCAGTCGCGGCAGGTGAGCAGGTCGCCGAACCACTGGTGCGCCAGCTCATGGGAGATGAGCGGTTCGGCGTTGTAGTCCAGGTGCGCTCGCGCGTCGTGCAGCACCGTGTCCACCAGCGTGGTGGCGGTGGTGTGCTCCATGCCACCCAGGATGAACTCGGTGACGAACACCTGGGCGTAGCCGCTCCAGGGATAGGGCTCGCCGGTGATGGACTCGTAGGCGGCGACCATCTGGGGCGTGCGCGCGACACACCGGAGCGCGTCCTCGCGGCGGCCCTTGGGGAACAGGTAGCGCAGCGGCGTGGTGCCGGCGGTGTCGGTGGCCTCTTCGAATTCGCCCACCACCAGCGTGACGAGGTAGGGCGCGTGCGGCTGCGCCATGCGGTGGTGCTGGGTGCGGCGCTCGTCGGTGATGATGTCGCTGACGAGCACCCCGTTGGACAGGGACGTCATCGCGGCGGGGAAGGTGGCGATGACCTCCGACGTGGCCTTCTGCGCGGGCGTGTCCAGGCACGGGAACCAGCAGCGCGCGTCGATGTCCTGCCCCTGCGTCCACGCCTGGAGGGGCCGGTCGGGGTAGCCCGCGTCGGGGCCCCAGAAGTAGAGGCCGCGGCGGGGACGGGCGCGGTAGGTGAGCGCGATGTCACACGCCTGGCCCGCTTCCAGCGCGCGGGGCAATTCCACGCGCACGTGGGCGCCGGAGTTGGAGAAGGGGACGGTGCGGCCTTCGACGCGCGCGTCGGTGATGTCCAGGTCCACCGCGTCGAAGGTGACGGTGGAGACGGCGCGGACCGCGGACACGCGGGTGGTGCAGGTGCCGGAGATGGCGCGCTGGGGGAAGTCCAGGTCCAGCTCGATGCGCACGTGCTCGGCGCGCACGGGGCGGGGCGCGGCGTAGTGCTCGGTGGCGCCGGGGAGGCTGAACGGATGCGGGTCGGACGACCCGATGGCGGCGGCGGCGGGGGCGTGGCGGTGGCAGCAGCGCATGGCGGGTGACTCTTTCGCATGCCCGCGCCGGGGTCGAGCCACATCGAACCGGCTTATCCGGAATTCTGGGGCCGGGGCTCTTCCGAGCCTCTCCGAGCCTCTCCGAGCCGCCCGGCCGGAGGTCCGGGAAGGTGACAGGGGTGGAAGGCAGCGGTTGAGAAATGCCGGGGGCTTCCACAGGATGTGGGGACGTGCAGGCCGTCCTCTACTTCTCCGACAAGCAGGTGCGCGAGAAGCTCTTCGCGTTCGTGGATGCAGCACCCGGGCTGCTGCTGGTGGCGGGGGTGCGCCACGGTGCCGCGATGACGCGTCCTCCGCAGGCGCGCGAGCCCTTCGCCGCGCTGGAGGACCTGTTCGGTGACGTGCTGGCCCAGGTGCTGGTGGCGGACGAAGGCACCACGGAGGGCATGTGGCGTGACCCACTGGGTGACCTGGGGGACCGGCTCTACCCGGAGGACAAGAAGAGCGCATACGCGGCGTCCACCGGCTACCTCCTCCTGAAGGGAGGCCAACCCCTCACGGTGGTGCGCAAGCAGGGAGGCCCCGCCGCCGACCAGTGGTTCCTCCAGGAGGCCCTGAGTCGGTTGAGTCCGGGCATTCCCCCGCCCGACCCGGAGAAGCGCCCCGGTACGCGCCGCCCCGAACGCGCCCCGCGAGCGCCGCCCCGCTACGGGCCCGCCAGTGACCGGGAGGCCGGCTCCGCCAGCGCCCGGGATGAGACCCCGCCGCGCTCCGGGTGGGGCCGCGCCCGGGACGAGGCCCCGCCCCGCTCCCGGGGGGCGTCACCCGACTTCGACTTCGACTTCGACGCCACGCCGCCCCGGGGCCGCCGCTCGGTGCCGCCTCCCGCGGAGGCCGAACCCGAAGCGAAGGACCCGTGGGTCGTGTTGGGCATCGCGCGGGGCACGCCGAAGGACGAGGCGCGCAAGGCGTTCCGCGCGCTCATCGCGCAGTACCACCCGGACAAGGTGGCGCACCTGGCGCCGGAGTTCCACGCGCTCGCCGAGCGCAAGACGCGAGAAATCCTGGACGCGTGGGAGGCGCTGGAGCGCGACCCTCCCTGAGCGCGGGCGTCACGTCCGTCAGAGGATGAGCGCCGGAGCCGCCGCGTCCAGGTTGAAGCGCGCGATGAGGGGCACGTGGTCGGACAGGCCGTGGAAGCGGCTGGTGAGGTCGCCGAAGGGGCGCGTTTCATCCGCGTCCAGCCAGCTCACGCCGCCGCCGGAGAACAGGTGGTCCAGGTGCATGCGCAGGCGCATGAAGCCGGCGGTGGGGAAGGCGCGTGAACGCGTTGGATCGATCTGCCCCACGGCGGCCTGCGCGCACGTCAGGTGCGCATCGCCGGTAAGGTAACGGTACACCGGCGATGACGGCGGCGAGTTGAAGTCCCCGCACACCACGAACGGCTCCGTCTTCGAGTGCAGCTGGATGAACTCGGTGAGCTTGCGCGCTTCGTGGAGCTGGTTGGTGCCGCAGCCCATCTTGTCGCGCGTGGCCCAGAACTCGCGGGCGAACGGCGTGGGCAGGCTCAGGTGCGTGTTGAAGATATGGAAGGCGCGCTGGTCGCGGCGGCGCAGGACACGCATGTGCGCGCAGATGCGGCTCTGCTTGCGCTCCTTCAGGCCCTGCACGTGGTGGTGCGTGATGTGCTCCGGGGCCTCCACGTTGTGCTTGTCCACCTGGAGGGTGCGCGTGTTGACGAGCATCGCGAGCCCGGTGGTGTAGAGCGACAGCTCGCCCAGCTTGTAGTGGTGCGCGCGGAAGTAGAACGCCTCGTAGGGCATCTCGCGTCCCTGGAGCGCGAAGGTCTCCTCCACGCGCTCCATGAAGGCTTCGAGCTGGGTCTCACCGGGGCGCGTCGGCCGGTGGACGATGTTGCTGCGAAGGGAAGAGGTCTCCACCTCCTGGAGGCACACGACATCCGGCAGCGGGTCCAGCGTGGCCAGGGCGGCGGCCACGCGGCGCTTGGGCCCGATGGTGCTCGCGAGCCCCTTCAGCATGTGGCCGAAGTAGCGGACGTTGTACGTGACGATGCGCAGAGGGGATGCGTCCATGGGCCTGTCGCCACCTCCAGGGCTCTTGCCGCGAAAGGTGGGAAGCAAAGGTACGAACGTCCAGGGCCCTTCGCAGCGTCTGGCGCCGGATTCATCGTTGGACACGCTCATGTGCCGACAAGCGGACGAAGCGCCCGTCCGCCTGCCTGTACCGTTTTCGCGGAGGGACTACGGAGCCCCGCGCCGCCCCTCGGCGCGGCCGGCGGTGAGCCAGTGGATGAGGCCACCGCGGTAGTTCGTGGCGCCGTAGGCCGCGGCCACGTCTGGGTTGTGGCTCAGGTAGTACTGGGGATCGAACTCAGGCGAGCCCCGGCGGCCTTCATTGATGCCGCTGCTCACCCAGTGCTCCATCGCCGCGCGGTAGTTGGTGCCGTAGGCGTTGCGTAGGTCGGAGTAGAGGCCCAGATAGTAGGGCGCGTTGAACGCGGGCGAACCCTGGCGGCCCTCGGTGATGCCCGACTGCGTCCAGTGCGTGAGGGCGGCGAAGTAGTTGGTCCCGAACGCGGCCTGGAGGTCGCTGTAGCGCGCCAGGTAATCCTTCACCAGGAAGGTCGGGGACGCGGCGCGCCCTTCGTAACGGCCGCTGTCGAGCCAGTGGCGCGAGGCCGCGCCCTGGTCGTTGCCGTAGACCGCGCTCACGTCGCTGTTGAGGGCCGCGTAGTAGGACGCTTCGAACGTGCGCGTGTCGCGGAAGACGCCGTACAGGGAGCGGATGCCGCTGAGGTCATCCGGCTGGAGTTCGATCTTCCCGTTGTAATAGGCATACATCACGGCGCCCGCGTCGGGAGAGTGGCCCAGGCCCAGCGAGTGCCCCAGCTCGTGCAGCGCGGTGCTGCGCAGGTCGTAGTTCGTGCCGTTCACGGTCCAGCCGAACCCGTCGTTGAAGTGCACGTCGCCCGCGAGCGCCGAGCAGCTGTAGGGGCTGGAGCAGTTCGGGTAGTAGGCGTGCGCGAGCGTGGAGGCGGCGAAGGGATTGCCGTCGCCGTGGTCGCCGTACTGCCACGACACGTAGAGGTCCACGGGACCGCTGCCCACCTCGGTGAAGGCCACGGGCGCGGCGGCCTGCCAGCGCTGGAGCGCGCCGATGACCGCGTTGCGCGAATCCGCCGCGCTCAGGTCCGGCGTCCCGTTGAGGAAGGCGTAGGAGAGGTTCGTCTGCGGCCAACTGCTCACGGTGACGAACGAAGCGGGGCCCCCTTCCGCCTGCTTCGCCGTGCGAGTGTTGAAGCCGTAGAGGTCCGGCGAGTCGCACCGCGAGCGCTGCATCAGTCCGCGCGTCGCAGCGTCGAGCGTCCCGGTGACGGCAAGCCCCTGCGCCTCCTGGAAGCGTTTCAACGCGGCCTCCATCGCGTCATCGAAGAGGTCGGGACGGGCGGGCTCGCGTGCCACCGCGGGACGGAAGCCCGGGTACTGGCGCGCCAACTCCGCGTTGGGAAAGTAGCCGTGGGCCCGGAGGTGGCGGAAGGCCGCCTCCACCTGAGGGCCCTGCGCGCCCTTGCGCGCTTCGGGAACAAGGTCCGCAGCGGACGCGGCGGCGCTGCCCAGCGTGCCCAGCAACACAACGGATCGAAGAAGCGTCTGGATGGAACGCAACGTGTGCACCTTTCGCATGGACCCTCCCGACGACACCGGGGAAGGCGCCCCCGTTGTAGTGGGGGCGTCTGACAGCCTGAAAGCCGTCAGGACCGTTGAAACGGTGACACATGGAAATCGCTGCGAAGGCGGCCTGCCAATAGACTCTGTAGGTCTATAAAAGAAACATGGCCCGGGAGCGAAGGCCATGCGTCCTCGGGGGTAGGAAGGCCTCCTGAGCAGGTCGCCAGAAGTTCGTTGACGGATCCGGTGCGGAAGCCCGGCTCAAGTGGATGCACCTTCAAGGTCCATGGACGCAGGCGCTCCTCCTCAGGGGAAGGGTCCTGGCATCAAGGACGCGGGAAGAGGTGAAGGGGGTGGCCGCCTCGCGGGTTTGTCCGCGAAAGCCGGTGGGGGAGGCTCGGGATGGGGGCGCCCCTCCGCCGACGAGGTGTCCAAACCTGTCCGACAGTCGGACAGGTTTCCCAAGGTGGAGCCCGGCGGGTCCCTCAACGCGGCGCTCCTTGTCAGGCGCGCCGGGGTTGAGACCCAAGGCGGATGGAGCCCGGAGCGCCCCGCTGTCCGGCTCCACGGGAAGGGCTTGCGCATGGGGGCGGGGCGTCCCACGCGCGCCACGGTGTCCTCGGCGGCTGGCCCGATGGGATAGCGAATTCCTGGCGACCTGCTTAGCGGGACAGCGCGCGAGCCATGGCGACGAGGGCGTCCAGCTTCTCCTCCTCCAGCTCGCGCGCCAGCGTCACCAGTCGTCGCAGCGCGGGAGGCTCTTTCTGGGCCTCACGGCGGGCTTCTGTATCCGTGCGGGCCAGCCCCAGCAGTTCGTCCGAGGATACCCGCAGCGCCATGCTCAACTTGCACAGCATCGTCGCGCTGGGGACCATCTTCCCGCGTTCCACCCGACTGTAGACCATGGAGTTCATCCCCACGGTGGCGGCGACCTCTGCTTGCGTCAGGCCCAACCTCGCGCGGGCTTCGCGCGCGGCCTTGCCCACCTTCTTCCCCAGTTGTTCGTCCATGCGTGGAGACGGAGCGTAGCGCAAAGCCCGTGCGCCAGGTCTCAAGACATGATTAGACTTACCGGGTCTCCTGGGTGTTAGACTTTTGGGTCTCCTGTGTCGTCGCGACCGGCACGCTGACGCAGGAGACCTCCGGATACAGAGGGTGGACGCGTGAACGGCCAGCACTTCGCGGACCTGTTGCCGGGCACGGATGTCGGCGGCTTCATCGTGGAGGCGCTGCTGGGGCGGGGTGGCAGTGGCGTGGTGTATCGCGCCCGACGTGGAGGCGAGTCCTTCGCGTTGAAGCTCCAGTCGCGGATGGGGCTTGGAGGTTGGGCCGCGCGGGAGGTGGCCATCCTGATGCGCCTGGAGCATCCCAACGTGGTGGGCTTCCGCCACTGCGGCCTGCATCCGGAGCAGCGGCCCACGTGGTTCTACCTGGCCATGGAGCTGGTGGAGGGGCGCACGCTGCACCACTGGGTCCGCGAGGAGAATCCCAGCGCCCGGCGCGTGGTGGCGCTGATGCGGGACCTGTCGCGCGGCCTGGAGGCGATGCACACACGGCAGACGCTGCACCGGGACATCAAGGAGTCCAACATCCAGGTGCGCGAGTCCACCGGGCAAGCGGTGCTGCTGGACGTGGGCGTCGGTCACTACGAGGGCGCGCCACGGCTGACCCAGGGCATCCTGCCGCCCGGCACGCCGCAGTATCGCAGTCCGGAGTCGCTGGCCTACCTGCGGGAGCACGGGTGGGAGGAGGGCGCCCACTACGAGGCCTCGCGTGCGGATGATCTGTATGCGCTGGGGGTCGTCCTCTACTGGATGCTCACGGACCGGCGGCCCTTCGAGTCGCCCGACACCGCCACGGAAGTCGACGCTGTCATCCACGAGCCCCCGGTGCCGCCCCAGGTGCGCAACGCACGCGTGCCAGAGGCGTTGGGCCAGCTCTGCCTGCGCCTGCTCGCGAAGGCGCCCGAGGCGCGCGGAGAAGGTGCCAGGGCCCTGGACGAAGCGCTGGCGGCACTCGTGATGGACGATGCGTGGGATGTCCCGCTGCTCCCGGATGTCGCGGAGGTTTCCCTGGCTCCGGTGCCTCCGGACGAGGTCGAGGAGCATGACGCCTGGATGGTGCACGGCGAGGCGCCGGGCCCCCCGCATCGGGGGCGGGTGCCTGTTCCACCGGTCATGCCGATGCCGGTCCTGGCGTCGTTGCCACCGCCGCGCTCCGTCCGTCGGTGGGGAGATGGATGGAAGAAGTGGGGGCTGCTGGCGTGCGGGGTGGCGGTGCTGGTGGCTGCGTTGGGAGGCATCGCTCCGTCCCGCCTGTCGTTGCACCAGGAGTCGGATCCGGAAGTAGCGTCCGCCGAGGCTTCACCGGAAGCTGCCCGGGCCGCAGTCGCGTCACCGTGGGTGGCGGTTCCCCCTGTGGCCGTCGCCTTCCAGGTGGCGCATTCGTGGAAAGAAGAAACGCCCGTGACGAAGACCTCTCCCGCGACCGCCCGTCGTACCCGTTCCCGTGCGGCGGCCTCCCGCGCCCTGCTCGCCGCCGCGACCTGCTCCACCCTGGCCTGCCCCGCGGGGCCCCAGGTGCGGCCCTCGCCACCGCCCGAGGAGTGTCCGGCGGGGGCCGTGGAGGCCATGCGGACGTTGGGGATCAACGTGGGAAAGAGGATCGATGCGGCGCTCAATTCCCGGTTCGAGGATGGGGGCGCCATCTCGGTAAGGGAAGGACCGTGGCGCCTCGAAACGCTTGAGGAGATGGGCAGTCTCCCGAATGGAACCGTGGTGTTCGGTCGCCTCATTCGAGGGGAGTACCTGTACGGCCGCTTCACGGAGGTCCGAACGAAGAAGGGTGAGCGCTACCCGGTATGCCTGGAGATTCTGGATGGAGGTGGGGTCGAGCACGGAATGCCCATCTTGAATGGGAGCACGGAGGACATGGCGGTCGTCAAGAGCACGGTCTACCTGCGTGCCGTGGACCATTTCGAGTGAACCTGTGCCTTCTTGCTGCCCGGAGTCATGAGGCTGTCGCGTTCACGTGGAAGGTCGCCCTGGTGGCGGCTCTCACCCTTGCCGCGGGAGCAGCAGCCCAGGTTCGGGATGCTTCCGACGAGGAGGGCGTGGGCCGTATCGATGTGTCCGCCGAGCGGGAGGGGACGCCTCATGAGCTCACCGTCAGTCCGGGGCTGGCCACCTTGCTGTTGAGCGATTCGCCCGTAGCGCGATGGGAGCTGACAGGACGGGAGAATTTCCGCCGGGTCATGGAAGGGACGGACACGCTCGCGCTGCTGCCCCGGAGTGATGTGAAAGAAGGCACGCGGTTGAAGCTGACCCTTGTCTTCGCGGATGGGGCGGCTCCTGTGCGTGCAGAGCTGGTGCTGGTGGTGCATCCCGCCCTGGCGCAGCGTCAGGTGGAGTTGTACCGCCACCCACGTTCCATGGAGTCCTATCAGCAGGAGGTTCGACAACTTCGCGCGGAGGTCGGACGCACTCAGGCGGAGGTGGAACGCCTGCGCGCGACGCAAGCGCGGCCCGATGGACTGACCGGATTGCTGGCCTCGGGGGTGATGGTGGATGAGGGCGTGGCTTTCCGTGACCTGACGCTCACCTTTCAAAGGACGCAAAAGGAGGCGCTGTCGATGCGGCGGGTCACCACCTTCCGCGCTGCGACGCGGGCGGCGATCCGAGCAACGTTGCAGAACCACTTGGAAGTGTCCTGGCGGCCCATGGGGGCTGCGTTGGTGGACGGGACTGGACGCACCGTGTCCCCACTGGGCATCTGGCCCCAGGAGCCCATCGCCTCCGGTGCAAAGGGGCTGGTCATCGTGGAATTCGAACTGCCGTCATCGAAGGCGCTGGGTCCCTACACTCTCAAGCTGTGGGCGGAAGATGGAACGCACACCGTCACGGTGCGCAACATCTCCTTTCCGTGATCGAATTGCTCAAGGAGGTGTCGCGCCTCCATTTCCCCAACCCGCCCGCGACTCCGATGCAAATCGAGGCGTTCGAGCAAAGGGTGGGGTGGCGCCTGGACCCCGACCTCCGTGCCTTCTATCTGCGCTGCGACGGCGCCAACCTGTTCGACCGCATCAACCCTGAGTTCGCATTCCATCCCTTGGCGGAGATTCGCCGTGCACGGGTGGTGATGCTCCAGGATGACACCGACAAGTCAGGCTCCGCGTCCTGGTATTCGGTCTGCGAGGTCCAGGACAGCAACTACATCCTGCTCGACGTAAGTCAGCAGACCGGCGGCCGATACCCCATCCGCGACGGCTACCGCGAGGGATTCCCAGACCCGGTGTACTGCGCGCAGATCGCCAACTCGTTCTCCGAGTTCCTCGAAGGGGCGCTGCGCTCCAACGGACGTTGGTTCTGGTTGAAGGAACTCCAGGAGGAATGACGGCCCAGGCGTGGAGCGGCGCGCCCAGGCCGTGCATCAAACCGCCGGCTTCACCCGCACCATCGTGTCCAACAGGTGCTCCAGCGAGCGGTCCGGATCATCACACAGGCCCACGTGCACGGGGCCCGTCTGGAGCATGGTGCTGCGCGGGGCCACCAGCCAGTGCCAGCGCTCCTTCTGCGGCAGCCGTCCAATGGGCCCCGCGTCCTTCCCACCCGCGCACACGCGGCGGAAGCTCTCCAGGTGGCCCTTCAGCAGCTCCACGTCCGCGTCCGGTGACAGCGCCTTGAGCCGCGCCTCATCCAACTCCACGCGCGCCCCCAGGAAGCGGTGCTGCACGCAGAAGAGCACCACTCCCACGTTGATGAACTCCTCGCGCTCCACGCGGGGCACCAGCCGGATGATGGCGTAATCAAACGAGCTGGGCGTGGGCACGCGTCGCCTCCTCGATGAACGCCGGCGCCGCTTCCAACCTGCGCATCAGCCACGTCACGTACGCCGCGCGGTGCTCCGCCGTGGACGCGAACACGGGCTCCTGGCCCAGCCACGCCTCCGGAATCGACCCCACGATGCGCTCCACCACCTCCCGCGTCACCCGCTCGCGCAGCAGGTCCCCGGCCTCCGCCAGCGCATGCGCCCAGGGCAGCAGCACGTGGTCCTTGATGGGCGCGAAGCGTCCCTGGCTGCGCTCCTCCCAGCCGTCCCACGAGTGGTGGAAGTACAGCGCCGCCCCATGGTCGATGAGCCAGAGGTTGCGGTGCCACACGAGGAGATTGGGGTTCTTCGGCGTGCGGTCCACGTTGGTCACGTACGCGTCGAACGCCACGATGGCGGACGCCACCTGCGCCTCCGGCACCGGCACCGCCAGCGGGTCGAACGTCACCGAGCGCGGCAGATAGTCCAGCGCCAGGTTCAGCCCGGCGCTCGACTTGAGCAGCTCGCGAATCTCACTGTCCGGCTCGTTGCGCCCCAGCGACGTGTCCAGCTCCACCAACACCAGCTCCGGCACCCGCAGGCCCAGCACGCGCGCCAGCTCTCCGGCCAAGAGCTCGGCGATGAGCGCCTTGGCGCCCTGCCCAGCCCCCCGGAACTTCACGACATAGAGCCCCGCGTCGTTCGCCTCCACGATGGCGGGCAACGAGCCCCCTTCGCGTAGCGGCGTCACGTAGCGCGTGGCGGTGACCGTCCTGAGCATCCTTCGTCCTCGACAGTTCCCGGGCACTCCGGGGGTGGAGGCTGTACCACGACCCCTGCTCACCGGGGAACACACCCACCCCCACCCGGACTTCCCCCCCCATCGCCAATTCAGTTGCGCGCAATTTAATTGCGCGCTACCTATCTCCCATGTCGTCGGATGACTTCCTCCGCCTGGACCTCCAGCTCTGCTTTCCGCTCTACGCGGCGTCGCGGGCGATGGTGCAGGCCTACACGCCGCTCCTGTCGAAGCTGGGGCTGACGTACCCGCAGTACCTGGTGATGCTGGTGCTGTGGGAGACGGACGGGGTGTCGGTGAAGGAGCTGGGGGAGAAGCTGTACCTGGACTCGGGCACGCTCACGCCCCTGCTCAAGCGGCTGGAGACGCTGGCGTTCGTGCGCCGGGAGCGCTCCACGCAAGACGCGCGGTCGGTGCGCGTGTCGCTCACGCCGCAGGGGCGCGGCTTGCGCCGCAAGGCCGCGTCCATCCCGGAGGCCATCGCCTGCCGCACCGGCCTGACGATGGAAGAGCTGGCCCGGTTGCGCCGGGACGTCCAGCGCCTGTTCGAATCGGTTTCAAGGTAGTTCGCCAACCCAAACGCAGCACCTGAAGGAGCACCCCATGGCCCAGGTCACCATCGCCGAGAAGCTCTACTCCACCACCGCCATCACGCACGGCGGCCGCAACGGTCGGGTCTCGCTGAACGACAGCCCCCTGGACGGCCTGGAGCTGGCCATGCCCAAGACGCTGGGCGGCTCTGGCAAGACGACGGCCACCAACCCCGAGCAGCTCTTCGCCGCGGGCTTCTCCTCCTGCTTCGAGAGCGCCCTGCGCCTCGTGGCCGGCAAGATGGGCAAGAAGCTGGATGAGAAGGCGGGCGTGAAGGCGACGGTCACCATCGGGAAGACGCCCGAGGGCGGCTTCGGCCTCGCGGTGGAGCTCCAGGGCATCCTGCCCGGCATCCCCCACGAAGAGGCGCAGAAGCTGATGGAGGCGGCCCACCAGGTGTGCCCGTACTCCAACGCCACGCGCGGCAACATCGAGGTCAAGGTCTCCGTCGCCGAGTAGTGCGTGACGCTCCACCCCGGGCTCCCGCGCGCGTCGCACGGGAAGCCCGGGAGGCGCGGGCTGCTACACCTTGCCCGCTTCCACCACGCGCACCTTGTCGCCGCCCTCGAAGCGCGCCTCGAACACGGGCAGCCCCTTCGCCAGGTGCTGGAGCGTGTGGCCCAGTTGGATGTTCGCGATGGCGTTCATCTCCGTGCGCAGCGGCTCGACGTGGTGCGGCTCCAGCGTCACCAGGTGCGGCAGGCGGCGAAAGAACTCCACGTAGTGGTCCCGGTGTTTGGCCGCCACCTGCGGGTGCGCGACGAACACCTGCTTGGGGCCCACGGATGGAGACACGAGCGGGATGGAGGACATGTCCCAGAGCTCCTGCTCCACGTACACGGACAGCACCGCCGCCTCGTCGTGCGCGCCCGCGAGCGTGACGAACTCCAGGTCCGGCATGCCCTGCCAGCGCAGGTCGTGGTACGCGCGCAGGAACGAGCGCACCAGCTCCGGACGCACGCCGTAGTCCCCCGGCTTCGTCAGCATCAACTTCAGGTGGCCGCAGCCCAGGTGCGCGGGCTCCAGCAGGTGCTCCATCAGCGCGGAGCGCGACTCCGGGGCCGGGTGCTCCAGCAGGGCGTGCCACCCCGCCTCGTCGTTCAGGGGCGGCAGGGGCCGGTTGGACAGACGCGGGTCGCTGGAGATGGAGGCCACCAGCTTCTCCCACGCCTGCGTGTCGGTGTGCATGTAGAAGCGGCCGAACACCTCCAGCTCCTGGAGGAGGCTCTCCTCCACCGCGCGGAAGTCCAGCGTCTTGCCGGTGATGCGCTCCACGCTGGCGAGCGCCAGCAGGAACTCGCCCGCGTCGCCGCCCGGCGTGCCGATGACGCCCTGCTCGTCGCGGCCGTCCACGCACGAGCGCCGGCCGCTCATCAGCAGCGCGGACAGCCGGGCCCACCGCACCTGGCTGGGGTCGCCCACGTGCTGCTCGATGTGCGCCTTCGTCAGGGGGCCGTCCAGGGGGCCTTCCTCCACGAAGGTGGCCGTGGTGAGGCCGCGCTCGAAGATGTGCGAGTGCCGCGTGGCGGAGTAGCCCGCGTTGCGCCACGCGAGCATCCCGCCCGACAGCGCCGCCACGTACCGCATGCCCAGCGCCTGGAGGAACTGCGTCGCCAGGCCCGCGCGCCGGCCGCTGTGCGACACCAGCACCACGGGCACGTCCGGGCCCAACTGCTGGTACACCTCCGCGATGCGCTCCAGCGGCACCCAGAGGGAGCCGGGGATGTGGCCCATCAGGCCGGTGAGCTCCTCCTTCTCCCGGATGTCGATGACGCGCAGCGCGCGTCCCTGTTCGGCCACGAACCGCACCGGCACGCGCGGCGTCATGGCGCCGCTGGCTCGCAGTTCGGCCTTCCACTTCATCTGGAAGAGGACGGAGTTGACGTGAGGGACCACGGCGTCATGGGGCGGAGTGGTCATGGGCGTTGGGGTTGGCCGGCAGGAAGGCCAGCAGGTTGTTCTGGATGTTCTCGCAGATGGTGTCGAGCGGCAGGTCGTTGTCGTCGGTGCCGAAGGGGTCCTCGATTTCGACGCCGATCTCCTCGATGCCGAAGAAGACATACGTGACGACGAAGGTGGCGGGCACCGTCACCCACCCGAAGGTGTCCACCAGCGAGAAGGGCAGGGTGCCGCAGTAGAGGATGAGGGCGCGGCGCAGGTGCACCATGTACGCGAAGGGCATGGGCGTGCGGTGGATGCGCTCGCAGCCACCCAGGTAGTCGATGAGCAACTGCACGTTCTGGTCGAGCTGCATCTGGACGTACTCCGGATACAGTCCCGAGCGGCGCCCTTCGTCCAGCACGGCCGTCATCCGCCGCGCCACGCTGAGCGGGACATGCTGCGCGCTCAACACTTCCTGCACGAAGGCCTGGGGCAGCTCCGCGGCCTGGGGGCCCAACTGGCGCTGGCCGCGCAGCCACGCGGCGGCGGCGAAGGGGAACGCGGCCGTCCAGCGCACCAGCGGGGCGTACAGGGGCGTGCGGCCCAGGAACACCTCCGACGCACGTGCCAGGTTGCGCGTCTCGTTGACGATGCCGCCCCACAGCTTGCGGCCCTCCCAGAAGCGGTCATAGGAGGCGTTGGTGCGGAACACGAGCAGCAGGCTCAAGCTCATGCCGGCCAGCGTGTGCACCGTGAGGGGCACGCCCACGTGGGCCACGTGCCGTGAGAAGGCCACCACACCCGCGGACCAGAGGACGAACAACAACACACGGCCGACGATCTGCTTCACCATCGAACCGCGCAGGTAGTGGAAGTAGCTCCACCATCGATGCGGATCATACTCAACCATGGGTCCTCGAGCCTCCCGTTGGGGGGCGCGCATGCTAACCGCACCGCGCCGCGTCGCGAGGCCTGCTTTTGCTGGATTGCGGATGCCCGACGCTCCGGGCCGTGGCCTGCCCGCCAGCCCTTCGGCTAAGGATGAGGGAGGCCCGCTCTCAAGGAGGCGTCCCCATGCGCCGTCACGTCACGCTCCCGCTGCTGGTCCTCCTCGCCGCCCCGCTGAGCGGGTGCAGCTTCCTGCGCACGGACGTCCTGCTGGACACGATGAACGCGCCGGAGTCAGCAGCGCCCCAGGACGCGCCGCCCCGGGTTCCGGCGGTGGAGCGCGTGGCGGGGCTCACGCGCGCGCAGCTCATGGATTCGTACGTGGACGCCGAACGCGCGGGCGGATGGATGGACGCGCTGGGGGCGTCGCCGGAGGCCGTGCTGGACATGACGGCGTGTCTGCTCCAGCGCGCGGGGGCCGACACCGCGGCCTGTTATGAGAACGACGCGCGCACGGGCTACATCGACCGGACGGTGAAGGCGTCGGCGTGGGGCGTGCCGCTGTCCGCGCAGTCGCTCTCCGTGGCGACGCCGTTGGAGGCGGAGGTGGACGCGCAGCGCTTCCTCGCGAACACGCTGGGGCTCGCGCCGTCGCTGGCGGCGTTGCAGCAGTCGCTGGAGGTGCCGCTGACACGCGAAGCGCTGGCGCAGGGCATCCGGGAGGGCGCGGCGTCCGCGGCCGGCTACGTGCGGGCGCGCACGTGGCGCCGGGACCTGAAGCGGCCCACCAACGCGGTGGTGCTGAGCGGCGGCGGGGCCAACGGCGCGTTCAGCGCGGGGGCCATCTGGCGGCTGTTGGGCATCCTGGAGCAGTGCCGGGGCAAGCCCGCGCCGGAGGGGTGCGGGGATGCGCGCATCGACCTGGCGGCGGGCACGAGCACCGGGGCGCTCATCAGCACGCTGGTGGACCTGTTCCACACGCCGGGGCATGAGGCGCAGGCGCGCCAGCTTCTGCTGGGCAACTACACGTGCACGGTGGAGTCGGACCTCTACTGCGTGAACTCCACGTGGCTGTGGAACCTGGCGGACGACACGCGGGGATTGGTGCGGTTCGATGGGGTGTATTCGAAGCTGGAGACGTTCATCCAGCCGGCCATGTTCCACAACGGCACGGAGCTGGTGTCGGTGTCGGTGGACTTCCAGACGGGGGATGTCTTCGGCGTGAGCGACCAGGATCCGGCGGACTTCAAGGCCGGGGGGACGGACGCGGAGCGCAAGCGGGGGATGACGCGGGCCATCGTGGCGTCCATCGTGGAGCCGGTGCTGTCGGATCCGGTGAAGGGGCTGCCGTCGGCCTCCGGGAACCGGAACGGGACGTACTACGACGGCGGGGTGCGCTCCGGGCTGCCGCTCCTCCAGGCGGTGCAGCGCGGGGCGGAGCGGGTGCTGGTGATTTCGACGGGCGGGGTGAACCCGTCGCCCGCGAAGGATCCGAAGAACGCGATGAGCGTGCTGATGCGCACCATCGACCTGTTCGTCGCGCAGCCGCGCGTGGGCGAGGTGCAGCAGGCGGAGCTGCTCGCGGTGGCGCGCCGGCTGGGCGAGTACAACGTCTGCATGCTCCGGGGCGCGAGCGAGGACTTCTGCCGCCGCAAGGGCACGGGCTTCGAGTCGGCCCGGACGGTGGCGCCGGCGGCGGGGCAGGCGGTGTGGATGGGCTCGGCGCGCTTCGACCAGGTGGCGACCAGCTGGCGCACGGCCTGGATGTTCAAGCCGGAGACGGGACTGGCGACGGCGAGCGGCTATTCGTTCACGCCGGAGGTGATGCAGCCGCTCTTCGTGGCCGGGGTGGAGTCGCTCCAGAAGCGGTGCACGGAGGTGCTGGGCCTCTTCGACATCCAGGGCACGCTGGCGGCGCGGGAGTGCGCGCGCCAGCTGGTGGAGGTGTCGGACGAGGCGCGCGAGGCGCTCCCGTCCGTGGCGCAGTGCCGCAAGGACAAGCCGGAGCGCCGCACGTGTGACTGAAGGGCGCGGGGACTACTTCCCGCCGTCCTTCACCCAGGCGCCCCAGCCCGCGAGCGCGCCGCTGTCCTCGGCGACGCGCTTGCCCTTGAGCGGAGCGCGGAAGATGGCGTCCGACAGCGTGCCGAAGCGGGGCTCGTCCGCGAGTCCGTGGAGCGCGGCGCCCCATGGATCCGCGGCGTAGGAGGCGACCTGCACGCGGCGCTCGGCGCCTTCACCCAGCGGCGTTTCGAAGACGATGGCGGGGATGGGGCGCTGGGCGACGGTGAGGGTCTCCCGTCGCGAGGGCACAGTGCCGGCGGTGACGGGCGGCCACTGCTGCGGCAGGCTGACGGCTTCGCTGACGAGCGCGAGGAGGGCCTCTTCCACGGGCGTGGCGTCGGCCTCCTGGAAGTCCGCGCAAGGTGCGTCGCCGGTGGGGCCGGTCAGGTCCTTGCGCAGCAGGAAGCCGCGTTCAGCGCCCAGGCAGACGCGGCGCACGGAGGGCGTGCCGGAGATGTCCTGGCGCACGTCGTACCAGGTGCCCGGGCCCCAGGGCCGCTCCATGACGGGGAGGGTGCCGGCGGCGTCGGTGCCCTGGCGGAAGGACACGAGCGTGAGTTGCTGGCTGCCGCTGGCGCCGAAGCCGGAGAGGGTGGTGCTGGCGTCGAGCAGGCCGTGGGTGAGGTACAGCGGTCCGGGCTCCGAGGCATACAGGCGGTTCTGGAGGGGACCGTCGCTGGGGCGGCTGTCGTGCAGGTAGCGCTGCGCGTCCCAGGTGCGGCCAGCGGCGGTGGTCTGCTCGGTGGAGCGCTGGCCGCGGTGTTCTGCCTTCCAGGCCTGGGTCTCTTCCATGCGCATGGGCAGCACGCGGCCCTGGGAGAGGCGCGGGTGGGCGAGCGGCTTGCCCTGATCATCCGTGAAGGTGACGGTGAGCCAAGCCCACGGGGCCTGCACGGCGACGACCTCCAGGGCGACGTGGCCAGCCACGCCGGTGCCAGGGCCGGGAGGCCCCGCGACGCGCTGACCGCCCGGGCGGCCCCGGTGCGCGGAGAAGGCGTACTCCACGCGGTCACCGACGCGGGCGCGCTGCCACGGTGATGCGGTGGCGGAGGAGGTGGTGCCGCCGGCATCCGGAGTGACGGAGGCGTCGGGCGGGGTGGACGCGGTGGTGTCGGGCTGCGGGATGGCGGAGGTGCCATCCGCGGGCGGCGTGGCGCGGGGCTTCACGCTTTCGCAGCCGGAGGCCGCGCCCAGGGCGAGCACGGCGCACAGCAGGAAGGGCCGGGAGGAGGAACGGGGGAGGGTGCTTCGCATGCGTGGGCCTCGGGAGGGGCGTCAGGGGATGCGCCCCCTCGCAGGCCGCTAGATACACCGGGCCGGGGGCTGGGACGGCGCGGAGTCCGTCTTCGCGTTCGAAGGCAACGTGCTGTAGCCGACAGGGGCGGCTACCCGACGGTGATCTCCCGGTAGAACACGTCACTGGGACCCAGGCGGTTCACGGTGTCGACGAAGCGCTCGGAGACGACGATGCGGTTGGTTTCCTCCACGCCGAAGAGGTCGAGTCCGGCGGGCACGGATTCGCGCAGGAGCCAGCGCTTCGGGGGCAGCATGAAGCCGTGGCGTCCGCAGAACGGGCAGGTGGGTTCCCGGTCGTAGATGCAGTCGGGATGCAGCTTCGCCAGGGGATGCACTTCCAGTTCGTAGAGGGGCAGTTCCTTCGTGCGCTTGGTGCGCAGCTGCGCGTGGACGGGGATGATGCCTTGCAGTCCTTCGCCCAGAAGCAGGTCGCGCGCATCCTCGCGCACGAGCACCTGCCACGCGGGCCACACGGTCACGGGACCGAAATGGCCGCGCGCCGTTCCCACCAGCGGACCCAAGCTGTACCCGGGCTCAAGAGGGAGTTCCGGTGGAACGAAGGGACGCACCAACGCCATGCGGCGAGCCACCTCCTCGGGAGCCTGTGGCCATACATCAGCCAGGGATTCGTTATCCGGCAGGCTGGACAGATCCACCGAGGGATAAGCCTGCATTCCTCCCCAGGCTTCACAACGGGGACAGAGTTGGCTTGGCACATACCAACGGCGCTTGGCGCGGTACTCCCCGCTCCACTGTCCCGAGTCGGGTTCGCGCAGCACGGCCGGTTCGAAGTAGCGCACCCGTCAGTCCTCCAATGGGGATGGCACGAGGTCCACCTGCTGCCAATACGTCATCGTCAGACCAAAGAGGCCATGTTTCTGGATCATCAGGAAGGCCTGGTCGAAATGCTGGGCCTTGCTGGTTATCGTTCCAGGACCATCAATGTAGACCTGCCATTCTTGATTCCACGGACCGCCGTCCTTCCCCCGATGGATGCGCCTGTGGACGTCCACGTCCACGGCCAACACGTACTGGTGGATGTCGATCTTCTTTCTGTCGAAGTGGTCCTTGAACGCCTGTGGGAAGATGTGGTGGCGTTCCTTGGGCCGCTTCGCCCACTCCTCCATCGCCCGCTCTCGCTGCACCTGACTGGGCAGCTTCTCGCGAGGATGGAGTCGGAACACCATGACGGGTCGCGCATCACGCGGGAGTTCCTGCACGGCGCCCCAGTTGCGCCGAGGCCCACTCCCCGGCGCCACGAACACCGGCGGAACCATCGCACCGCGCGTGAGCACGATGCGGCCCGGATCCAGGTCCTCGCACCGGAACAGCGCACAGGCTTCCTCCGTGCACAGAGGTTCGAGGCACCGGTCCTCCCCACTGTCCTCACATTCCCGTTCGGACCCGGCTTCCTCCCAGACACCTTCGGATGAGAACGTCGCGACCGGCGACGTCGCGGCACAGCCACACCACAGGCCCACCAACAGCCAGCACAACCAGCGCATGACGCTCCCGGGAAGCACGGCCCGCGCACCATGCCAGGACACCCACCCCCACTCCCAGTGGAAGCCCCCACCCCAGCACTGCTAGACCTCCGTCAGGTCCATCCATCACCTCCGGAGTCCCGCGCATGCCCTCGCCCCTGTCCATCCGCCGTGTCGTCCTCTACAAACACGGCGTCGGCTACTTCGAGCGCCGGGGCAAGGTGACGGACAGCGAGACCGCGCACCTGGACTTCAAGGCGCGCGACATGAACGACGTGCTCAAGTCCATGACCGTGCTGGACCTGTCCGGCGGCTCCGTCTCCGCCGTGAGCTACGACTCCACCAAGCCCCTGGAGCAGCTCCTCTCCGAAGCCACCATCCGCATCCCCGAACACGGCAGCCTCACCGCGCTGCTCGGTCAGGTGAAGGGCGCCCGCGTCCGCGCTCGCATCGGCGGCGGACAGGTGGAAGGCGCCATCGTCGGTCTGGAGTCCCTCCCCGTCGTCCAGGGCGAGGCGAGCGTCATCCGCCCCTTCCTCACGCTGCTCGTCGGCTCCGCCCTGCGCACCTTCGACGTGCTGGAGATCAGCGAGCTGGAGTTCCTCGACGAGGCCGTGCGCAAGGACCTGGAGTTCTACCTGGCCACCGTCATGTCCTCGTACAAGAAGGACTCCAAGCGGCTGTCCATCCTCACCGCCGGAGAGGGCACGCGCGAGCTGTTCGTCAGCTACGTGCTGGAGTCCCCCGTGTGGAAGACCAGCTACCGCATCCTGTTGGATGAGGCGCAGCCGCCGCTGCTCCAGGGCTGGGCGCTCGTGGACAACACCGGCGACGAGGATTGGGTGGACGTGGAGCTGTCGCTCATCGCCGGCCTCCCCGTGTCCTTCGTTCACGACCTCTACAACCCCCGCTACCAGCGCCGCCCCATCGTGGAGGTGCGCTCGGAGGTGGGCGTCGCGCCCGTGATTCCCGAGGAGGCCCGGTCCGAATCGTACGACGAATCGGAGGTCTCCGATGCCGGCGCCTTCGGCAGCAGCGGGGCCCCACCCAGCGCCAGCTTCATGCCCATGGACGCCCCCGCGCCGGCCCCCGCCATGCGCAGCAGGAGCGTCGGCGGTGGAGGCCGGGGCGGCATGCGCGAGCGGCTGGAGCAGAGCACCGCCGTGAAGACCGTGACCAAGGAGGTGGGTGACCTCTTCGAGTACAGCGTGGACCGCCCGGTGACGGTGCACCGCAACCAGAGCGCGCTCGTCCCCATCCTGCACCGTCCGTTCGAGGGCCGCCGCGTGCTGCTCTACAACCGCGCCACGCGCGAGAAGAACCCGATGACATGCATCGAGTTCAAGAACACCACGGGCCTCACGTTGGAGGGCGGCCCCGTCACCGTCACCGAGGACGAGACGTACGTGGGCGAGGCAATGCTCGACACCCTCAAGCCCGACGACGTGCGCTTCGTGCCCTACGCCGTGGAGCTGTCCTGCTCCGTGTCCGTGGATGACAACCAGGAGGATGGCCCGGTGTTCCGCGCCCAGTTGAACCGGGGCACCCTGGTGACCGAGTTCTTCCACCAGCGCCGCACGAAGTACCTCGTGCGCAACAAGGCGAAGCGCGCCCAGACGCTCTACGTGGAGCACCCGCGCACCGGCTGGGACCTGAAGGACACGGACGCCCCCGCGGAGACCACCGACGGCTTCTGGCGCTTCAAGCGCGAGCTGGCCCCGGGCGCCTCCGACACGCTCACCGTCACCGAGCGCACCAAGGGCCAGCGCCAGTACCACATCGGCAGCCTGGAGCTGGTCCAGGTGGCGTACTTCCTGGACTCGCGCTTCATCGATGCGCGCGTCGCCCAGGTGCTGCGCGACGTGGTGGCCCTGCGCGAGAAGCTGGCCCAATTCACCCGCGACACCCAGCGCCTGTCCGAGGAGCGCACCCAGCTCTTCAACGACCAGGAGCGAATCCGCTCGAACATCGGCTCGCTCCAGAGCGGTGCATCGCAGCGCGAATTGGTGGATCGCTTCGTCACCAAGCTCAACGCGCAGGAAGACCGGCTGGAGGCCATCGGCGGAGAGCTGGAGCGCATCGAGAAGGAGCGCGTCCGCCTGCAGGAGGACGTCAACAAGCGCATCCAGTCGCTCAGCTACGAGGCGGAGCTGTAGGGCCTCCGCCTCGCAAGGACGTCCCGGCTACGGCGCGGCCGCGTGGAACACCTCGCGGCCCGCCACCACCGTCAGGCGCACCTGCGCGGTGAGCAGGTCCGCCGCGGGGCCGTCCACCGGATCCACCGACAGCACCACGAAGTCCGCGTCCTGGCCTGGCTTCAACTGGCCCCGCTTGCCTTCCGCGAACGACGCATACGCCGCGCCCACCGTGAAGCCCTCCAGCGCCTCCTCGCCACTCAGGCGCTGGTCGGGCTGCCATCCACCCGGAGGCTGCCCGCTGGCGTCCTGCCGCGTGCGCGCCGCGTACAGCCCCGCGAGCACGTCCGGCCGCTCCACCGGGAAGTCACTGCCCAATGCCAGCACCGCGCCCGCGGCCTTCAGCTTCTGCCACGCGTAGGCGCCCTGGATGCGCTCCGGGCCCACGCGGACCTGGGCCCACGGCATGTCACTGGTGGCGTGCGTGGGCTGGACGCTCGCGACGAAGCCATTCGCGCCCAGTCGGGTGATGTCCTCCGGGCGCATGATCTGCGCGTGCTCCACGCGGTGGCGACCCTCCTTGTTCCCCGTGGCCTCCATCTCCTTGAGGAGCGTGTCCAACACCAGTGTGTTGGCGCGGTCGCCAATCGCATGCGTGGCCACCTGGAAGCCGCGGCCCACGAAGGCATGCACTCGCGCGGCATACTCCTCCGGCGACAGCAGGAGCAGGCCCTGGTGGGCAGGCTCGTCGCTGTAGGGCGCGCCCAGCGCCGCGCCCCGGCTGCCCAGCGCGCCGTCCAGGGTGAGCTTCACCGCGCGCATCGTCAGGAGCTTGCCCTGGAAGGGGCCGTCCTTCAGGTACTGCTCGCGGTCCGCCGTCTGTCCGTCCGCCATGGCGTAGATGCGCAGGGGCAGGCGGCCTTCCTTGTCCCACTGCTGGAGCAGCCGGAAGGTCTTCAGGTCCATGCCCGCGTCGTGCACGCCGGTGAGCCCCACCCGCGCGCAGTGCTCCAGCGCCGCGTTGAGCCGCGCCGCGCGCTGCTCCTCCGTGGGCGGGGGCAGCACCGCGTCCGCCAACTCCATCGCGTTGTCCACCAGCACGCCAGTGGGCTCGCCATCCGGGCCGCGCAGGATGCGGCCTCCCTGCGGATCCTTCGTGTTCTTGTCGATGCGCGCTCGGCGCAGCGCCTCGCCGTTGAGCCACAGCGCATGGCCATCCACGCGCCCCAGCACCACGGGCGTCTTCGGGAAGGCCGCGTCCAGGTCCGCGTGCGTGGGGAAGGCCTTCTCCGGCCAGTCGTTCTGGTCCCAGCCCCCGCCCAGCAGCCACTCGCCCTGGTACGCGGAAGGCGGCGCGCTGGATAGACGCGAACGCACCTCGTCTCGTGACGTGGTGCCTTCCAGCCGCACGCGCACGAGCGCCGCCGCGAGCCCCGCCAGATGCCCGTGCGAATCCGTGAGGCCCGGCACCACCGTGGCGTCTCCCAGCTCCACCACGCGCGCCGCGGGGCCCGCCGCCGCGAGCACCTCTTCCCGGCTGCCCACCGCGAGCACCTGCCCGTCGCGCACCGCGAGCGCCTGCGCCACGGGCCGCGACGCATCCAACGTGCGGATCCGCTTCGCCACGTACACCGTCGGCGCGCCGGAGACGGCCTCCTGCGCAGGCGTCGCTTCTGGCACGCGACGGGAGCAGCCCGCCGCCGCGCCCACGAGCAGGAGCAGCGCTCCCAGGGTCCGACCGAAACGTCCTCGCATCATCCGAGCACCCGCCCTTGGCGATCCGCCCCGGGCACCGGGCCCGGGGCATCGCGCGCGGCACTCTGCCGTACGAGCGGTGCGGCGGCCAGTCGTCCGGACAAGGCCCGGAGGCACCGAGCCCACGGGACGCGTGCACCGGAGCGCCAGAGGGCATATGCAGCGGCACGTGAACACTGTGGGCCCCCGTGGCATCCTCTTCGACCTCGACGGCACGCTGGTGGATTCGCTGCCGGACATCATTGGCAGCTTCCTCCACGGCTTCACGCACCTGGGCCTGCCGGTGCCTTCCATCGCGGAGGTGCGAGCCCTCATCGGCCAGCCGCTGGACGTGATGTACACGCAGTTCGCGCCCGAGCACGTCACCGGCCTCTGCGCGGCCTACCGCGAGCACTACCCGCTCAACTTCCTCAACCACTCGCGGCCCTTCCCTGGCGTGGAGCGGACCCTGCGGACGCTGCGCGAGCGCGGCTACCTGCTGGCGGTCGCCACCACCAAGCGCAGCGACATGGCGCGGCGCTTCGTGGAGGCGCTGGGGATGGAGGGGCTGTTGCACCACGTGCAGGGCACGGATGGCTTTCCGCACAAGCCCGCGCCGGACGTGCTCCACCGCGCGCTCGCGGCGCTGGGCACCGAAGGACTGTGGATGGTGGGCGACACCACGCTGGACCTGCGCGCGGGCCGGGCCGCGGGCCTGCGGACCTACGGCGTCACGTGGGGCACGCACTCTCCGGAGGAATTGGCCACCGCTGCGCCGGATGAGCTCCAGCCCGACCTGGAGCGACTGCTCGCCCATCTGCCGCCGCTGGCCTGAGCGCGCCCGGGCGTCAGTGCCTCGGCTGTGGCTGGAGCGCTTGCAGGTGCCGCACCTGCTGACGGCTGGACAGCGGGAACGCCGGAAGCGTGAGCTGATCCAACTCCCGGGGGCCGATGAGCTGCACCACGTCCTTGCGGAAGAGCACGTCCAGCGTCCAGTTCAGCGCCACGCGCACCTTCGTCTCCAGGCGCGGCAGCTTCGACAGGTAGATGGTGCGCCACAGGACCCACGCGAAGGTGCCGGAGAATTTCAGCCCCAGGATGCGCGCCACGCCCGCGCGCCGGCCAATCGCCGCGAGCTGCCCCAGCATCTTGTAGCGGAACGCCTTGCCCGGCCGTCCCTTCAGCGCGGAGCACACGTTGCGCGCCACCACCACGCCCTGGCGCAGCGCGTGCTGCGCGGTGGGCGGGCAGGGCTTGCCTCCGTTGGTGAGGTCCGGCACCGACGCGCAATCCCCCAGCGCCCACACGCCCGGGAAGCCCGGCACCTCCATGCGCTCGTTCACCTTGAGGCGTCCGCGCTCCTTCTCGCAGGGCAGTGATTCCAGGAGGGACGGGGGCGTGACGCCCGCGGCCCACACCACCGTCTTGGTGGGCACCAGCGTGCCGTCTGGCAGCACCACGCCCGTCGCCGTCACGTCCTGCACGTGGATGCCGGTGCGCACCTCCACGCCGTGCTCGATGAGCTTCTTGCGCGTGTACGCGCCCAGGTCCTCGCCCAGCTCCGGCAGCACCTCCTTGCCGCCATGCACCAGCATCACGCGCACGTTGGCGTGCTGGATGTTGGGATAGAAGGGCAGGGCGCCGTGGACGAAGTCGTTGATGGCGCCCGCGGTCTCCACACCCGCGAAGCCGCCGCCCACCACCACGAACGTGACGACGAGGTTCTTCCCGCCCACCGTCATGCAGTCCGCGTCCGCTTCCTCCAGCCGGTCGATGAGGCAGTTGCGCAGGAGCATCGCGTCGCCCAGCGTCTTCATCGTCAGCGTGTGGTCGCGCGGGCCCGGCTTGCCGAAGAAGTTCGTCTCCGAGCCCATGGCCAGCACCGCGTAGTCGTACGCCAGCGTGTGGCTGTGACCGTCCAGCCCGCCGTGCGCCACCGTGGCCGTCTTCGTGTGCAGGTCCAGGCCGGTGAGGTCGCCCTCCACGAACGACAGGTGCGGCAACAGCTTGCGCAGCGAGATGACGATGGCGCTCGCGTTCAGGTCGCTCGCCGCGACCTCGTGGAGCATGGGCGTGAAGAGGAAGAAGTTGTCGCGGCTGACAAGGGTGACCTCCACGTCGTCCCGCCGCCCCAACTGCCGCTCCAGGTGCAGCGCCGCGTACACCCCCGCGAACCCGCCTCCCAGGACGAGCACCCGCTTGCGCCCGGTCTCGCTGGCCGCTGGCACGCAGAGCTCCTGCGACTGGTTGTCCGCCCCCATGCCCGCCTCCTCACGACGCGAAGAACATCACCCTCGAATGTCGGGTCGATGCACCGCGTCCGCACCCCCCACCACCGGGCGCCCGCCTCCCTGCCTGCATGCGCTCAGGGGTGGTTGGGATGCATCCGGTGCCGCCACAGCGTGCGCTGCGAGGCGTAGCGCGGGTTCACGAACAACTTGATGAGCAGCATGCCCGCCACGAAGCCGCCGATGTGCGCCCACACCGCCACGCCGCCGGACACCTCTGGTCGCAACGTCATGAGCTGCGGCAGGCCGGTGATGACCTGGAGCACGAACCACCAGATCAACACGCCCCAGGCCGGGATGGGGATGACGCGGATGAAGATGAAGAGGATGAACAGCATGTTCACGCGCACGCGCGGATAGAGCACCAGGTACGCGCCCAGCACGCCCGCGATGGCCCCCGACGCGCCCACCGTGGGCACCGGCGACGTGGGGTCCACCGCCACGTGCGCCGCCGCCGCCACCAGTCCGCACAGCAGGTAGAACACGAGGAAGCGCAGCCGCCCCATGCTGTCCTCGATGTTGTTGCCGAAGACCCAGAAGAACAGCACGTTGCCCAGCAGGTGCCCCCAGCTCCCGTGCAGGAACATGGAGGTGAGCGGCGTGAGCCAGTTGATGGCGTCCGCGTCCACCACGCAGGCGAACCCGTCACCCAGCGGCACCGCCTGTCCCAGCGGGGCCCGTCCGGTGAGCTCCCCCGGCACCAGGCCCAGGTCGCAGATGCTGCGGGCCATCGCCTCCACCTTGAAGCCCGCGCCCTGGAAGAACACCCAGACGAGCCCCAGGGTCCCCAGGAGCAGGTAGGTCATCACGGGGGTGCGCAGGGTCGGGTTGTCGTCGCTGATGGGAATCATGGCCGCCCGCCAGCATGGCCTACGGTCCTCCCGGTGGGCGGACTCCCGTGCGCGGATGTGCGACGCCGGACGCATGGCGCCAACGCGTCCCGGCACGCCAAAAAATGGTTGCCGCCCGGGGGGCATTTCGCCCCAGACCGTCAGGCACTTGGCGGAGGGCCTCGCACCGGGGGATGTTCAGGAGTCGTCTTCATTCCATGGAGTCCGGAGCATGAACCCCTTGAAGTCGTCGTCCCGTTCCGCGGCGTTGCTCGTGGTGTCCGCCCTCGCCCTCGCGTTCACCGGTTGCGCCGCGCGCCGTCAGCAGGCGTACCTGGAGGACAAGGCCCAGGGGCACGTCTACCGCAAGCCGCTCGCGGAGGTGTGGCCGGAGGCGCTCGCCCTGGTGAAGGAGAAGGGCTTCTCCGTGATGAAGACCAAGGAAGGCTTCGAGGCGCAGACGGAGTGGCTCCAGACGAGCGCCGCCTCCTCCCTGGGCACTGCCTTCGCGCGCTACCTGGTGCGCGGCTACGAGCGCGGCCCCGGCCAGAGCGCCATCGAGTTCCGGCGCCAGGATCGCTCCGAGTCCCGCGCCGCCGACAACACCGACGGCCGCCCGTCGGCGCCGAGCGAGACCTCGACCGGCGCCAACAACTCCCAGATGCGGCGCGACACGGAGATGGAGTGGGAGCTGCTCCAGAAGGTGGACCCGGACGCCGCCGCCGCCTTGAAGGCCGAGGCGAAGAAGCTCGAGTAGTGCGCCGGGACGCCGCTCGCGCGACGGTGCGTCAGTCGCGCAGCGGCAGCTCCACGGTGAGCCCGTCGAAGGCCACTTCCACCGGCCCCTTGTACGCCTCGCGCGCCTGCGCGAGCAGCTTGCCGGGGTCGGTGTCGTGGCGGCTGGACAGGTGGGTGAGGATGAGCCGCTTCGCGCCCGCGGACTGCGCCACCTGCCCCGCCTCGCGCGCGGTCGAGTGGCGCGTCTCCTGCGCGCGCTCCTGCTCGTCGTCGGAGAAGGTGGACTCGTGCACCAGCAGGTCCGCGTCCTTCGACGCCTGCACCAGCGCGGGGCACGGCCGCGTGTCGCCGGAAATCACCAGCCGCCGTCCGGACCGCGCCTCGCCCAGCACGTCCTCCGGCTTCACCACGCGCCCATCCTCCAGCGTCACCGCTTCGCCCTTCTGCAGCTTCCCGAAGGCCGGCCCTTCCGGTACGCCCAGCGCGCGCGCCTTCTCCAGGTGGAACTTCCCCGGCCGGTCGTCCTCCGCCAGCACGTAGCCCAGCGCGTGGATGCGGTGGTCCACGCCCACCGCGTGCACCGCGTAGCCGCCCCGGCGCACCACGTCCCCGTCCTTCAGTTCGTGGATCTCCACCGGGAAGGCCGTGGACTCCAGTCCCAGGTGCACGGCCTGGTGCAGGAGCCGCCGCGCCGGCGCGGGCCCGTAGAGGTGCATGGGCGTGGTGCGGCCCATCATCCCCAGTGTGCGCAGGAAGCCGATGATCCCCAGGTAGTGGTCGGCGTGGAAGTGCGTGAAGAACGCCACGTCCACCGTGAAGCCCGTGCCGAAGCGGACCATCTGCCGCTGGCTGCCTTCACCGCAGTCGAACAGGAGCAGGTCCGCGTCCGCCTTCACCGCGAGGCCGGAGAGCCCGCGATGCAGCGTGGGCTGCGCGGCGGAGGTGCCGAGGAACGTGAGCCTGAGAAGGGACATGCCAGCGCTTCCCACGAAGAGTGAGGCCTCCGCGCACGCGCCCCGTCACTCCGGCGCGCACCCGGGGCATTTACCAGGGTGTGAAGGGTCGTGCTATGCAGCCGACCCCCGAAAGCCACCCATGCCTGATTCCTTGACGGTCGGCCCCACGGCCGACCCCCGCCGCGTGCGTGCCCAGGACGGCCGCCTCCTCCCCGTGCCCGAGGGCTGGGCCCTGCTTCCCCCCGGCGACGCCGGCCTCACCCGCCGCGTGAAGGCCGCCGGCCCCACCTGGACCGTGGTGGAGAAGGTGGGCCGCAAGCTCTTCTCCCGGGGCGTCTGGGCGCCAGAGGCCCACATCGTCCACGCCCGCGCGGTGCTCGAATCGGAGCGCGCCACCCCCGAATACGCGAAGAAGCTGGCCCAGGGCCGCGACCGCCGCGCGCGCGAGCAGGAGGTCTACGAGGTCGACTTCGCCAACGCCGTGCTGCGCTTCCTCGCCTTCAGCCCCGCGTGGCTCCCCCATGCCAAGCGCATGGCCGTCCTCGTCGCCGGGCACGCCACCCCCGTGGGCAGCGGCACCGTGGCCCGCACGGAGCGCATCCCCATTGAACGCCGCGCGGAGGCCGCCGTCATCGCCTGGATGCGCCACCAGACAACCAGCTACGACGACATGCGCATCCAGCGCGTGAAGGGCGCCCGCCGCGAGGTCCGCCGCGAGCTGGCGGACGTCTCCCGCGCCATCCTGGACCTGCACCGCCGGGACACCGCCCACGCCCCGCCGGCATGTCCGCTCTGCTCCGCCCTCCTCCGCCCCCCGCCGACACGCCCTCCGGATTCCTGACCCGGCGGTCAGCCACGACTGTTCTATTTCTGACCAGCGGGTTAGGAATGCGCCCGTCATGTCCCGCCCCGCCGACCCGAAGGCTCGCAGCGCGCTCATCGACGCCGCGCGGGCGGAGTTCGCCCGTCGGGGCGTGAAGGGCGCGCGCATCGGGGACATCACCGCTGCGTGCGGCCTGTCCAAGGGCGCCTTCTACCTGCACTTCCCCTCCAAGGAGGGCCTCTTCGGAAGCCTCGTGGAGGCGTTCGTGAAGGAGCTGGAGCGGGTGAGCCTCAAGCGCCTGACGTGCATGGAGCACTTCCGCGCGGAGCATGGCCAGCCGGGCCCCGCGGACGTCGTCGCGTGTTCAGAGCGCTACCAGCACTTCCTGCGGATGGAGGCCACGTCCGACCTGGAGATGCTGGAGCTCATGTGGGAGAGCCGCCAGGTCGTCACCGCGCTCATCGTGGGCAGCCAGGGCACCGCCTTCGAGTCCGTCATGTGGGACCTGGTGGACCGCGAGGTCGACCGCATCTCCCGGGAGTTTGGCCACCTGCAGGGCCACCACGGCGAGAACCCGGACGTGGATCCGGGCCTCTTCGGCTCCTTCATCGTGGGCACCTACCTGCTGCTGGCCCGGCAGATGGGGCGCCTTGCGCACAAGCCGGACCTGGCCGCCTGGGCCACCGGCATCCAGCGGCTGATGCATGAGGGCACCGCGCCGCGCAGCAAGCCGCTGCCCGCGGAGCGGACGCTGCCTCCGGCGCCGCCAGCCCCCGTCGCCGCCCGCACCCCTTCCACGCCTTCCACGCGCCGGCGTCACGCCCGCGCGGCCAACCCGCACCGTCCTCCAAGGAAACGCCCGTGAAATCGTCCACGAAGCCCTCCGCTTCCCGTGCCTTCGCCGCCGTGGGCGTGGCCGCCGCGCTCGCGCTCACCGCCTGCGACAAGGCGGACGCCTCCGCGCCTCCCGCCACCGCCGACAAGGCCCCCGCCGCCGACAAGGCTGCCACCGCCAAGGCCCCCACGGCCGTGAAGGTCGTCACCCCCCGGGGCGAACAGGCCTCCGCGTCCGAGGAGGTGACGGGCACGCTGTTCCCCGCCCAGGGCCTCCAGGTGGGCTTCGAGGTTGGCGGTCGGCTGGAGTCGGTGCGCGCCCACAAGGGGCAGGCCGTGAAGAAGGGCGACGTCATCGCCCAGTTGAACCCTGAAATCGTCGACGCGCAGGTGGCCGGCGCGGAGGCCGCGGTCGCCGCCGCGGAGGCCGGTGCCTCCATCGCGAAGGACTCGGCCGAGCGCAGCGAGAAGCTCAGCGCGGGGGGCGGCATCAGCGAGCAGCAGCACCGCGGCGCCGCCTCCGCCGCCGCGCAGGCCCAGGCGCAGGTGCTGGCCGCGAAGGCGCAGTTGGCCCAGGCCCGCGCGTCGCGCCGCCGGCACGACCTGAAGGCGCCCTTCAACGGCACGCTCATCGAATCCCCGGACCAGACGGGCGCCACGGTGGCCCCGGGCACGCCGCTCTTCACGCTGGAGCAGCTGGACACGCTCGTCTTCCGCACCACGGTGCCGGAGTCCTCGCGCGCGCTGCTCAAGCCCGGCGCGAAGGTGCGCGTGGTGTCGCTGGGCGGTGGCGCGTCCACCGACGACGCGGTGGTGCGCACCATCCTTCCCTCCGCGGACGCCACCACGCGCCGCGTGCCGGTGGAGATCGCCGTGCCCAACGTGGACGGCCGCTTCGTGGCGCACACGCTGGCGCGCGCCATGCTCAAGCTGGGCGACCTGCGCGAAGCGCAGGTGATTCCCCTGACGGCGGTGTCCTCCTCCAGCGGGGACCACGTCCTCGTCGTCGACGACGGTGCGCTGCGCCGCGTGGACGTGCAGGTGCTGGAGCGCCGCGACCGCGAGGTGGTGGTGCTGGCCGCCTCCGTCCTCCAGCAGGTGGTGGACTACCCGACCCCCGCCATGTCGCCCGGCACCCGCGTCTCCGTGAAGTAGCCACTTCGCGCCCCTTTGCGCCGCGGCCGGTCCGCGCGGCGACGTGAGTCCTCCATGCTTCTCAGTGACGTTTCCATCCGTCGGCCGGTGTTCACGGCCATGCTGTCCCTGCTGCTCGTGGTGCTGGGCCTGATGGGCCTCAAGCGCCTGGGCACCGACCTCTACCCGGACGTCAGCTTCCCCGTGGTGGTCGTCAACACGCTCTACAAGGGCGCGGGCCCGGGCGAAATCGAGACCCAGGTCATCAAGCCCCTGGAGGACGCGGTCGCCGGCATCAGCGGCGTGGATAAAATCCACTCGTTCAGCCGCGAGAACGTGGGCACCGTCATCGTGTCCTTCACCCTGGGCACCAGCCTGGACACCGCCGTGCAGGACGTGCGCGACAAGGTGGGGCAGGCGGTCAACAAGCTGCCCACCGACGCGGAGGCCCCCATCGTCAGCCGCGTGGACCTGTCCGCCACGCCCATCCTCACCTACGCCGTCTCCGCGGACATGCGGTCCCAGGCGCTGCGCAAGCTGCTGGATGACCGCATCAAGCCCGCGCTCGCTCAAATCACCGGCGTGGCGGAGGTGCGCATCACCGGCGGTGACGTGCGCGAGGTGCAGGTGGACATCGACCTGGACAAGGCGCGCGCCGTGGGCGTCACGCCCGCGCAGGTGGCCCAGCGAATCGGCACGGAGAACCTCAACCTGCCCGCGGGCCGCCTCCAGTTGGGGCCCAATGAGCTGACGGTGCGCTCCATGGGCGAGTTCACCAGCGTGGACGACCTGCGGATGCTGCCCGTCGCCCGCAGCGCCACGGGCGCGCAGGTGCGCCTGGAGGAGATCGCCACGGTGACGGACGGCGTCGCCGAGCGCCGCACCACCGCGCGCCTCAACGCCCGCGACGCCGTGGTGCTGGAGATCGTCAAGCAGCCGGGCTCCAACACGGTGGCCGTCAGCGACGCGGTGAAGAAGACGCTCGCGCAGATGACGCCGGTGGTGGGGCAGGGCTTCCAGGCGACGCTGCTCATCGACCAGTCGGAGCTCATCCGCGCCAACACCCACGAGGTGTGGATCGCCATCATCTTCGGCGGTCTGATGGCGGTGCTCATCATCCTGATGTTCCTGTTGGATCCGCGCGGCACGTTCATCTCCGCGCTCGCGCTGCCCACGTCCGTCATCGGCACGTTCTTCGTGATGTACGTGCTGGGCTATTCGCTCAACCAGATGACGCTGCTGTCGCTGTCGCTGGCCATCGGTCTACTCATCGACGACGCGGTGGTGGTGCGTGAAGCCATCACCCACCGGCTGGAGCAGGGCGAGGATCCGATGAGCGCCGCGTCCAACGGCACCCGGGACGTCGGCCTCGCGGTGCTCGCCACCACGCTGTCCCTGGTGGCGGTGTTCATCCCGGTGGCGTTCATGCCCGGCATCGTGGGCCAGTTCTTCAAGCAGTTCGGCATCACCATCTCCGTGGCGGTGACCATCTCGCTGTTCATCTCCTTCACCCTGGACCCCATGCTGTCCGCCCGCTTCGCCAAGGCGCGCAAGCCGGGCGAGGTGCACCAGGAGGCCGCGGTGTTCCGGGGCCTGCGCCGCTTCCTGGAGGGCACGGAGAACACCTACGCCCGCATCCTGGGCTGGGTGCTGCGCCACAAGTGGACCACCGCGGGGCTCACCCTGCTGGCGCTGGTGCTGTCGTTCGGCGCCGCCAGCACGCTGGGCGCGGAGTTCATGAGCGCGGAGGACCGCTCGCAGCTCATCGTCGAATTGCAGCTGCCGGACTCCGCCAGCCTCGCGCAGACGGCCGAGCGCGCCGCCGAGGCGGAGAAGCTCATCAAGCAGATTCCGGAGGTCACCGACATCTACACCACCGTCGGTCCCAACGGAGACGTCTACAAGGCGCGCATGCGCGTGCTCACGGTGCCCAAGGACGCGCGCACCAAGGGCATCCCCGTCCTCAAGGAGGAGGCCCGCGCGCTGCTCGTCCCGAACCTCGTGTCCACCGCCGTCACCCTGTCGGATCCGCCTTCCATCGAAGGCCTGGGCGACTGGTACCCCATCATGGTCCGCGTGGTGGGCCCCGACCTGAAGCTCGTCAACGAGGAGGCCGAACGCGTCGCCGGCATCCTGCGCGGCCTGGGCACGTCCGACGTGCGCGTGGATGCGAACCCGGCCAAGCCGGAGCTCCAGGTGCAGATCGACCGGGCGCGCGCCACGGACGTGGACCTGTCCGCCGCCTCGCTCGCGACGCAGCTGCGGCTCGCCATCGACGGTGACGTGTCCGCCAAGCTGCGCGAGGGCACCGACGAGACGGACATCCGCGTGCGGCTCCAGGAGCGCGACCGCGCCAACCCGGAGCGCGTGCGCCAGTTGATGGTGTCCACGCCCCGGGGGCTGCGCCAGGTGACGGACGTGGCGAACGTGTCCCTGAAGGACGGCCCCAGCGTCATCGAGCACGAGAACCGCGAGCGTCAGGTGGCCGTCGTGTCCCAGTTGGCCAAGGGCGCCGCGCTGGGTGACGTGGCCAAGCAGTTGAAGACCGCCATCGAGGCGAAGCCGCTGCCTCCGGGCTACGCCATCGTCTACGACGGGCAGATCAAGAGCCTGGATGAGCAGAACGACGCGTTCGGCGCCGCCTTCGGCCTGGCGTTCGTCTTCATCTACATGGTGCTCGCCAGCCAGTTCGAGTCCCTCAAGCACCCGTTCACCATCATGGTGTCGCTGCCGCTGGCGCTCGTGGGCGCGCTCCTGGCGCTCGTCGTCACCAACTACCACCTCAGCCTGGGCGCGATGATTGGCGTCATCCTGCTGATGGGGCTCGTCACCAAGAACGCCATCCTCCTCATCGACGGCGCGCTACACCACCTGCGCGAGGGCGACTCGGTGGACGAGGCCCTGCTCAAGGCCGGCCCCCGTCGCCTGCGTCCCATCCTGATGACGAGCGCCGCGATGGCCATCGGCATGGTGCCCACCGCCGTGGGCACGGGCACCGGCTCCGAGTTCCGCGCCCCCATGGCCATCGCCGTCATCGGCGGCGTCATCACCTCCACCTTTCTCACCCTGCTGGTGGTGCCGGTGGTGTTCGCGGCCATGGAGAAGCTGTCCTTCGGTCGCAAGCAGCCCCGGACGCCCGACACGCGCGCCACGCAGCCCGTGGACGTGCACGCGGCGCACGACCGCGCGGCCTGACCGGAGCGCTTCGCGGGACATCACGGTCGTTCTTCACGGGGCGCGAGGGGCTTGCTGCCTCGCGCCCCTTCTCGTTTCCGACGTCCGGGCCCGCTTCAGCGCACGTACAGCGGCGCCTGCGCGGCCCGCACGCGCTGGCGCAGGGCCTGGCCCTCCGGCGTGTCCGGGAAGAGGCCGCCCCACGCCAGCGTCAGCCGCTCCCCCACGGGCTTCCACGCGAGGTGCCCGCGCATGCGCACCGGCTCGTAGCTGGGCCGTCCGGCGTCCAGGTGGCGCGCGTCCGGCAGGCCGAAGGCGGCGTAGTAGGTGAGGTCCGGGGCCTGGGCCTCCGCCAGCCGGTGCAACCCACTGGGTACGACGCAGGTGACGTCCGCGGTGTGCCAGTCGCCCTCGCGCCCCAGCTCCACCGACAGCGTGCGGAAGCACATCCGGGCCGGCGGACAGCCCAGCTCCCCCGCGGTGAGATAGTCGTAGTCCAATCGCACCACCTGAAGCATCTCATCGATGTCTGGGTGGCCCTGGGTAGTGAAACCCCAGGCACCGCCATCCGCCTTGTATGAACGGATGCCGTAGGCGCCGTAGAAGACGTTGTACCAGGGGCTCTCCGGGTCGAAGTACGACGAGCCGGACGCGTCCGCCGGGAAGTCCCCCAGGGTGAAGACCACCACCAGGTCGAAGGGGTGCTTCAGCGTGAAGGAGTCGAAGCACTCCCGGGCCACCTCGCCCAGGGAACCCGGCACGGTGGGCACCGGCGTGGCGACCCCCGCGTGCGTGAGGAAGTCGTCGCGGCCCGGCAGCGGCGTGCCGCGCATGGCCAGCAGGGCCAGTTCCCGTTGCAGTCCCATGGGGGTGCCTCGCGTGAAGTCCGTCCGGCGCCTACAGTACCCCCATGCCCGAAAAGCTCATCTTCGAGCACACCCTGGAGGGGCTCTTCATCCGCGGGTTGGCCGGGCAGATGACCCCGGTGCTCCGCGAGCGCCTGCGCACGGTGGGTGTGGACCTGGACCGCAAGCTCCAGCCCGCCTACGGCTTCGACACCTGGTGCTCCGCGGTGCACGTCTCCGCCCGGCTCCTCCACGCGGACCTGCCGGACGAGGTCGCCCTGGCGCGTCTGGGGGAGCGCATGGTGGATGGCTACCGGGCCACCCTGCTGGGGCGGGCCCTCTTCGGCGTGTTGCAACTCATGGGGCCCCGGCGCGGTGTTTCACGCGCTCAGCAAATGTTTCGCTCGGGCAATAATTATACACAGGCGCGGATGACGGACCTGTCACCTACGTCGCTGGAGCTGTGGATGAACGAGGCGGGTTTCATCCGCTACTTCACGCAAGGCGCGCTGCTGGCGGGACTGCGCGCCACCGGCGCCGCGGAACCTCGCGTGGACGTGCATGACTTCACCGCCGCGGATGTCACCTACCGTGTGTCTTGGAAGGACACGGACGCGGGCACCCGTCTCCGGACGTGACGCCAGGAGACGGGGCCTCGCGGGGTCCGCTGCGTTAGCCGGATCGCGGGAGCTTCAGCGACCGGCGGCCGCGTGACCTTCATTCGTGAGCGACAACCGCACGCGAGCCTTGGCCAGCTGGCTCTGCGCTTCCTCCAGCGACACACAATCCACCGTGATGTCGTCGTTGGGGGAGGCTTCCGACGCAACGCGGGCCGTCTGCAGCCGCGCGATGGTGGAATCCGACACGTGCGCGCACATCACACAGCCGTTCTTGCGCCCGTGGCCGATGACCTCGGAGAACAGGTTCGCCGATTCCGGCTCCAGCGGGCGAAGCCCCCGCATGTCAGCCAGCACCAGGTGCCGCCCTCCGCCGTAGCTGTCCGTGGCCTTCCGGTAGACAGCCACGTACTCCTTCATCTCGTTCGGCCGCATGAAACCGCTCATGCGGGCAGTGATCGTCCGACGGCTCACATCGTTGGTGACTTCGAACATGGTGCGCCCCTCCCTCGCGGTCCAAAGCCTAACAGACGTCTTTGTGACTTTGTACAGGCCCCCCCTCGATTCTCCTGGAGGTGAAGGGTTTGAAAGGAATTGCGTGTTTTGCCTTCTCGGCAGGTTGTAAAAATGAAGAAGCCCGGCCGCGCGCACGCGAGACCGGGCTTCCGGACCGGGCGGGGCCCGGATCAGCTGGCGTCACTGCTCAGGCGGCGCGGACGTTCTGGGCCTGCAGACCCTTGGGGCCCTTGGTCACCTCGAACTCCACCTTCTGGCCCTCAGCCAGGGTGCGGAAGCCATCCATGTTGATGGCGCTGTGGTGGCAGAACACGTCCTCGCCCCCACCGTCCTGCGTGATGAAGCCAAAGCCCTTCGCATCGTTGAACCACTTCACCGTACCAGTAGCCATGAATCGTCTTCTCTTTGTGGGTGGGGCGCGGCACCCCCGCCCTGGGGCGGCCGGCCCTCTCGAAATGTGAGGGCCTGAGTGCGACTCCCAGTCTGCCCCCGGGGGCGGGGTGCGTGGAAGCCCCCCTGCACTCCATCCAACAGTTCGGTGGGTGGGTTGCTTTCCACCCTTCACCGAGACAGGCAGGCGGGCAGGAGGCCTCCGGGGCGTCGGCGGCCGGATCCGGGGGCGTGGCTACCGTTCGGGGAAGGGTCCCGTCCCCCGGAAACGGGCGGGAGAGGAGACACGCCATGTATCAAGTCCGACCCCTGGAGCCCGTGCTGCCCCCCGTTCCCCCGCGCCCGGAGCGTGCGTTGCGCCGGGAGTGGCGCCGCCTGGTGGACCACAGCGCGGCGGCGGGCATCCTGTCGCGACCGCTGTTCGGCCGGCTGCCATTGCGCCGGGTGCTGCCACAGGACATGCACTCCGTCCTGGACTACGTGGCGGGCGCCGCGCTGGTGGGCGCGGGTGTCGCGGCTGGTGACGGTCCGGCGAAGACGGCCGGGTGGGCCCTGGGAGGCGCGGCGCTCGGCGTGTCGCTCTTCACCGACTACAGGCTGAGCCTCGCGAAGCTCATCCCCATCGAAGCGCATGAGCTGGCCGACTACGCGTATGGCGCGGGGGCGGTGCTGGCGCCGTTCCTCTTCGGCTACGCGAAGCGCAGGCCCGCGGCGGCGGCGGTGCACGTGCTGGTGGGGCTGTTCACCGTGGCGGCGTCGCTCTACACCGACTACCGCTGCCAGACGGGCATGCACCTGGGCGGGGAGCTGGCCACGGATCCGGAGGGCCTCGGGGCCTGAGACAGGTGACGTGAGGACGCGGCAGGGCTCCCTGAAGGGCCCCGCCGCTGGTTTCCCACGTCGCGGAAGGTGAAGGGCCCTCTCGCCGGGCTACACCCGTGTCCCGGACTTCAGCCCTGGGGCTTGAGGCGCAGCAGGAAGCCGTCCTGGAGCCGCTGGGACGCTCCGCCCTCGGGAGCAGGCCGGTTCAGCCCTCCGGCGAGCAGGACTCCGCCGGATGCATCCACGGACACGGTCCGGGCATTGGACGCGGTGCCAGGGCTCGCGAAGCCGCGCACCCAGAGGGACGTGCCTTCATCCGGCAACAGCTTGGCGACATACAGCCCGGGAGGCAGGTCCGCGCCGCCCAGGGCCCGGCCGCCGTCGTGGCTGCCCGCGACCGTCACCTGACCGGCTTCGTCGGTGGCGACCACGGGCGCTCCGGTAGGAAGGGTGCGCGCCCAGCGCTGGCTGCCCTGGGCGTCGTAGGCCAGCAGGAAGCCGTCGCGCGAGTCCGCCTTGTGCCAGGCGTTCTGGAAGTAGAGCTTGCCGCTGAAGCCGCCGCCCACGAAGACACGGTCCGGGCCCACGGCCACGGACACCGCGGAGCCATCCGTGCCGCGCACGTCGTGGCTCCACACGTGGTCGCCGTCGTGGGTGAGCTTCACCACGAAGGGCGTGCGCTGGCGCACCGTGAGGAAGGTGGCGTCGCCGAAGGACACCGCCCCCGCGTAGCCCCCCACCACGTGCACGTCGCCGAAGACATCCACCGCCACCGCGCGCGCGGAGACTTCTCCTTCGCCCACGGGCGTCCACACGCGGCTCCAGCGCTGCTCACCCTTCGGTCCCACGCGCAGCGCGAAGCCCGCGTGTCTGCCATTGGGTGCTGTCTCCAATCCCTCGCCGAAGTCGCGCTGGCCGGTGAAGTCACCCACCAGCACCGCGCCGCCGTCGTTGTCGGATGTGACGGCGTTCACGGTGATGGGGCCTTCACCTGGAAGCGAGCGCACCCAGTCCAGCGCGCCCTCGCCGCTCAGCCGGGCCAGGAAGGGCCCTTCCGGCAGCGTCGCGCCGTCCTGCGTGTAGTTCGCGGAGGTGCCTGAAAGGAAGACGTGGTCGCTGGCATCCACCGCCAGTCCGCCCACGCGCGCCCGCGCTTCACTCCGGGGCGTCCAGCCCCGGGCCCAGCGCAGCGTGCCTTCCGAAGAGAACCGCGCCACCAACAGATGGGGCGCTATGACATCGCGGTCGAAGGGCAGGGGCCCCGCCCCCAGATTGATGGGCTCCTGATACGTGGCGGCCACGAGGACGTCCCCGTTGGAGGTCACCACCGCGTGCGGCGCCTGCTGATCCCCAATCATCAGAGTCCGCGACCACGCTGGGGCCTCCACGCCCTCCTGCCCCACCTGTCCACCCACCTCGCCGAGCACCGGGATGCGCGGTGTCGTAGCCCGGGCTTCCTCGCACCCCACGAGGAGCAGCAGCCCTCCCACGCACACCGCCATCCGAAACCACGCCACCGTCGCCACCCCGTCCCGGTCTCGACCCACCAACCCCGACTCCCCCACCCTTCAACCGCGCATGGACCCTTCTGCAAGCGCGCGGCCAAGGTACTCATACGAAGGTGTTCCCTCGGGAAAGGCATTGGGAAGCTGTCGCGGGGGCAGGGTGCGTGTCCGCCATTCGGTAAATCCTCCCGACCCGGGGTCGGGAGGTGGCGGTAAAGAAAGACGCCCGCGCGGGTCGCCCTCTTGGGCACCCGGCGGGCGTGGATGGCTTGAAGGCTGGACAGGCTGCTACAGGACCTTCACGGGCACTTCCTTGAGCACCTGGTCGCCGCGCAGGATGACGACGGTCCACGCGCCGGGCTTCGACAGCTTCACGCCGGTCCACTGCCGCGCGCGCCAGCCCTCGCCCTTCACCTTCACGTCCTTCGTCTCGCGCACGGTGGCGCCCTGCTTCACTTGCACCGAGATGTCGTCGACGGAGTCGCCCTGGGGCACCAGGTAGCTCTGCCACAGCATCACGGAGGTGCCGGCCTTGACGCCCTCGGGGCCCACCTCGGCGGTGCACTCGTACTTGTTGGGGCCGTCCTTGGCCACCTCGGTACACAGCTTGGCTTCCACCAGCACCGGACCCTGGCCCTGGCCCTTGTAGAAGAAGTTCCAGGTGTCACGCACCGCGTCCGCGCTGGGGGCCTTCACGGTCTCCGCCGCCGGGGCCGCCGCCTCCTGCGCTCCCGCGACCGTCGCCACACCCAGGACCGCGCACAGCACGCTTCCGTTGAACACGCTCTTCATGATTCGGGATCCCCTCGTTTGGACGTTCAAGGAGGCCGTCCCACGTCTGGCCTCCAGGTGCGTGTGTCTATCACGGAACACCGCGCCTCCGTCCTGCCCTACCCGAAGAGGAAGAAGCCCAGCGTCACCAGTGGCAGGTAGACGAGGAAGGCGACCAGGAGGAAGCCGAGGATGTCCTTGAACTCCAACCGTGCCACGGCCAGGAGCGGCAGCGCCCAGAAGGGCTGGATGAGGTCGGTGGCCATGTCGCCCCAGGCGTACGCCAGCACCACCTTCTCCGGCGCCACGCCCAACCGGCCCGCGGCCTCCAGCAGGTACGGCGCTTCAATGGCCCACTTGGAGCCGCCGGAGGGCACGAAATAGTTCACCACGCCGCTGTACAGATACACGATGGCTGGGAATGTCTCGCGGGTGGACAATGAGACGAAGAGCTCGCCGATGCGGTCCGTCAGCCCCGTGGCCTTGAAGATGCCGTAGATGCCCGCGTACAGCGGGAACTGCAACACGATGCCGTGCAGCACGCTGGCGGCCTCCTCGCTCGCCTTGAGCAGCCGCGCGGGCGTTCCATGCAGCAGCACCGCGAGCACCAGGAACGTGAAGTTCACCACGTTGAGGTTGAGCGCGCGCCAGCCGCCGTTCATCCACAGGTGGCGCGCGAACCACATGAGGCCCAGCACGCCGAAGATGACATTGAGCAGCCACGCGTGATCCAGCCACTCAGCGGGGCTGAGCTTCCCGGAGGGCTTCGGGGGCGGGGTGAAGTCCCCCAGCTTCTCCAGCACCGCGGGCTCCACGCGCACGGTGCGCTCCGGGGACGGGTGCAGCGCCCACGCGAGCGCCGTGAGCAGCGCCACCGCGCAGAGCGTCAGGCCCACGTTGAAGGGGGAGAACAGCGTCCGGTCGATGGGGATGATCCCCAACTGCTTCTCCAGGAAGTGGCCCGGCGTCGCGACCAGCAGCGGCGCGGAGGCGGACAGGCCCGCGTGCCACGTGGCGCCCAGGCCGAAGTACGCGCACGCCACCAGCAGCCGGTAGTCCACGTCCGGGCGCCGGCGCGCGATGAAGCGCACCAGCATGGCGCTGGCCACCAGCGACAGGCCCCAGTTGAAGTACGCGAGCGTCATGGACACCGCGGCCATCAGCGCGGTGGCGCCGCGCGGGCTCCTGGGCAGGCTGGCGACCTTCTCCAGGAGCGCCTTCACCGGGGCGGTAAGCGCCAGCAGGTAGCCGGTGAACATCACAAGTGCCATCTGCATGGAGAAGGTGAGCAGCTCCCAGAATCCGCCGCCCCACGCGTCCAGCACCGCCGGCGGTGAAGCCCCCACCCACCCCAGGGCGAGGGCCATGGTGAGCAGGGTGAGGAGCACGGCGATGGCGAAGGCGCTGGGCACGAACCGGGAGGAGAAGCGGCCCAGCCCTTCAGCGAGCCTGACGAGGGTTTCCACGGGGCGGGACTCCAGGCGGGCAGGCGCTCCACGAACTTCGGAGCGGCACCCCGGGTTTTACGGTATGAGCGGTCGCCATGTCCCCTACCGAGCAGCACTCCCCCGTCTTTGATCGCATCGCCACGGGCGTGCCGGGACTGGATCCCATCCTGGGTGGCGGCCTGGTGGCGTCGGGCGTCTACATCGTCGTGGGGGAGCCCGGGGCGGGGAAGACCATCCTCGCCAACCAGCTTTGTTATCAGCAGGCGCGCCAGGGCACGCGCTGCCTCTATGTGACGCTGCTCGCGGAGTCCCATTCGCGCATGCTGGCGAACCTGCGCAGCATGTCGTTCTTCGACGCCTCGCAGCTTCCCCAGCGCATCTACTACGTCAGCGGCTTCCGGATGCTGGAGGAGCAGGGGCTGCCGGGCCTGCTGGAGCTCCTGCGCCGGGAGATGCGCAACCACGGCGCGGGCATCCTGGTGCTGGACGGGCTGGTGCAGGCGCAGGAGGCCGCGGGCAGCAGCCGCGACTTCAAGAAGTTCATCCACGAGCTCCAGGTGTCCGCGGGCCTCACGCGCTTCACCGCGCTCCTGCTCACGAGCAGCGTTGGCCCCACCGTGCATCCCGAATACACGATGGTGGACGGCATCCTGGAGCTGCGCGAGCGCACGTCGGCCATGCGCTCCTGGCGCGAGTTGCAGGTGCGCAAGTTCCGCGGCAGCGCGAGCCTGAGCGGGTCGCACCACTTCCGCATCTCCGAGGAGGGTGTGGAGGTGTTCCCTCGCCTGGAGACAGTGGTCAGCCGCGCGCAGCCGCCGGACTGGGGCACGCAGCGGGTGCGCTTCGGCGTGCCCACGCTGGACGCGATGATTCCGGAGGGCCTGGCCGCCGCGTCCACCACGCTGGTGATGGGGCCTCCGGGCTGCGGCAAGACCATCCTGGGCGCCAGCCACCTGGCCGAAGGCCTGCGCCTGGGCGAGCCTGGCCTGATGGTGAGCTTCTACGAGGGCCCGGACCGGCTGCTGCACAAGGTGGCCAACGTGGGACTGGCGCTGGGCAGCGCGGTGCGGGACGGCCGGTTGACGCTCCAGTGGAACATGCCCGTCGAGTGCAACCTGGACATGGTGGCGCACACGCTGCTGGAGGACGTGCGCAGGCGCGGCGTGAAGCGGCTGTTCGTGGACGGCCTGAGCGCCATGGTGGAGACGACGCACGAGCCGGCGCGCATCAGCCCCTTCTTCGCCGCGCTCACGCAGGAACTGCGCCGGCTGGGGGTCACCACATTCTTCACGCTGGAGACGCCCCGGCTCTTCGGTCCGGACATGGACGTGCCGCTGGGGACGGGCCTGTCCGGCGTGGCGGAGAACCTGCTGTTCATGCGCCACCTGGAGCTCAACGGCCGGCTGCGGCGGCTGCTCTCCATCTTCAAGATGCGTGACGCGGACTACGACCCCACGCTGCGCGAGTTCCTCATCACGCCCCAGGGCATCGAGGTCCAGCCTCCGTTCCAGCCGGCTCCCGAATTGCTGCTCACTGGCATCGCCCGCTTCCCGGGCAACCACTCCTGACCCCAGAGGCTCCGTGGCTCCCGCGACCGAGACCGTGCTGGTGGTGGACGACGAACAGGGCATCCTGGAAGCGCTCGCGGACCTCTTGAGGGAAGAGGGCTACCGGGTGCTGACGGCGTCCCATGGCAAAGAGGCCCTGGAGCGCATGGCGGAGGTGAAGCCAGACCTGGTGCTCACCGACTGGATGATGCCCGTGCTGGATGGGCCCGCGCTCATCGAGCGCATCCAGAAGGACCCGGAGCTGCGCCACGTCGCCGTGCTGGGCATGAGCGCCGTGGACACCAACGGCCTGAGGCGTCAGCACCCCGGGATGGAGTTCCTCCAGAAGCCCTTCGACATCCGCGCCCTGATGAAACAGGTGCGCAAGGCCCTGGACGCGCCGCGCGTCCGGGAAGGCTGAGCGTCCAAGCCGCGCGCCCGGGAGGCCCGCCATGTTCCACCTGCTCAAGCTGGGCCCGGTGCCCCTCTCCATGGGCACCACCGGGGTGTATCTGCGCATTGGCGAGTCGGGCGATCCGTCCGCCCCCGTCTTCGAACAGGACGACGTCGCGGGCGTGAGGGCCCTCATCGCCGGCCTGGAGGACACGTCCCAGGTGCTGTGCGAGCCCGCGCTGGCGGAGGCCGCCCTGGAGCTGGGCCTGAGCGTGGCGCCGCCTCCGCAGGCGGCGCTCTCCTCGCGGGCGGCCATCGCCACGTTCCTCGCGTGGGGACAGCGGGGCGTGTCCGGGCTGGGGTCGGACAAGGCGCTGCTCTTCGTCCAGGCCTCCACCGAATACTGGAACGCGAGGCCGTGGACGCACTGGGATGACGGCCAGCCCTTCGTGGTGGACGTCACCGGCGCGCACGAGCACACCTACGAGGGCTGCGTCTTCCACGCGGACGACGGGCTCGCGGGACTGGCCCTCTATGAACGGCCCGGCGCGCTCGCGCGGCTGCTGGAGCTCCAGGTCCATGGCCAGGGCGAGGAGGCCAAGGCCCTGCCCGCCATCGCCGTGTCCCTGGAACCCAGCCCCGCCTACGCGGTGGAGGCCCTGTTCGCCGCCGGCCGCGTGCCCCGGCTGCCCCTGCCCATCAAGTCCGGCCCCCACGGCGTGAGCGTCCCCTCCAGCCTGGAGTCCCTCATCCTGGTGGCCGCCCTGCGCGCCGTGGCCCGCCTGTCCCCCACCCAGCCCGAGGCCCTGAGCAGCATGGTGGCAGGTGAGGCGCGGATGGACGTCCGGGTGCGAGCCCCCGCTCAGCGCGTGCGCAACTAGGCGGAATCAGGAGCGCCCCGCCGTGACGCACCCTGCCAGACAAGGGAGCGGGCTCGTGTGGGACTGTGAACAACCGCTGTGAGAGAAAAGGTTGATTCACAAAGTATCTAGGTCCATAGGTGGAGGCGTGACTGACGCCGACCTTGCACCCCGGGTCCAGCGCTTCCTCACGGCGCACATTGATTCCATCGAGAAGCTGGAGGTGCTCCTCCTGCTTCGTGCCCGGACGGACCGGGCGTGGACGGCGCCGGCGGTGGCCCTGGAGCTGCGCATCACCGAAGCCTCCGCGGCCCGCCGTCTGGCGGAGCTGAAGTCGGGAGGGCTGCTGCTCGAGGATGGCGTTTCGGGCGAAGCCTTCCGCTTCAGCCCCAGCCAGTCCGACGACGTGAAGGCCGCCGCGGAGCTGTCCACCGCGTACGCGGCGCGCCGGGTGAGTGTGATTGCGTTCATCTTCTCCCGCCCGATGGACCGGGTGCGGGGCGTCTAGGGCGAGCGGGCGGGCGCGAGGCTGTTTTCGCGGGACACGGAGGGCCATGGCCGGCCGCTCCAGCCGCGCCCGCGCGGCAAGGTCGGCTCCGGGGGCGAGGCGCGGGACACGCCGGTGTTGCCGCACCTGTCGGTGGCGGAGTGCGTGCACTACACGCTCACGTTGGATCCGGACGTGATGTTGATGGGGAGTGGAACCCGCCTTCACCTGAAGTGCCCACGCGCTGAGCCGGCGCGCGCGGGCAGGCGAGCGCGGACGGGTTGCCTGCCGGACACTCGCTCCGAATCTGGATCCCCTCGGGGTTGGTTGAAGTGCCGGGACCGTCATTATCGACGCCTCCCGTCGACCTTCCTCCATGCCCGAACCATCCGTTGAGCCTTCCGCCGAGCTGCCCGGTGAGACGCCGCCCCCGGGCGCGGCGCACGTGTCCCGGCTGGCGGATGCGGACGTGTCGTCCGGTCTGGCTTTGGCGTTGGGTTCCCTGCCTCCGGGCGGAGAGGTCTCGGCCGCGGACACTTCCTCCATGGCGGACCCGGTGGCCGTGAATGATGCGCCTCCGGCCTGTACCCAGGACGTGAAGTCAGCCTTCGCGGATGCTCCGATGCGGGTGGCTCCTCAGGACGCGGGCGTGCCGTCGCGTGCGTTCGTGGAGGAGGGCCGCTTCGCCTTCCTGGCCCGCGCGGGCGAGGTGCTGTCGTCGTCGTTGGATGAGCCCACGGTGCTGCGCCAGCTCGTGGACCTGGTGGTGCCGGGGCTGGCGGACTGGTGTGTGGTGGATTTGGTCACGTCGGCGGGCACGGTGGCGCGCCGGGCCGCGGCGCACCGGGATCCCGCGCTCGTGCCCGCCGCGTATGCCATCGCGGAGCGCTGGCCCGAACGGGTGGACGGCCCCACGGGCGTGTCCGGCGTGCTGCGCACCGGTCAGCCCTTCCTCGTTCCGGACGTGCCCGAAGCCCATGTCCAGGCGGCCGTGGCGCAGGGCGATGCGCGGTTGGCGGAGTCCTGGCGCCTGGGCTGCCGCTCCGTGATGCTGGTGCCGCTGGAGGCGCGAGGCCGGGTGCTGGGATGTCTGTCCTTGATGTCCGGCGAGACCGAACGCCGCTACGGCGAGCGCGACCTGGCGCTGGCGCGCGAGCTGGCCCGGCGGGCCGCGCTGTCGTTGGACAACGCCCTGCTGTATGGCGAATCCCGTCAGGCCCAGGCGCGCACGGCGCGACTCCAGGCGGTGACGGCGGCGCTGTCCCGCGCGGCCACCGAGGACGCGGTGGCGCAGGTGCTGGCGCGCGAAGTGTGGGAGGCCAGCGGTGCCACGCGCGTCGCGGTGATGGCCCTGGAGGAGAACGGCGGCCTGCGGCCCCTGAGGATGCTGGGGTACTCCAACGAAGCGCTGGCCCGCCTCATCCGCCCCCCGGCCGAGGACACCTTCCCGACCGCGCGCCGCGAATGCCAGCGCGAGGCGGGGTGGTTCAGCTCGCTGGAGGAGCTCAGTCGCCAGCATCCCCAGGTCGCGGAGTTCGCGCGCAGCCTGGGGCCGGGGGCCCGCGCGGTGGTGCCGCTGTGGGGCGAGACGCGGATGCAGGGGCTGCTGCTGCTCGGGTGGCCGGAGCCGCGGGCCTTCTCCGCGTCGGAGCGGGCCTTCCTGGAGGCCCTGGCGCACCAGTGCGCGCAGGCGCTGGAGCGGGCCGCGCTCTATGAGGCATTGCGAGAGCGCACCGAACGGTTGCGGCAGGCGCTGGTCACCGGCGACATGGGCACGTGGCGGGTGGACCTGGGGCGCGCGAAGGAGACGCGGGACGCGGCGCTCAACCACATGCTGGGATTGCCGGCGGTGGACTCCTCCTCGGCCGTGGGCGACTTCCTCTCCCGCCTGCACGCGGAGGACCGGCCGCACGTGGAGGCGGAGTTCCTGCGGCACCAGCGTCAGGCGCCCAGCTTCTTCGAGCTGGAGTTCCGCGTGGTGCGCCGCGACGGGGGCGTCCGCTGGCTGCACAGCGTGGGGCAGTCCTTCCCCGGGCCGGACGGGCAGGTCGCGTACCTCACCGGCGCCATGGCGGACATCACGCGGCGCAAGGAGGCCGAGGAGCGGCTGCAACTGTTGCTGGACGCGAGCCGCGTGCTGTCGCTGCGTCTGGATGACGTGGAGCAGGCCCTGCCAGAGGTGGCGAAGCTGGTCGCGAACCACGTGGCCACGGGCTGTCTGGTGGACCTGACGGCGCCGGACGGAACCCTGCGCCGGGTGACGGCGGGCCACCGCGCCTCCGAACACGACGCACGGCTGAAGGCCGCCCTGTCGGAACCGGACCTCGGGCCCGAACATCCCGCGCTCCAGTGCTTCGCGTCCGGCGAGGTCTGCTTCCTGTCGCGCCCGGACTTCAAGCGGCGCGACGCGGTGTCCCCCCGCGAGGAGCACCGGTTGTCGCCCACGTCAGTGCTGTCGGTGCCGCTGCGTGCGCGGGGGCGCCTGCTGGGCGTCATCACGCTGTTCACCGCCGCGCCGCAGCGCACGCTGGTGGCCGCGGACGTGACGATGGTGGAGGAGCTGGCGCTGCGCATCGGCGTGGCGCTGGAGAACGCCCAGCTCTTCCACGACGCCCAGTCCGCGGTGCGCCTGCGCGACGAGTTCCTCTCCGTGGCGAGCCACGAGCTGAAGACGCCCCTCACCAGCCTCATCCTCCAGCACAACCTGATTGGCCGGTCGCTGGAGGTGGCCGGCATGTCGGGGGCGGTGACGGGCCGGCTGGCCACCGCGCAGCGGCAGGTGCTGCGGCTGACGGCGCTGGTGGACAACCTGCTGGACGTCAGCCGTCTGTCATTGGGCAAGCTGGCGCTGGAGCGCGCGGAGGTGGACCTGGTCCAGGTGACGCGCGACGCGGTGGAGCGGCTGGAGGAGGTGTTCGCCCAGGCCCGGTGCCCCCTCCAGGTGGACCTGCCGCGCACGCTGAAGGGCCAGTGGGACGCGCTCCGGTTGGATCAGGTGCTGGTGAACCTGCTCACCAACGCGGCCAAGTACGGCGCGGGCCACCCGGTGTCGGTGCGCGCGGGCACCGGCGCGGACGACGAGGCCTGGGTGGAGGTGCGCGACCAGGGCATCGGCATCGACGCGGACGCGCTGCCCCGGCTCTTCGGCCGCTTCGAGCGCGCCGTGTCCGACCGGCACTACGGCGGCATGGGGCTGGGGCTCTACATCAGCCGGCAGATTGTCGAAGCGCTGGGCGGCCGCATCGACCTGGACAGCCAGCCTGGGCAGGGCGCGACCTTCACCTTGCGGTTGCCTCGCCAGAGCACGCCCGACACGCGAACCCCTCCCCCCCAGGATTCGTAAGGGGGGGGAAGGGGCGCGCGGGACGTCGTCAGTGCTGGACGCCCTTGAGCGGAGGCCCTTCGGCTTCCATCGACCGGTACTCGTCGTCGGTGAACAGGCGCGAACGGATGAGGAAGCGCACGCCTTCGGGGGCTTCGACGGAGAAGCCACTGCCGCGACCGGGCACCACGTCCACGGTGAGGTGGGTGTGGCGCCAGTACTCGAACTGCGACCCGGACATGTAGAAGGGCGTGCCGACGACCTGACCCAGGTACACGTCCTCCTGCCCGACGCGGAAGTCGCCGCGCGGGAAGCACATGGGCGCGCTGCCGTCGCAGCAGCCGCCGGACTGGTGGAAGAGCAGCGGACCGTGGAGGCCCTGCATCTTGTGGAGCAGGGCCTCGGCGGCCGGCGTCACTTCGACGCGCGGAACAGGCATCCCTAGAAGAAGCCCATGGGCTTGGGGTCGTAGCTGACGAGCATGTTCTTCGTCTGCTGGTAGTGATTGAGCATCATCTTGTGGTTCTCGCGGCCGATGCCGGACTGCTTGTAGCCGCCGAACGCCGCGTGCGCGGGGTACAGGTGGTAGCAGTTCACCCAGACGCGGCCGGCCTGGATGCCCCGGCCCATGCGGTAGGCGGTGTTGGTGTCGCGCGTCCACACGCCAGCGCCCAGGCCGTAGAGCGTCTCGTTGGCCTGCGCGAGCGCGTCGGCTGCGTCCTTGAACTTCGCCACCGCGACGACGGGGCCGAAGATCTCCTCCTGGAACACGCGCATCTTGTTGTTGCCTTCGAAGATGGTGGGCTCCACGTAGAAGCCCTCCGACAGCGCGCCGGAGAGCGTCTTGCGGCCGCCACCGGTGAGCACCTTCGCGCCCTCCTTCTTGCCGATGTCCAGGTAGGAGAGGATCTTCTCCAACTGATCATTGGACGCCTGCGCGCCGATCTGCGTCGCGGTGTCCAGCGGGTTGCCCTGCACGATGCGCTTGGTGCGCTCCACGGCCTTCTGCATGAACTCGTCGTAGAAGCGCTCCGCGACCAGCGAGCGCGACGGGCAGGTGCAGACCTCGCCCTGGTTGAGGGCGAACATGGCGAAGCCCTCCAGCGCCTTCTGCGCGAAGTCGTCGTCCTTGGAGAAGACGTCCTCGAAGAAGATGTTGGGGGACTTGCCGCCCAGCTCCAGCGTCACCGGGATGAGGTTCTCGGAGGCGTACTGCATGATGAGACGGCCCGTGGTCGTCTCACCCGTGAAGGCGATCTTCGCGATGCGCTTGTTGCTGGCGAGCGGCTTGCCGGCCTCGATGCCGAAGCCGTTCACGATGTTGAGGACGCCGGGGGGGAGCAGGTCGCCCACCAGCTCCACGAACTTCAGGATGGTGACGGGCGTCTGCTCCGCGGGCTTGAGCACGATGCAGTTACCGGCGGCGAGCGCGGGCGCCATCTTCCACGCGGCCATCAGCAGCGGGAAGTTCCACGGGATGATCTGCCCCACGACGCCGAGCGGCTCGTTGAAATGGTAGGCGACCGTGTTGTCATCCAGCTGGCTGAGCGACCCTTCCTGCGCGCGGATACAACCCGCGAAGTAGCGGAAGTGGTCGATGGCGAGCGGCAGGTCGGCGGCCAGACACTCACGGATGGGTTTGCCGTTGTCCCAGGATTCGGAGACCGCCAGCATCTCCAGGTTCTGCTGCATGCGGTCGGCGATCTGATTGAGGATGTTCGCGCGCTCGGCGGCGGGCGTCTTGCCCCACGCATCCTTGGCCGCGTGGGCAGCATCCAGCGCCTTCTCGATGTCCTCCGCGGTGGAGCGCGGGATCTCGCAGAAGGGGCGCCCGTTCACGGGGCTGATGTTCTCGAAGTACTGGCCCTTCACCGGCGGGACGAACTTGCCCCCGATGTAGTTGCCGTAGCGGCTCAGGAACTGGACCTTGCTGCCCTTCTGACCCGGTGCTTCGTAGACCGTCGACATGACTCGACCTCTTTGCGGTTGGGTTTGAAGACGAACCGACGATAGGCACGCGACACTCCGCGTCATGCGAAGTCGGGTGTCTGCCGCCGTCTGGTATTGATCAGCATGGGTGGAAGGAGAGGTGCCGCAAGGGCACACATCCAACCGCTGCCATGCATCCCCCAAAGGGAAAGGGATGCCGGTGCCCTTAACGGGGACCTTTCGCCGTCGCTCCTTTTTCTTGGGGAACCCTACCTGACGCACCGCGTAGTTCCGAGCGCTCGTCCCCGGCTTGCCCGGCGCTCGGGGGAGACTCCACGCGCTGGATGCGTGCCCGCTCCGGCGCGCGCGGTTTCAGCGACGGCGCGCGCCGGCACGGGGCTCAGGTCAGCGCAGCGGCAGGTCCAACCAGGACGGACCCCGGAGCGACAACTGCGCGCCGACGTTATTGGCGCCCAGGTAGAGCGGGTCCTGCGTGTCCACGACGAGCGCGAGCTGGTGGAACGCCGACACGTCATAGGCCGTGGCGGGGAACTTCAGGTCCAGGTCCACGGGGGTGCCGGGCGTGGCGCCCGTCCAGGTGAGCGGCACGTGGGTGATGAGGCCGCCGAAGTCGCCGGTGACGTCATACAGGTACGCGACCACGGTCCCGGAAGAGGCGGACGGTGTGATGCGCAGGCGCAGGGTGGCCGTGCCACGGATGGAGATGGACCGCGTCGTGAGGGCCGACGTCCAGACCCCCGCGTTGAGGCGGTTGACGCCCGGCAGCCAGACGATGGGCGGAATGCCGGTCAGCGCCTGGAGCCCGTTGGTCAGGAGCGCCACGCCCGCATCGGCGGTGGTGTCGAACGCCCAGATGGTCCGCGCGGCGCTCGTGGACGGCGTGCCGCCCAGCGTGCCCGTGCCGTCGATGATGCGGATGGAGCCCAGCCCGTAGCGCTGCGTGCTGGAGGCGACGGCGGCCCACGACGCGTAGCCCTCCACCGCGCCGTTGTACGTGCGCAGCACGATGGGCGCCTCTTTGGTGATGCTCGTGTCCACGCCCGCGACGTGCGCGTCCATCCAGCGCGTGACGCTGCTCCAGACGTGGTTCGGAAGTCCGAACAGGCCAGTGGCCTCCACGACGGCGTGGTCACCCGGTGCGAGCTCCAGGCGCTTGGGCCCCGTGAGCTGGCCGTAGAACTCCACCAACTGGTTGGGCGGGAAGAGGCTGTCGCCGTAGGAATTGGCGATGAGGATGGCGGGCGCGTTCGCGTTGATGCGGGAGAGGTAGGTGCTCGCCGAACGCACCCGGCCCCAGGCCTTGATGCCCGCGATGTCGCGGTTGGCGTAGTAGTTGTCGATGGTCGTGCGCAGCTCCGGGCCCGGCCTGCCCAGCAGCCGCGACGTGAAGTCCAGCAGGCCCACCGCCTGCGGTCGCCGGGTCTCCCCACCGAACAGCGAGGCCACCAGGTCCGTCCAACCGGACAGCGCGGCCACGGCCTTCACGCGCGAGTCGAACCCCGACGCGATGAGCGAGATGCCGGCGCCATACGAGACCCCCGCGAGTCCAATGCGCGAGCCGTCCGCGGACGTATGCGCGAGCAGCCAGTCGATGACGCGCGACGTGTCCGCGATGTCCGCCGGACCGGCCGTGTCGATGCCACCGCCCGAGGCCCAGAAGCCTCGCGGCGTATAGGACAGCGCGACGTAGCCCCGCTGCGCCAGCGCCTGTGCCTGGGCCAGGTACTCCAGGTCGTTGAGCCCCCAACTGGAGATGAAGACGACGGCCGGGTGCGGCCCCGGCGTCGTCGGCGCGATGTAGTTGGCCTTGAGCACGGTGCCGTCGCCCACGGTGATGTCGGCGAACTTGAAGCCCGTGGTCGGCACAGCCGCCACGACGGCACGCGCGACCGTGGCCTGGACGGGAAGGGCGACCGCCACGAGCGGGGTGAGCAACCCCAGCAGAAGGAACGGCAGCCGGAAGAGCCGCGAGGGAACACGTTGCGACATGGGACACCTCAAGAGGGGGAAGCCTTGAGAAGAGGGGAATGCCTCTAAAAACAGATAGAAGCGCACTCAGGGTATGAGCAGATTGATTCGCGAATCAAGGCCCCACGGAGGTGCAATCCCAATCGCAAAACAATGTTTCGCACGGCGGAGGGGCACCGGCGATTCCGCCCCTCTCCGCTCGCGCCCACGCTCCATTCACAGGCGGGGAAAACAAGCCATCTTGGCGAAACGCTTCAGCCCTGCGGGCTTTGTCGCGCCTCGAACAGGTCGCGGATCCGCGCGTCACTCACACGCCCTCAGGGGCTTCCAGGTGTCCGCCGGGAGACTCGCAAACACGGGTTTCTTCGAGAGTGAACGAGATGTTTTCCGCTCTCGTTGGTCATGTTGACGAACACTGGAAACCCGCACGAGCGCCTGTCATCTTGCTGGGACTGCGCGGTGCGGCAGCGACGTTGAAGGGCCGTGAAGGCGGAAGTCGGTCAAGGTTGGGCGGATTGAACGTATTGGGTAGCAGGGCGGAAAAGAGTTCTGTCCCGGGGCTGTAAAAACTCCCCGAAACCGAAGGGTGTCTCGTGATGCGCTGGAACACGGGTCGCGACGCAGTGTCGGAAAGGCGAAGCGGATCAACCGTTTGGCGCGACCGTCCGCGCAAGCCCGAAAATCCCGGGTCCTGGCACACCGCTGGCATCCGTTCCTGACGCTGTCTCCAACCCCCTCGCTTCTCCAGGCCCCGGTCCCCCTCCCGTGCTCGCTTCGCCGTCCTTCACCTGCTCCTGCGGTCAGCCCCACTCCGATGCGGAGGCGTGTCCCACGCTGATGCGGGGGCTCGATACGGGTGGCACCCTGCTGTACGCGGGCACGCCACCTCCGGGACCGGTCGCGGCGATTCCACTGACGCCTTCGCCCATGTCATCGCTCACGCCCATCGTCCCGTCGCTGGTGGGCCAGGAGTTCGGCCGCTTCCGTGTCGTGCGCGAGCTGGGGCGCGGCGGCATGGGCACCGTGTTCCTCGCGGAGCACACGCTCATCCAGAAGCGCGTGGCCATCAAGGTGCTGCACGCGCACCTGGCGCAGGCGCCGGAGCTCGTCGCGCGCTTCCTGTCCGAAGCCCGCACGCTCACGCTGGTGCAGCATGAGAACGTCGTCACGCTCTACGACCTGGACTCGCGCGAGGGGCGCCCGTACCTCGTCATGGAGTACCTGGAGGGGGACAGCCTCGCCCAGTTCGCGCGCGGCCCCATGGCCCCGGCGCTGGTGGTGGACCTGATGACGCAGGTGTGTGACGCGCTCGGCGCCGCGCACGCGCACGGCATCGTCCACCGCGACCTGAAGCCCGCCAACGTCTTCCTCGTCCCCAGCCCCGGTGGCAAGCAGCGCGTGAAGCTGCTCGACTTCGGCATCGCCAAGCTGCTGTCCCGGCCCGCCGGTGAGATGACCACCGAAGTGGGTGTCCTGCTGGGCACCCCGGAGTTCATGGCCCCCGAGCAGTGCGGCGACGGGCTGGTGGATGCCCGCAGCGACATCTACGCGGCGGGCGTGCTGGCGTACCTGCTGCTCACCGGACAGGTGCCCTTCTTCGGGCGCTCCGCGGCGGAGATCCTCGTCGGCCACCTGCAGAAGGAGCCGGTGCCGCCGCACGAGGTGTGCGCCGCCGTGCCGCAGGCCCTCTCCAAGGTGCTGCTGCGCGCCCTGGCCAAGCGCCCCGAACACCGCTTCGCCTCCGCCGCGGAGCTGAAGGCGGCGCTGGAAGCCTCGCTCGCCCCGCCTCCCGCGCCGCAGGCGCCGAAGCTGTCCGCGCTCCTGCGCGGCACCGGCACGCAGGGCTCGCTCGAACTCCAGGGCGAGTGGGTGGGCCGCACCGGCCTCTTCTTCCCGCTGGCCTCCCCGCCGCCCGCGCTCCTGGCGGACGTGTCGTTGTTGCTCCGGCTGCCCGGCGGCGAGCTGCCCTGCACCGCCCAGGTGGTGCGCCACGTGACGGTCGAGCAGGCCCAGGCGTGGCACATGGCCCCGGGCTTCGGCGTGCAGCTGCGCGACAGCGGCCCTGGCTTCCAGGCCACGCTCGCCCAGCTGCGCCACGCCACGCGCCCCATGTCCATGTCCGGCCAGGCGGTGGCGTCCGCCGCCATTCCCACGCCGGAGGACACCCAGGCGGAGACCGTCCTCCAGGTCTTCCGCCGCCGGCTCGCCGGGGACCCGTACGCGGTGCTGGAACTGCCGCGCGACGCCACCCTGGAGTCGGTGCGCACCGCCGCCCAGCGCGCGCGCGGCGCCCTGGAGCTGCTCAAGGCCCGCCCGCTGTCGGACGCCCAGCGAGCCCAGGTGGAGCGCGCCTTGGAGCGCGTCGCCGGGGCGCTCCACACGCTGGGCCACGTGGAGCGCCGCGTGGAGTACGATGCGACGTTGGGCAACGTGGAGGGCATCGAGCGGTGCCTCGCCGCGGGCCTCACCGCCACCATGCTGGAGCAGTGCCGCCGCCGCTTCCTCGCGGGCAACACCGGCCGTGAGGGCCGCGCCGCCGTGCACCGGCTGTCCGGGGATGCGCTGGCGTCGGTGGGCCGGCTGGAAGAGGCGCTCGCCGCCTATGAGCAGGCCGTCCGCGCGGACCCCCTGGACCTGGAGGGCCTCAAGCGCTGGCGCTTCCTCCGGGCCCGGGTCCGGGGCTCGGCTGCCCCCCGGTAAGGGGGCCGGCCACGCATCTGGACAGGGGTCGCCTTGCGTATGGGAGGGGAGTCCTCGTTAATCCTCTCCTCTCCCATGGCTTCCGAACCCGACGACAAGCTTCCGCCCCAGGGGCGGTTCAACCGCCTGCGCAAGCTGGCGGGCCTCTCCATGCACGTGGGCTCGGAGGTGCTCAAGACGGGCGCCAAACACCTCGCGGGCTCCAGTCCGTCGGAGCTGCTCAGCCTGGGCACCGCGGAGAAGCTGGTGGCCACGCTGGGGGAGATGAAGGGCGCGGCCATGAAGCTGGGCCAGGCGCTCTCCATGGACCAGGACCTGCTCACGCCCGAAGTGCGGCAGATGCTGGCGAAGCTCCAGAACCAGGCGCCCGCCATGTCCTACGCGCAGGTGTCGCGCGTGGTGAAGGAGGAGCTGGGCGCGCCGCCGGAGGAGCTGTTCCGCGAGTTCTCCCGTGAGGCGCTGGCCGCCGCGTCCCTGGGCCAGGTGCACCGGGCGGTGCTGCACGACGGCCGCAAGGTGGCGGTGAAGGTGCAGTACCCGGGCATCGACGCGTCCATGGGCCACGACATGGACAACCTGGGCCTTGTCGTGAAGACGGTGTCGAAGACGTCGAAGATGATGGACGGCACCGCGTACTTCCGGGAGTTCCGCGACGAACTCATGCTGGAGCTGGACTACCGCCGCGAGGCGACGCTCGCCGCGGGGTTCGCCCAGAGCGTGGCGAAGCTGCCGGACCTGTACGTGCCGCAGGTCATCGTGGACCGGAGCGCGAAGCGCGTGCTCACGCTGGAGTTCCTGGAAGGCCAGACGCTCAAGGACTGGGTGACGACATCCCCGGACAACGACGCGCGCTTCCGCGTCGCGCGCCAGCTCATCCGCGCCACCTACGGGCCCTTCCTGGACGCGGGGGAGATCCACGCCGACCCGCACCCCGGCAACTTCATGGTGATGCCGGACGGGCGCATGGGCCTCCTGGACTTCGGCTCCATCAAGCGCTTCAGCCCGGGCTTCGTCACCGCCAACCGCCGCATGTTCCACCAGGCACTGCGCCTGGAGACGCTGGACGTGCTGGGCCTGTGCCGGGAGGTCGGCTTCACGGTGGACATGCCGGAGGCGGAGGCGGAGCAACTGCTGCGCGAGGTGCTGCACATCGCCGGGCGGCCCATGCGCGCATCGCCGTACGACTATGGCACCTGCGACATCAACCGCGACATGCGCAACCACTTCACGCGCAACGCCGCTCGCATGCTGCGCATCAAGCCGCCGCCGGAAGCGATGATGTTCTTCCGCGCCACTGGCGGGCTCGCGCAGAACCTGCGGATGCTGGGCGCCCAGGGCGACTTCCGGCAGGTGTTCCTGGAGGTCGGCGCCCTCGTCGAAGCGTGACGTGAGGGCGCCGCGAAGCGCTACTTCGCGGGGGCCTCGGCGATGCGCGGACGCTTGTGCAGCCGCTCCAGCTTGCGCGCCAGGTCCGCGCCCTGCGTGCTCTTGGACAGGTAGCCGTCCGCGCCCGCCGCCAGCGCCAGGGCGCGCAGCTTGGCCTCGTCGGAGGCGGAGTAGAGGACGAAGCGCGTGTGCTCGGGGGCCTGCTGCCGCGCCAGCGCCAGCACCTTGTCGCCGCTGAGCGCCGGGATGTTCACATCCAGGAGCACCAGGTCTGGCGCCGTGGTGCGCACCAGGTTGGAGACCCCCAACGACGAGCGGTGCGTGCGCACCTCGAAGTTGTAGGAAGACAGCGTCCGCTCGGCCAGCGCGAGCTGGTCCGGGTCATCGTCCACGATGAGGACGCGAATCTTTGACTCCGACGACATGGTGGCTCCCCCTGGAACCGACAGTTGGGATGTCCCGATCACGCCGCCCCAGGAACCAGCGAGCCGGGCACCCCCGGAGTATCGCCCAACCCCCTCCCGGCTGGCCAGCCTCCCTGGAATTTTCTGGAGTGTCGCCTACTGGAACGCGACCTGCCCGGTAGCCCCGCGGGCGACACACAACCCGCTGGCTCCCCCGAGGCGGGGCAACCCATGACGCCGTCCCTGGCCCCCGAGCCGCCGCGCCTGCCCGGCGCATGGCCCGCCGGTCGCGCTCGCGCTGCCGGGGGGCGCCGTCCTTCCCTAGCTTGAAGGGCGCGTGTCCGGGAGCGAGGGCCCATGGCCAACCACGACATCATCGTCATTGGCGCCTCCACCGGAGGGGTGGAGGCCCTGAGCCGGCTGGTCGGGAGCCTGCCCGTGGACCTTCCCGCCGCCGTGCTGGTGGTGCTCCACGTGGCGCCCCATCGCCGCAGCTACCTGCCGGAGATCCTCAGTCGCTCCGGGCCGCTGCCCGCCCACCATCCCCAGCATGGCGAGCCCCTGAAGGTGGGCCACATCTACGTGGCGCCCAATGACAGACACCTGCTGGTAGAGGCCGGCCACGTGAAGGTGGTGAAGGGCCCCCGCGAGAACGGCCACCGGCCGGCGGTGGATTCGCTGTTCCGCTCGGCGGCGGCCGCGTATGGGCCGCGGGTGGTGGGCGTGGTGCTCACGGGCGCGCTCGACTGCGGCACCGCGGGGCTCTTCGCGGTGAAGCGGGAAGGGGGGCTCGCCGTGGTGCAGGAGCCCCAGGATGCGTTCTTCCCGGACATGCCCCGCAGCGCCCTGGAGTTCGTGAAGGTGGACCACTGCGTGCCGCTGGTGGAGCTGGCGCCACTGCTGCGGCGACTGGCGTCCACGCCCGCGCCCTCTCGGGCGCACCGGCGTTCACGGCGGGTGGCGTCCGAGGTGAAGGCGATGACGGTGGATGGCCCCTCCATGGAGGAGCCGCCCGAGGCCTCGCGCTACGCGAAGCCCTCCCACTTCTCCTGTCCGGACTGCGGCGGCGTGCTCTTCGAACTGGAGGAGGAAGGGCTGTTGCGCTTCCGCTGCCGCACCGGCCACGGCTACACGGCGGAGGCGCTGTCCAGCAGCCAGCAGCAGCGCCTGGACGCGGCGCTGTGGGTCGCGTTGCGCGCGCTGGAGGAGAGTGCGTCCCTGTCGCGCCGCCTGGCCGCCCAGTCCCGGCAGCGCGATCACCCCCAGTCGGTGAATCACTTCGTCGGACAGGCCCGCACGGCCGAAGCCCAGGTGGAATTGCTGCGCCGCGCGTTGCTGTCAGGACCGTCACCCGTCGCGGCGGCCGGCGACTACGAGTTCGGGGACGGGGCTGGACCGCCGGGCTGAGCGCGTCCAGGCTCAGCGCGACTTGCGGCGCGCGGGCGCCTTCGTCGCCAGGGCCTTCTTCGCGCGCTTCCGGGCCTCCTTGATGGCTGGGAAGGTGAGCGTGAACACCGCGCCTCCCCGCGGCCGGTTGGCGCCGGTGAGCGTGCCGCCCGCGCGTGTCACCACGCCGTGGGCCATGGACAATCCCAGGCCGGTGCCTTCGTTGCCCTTGGTGGTGAAGAAGGATTGGAAGAGGTGGGGCAGGTGCTCCGGGGCGATGCCGGAGCCTTCGTCCTCCACCGTGAGCCGCACCTTCCCGCCCTGGTGGTCGGCCCGCACGTGGATGGTGCCGCCCCGGAGCATGGCGTCGCGGGCGTTGATGAGCAGGTTGATGAGGACGTATCTCAGCTCCATCGCCGAACCCGCCACGAGCGGCAGTCGCGGGGGCATCACCACGTCCAGGCGCAGGGCGTGGCCCCGCGGCAGGGAACGGTGCTCGATGCCGCCCCGGGCGATGTCCACCGCGTCCCGGACCACCTCGGTGAGCTGGACGCGCTCCCGGGAGGCCCTGGCCTTCTGGCGCGTGAAGTCCTGGAGCCGGCTCACGCGCGCGTCCGCGTCGGACACGATGCGCGCCAGGGCCTCCAGGTGCGGCTGGTGCTGGCCCGTGGGGGCCACGTCGTGCTGGAGCATCTCCAGTCGCAGCCGCATGGCGTTGAGCGTGTTGCGCAGGTCGTGCGCGATGCCCGCCGACAGCTCGCCCAGGGCGCGGAGCTGCGCGCGCTCCAGCAGGGTGGAGCGCGCGCGCAGCAATTCCTCCTCGTCATGCGCCTGCGCGGTGATGTCGCGCGCGAGCACCAGCACGTGACCCGCCAGGGGCCCGGCGACGCGCTCCGAGCGCACCTCCAGCACCTGGGGGTGGATGGGTTGGGTCTGGCGGTAGCGCGTGACGCGCGACCCCACCGCCTCCGGGGCCAGCGCCGCCTCCACCTCCACCTGGGCCAGCTCCCGCAGCGACGCATGCGTCGGCACGGCATCCGTCCGCACGCCCAGGCCGGGCTCGGTCGTGCGTTGCCAGGGCCCGCGGCTCTTGTTGAGCGCATGCCAGCGCGCGTTGGCCAGCACCACGCTGCCCGCGCTCAACACCGCCAGCGCGCTGTCGCTCGTCTCCAGCGCCCAGCTGGACAGCCGGAAGGTGCTGACGTGCACCGCGGTGCGCTCCTCCAGCTTGTGCACCAGTCGTTCGTGCTTGGTCAGCAGCTCGCGGTACTTGCGCAGCAGCCCCGGCTTCTCCTCCAGCGCGACGGCGGGTGGGGACGGCGTCGGCGGGCGCCGTGCGCTCAAGACTTCCTCTTCGTCTTGAGGAGGCGGTTCTCCTCCAGCAGCGCCGTCGCCCGGGTGGTGTCCTCGAAGAGCACGATGGAGCCCAGGGTGTTCGCCTCGTTGACGAGCGGGGTCGCGACCAGGGTGGCGCTGCCCGTGCCTCCGTGCGGGAGCTGGTAGGGGACGCCCTCCATCCGCAGGGCGCGGTTCTCCATCAGGTGCCGGCGCAGCTTCTGGAGGAGGGGCCGCTTGAGGGCGGGCACGTGCAGGGACCACAGCTTCTGGCCCACCGCCTCGCGCTCGGTGAGGCCCAGGAGGCGCTCAGCGGCCAGGTTCCAGGTGGTGATGCGTCCGTCGCCCTCCAGCACCAGCACCGCGGCGGAGAGGGAGCGGATGATGGTGCGCTGGGTGAAGGTCAGCGAGTCCATCTCCAGCGTGCGGTGCGCCAGCTCGCGGTTGGTGGTGTCCAGCTCCGCGTTGGTGGACTGGAGCTCCTCGTTCGTCGTCTCCAGCTCCTCGTTGGTGGACTGGAGCTCCTCGTTCGTCGTCTCCAGCTCCTCGTTGGTGGACTGGAGCTCCTCGTTCGTCGTCTCCAGCTCCTCGTTGGAGGCCCGCAGCTCCTCGTTGGAGGACTGCATCCGCAGGTTGATGGCCTGCAACTCCTCCTGCGCCCTCCGCAAGGCCTGCTCCAGCTCCCGGACCTGGGTGACGTCGTGGGTGATGTACAGCAGGCCCCGGCGCGCCCCCGCGCGCTCGCGCAGGGGCACCACCTGGGTGCGCAGGGTGACGGATCCGCCCCCGGGGATCTCCAGCACCCCGAGGGAGAACTCGCGCTCGGTGCGGCCATTGCGCACCCGTCCGGTCTGTTCGATGAGCAGGTCGCCGACGAACCCGCCCAGCTCCAGCGCGGACAGCTTCTTGCCCAGCACGTCGCCTTCGTCGCGGTTCCACAGCCGCGCCGCCGCGCGGCTCCAGAACGTCACCGTGTCGTCGTTGTCGGTGGCGATGATGGGACAGGGCTGGGAGTCCAGCATGTCGCGCAGGAAGGGGTGCTCGGTTTCGACCGCGGTCGCGATGAGGTGGGGCGCAGGGGTGCGCTCCGGAATCAGGCGGTCCTGCGTCGTGGTGGCCAGCCCCACGTGGACGTCCTTGCGGTAGATGCGCCGCGCCAGGTCCACGGGCCGGAAGAGGCGGGCCGCGAAGGGGATGAGCTCCGAGCGGCCCAGCATCAGCAGGCCGTTGCGCCGCAGGGCGAACTGGAAGCGTGCCAGCACCCGCTTCTGCAGGTCCGAGTCCAGGTAGATGAACACGTTGCGGCACAGGATGATGTCGATGCGCGACACGGGCGCGTCCGACACCAGGTTGTTCACCCCGAACACCACCGCGCGGCGGATCTCCTTGCGCACCGTGAAGGTGTTGCCGGTGCGCACGAACCAGCGCGCCAGCCGCTCCTTGGAGACGTTCTCCAACTGCTCCGGCGCGTAGACGCCGCGCCGGGCCGCGGCGATGGCGCCCTCGTCCACGTCCGTGCCGAACACCTTCAGCTCCGGGCCGGGGTAGCCCGGCCCCAGGGCCTCCGCCGCGGCGATGGCGAGCGAATACGCCTCCTCGCCGGTGGCGCAGCCCGCGCTCCAGATGCGCAGCTCCTTGTCCGGCCGCTGACGGACGAGCTCCGCCAGGGACTCCTCCAATGCCTGCCACACCTCGCGGTCGCGAAAGAAGGTGGTCAGCTTGATGAGCATGGAGGAGACGAGCGTGTTCACCTCTCCCGGATCCCGCTCCAGCAGCGCCAGGTAGGCGGTGCGGGTGCGGCAGCGCGTGGCCTGCATCCGCCGCTCGATGCGGCGCTGCAACGTGGCGCGCTTGTAATTGCGGAAGTCGAAGCTGCGGGACTGCCTCACCTTCTCCAGGATGGCTTCGAGTTCACTGTCTCGGGGGGGGCGGGGCGCCATCCAGACGGCCTAGCGCAGCGCCTGGACTCCAGCAACACCCGCTTCCCGACCTCACCCCTCCTGAACATGTTCGCCAGCCCAGTCTCTCTGCTTTCGAAGGCACGGCCTCGCGAAGCGAAACCCGGGGACGACTGTGTCATCGTGTCCAAGGCGTGTCGTGACTCGCAGGGGGAAGCAGGGGTGGCTGCGTGGCTGTGGAAATGAAGCTGACCGGGAGTGAGATCCGCGTCGCGGTGTTGGAAGACCAGTTGCTCTTCCGGGAGACCCTGGTGGCGCTGTTGGAGGGCGCGGGCATGAAGGTGGTGGCCCGCTGCGCGGAGACCAGCACGTTCCTGTCCACCATGCGCGCCGCCGCGCCTGACGTCGCCCTGGTGGATCTGCGGCTGGAGCAGGTGGGCCGGGGCTCGGTGGAGGACGGCGTCATCGTGCTCAAGCACCTGCACGACTTCCATCCCCGCGTGCGCCCGCTGGTGTTGTCCGGCCACCATGAGCCGGAGGTGGTGGAGCGCTGCTTCCAGGCCGGGGCGGCCGGCTACCTGTGCAAGCTGAACGTGAGCGCTCACGAGGTGGTGGAGGCGGTGGCCCGGTTGGCCCGGGGCGAACGGCTGATCCCCATGAAGATGCTCAACCCCCAGGCCCTGAACCTGGAGGATACCGGCGCGCCGGCCTCCGCGCTGACCGCCCTCACCCTGCGCGAGCGGGAAGTCCTGGGCTACGTGGCGGCGGGCGCGGACAACCTGAAGATCGCCGCGCACCTGGGCATCACCGAGCGCACCGTGAAGGCCCACCTGACGAACATCTACCGCAAGCTGGGCCCGGAGAACCGCGCGCAGCTCGCCGTGATGGCGTGCGAGCTGGGCGTGACGCGTCCGGTGCTCTTCTCGCAATGACAGACACCCGGAAGCCCCCTGGACGTTCGCGCCAGGGGGCCTCCCGGTGGAGTCCTCGCCACACCCCGGGCGCGTCGCTCAGGGCGTCGGCGCGGGGTCCCCTTCCAATTCGTACCGGGGCGCCCCCAGGTGTTGGAGGAACCATTCCCCGGCGAGCTCGGCCACCCGTTCCAGCTCCGCGTCCTCCTGGAAGTGGTGGGTCGCGCCCGGGATGATCTCCATGTGCTTCGGTGCCTGGAGATCGGCGTAGGCCCGGCGGTTGATGTCCAGGCCCAGCGCGTCCGCCCCGCCCACGAGCAGCAGCGTGGGGGCTCGCACCTTGGGGAGCACCGCGCCGGCCAGGTCGGGCCGGCCGCCCCGGGAGACGACGGCGTCCACCAGCTCCGGACGGTTGGCCGCGGCGGACAGCGCCGCGCCCGCGCCGGTGTGCGCGCCGAAGTAGCCCACGCGCAATCCGGTGGTGTGGGGTTCGCGTTGCAGCCACCGCGCCGCGCCCGCCATGCGCAGGCCCAACAGGCCCATGTTGAAGCGAAGCTGCCGAGTGCGGCGCTCTTCCATCTCCTCGCTGGTGAGCAGGTCCAACAGCAGGGTGCCCAGTCCCATCGCCTGGAACAGGCGCGAGGTCTGCGCGAGCCGGGGACTCTGGCGGCTGCTGTCGCTGCCTCGCGCCAGCACCACCACGCCCCGCGCGCCCGCGGGCACCGCCAACCGCCCCCGGAGGAGGACGGCGTCATCCACCGGCACCATCACCTCGCGCTCCAGGTGCGTGCGCGCCGCCGGTGTTCCTCCACGCGTCGCGGGGGCTTCCCGCGGCTGCTCCGACGACCCGTGGTCCTGCCGTGCTGCCCTCAACCCCGTTCGTGACCGGGGACCTGTCATACAGGCTCCTCCCGTCTGCGTTTGGCTGACCTGCGACTGAGGGTAAGTTGAGCACCCCCACGGCCGCCGTGACCTGCCGCAAGGTCCCGGTTGTCCGGCGTCCGACACCGCATTGTAGGGAGGAAGGAGGCCCGGGGGAAACGACCCACCCTGGAGGGTGGGGCCCTGTCGGATTTCAGGGCTTCGTGGCCACTACGAGCTCGAACGGACCGGGCAGCACGTGCGCGTCCCGGAAGCCCGCGGTGGTGAGCGCGTCCAGGTAGAACTCCACCTCGCGCAGCCGGCTGGAGCACGCGTCCACGCCGATGAGGAAGTAGGACCAGAAGAACTGCGCCGCCAGTCGCTCCGGCGTGCGGAACTCCTCGCAGATGAGCACCCGTCCGCCCGAAGGCAGCGCGGCGAAGGCGGCCTGCATCAACTGGCGCGCCACCTCCGCGGGCCAGTCGTGCAGCACGCGCACGAATGACAGCGCGTCGTAGCCCTGGGGAAGCGCCTCGCGCAGGAAGTCCCCGCCCACGAAGCCCAGGCGCTTGGGCGTCAGTCCCGCGCGCTCGCGCGTGCGCGTGACGAGCGCCTCGGTGGCGGGCAGGTTGTAGACGTCCACGTCCACCTTCGCGTGTTCGCGCAGCAGGTGCTCCGCGAGCGTCCCGTCCCCGCCGCCCACGTCGAGCAGCCGGGCCCCGGAAGGCCACAGCGCGCCCGCGTGCGCGCGGAACGTCTCCAGGATGGGGCCCAGGCCCGCGGCCATGCTGGCCTCGAAGCCCTCCACCTGTTCGGGCGTGCGCGGAGGCCAGTCGAAGGAGGCGGCGGACATGGAGTGCTGGCCGCGCAGCACCTCCGGCAGCCGGCCGTGCAGCGCCTTCCAGTCGTACTTCTCCCGGTCGCGCTCCAGCGCGCGCGGCCCCAGCACCGCCTCCGCCGCCGCGCGCAGGCCCTGCACGCCCCGGTAGCGCGTGTCCTCCAGCGCGTCGGAGGGCTGCTCGCGCTGCACCAGCCCCAGGCTCTCCAGGCAGTCGAGGAACTTGTACAGCCGCTGCGGCACGAAGCCGTGCCGCGTGGCCAGCTCCCCCAGCGTCACCGGCCCGGGCTCCAGCGCGTCCAGCAGGCCCAGCCCGAGCGCCGTCTCCACCACGTCCAGCGCGCGCGCGCCGTTGAACAGCAGGTGCAGCAAAGCGCGCGGTGACGCGGCCTCACGCGGAGGTGGAGCGGAGGCCGGAGCGACCGGCGGGGATGACAGCGCCGCGCTCATGCGGCCTCCTTGCGCTGCTCTTCGAGGAGCGCGTCCATGAAGCCATCCACCTCTTCCGGCGTGTTGTAGAAGTGCGGCGCGACGCGCAGGAAGCCCCGGTGGCTGCAGATGAAGCCGCGCGCCACCAGCCGCTGCATCACGCTCACGTCGCCGGGGAAGCTCAGCGCCACGATGCCGCCGCGCTGGTGCGGCTCGCGCGGCGTCACCACGCGCAGGCCCGCTTCATCCGCGCGGGCCATCAGCCGCGACGTGAGCTTCAGCGAGTGCTCGCGCACGGCGGTGATGCCCACGCCCTTCAACAGATCCAACCCCGGCCGCGACAGCAGCACCATCAGCGGCGCGGGTGTGCCACCCATCATCCGCCGCGCATCCGGCGCCCAGTCCCCCGCGGCCTGGAAGGCCAGCGGCGTCGCTCCGGCCAGCCACCCGGTGTCCGCGGGCCGCAGCGTGGGCAGCAGCTCCGGACGCACGTACATGAACGCGTACTCGGAGCCGCCCAGCCACTTGTGCGCGCCGCCCATGAGGAAGTCCACGTCCAGCGCGCGCACGCCCACGGGCACCGTGCCCACCGTCTGGTACGCATCCGTGGCGATGAGCGCTCCGGCCGCGTGCGCCGCCTTCGCCACGCGGGCGACGTCCAGCAGCGCGCCGGTGGAGAACGCGGCGTGCGACACGCAGACCAGCCGCGTGCGCTCGTCGATGGCCGCCTCCAGCGCCGCCTCATCCACGCGCCCGTCGCGCGACGGCACCACCACCAGCTCCGCCCCGTAGCGCGCGAAGCCCTTCCAGATGAAGGGCACCGTGGGGAACTCCAGGTCGGTGACGACGACGCGGCGGCGCTCGCCGCTGAAGTCCAGGCAGGTGCCCAGGCGCGACAGGTGCGCGCTCAGGTTCAAGTCCAACGCCACGGACGCGGGCGGAGCGCCGATGAGGCCCGCCACCGCGTCCGCGTAGCCCTGCATCTGGGACAGCCAGCCATCCCAGACGGCGTCGCGCCACGTGCGCATCGTGGTCCAGTACTGCGTGAGCACGCCCTCCACGGCCCGAGGCATCGCCCCGGTGGAGTTGCTGTTGAGGTACGTGCAGGTCTCAAGCAGGGGATACTCCGCGCGCAGGGCCCCCGGGAGTATCCCTCCGCTCACGTCTGGTTCCTCAGCTCGTGGGGATGGGGATACGCCGGCGGCGCGGCGTGGGCGTGCATCGGAGGCGGCACGGCGTGGGCGTGCATCGGGGCCGGCGCGGCGTGGGCGTGCATCGGGACCGGCGTGGCGTGGGCGTGCATCGGGGCCGGCGTGGCGTGGGCGTGCATCGGGGCCGGCGCGGCGTGGGAGTGCATCGGGGTCGGCGCGGCGTGGGAGTGCATCATCGGGCAGCCGCCCGCGCGAGCCGCCGCGTGCATGTCCATCCCGCCGCGGTGCTCACCCGTCGCGTAGCCACCCTCGCGCTTCCAGCTCTGGGTCATCTCCACGCGCACGTCCCACAGCGCGCGGAACAGCGGCAGGGTCATGCGACCGGCCAGCACCTGCGTGGGCAGCCCATCCAGCGCCTTCACGGAACGGTCCACGCCGATGGTGCGGCGCACCAACTGGAAGTGCGCGAACAGCCAACCCTGGAAGGCCTCGTCCATGCTCACCAGGTTCTCACAGACGTGCTTCAGATCCTCGTGCCCCCCGGCCGTGTAGATCTGCATCAGCGTCACGCCCCGGCGCTCCAGCATGCGCTCCACGGCGGACTCCAGCCCCGTGGCCGCCAGTCGGAACGTGTTGTAGCCCGGCGACTCCTGCCCGCTGCCGTTGCCCAGGCTGCGGCGGATGACCTGGTACGCCTCCGGCGTCATCGTCTCCAGGATGGCCATCTCCGAGCTGATGCACTGGAGGATGCGCTGCACCCGCGCCAGCCGTGCGACCACCGCCCACAGGGCGTCCCGGTCCAGCTCCGCCACCACTTCGACAATCTCCCGCGACGCCAGCTTCAGGTACAGCTCCTGGGACTGGTGGACGATCTGGAACATCAGCTCGTCGTGCGACACGCGCTCCGCTTCCGCGGACTGCAGGCCCAGCAGCGTCCCCGTGTGCAGGTAGCGCTCGTAGTCCAGCTCTCCCTTGCCCACCCACTTCTTCAGCATCGGGTTGAAGAGCGGCTGAGTCAGCTCGTGCTTCAGTTTTTCCGCGTGGCTGTAATCAGTGGACATGAACATAGCTCCCTCCGGGGTGCAGGAACGTATGAGTGCTGGGTGGAATGCGCCCCGGTTCGGGGGGAACAGTGAGCGCGGAAAACTCTAGAAGCGACTACCTTACAGGGCTTTCTGTAGAGTTCAAGATGTCAGCCCTACTTGGTTATCACTTTCCGAGATTATTCTCGCACCAGGAGGCAGGGTGGCCCGAGGGGTCGGGCGCACCCAGGGGCGCTGCTTACCCCTCAACGGGGGAGGGATTCCGGCCTGGCGTGGCCGGACGGGGCTTCAGACGCATCGCGTTGAGCTTCTGGGCCAGGTCAGCGCCCTGCACGCTCTTGGAGATGTAGCCGTCCGCGCCGGAGGCGATGGCCAGCGAGCGCAGCTTCGCCTCATCCGACGCGGAGTAGAGGATGAAGCGGGTGCCGGGGGGCGCGTACTGGCGCGCCAGCCCCACGACCTTGTCCCCCTTGAGGGCGGGGAAGTTCACGTCGATGAGCACGAAGTCCGGCTCGGACGCGCGCACGATGTTGGACACACCCAACGCGGACGTGTGGGTCTGCACTTCGAACCCGTACGCGCTCAGCGAGCGCTGTACGAGGTCGAGCAGGTCCGGGTCGTCGTCCACCACAAGGACGCGCGGTTTTGGTTCAGCCATGGCTTCTCCCTAGGTACTGACGAATCGTCTCGATCAACTGATCGCGATCCAGGGGCTTGGTGAGGTAGGCCGTGCAACCGGCCGCCTGCGCCTTGTCCTGGTATTCGCGCCCCGCGTGGGCGGTGACGGCGATGACGGGCACGTTCTGCCCATCCGGCAACGCCCGGAGCCTGCGGGTGACTTCCCAGCCGTCGAGTCTCGGCAGGGACAAATCCATGAGGATGAGGTCCGGCACGTCGGCTTTCGCGCGCTCCAACCCCTGCTCGCCGTCCTCCGCCTCGATGAGGTCATACAGCCCGCCCAGGTAGCGGCGGACGATGTCGCGGTTCTGCTCGCTGTCCTCCACGTACAGAATGCGGGGCAGCTTGCCGGCGCTCGCGGCGCGCTGGGACATGAGCAGTCCCTTGGCCTGGGAGATGACGTCCTCCAGGGCCGTGCCGCCCTTGCGCACGAAGCCGGCGAAGCCGTCGCGCAGGAGCGTCTCTTCTTCCGGGGTGAGCGTCTTGCCGGTGAGCACCACCACCGGCACGGACAGCTTCTCCGCGCGCAGCCGGCGCAGCACTTCGAAGCCGTCCAGGTTCGGCATCATCAGGTCCAGCACCACCAGGGACGGCGGCGACACGCGCGCCTTGAGCAGCGCGTCTTCGCCGTTGCGCGCCTCGTTGGTGGAGAAGCCCGCGCGGCGCAGGTTGCGGCTGACCAGCTCGCGCGTGGCCGCGTCGTCGTCCACCACCAGCACGTCGCCTGTGGCGGAGGTGGCGCCCGCGGAGGCGAGGCTCTTCTGCACCACCTCCACCAGCCGCTCCGGCTCCACCGGCTTCACCAGGTACTCACACGCGCCCAGGCTGAAGCCGCGCGCGCGCTGCTCCTCCACCGACACGAGGATGACCGGGATGGCCGCGAGCGAGGGTTCGCTCTTGAGCTGGCTCAGCACCGACCAGCCGTCCATCCGGGGCAGGTGGATGTCCAGCAGGATGGCCTGCGGCTTGAGCTCGCGCGCCAGCTTCAGCGCGGCGATGCCGTCATCCGCCGTCACGACCTTGAAGCCCGCGGGCTCAAGCTGTCCGGTGACGAGCTGCTGGATGAGCGGATCATCATCCACCACCAGCACCGTGCTGCCCGGCCGCGCCATGGGCGCGAGCTTCTGCGCCACGTCCTGGATGGGGACCAGCCGCTCCGTCGCATGCGGGCTGTTGGCGCCCACCGTGGTGGCCAGCACGTCCGGCAGTCGCACGGTGAAGGTGGAGCCCCGGCCCAGCGTGCTCGTCACGTCCACGGTGCCGCCCAGGACCCGCGACAGCTCGCGCACGATGGCGAGCCCCAGCCCCGTGCCGCCCACCTTGCGCGTGGTGGAGCCGTCCACCTGGCGGAACTTCTCGAAGATGAAGGGCAGTTGGTCGGAGGGGATGCCCACGCCGGTGTCCTCCACCGTCATCAGCATCTCGCCGGAGCCCGCGGGCACCACCGTGAGGGCGACCTCGCCCGTGTCGGTGAACTTGGCCGCGTTGCTCAAGAGGTTGAGCATGATCTGCCGCAGCTTCAGCGCGTCCGTGCGCACCTCGGCCGCCTCCGCGTCCACGTGCACGGTGAGGGCGACGTCCTTGCCCTTCAGGTACTCCTTCACCGTGGCCATGCACTCGTCGGCCAGCTCCTGCACGTCCACCGGTTCGGTGACGACCTCCACGCGGCCCGCTTCAATCTTGGACAGGTCCAGGATGTCGTTGATGAGCGCCAGCAGCGTCTTGGCGTTGGACTTCACCACGTTGAGGTCGCGCCGGCCGTGCGGCGTCAGGCGGTTGCCCTCCTCGCGCATCAACAGGTCGCAGTAGCCGATGATGCCGTTGAGCGGGGTGCGGATCTCATGGCTGAAGTTCGCCAGGAACTCGCTCTTGAGTCGCACGGCGCCTTCGGCCTCGCGCGCGCGCTCCTCTTCGTTGCGCTTGGCGACGGAGAGCTCCTGGGCCAGCCGGTCCAGGTCCTCGTTCTGCTGACGGATGATCTCCATCTGCAGCGCGCGCTGCTGGTAGCTCGCCAGGGAGCGGGCGGACACCGCGCGCGTCTTCTTGATCTCCTCCAGGCTGGCGGCCAACTGGAGGTTGGCGGCCTCCAGCTCCTCCTTGGAGGCGCGCAGCATGGCTTCGTTCTGCTTGCGCTCGGTGATGTCGTCGGTGACGCCCATCACGAAGCGCGCGATGCCCTGGTCGTCCACCAGCGGAATCTTGCGCGTGGCGAAGATGCGGTCCTCGCCGTCCGCGCGGGCCACCTCCTCGAACGTCTTCATCTTCCGGGTCTCGAGGATCTCCGAGTCGATGGCGACGAACGAGTCCGCCTGGTCATGCGGGAAGTAGTCGTGGTCCAGCTTCCCCAGCAGCCATTCCTTGGTGACCTTGAAGGCGTCCGCGAACGTCTTGTTGGCCACCACCAGCCGGCGCGTCTGGGCGTCCTTCACGAACAACACGAAGGGCAGCGCGTCGATGATGTTGCTCAGCAGGTAGTTGGTCCGCTTGAGCTCCACGCCCGTCGCCTGGTGCTGGGCGCGCTCGGCGTGCAGGCGCAGCTCGCGCGCGACGATGAAGGGCAGGTGGCCGTAGCGGTCCTCGGTGACGTAGTCGAGCGCCCCGAGCCGCATGGCGGCATCCAGCGTGTCCGGGTTCCAGGCGGGAGAGCTCACCACGAACGCGAGTGACAGCCCGCGCTTCCCCCACGCCGCGTGGATGGCGTCCCAGGACAGCCCCGGCAGCTCCGAGCCCAGGAGCACCAGCGCGTAGGGCCGCGCCAGCGCCTTCTCCAGGGCGTCCTGCGAGCACGCCTGCTCCAGCGTGAGCATGGAGAGGATGTCCTCGCGCTCCAGTGCATCGCGCATCGCGCGCGTTTCGCGCTCGCTGCCCACCAGGAGCAGCGAAAGGGTGTACCCCAGCGGAGCTTCCGCGAGCGCCACGTCGAACGGTTGGTTGGCCATGTGTCTAGTTGGAACCGAACGCCAGCACGGTCAGCGTGGTGTTGATGTGGAAGCCTGAGTAGATCTCGAACTGCACGTTCATCCCAGCAGCGGATGGTGCGAGCTTCAGGGCTTCGGAGAGCTGGGGCACCACGCCTGTCGCGTTCGCGTACCACATGCGTCCGCTGCAGTGGAACAGGAGGGCGGCCTGGGGGTTCTGGACCCGCCTGGGCAGCTCCTCGGCGAAGAAGTCGCGCGTCATACCCGCCAGGTCGCCTGCCTTCATCAAATCCAGCTCGCTTCCCTCCTCCAGCAGGTTGGCGAACAGGATGGAGCCGTCCTCCAGGGGCCGCCACGCGGCGCGGATGAAGTACTCGCGGCCCACCTTCAACGCGGTGGGGCGCACGGCGAAGCCCTTGGGCTTGCCGAACTCCAGCTCTTCCGGGGTGACGCCCAGGATTTCGGCGTAGCGCTTGGCGGCCGGGAAACCGTCGATTTCGAGCGCGCGCGTGTGCGTCTCATCCACCTTGGTGATGGTGAGCCGCTGCCCGGTGGGCACGTACCAGTGCGAGCGCAGCGCGGCCCAGGGTGCGCTCGTCTTGAAGAGGGCCACGAGCACGCCGTCGCCGGCCACTTCGCCATCCACGTGGATGAGCGCGGACTGGCGCGACGGGTCCGGCTCCGAGTCGCTGGCGCCGCCGCCCACCAGCACCAGCGTCTGGTTCTTCTCCAGGATGCCCAGCAGCAGCTCTTCTTTTTTGTAGCGGAAGCCGTCGTCAATCACGAGGCCCACGTACCGGCGCGCGTCCAGGTCCTGCTGGCGTACACCCAGCTCCTCGCACGCGCGCTTGATGGCCTGCGCGCCCGCGGCGATGGCGTCGCCGGTGAGGCCGCTGCCCAGGCCCAGGCCGACCTCGAAGTCGCCGGAGAGCGCGCCCATCACCACGCTGTTGGTGTGGATGCCGTTGTTGTCCAGCTCCCCGGCCGTGGTGGCGCCCACGAGCCGGGTGTCCTTCGGCAGCCGTTCGCGCACCGCGCGGTTGAGCGCGCGCTGGTCACGTTGGCGGGAGGCGAACAGCGTGACCAGCTTCGGCGGGGGGCCGTGAAGCTGTTTCAGGAGGTCCTCCGCGGCAGCGACTGGATCCGTGAGTGTGGAGCGAGCCGTCTGCATCTTCACGTTGGCCATGGAGGACCTTCCCTTGCGCCCCGGGCTTGGGCGGCTAGAGGCCGCTGCCCGGGTGTGTCTTGTGACAACTGCCGGTGCACTGCTGGAACGATTCGCGACCGCCACCGACGTACATGCTTTCGATGGGGCCGAAGGACTTCACGTGGCTGTCCGGATAGCTCTTGTGGCACGACAGGCAGGCGGCCTTGCTGGTGCGCTGCGTGGTCTCCTTGTCCAGGTGGCAGGAAGAGCACTTCTCCAGGGGCGCGTCGAAGCGGTTGGAGCGCGAGTGGATGAAGTGCGTGCGCACGAAGATGGGGCCTTCCAGTTCGAAGCCCAGCGGAGCATGACACGACGCGCACGCGGCGCGGTTGTCGTTTCCGTGCAGCACGGTGCCCAGCTCGCCGCCCTTGCTGTGGCAGCTGTTGCAGGGCCCGGTGGTCAGCTTGGCTTCAGTGTGGGTCTTGGTACCCACCTGGATTTCGATGGTGCGCGAACCGGGGATGTCCTCACCCAGGAACACGCGGCGGCTCTTGGCCGTGACCAGGTAGGTGCCGGGCTTCGCGTCCGCGGGCAGCTTGTAGGTCCAGGTGTCGCTGACGGGCGCGTCCCAACGGCCTTCATTGGGGAAGAAGGCGCCGCCGAAGAGCTTGTTGGCGGAGGGGAAGATCTTGAACTGCGCGTACACGCCGTCGCGCGCCGGGGTGGCGAGCGTCTGCACGTCCTGGGAGTCGTCGAGGAACGCCTCCAGGTCGATGATGGTCCGGATGGGCTTGATGTCCTGCGCAGGCCCGATGAGCTGCGTCATCATCATCCGCTCCCGGTGCTTGCGGCGGTAGTACGTGGCGGTCGGGTCGAAGAAGGCCTGATAGTACTGGATCCCGGCGTCATTGCCGGGAGCACCCGGCAGTGCGACCTCACTGTAGAGTGGAAGGCTGCCGGCGGGGTGCAGCCGCTTGCCCTTCCCGTCCTTCAGGGTCATCTGGAAGGTGACATCCGACCCGGGGGCATACGTGCCGTCCTTGCGGGGCGCCGTCAGCGCCTTGATGTCGATGCCGAACCCGTAGTCGTACGCGGGCGACGCCACCTGCGTGACGGGGATGTAGTAGGGCGCGAACGGCCGCAGGCTCCAGCGCAGGCGCAGGCCCTTCGTCTGGGACGTGAAGGTCAGCGTCTGCTTCTTCGCGTGGTCGTACGCGTTGCGGACCTCTACCAGCGCCTCCTCCTCGAAGGCTTTCGCGCTCGTACAGTCCGTGAGGCTGCGACAGTCGCGCGCCCACTGGATGGCGCGCAGACGGCGGATGAAGAAGTCGTCACGCTCCGTGCGGCGCGACTCCTCGCTGCCGATGTTCAAGAGCACCGGCGGCCCGGTGAGGATGCCGCGCGCGTCGACCGGCTCCACGGTGAAGAGGCTGGTCACCTTCATCCAGGCCGCGTCGCGGTAGAAGCGGCGGCGGGTGAAGGTGCCGTCCGCATTGGAGAGGCCGACGAACTCCTCGTCCTCCAGGCGCACACCGGCCCACCCGGCGGCCAGGAAGTCGCTGTTCTGGCGCAGGCCGTTCACGCCCTCGTCCACGCCAGCGTTGATGGAGGCGCGCAAATCAATCTGGTTCACCCAGAACGTCTGCCCGGCCTTCACCTTCAAGGGCACGCCCTTGCCGTTGTCCACTTCCAGGGCCAGGCCCACCGGCGTCTTGCTGTTGCCGCCACCCCAGCGGGCCTCGTCGTCCGTCACCGCCTGGGACTGGGAGGAAAGCTCCAGCGGGGCTTCCTGCTCCAGGGAGGCGGAGGCCTCGGAACCTGAAGTGTCCTGCCCGCCGCACGCCAGCGCCAGGCCCGTCATCGCGGCCAGCAAGCTCGCGCGGCCCGCGGAACCCACGCGGGGGGAAGTGCGAGTACACCGCGCCCTGAAAGCTCCAACTGCCACCATGGGGGACTCCTCGAAGGCTTGATTGGCGGACGCTTACAGTCACAGCGTCGCGTTTCGTGGACCCGGTAGCCCTTCCGTCGGGGGGACGGTGGCGGATGAGGTCCGACTCAGAACCGGCTTTTACCGGGAGTGAGTAGTTTTAGCCGTACGAAGAATATCCACAACCAACAGATCGATTCAACTTCTGAGAATAATTCCGCTCAGAGGAGAACCAGATTGTTTGGGACTGGATGGGAGGGGTGCCTGGGGCACAACCCACCCGGAGGGGTCAGGCTCGAATCGCCGCGACGACGCTCACCGGGACTTCCAGGGAGAACGGGAGTTCGACGGTGAACTCGGCGCCCTCACCCTGGCGGCTGTGGACGCGGATGGTGCCGCCGTGGGCTTCCACGAGCTGCCGGACGATGTAGAGGCCCAGGCCGAAGCCGGGGGCGTGGCTGTCGGTGGTCACCCGCTCGAAGCGGGCGAAGAGGCGCTGCTGGTCCTCCACGGGGATGCCGGCGCCGTGGTCTCGCACGATGAGCCGGGCCTTGTGGGCGTCGTGCTCCACGCGCACCTCCACCGGCTGACCCCGGCCGAACTTGAGGGCGTTGCTGACCAGGTTGGTGAGGACGCGGTCCAGCCGCTGGCGGTCCCAGCGGCCGGAAGCGGCGCCCCGGGCGTGGACGGTGAGGGCGCAGCCGGCGGCGGTGGCCTGGTCCTCGTGGCGGGCCACCACCTCGCGCGCCAGCTCCACCAGGTCCATGGGCCGCGCCTCCAGCTCCAGCCGGCCGCCGGACAGGCGCGACAAGTCCAACAGGTTGTGCACCAGCCGGCCCAGGCGTTTGGTCTCGTCCTCGGCCAGCAGCAGCCCTTCACGCAGGCGGGGGTCTTCCGCGTTCGCGGGGGCGCACTGCAGGCGCAGGCGGCGCAGGCGCAGTTGGAGCGAGCTCAGCGGGTTGCCCAGGTCGTGCGCCGCGACGCCGATGAGCTCCAGGGCGCCTTGCGTGGCGGCGAGCAGGCGGGCGTTGTCCAGGGCCAGCGCGGCGCGGGACGACAGCTCCTCCAGGAAGGCCTGGTCGGCGGCGCCGTAGTGACGGTGCGGGCGGGTGGACAGCAGGCACAGCGCGCCCAACACGCGGTTGTCCACGATGAGCGGCACGCTCAGGGCGGAGCGCACGCCCAGCGCGCGCCACAGCTCGCCGTAGGTGCTGTCGTTGACGGACGCGGGCAGCCGCTCCGGATCCACCTCCGCGAAGCGCTCGGCGCGGCCGGTGTAGACGACGCGCGCGGGGCCGGGCTCGTCGCGCGCGGGCCGGCGCAGCAGGGGTTCCCATAGCCGCGTCTGGGTGGCCGCGTCCGCGCACGTCACCGCGCCGGGGCGCACGTGGCCGTCCTCGTCCGGGAGGTAGAGCACGCACGCGTCCGCCACCTCCGGCACGCACAGGCGGGTGAGGTCGGCGCCCAGGGCCTCCGCGCCGGCCTGGGGCTGGAGCACGCGGCCGGCCTCGGCGAGCAGCGCCTGCATGCGTTCGGTGCGCTTGCGCTCGGTGATGTCGCGCGTCACCTCCGCGAAGCCCTGGAGGCGGCCCGCGTCGTCGTACAGCGCGGTGAGCAGGCTCTCCGCCCAGAAGCGCGAGCCGTCCTTGCGCATCCGCCAGCCCTCGGACTGCAACCGCCGCTCGCGGGCGGCGCGCTCGCGGTAGCTGGCCGGCACGCACCGGGACACCGCGTCCGGCACGTGCAGCAGCTCCACGTCCTGTCCTACGATGTCCTCGGACGTCCAGCCGGTGAGCCGCTCCGCGCCGGTGCTCCAGCAGGACACCTTGCCGTCCGGCTCCAGGAAGCACAGCGCGTAGTCGGACACGCCATCCATGAACAGATGCAACCGCTGTTCACTCTGCAGCCGCTCCGCGTGCATGGGGCCCAGGGCGTTTCTCAGCACCATGCCCAGCGCGGCCACGCAGCCCAGGCCCAGCAGCGCGGCGAGCAACGTGAGCAGGTGGGAGTCGTGGTGCGTGGCGAGGGTGTCGCCGGCCACCAGCGTGTGGGCCGCGGAAACCATGGTGGCCAGCAGGATGAGTCCGGCCAGAAGGCACACGGACAGACCCGCCCCGACCCGCTGAGCGAAGGTCCAGCGACGCAGCATGTGGCACTCCCCCCCGACGGCACCGAGCGCTTCTGTGCAGAAGGACCCGCAGCATCACTGAAAAAGTAGGGCGAATGACATCGCACTCCCGGGCAGGGTAGTCATTAACCCATGTTTTCCCAGAATACCTGGGCAGGATGCACCTCGCCGTCAGAGAAGAAAAGTTCCTGGCGGGCGGGTTGGGCCCGGGTGTCGAATGGTGGACATCTGGGAATCCGGTGGAGATCCAGAAAAGGACCGCCGTTCACGTGGGCCGGGGCGCGGGGCGATCGCGGGGAAGGGGGCGGGCGGCCGGGGGAACGGGCCGTCCGGTGCCCGTGAAATGGCCTTCCGGGCGCTGGGACGTTATGGAGCGCCCCCCTCTTCGCACCCGGTTGTTGCTCTTCTATGGCGTCTCTCGTCGAAGGTCTGAAGGTCCGTTACCTCCCGCAGCCCGAGTGGGGCGTGGGGCATCTGCTGTCGTTGCAGGAAGAGGGGGCCAAGGCGCTCATCGCCTTCCCGTCCCGCGAGGACGCGCCGGTGCTGGTGTCCACCCGGGGCGGCGCGCTGGTGGCGTATCCGTTGCCCAAGGGCGAACCCATCCAGACGCCGAAGGGGCGCAAGGCCACCGTCCTGGGCGAGGAGCCCGGCGCGCGAGGCCTGCGCCGCTACGTGGTGCGCTTCGAGGATGGCGAGGAGGACGAGCTGCCGGAGTCCGAGGTGCGCTGCCAGGCGCCGCGCTCCGACCTGCTGTCCACGCTGCGCGACGGGCGGGTGGGGGACGCGAAGGCGTTCATGCTGCGCAAGCAGGCGCTGGTGCTGGACGACGAGCGCCGGGGTGATGCGCTGGGCGCGCTGCTGGCCAGCCGGGTGATGGTGAAGCCGCACCAGGTGGGCGTGGTGCAGCGGGTGCTGTCCGCGCGCCGTCCGCGCTTCGTGCTGGCGGACGAGGTGGGCCTGGGCAAGACGATTGAAGCGGGCATGGTGTTCAGCGCGCTGCGACTCGTGGGCCTCGCGCGAAGGTGTCTGGTGGTGGCGCCCAGCCACCTCACCCTGCAGTGGCTGGTGGAGCTGTTCCACAAGTTCAACCAGCTCTTCACGCTGATGGACTCGGAGCGCTACGAGCAGTCGCTGAAGGAGGCGCCTGACGTCTCTCCCTGGGCGCGCTTCCCGCTGGTGGTGACGAGCCTGGAGCTGCTCAGCCGCACCCGCGAGCACCGCGAGGAGGTGGCGGCCGAGGACGCGTTCTGGGACCTGGTCATCATCGACGAGGCGCACCACCTGAAGGGCGAGAAGGCCTTCGCCGCCGCGCAGGGGCTGGCCTCCAACGCGTGGGGCCTGCTGCTGCTCACCGCCACGCCCATGCAGTTGGATCCGGCGGAGTACCACGGGCTGCTCACCCTCATCGACGCGACGACGGCGCCTTCGGTGAAGGGCTTCGAGGCGCGGCTGCAACGGCAGGAGGAGCTGTCCGCCGCGGTGCGCGCGCTGCATGAGGGCAAGGGCGCGAAGGCCGCCGTGGCCGCGCTGGCGAAGCGCTTCCCGGAGGATGCGCGGCTCCAGACGCTGAAGGAGCCTGGGGCGCTGCTCGAGCACCTGGCGGAGACGTACAGCCTGTCGGACCGGCTGGTGCGCAACCGGCGCGCGGTGGTGGGCGGCTTCTCCACGCGCAGGCTCCACCGGCACCCGGTGCAGCTCACGGCGGAGGAGTTGAAGGCCCGCGACACGGCGCTCGCCACGCTGGCGCAGGGCACGCTGAGGGGCGCGCCGCTGGCCAACGTGCTCCGGCGCCTGGAGTCCAGCCCCGCGGCCTTCACGGGCGCGGTGAGGGCGAACCCGGCGCTGAAGGAAGCGGACTTGAGGTTGCCCGGCCGCGACGCGAAGTTCCTCGCGTTCGTGGGTGTGCTGCGCGGCATCTGGAAGGCGGAGCCGCGCGCGAAGGTGCTCGTGTTCACGGAGAGCCGCGACACGCTGGAGTCGCTCCAGGCGGAGCTGTCACGCGAGGGCGTGGAGGCGCTGGGCTATCACGGTGACCTGCCGCTCCTGGAGCGCGACCGGCAGGTGGCGCGCTTCCGCGACCCGGAAGGACCCAAGGTGCTCATCTGCACCGAGGTGGGTGGCGAGGGCCGCAACTTCCAGTTCGCGCACCACCTGGTGCACTACGACCTGCCGTGGAGCCCCTCCACGGTGGAGCAGCGCATCGGCCGGTTGGACCGCATCGGGCAGGCGCACCCGGTGGACATCCATGTCTTCGACCCCGCGGGCACGCTCGCGTCGGACGTGCTGATGCTGCTGGCGGACGCGGTGGGCGTCTTCGGTGAGACGGTGGGCGGCCTGGACGCGGTGCTGGAGGAGGTGGAGTCGCGCATCGCGGAGCTGGCGCTGCTGCCCCGCGAGGCGCGCGTCGGCTACGCGGCCGAACTGAAGACGCGCGTGGAGGCGGCGCGAGCGCAGGTGACGCGCGCGTATGATCCGCTGCTGGACGTGCGCAGCTTCGACAAGCCCGCCGTGGCCCGGCTGGTGGCCCGCGCGCACGAGCGCATGGGCGACGAGGTGTCCGAGGACGACGACGCCGACGAGGATGCCGCGCCGCTGGAGGACGGCCTGTGGAGCGTGGCGCGCGACCTGGATGAGCGCCTGGAGGAGACCGTCACGGAGCTGGCGCGCCGGGTGGGCATTGGCGTGGACGTGGACGAACAGGTGGAGGCCTTCCAGGTGGCCTTCCAGTTCGGCCACGCGCTCAACGTCGAAGGGTTGCCCGGCATCGACGTGATGCAGGACCGCACGCTGCTGGGCACCTTCTGGCGCGACACCGCCGTGGAGGCGGAGGAGCTGGAGTACTTCGCCACCGGCCACCCGCTGGTGGAGGCGCTGTTCGGCTTCCTCAAGGACGGCCCCTACGGCCGCAGCGGCTTCCGCCTCATCGAGAAGCGTGGCCTGAAGAAGCCCGTGCGCGGCCTGGAGCTGCTCTTCCACGTCCAGCTCCCGGAGCCCGAGGACACGTCCCCCGGCGCGCGCGTCCCCAGCCGCCAACTGGCGCGCTTCCTGGAGCGCACCCTGCTGCCCGTCGCCGTGGTGGAGGGCCCCGACGGCCCCGTCGCCGACGCTTCGGTCCTGCCTGGCCTGGAAGCCGACGGTCGCGCCCTCAAGGGAGACGAGGTCCACCAGTCCTTCCCCGGCTTCGGCCCCTTCGTGGACGCCGCCCTCCCGGTGGCCCAGGCCGCCGCCCAAACCGAGCTGGCCCGGCGCGCCCAGAAGGCCCGGAAGGCCCTGGAGGCGGAACGCGACGCTGGCGAGGCCCGCCTGCGCCTGTCCCTCTCCCACCAGGGCCTGCCCCCAGAGGCGGTGGACGCCCAGGTTGACGCGGAGCGCCAGCACTATGCGCGGCTGCTCCAGGCCCTCTCCGGGGCCACGGTGGTGCTGGACTCGGCTTGCGGTTTCGCCCTCAACCGTTGAATAACCGTTGGAACGCAATGGAATGACGTTCCGACGGGTACGGGCCATTTGACCGATTCCCCAATCATCGAGAATCTAGGAGGAAGCCTACATCCCCCCATGGCCTCCTCCGACTCCCAGCGACGGCATTTCGAATCAGGTCAGGCCGCCGTGGAAGCGGCGTTGTGCATGCCGCTCGTGGTGTTCCTGGTGCTGGGCTCCCTGCAGCTCTTCATGCTGTTGCAGGGGCGCATCCTCGCGCAGGTGGCGGTGTACCGCGCGGTGCGCGCGGGCAGCCTGAACCACGGCAGTTGCCAGGCGATGACGCACGCGGCGCTGGTGACGATGCTGCCCACGGTGACGTCCACCACGACGGGCGCGAAGCTGGCGAGGGCTTTCGAGGAGCGCGAGCGCAACTACCTGCGCGTGAGCGGTTCGAAGGGAGATCTCTTCACCGAAGGGCCCATGGTGGAGATCGTCCGCGAGTCGCCGGACGTCGCCTGGGTGCGCGGCCTGGACGGGAACGAGGACCTGCTGTTCGACGTGCCCACGGACTCCGCGGTGGAGCTGCGGCGGCGCACGCTCGAGATCCGCATGGTGGCCTGGTACTACATGCGCATCCCGTTCGCGGACTGGGTGATGAGCCGCATGTTCCTCGCCCACTTCCACCTCAAGAACTACAACAGCGCCAATCCGCTGAACCCCGTGGAGAAGAAGGCGGACTGGTGGAACGACACCGACGTGGAGCTGGGCGCGGATGAGTGGCCCGGGGGCGACCTGGGCTCGCGGATGGTGAAGTGGAGCGGACAGGGGCACTACCTGTTCCCCATCCAGGTGCACGCCGCGATGCGGATGATGACGCCGGTGAAGGCGGAGAACTTCCAGGGAGGCGCCGCATGCAGCCTGCACGGCTTCTGAGGCACGGCGGACGCGGACAGGCGCTGGTCCTGTTCTCGCTCACGCTCCTCTTGCTGACGTTGATGGTGCTGATGACGCTGGGCTTCGGCATGCGCGCCAAGGAGCGCATCGAAATCCAGATGGCGGCGGACGCGGCGGCCTACAGCCAGGCGGTGTCCACGGCGCGCACGTTCAACGCCATCGCGGTGATGAACCGCGCGCAGATCGCCCACATGGTGGCCATGGCCGGCACCCAGTCGATGATCAGCTTCGGCAGCCAGTACCACGCCGCGCGCAAGGCCACGCCCTGTCCCGTGCCCGACCCGATGTTCGCCGTCCTGGACCAGGCCGCCGCCGACCAGGTGCGGTCCCTCCAGGGACAGGCCGGTGCCATGTACAGCGGGGAGCTGGCCATCTACTCGCGGCTGGTGGGCGGGCAGTTGGCGGGCCAGCAGCTCTCCAAGGCCATCGCCCAGGCGGTCAACCCGGAGCTCGATGCTCCCGCGGAGGGCGCCAACAAGTCCCTGGCGGAGGTGTCCGGAGGCTCGGGCTCGGTTCCCAGCCAGGACGAAATCATGCAGCAGGAGAAGGCCGGCACGACGCCGACGGCCACCGGCGCGGTGACGACGAGCGGCGGCGGCCAGAGCACCGCCATGCTCAACGCCACCATGGGCAGCATCGGCTGGACGTGGGTGCACGGCCGGCCCACCGGCAGCGCGGGCTTCGGTTCGGGCATGGCCGCGAACAACCCGGGCTTCAAGCACTACGCCAGCATCGGAGGCATGGACTCCTCCACCTACCAGACCATCTCCGGCCGCAACTCGTGGGCGCACGACCACGGGTTGGCGGCGGCGGTCGTCCCCTGCCCGGACGGCAACATCTACCCGAGCCCTTCCGCGAACGCGTGGGTGATGTCCGACGAGCGCCAGTCCAATCAGGACCAGCACGTCTTCATGCTCCACCCGGCCCCCGGTCAGGGCTCGGAGTCCGGCAAGCCGGTGGATGAGCTGCACACGCTGGGCGCCTGCGTCGTCTGCCCGGGCATCTGGCCGTACTCGGTGGGCTTCAACGCGGGGCTCCTGCAGGACAACGGCGGGGAGAACGACTTCGGGCAGCCCAAGCTGTACGCCATGCTGCTGCGCGACTACGGCAGCGCCAGCCGCAGGGCCCGGCCGGACCCCTGGAACCTGATGTTCACGTTCAAGTTCGCGGGCCAGGAGACCCTGTTCGACAACGCGGCGCCGCTGGGCCGCATCCAGCCCACCGGGCGCGAGGACGTGCAGCGCAACCAGGTGGCCCTGGCCGCGGGCATCGCCTACTACCACCGGCCCCGGCCCGCGGCGGCGGGCGGCGGCTGGGAGGAGCCTCCCAACTTCCTCAACCCCTTCTGGCGCGCCACCCTGGTGAGCCCCGAGGGCGCCCGCGACGACAATCCCGCGGAGAGCCTGGAGCAGGCCGGCTTCACCGAACACGCGGGCGCGCTGCGCCGGCTGGGCCAAGCGGGTTATCGGGGCGGCGGCCGCACCGATGGAAAGTACTGACGCGCCATGGGCAAGCGAACCTTCGCGGCACGCCGGGGACAGGCGCTGGTGGAAACGGCGCTGGGGACGATGGTGTTCATCACCATCCTCATGTTCGGCATCTACTTCGCGGAAGTGGGCGCGCTGACGCTCAAGGTGCAGGAGGCCGCCAACTTCGCGCTGTGGGAGTCCACCGGCCACGTGATGCACAACCCGGAGGCGGGCGTCTTCCAGCGGCCCAACGCGGCGGCCCTGGCGGCCGGCGAGGCCAGCGGCCGCTACGGCGACTTCGACGGCCGCTCCAGCGTGCAGGGCGACATGACCCTCCAGTTGGCCATCGCGCGCGCCCAGCGGATGCGCGTGGTGTGCGACTCGGACCGGCCCGCGGGCACCAGCGCCGACATCCTCGGCACGCGTCCCAGTGACGCGGACACCGGTTCGCCCGCGCTGAATCAGGCGATGCAGGTGCAATCCGATGGCGTCTCGTGCACGGCCTCCGCTGTCCTGAGCACGCAGCGCATCGGCACGTTCATGGAGCCGGAGTTCTTCAAGGTCTCCCACCGGCGCGCCACCGACCAGTTCATCGTGTGCGCCGCCGGACGCGCGTCGAATGGCGTCTGCCGCGGCCGCTTCTTCATGCTGCTGGATGACTGGGGCCTGTCCAGCGTGGCGGAGGGGCGCGCGTGCCCGCTCAGCCTGAACTCGGGCGCGCCCTGCCAGAACGTGGACTACTACTCCTGGGCGGAGCGCGTGTACGTGAAGAACGGCGGCGGCGGCGGCGCCGGCAGCGCGCTGATGGCGGGCGTGGGCGCGCCGGGCGGCGCGAACGAGGACCAGTTCTTCATGAGCTTCGTGGGCGCGGAAGGCGACTACGAGCAGAGCATCGGCGGGTCGCACGCGGGCAACCAGACCGTCTGGGAGACGTCCCCCTTCCGGGCGGACAACCTCTCCCCCAAGTACAACGTGAACCGGCGCAGCAAGTGGCTCGGACGCGTGCGGCCGTGAAGTCCGTGGGCGGCGCGTGCGCGGCCCTGGCGCTGGTGCTGGCGCTTCCCGTCTGGGCGAAGGACGCGGGCGTGCCGGAGGTGGTGCCCCCGCGCTTCGAGTGGCCCCGGCTCCAGGTGTTGGAGCACGTGGAGGCCAGCGAGATTGTCGAAGCGGAGGGCGTCCCGGTGGCGCTGCGCGCGGTGCACGTGAAGGAGAACGCGCGCGTGCTGGTGCAGCGCTTCGCGGACGCGTTCCGGGACCAGGGCCTCTACGTGGCGCCCGGCAAGAAGCAGGCGCAGTTGGCCAACAACGCCGCCATGCTCACCGCGTTCGATCCGCTCCGCGCCATCACGTACACGGTCATCCTCCAGCCGCAGCCGGACGGCACCACGTCGCTGTACCTGGGCGAGGCGAACCACGCGCTGGCGAAGAAGGCCTCCGCGTCCGGGGACTTCGCGCCGCTGCCGCCGGAGGCGCGCGACGTGCTGCGCGTCAACGCGGAGGGCTCGCGCACGCTGAGCTTCCAGACGGCGCTCACGGGCCCGCAGGTGCAGGCGTTCTACGACGACGCGCTCGCGAAGGCCGGCTGGAAGCCCGGCGACGAGGCCGGCCTCTACACGCGGCCCGGGGGCGAGCTGCGGCTCACGCACGAGAACAGCAAGACGGGCCAGCGCGCGGTGGTGATGGTCTACCAGTCCCGCGCGCGTTGAGCCCGCGCGTCAGGCGCGCAGCTTCTCGCGCAGCGCCTTGGCGCGGCCCTGCATGTCGGGGTCCAGGCCGGTGAGCTCAATGGACTTCAGGCGTTGATCCAGGCTCTTCGGCACCTTCTTCTGGAGCGTGCCGGCCTCCTGGAGCGACTCCAGCTTCGCCAGCGCCTGGTCCACGATGCGGTCGCGCGGGTGGTCCAGCAGGCTGTCGAGGAAGTACGCGTCCTCGGGCAGCTCCGGGTACTTCTCCAGGTACTCGACGACGCCCTTCACCCAGTCCGCGCGCGTCTCCGAGTCCTGCACCTTCTGGAGAGCGGCCTTCTGGGCCTTGCGCTTGCCTTCGGGGTCGAACGTCTTCGCGAGGCCTTCCGGGAGCTCTCCGCCGGTGAAGAGCGCGTCCGCGGCCGTCTTGTATTTCTGGTAGCTGGCGCTGCGCTCCAGCTTCTGCTGCGCCGGGTCATCCTGGCGCGAGTGGTACTTGCTCTTGCCCCGCTGCGCATCCAGCTCGCGGTAGGACTTGTTGCGCTTGCCGGTGAACCCACCACCGTCATTGTCGTCTCGGGCCATCGTCATCTCCCCTTGCGGGCGCGCCACAGCGCCGCGAGTCCCCGCTGGACGAGGGTGCGCACCTGGGCCAGCTCCTGGGGAGCGAGGGGGTGCTCCTCGTCATGCTCCGCCTCGAACAACGCTTCCGTCACGTAGGCCTGGAGGGAGTCCGGCGCGGGCGGCGCATCCGAATCCCTGTCCAGCGCCGCCGCCTGCGCGGCCATCAGCCCTGGCGACCAGCCCAGCTCCAGCATGGCGTGCAGCTCGAAGAGCAGGTGCCGGGCGATTCCGTAACCTTCGTCCGTGAGGCCGGCGGCGTCAAGCGCACCCAGCAGGCCATCCTGCCGGTTCTCGAAGGCATGCATCAGCCGCGTGCGCGCCTTGTCGTCGTCCTCCAGATAACGCCAGGCGGCCTCCACGAATTCGGCGGAAGGCGCGTCGGGGTGGAAGGGGGCGGGCGGTTGCAGCCGCTCCTTCTTCGGACGCGGCGGGCGCGGGCCGTCATCCAGTCGCACCGACTTGCCCTCCAGCACCAGGTCCCAGAGGCCCAGCAGGTTCTGGTACAGCCGGCGCGCCAGCTCCGCGTCCTTGAAGCGGGGCTCCTCGGCGAAGAGGGTGGGGATGACGTCGTTGGCGGCGTCGCCCTCCGCACGCGCCTCGCGCATGCGTTCGAGCACTTCGGCGGTGTCGCAGGGACTGCCGGCCAGCTCCAGCAATCCGTCGAGCGTCTGTGCGCCTTCGAACTGGCGGGTGAATTCGGGGCCTCGGTCTTTGGAGCGGCTCATCGTGGGGCGGACGGTAGACACAAGGTGGGCGTCCGCGCACGGGCCATTCACGGCCCCGTGTTCAGGCCGGGGGAGAACGGGGGGCGACCGGGCGGCGGGCGGGCTGGCTTCCGTTTCCGACCGGGCGCCCCTACTCTGCGCCATTCATGGCCGTGGAAACCTCGCCCGACACCCTGAAGTCCGCGATGCAGGAACTCTATCGGGCGCGCGCGGTGGAGGGCCCCCCGGGTGAGAACGGCCTGCGCACCGTCTGGCACCTGAGCCCGCAGGGCGCGGAGCTGCTGTCGCTCATCGACGACGAGGGCCGCGTCCGGCGCCAGGAACTCACGCTGCTGGACGAGCACTGCATCTGGGCCAGTGGCCAGGGCGTGCGCACCGGCCTCGTGGAGCTGGGCGAGGCGCGGCGTCCCCCGGTGTCCACCGAAGTGCGCGCGGATCCGGAGCTCGTGCCCCACCGGCTGGTGCGCGCGGCGCAGGCGCTGGCCACGTACGAAGGTCAGGACCGGTACATCCTCCACATGCAGCGCGTGCTGGCGCTGGCGCGCGAGGGCCTGGAGATGTCCAGCGTCGTGGCGCAGGAGCCTTTTGGAAGCGCCACCGTCGCGAAGGTGATTCCGCCGGAGAGGGAAGTCGCTCCCGCCGCGCTGGATCCAGAGCCCCGGGCATCGCCGGAACCGGCGGAGCCGGAAGTGGTGCTGCGCTACGGCGAGGCGCTGCCCAACGAAGTCCTGCCCCCGGTGGTGCGCCGCTCGGAAGGGCTGGTGCTGCTGTCCGTCTTCGGTGTGGCGGTGCTGGTGGCCATCGTCATGCTGTTCGTGCTGGTTCGGGGAGGCTGAGTCGCACGGGCGAGCGCCCGTTCCTCAAGTGGGTCACGTCCGCGTCGGTGGGCACCGGTCCGGAGTTGCGGTGGCCGGTGGTGACGCGCTCCGGGCCCAGCGTGGTGTGCAGCGGGTGCGCGTCCAGCACCAGCAGGCCGCCCACCGCGATGGTGAGCACGAACCCGCCGGCCCACTCCAACGTGCGTGCGCGCCGGGCCTCGCGGGCGCGGTACGTCAGCCAGGTGAAGGCCAGCACCGACAGGCAACCCAGGCAGCTCCAGCGCACCGTGCGCAGCCGCGCCGCCTGCGCCATGCCCTCCGCCATCAGGTCCGGCCGCAGCGACCCCGGCGCCCGCGACAGCCGGGACAGGAGCGTGAAGAGGTGGTGCGCCTCCATCGCGCCCACCGCCGCCATGCCCGCGAGCGCCGCCGACACCAGGCTCGCCAGCAGCAGTCCCCTTCGGGTGCCTCGGGGGATGCTCGCGCGGCTGAAGCGCGCCACGGCCAGCGCCACCGACAGCGAACCCAGCAGCACCGCGCTCGTCCACGCGCCCAGGAGCCGGGGCGCCATCGCCTTGCCCATGCCCGCCGTCAGCGCGACGCCCGCGTCCCCCGCGCGCACCAGCGGCAGCGCCGCGTGCATCCGCTCCAGCAGCACCTCCGTGCCCAGCAGCCCCAGCGTCCAGGGCACCGTCGCCATGCCTACCATCACCGCGAGCGGCACCGCCCGGCCCAGCAGGGTGGAGCCCGCCGCCACGGTGAGCAGCGGCACCTCCACCACCAGCGCCAGGCCCACCAGCAGCGCGAAGGGACCCGCGGAGGTCACCACGCTCAGGAGGCCCGGGCCTCCCAGCAGGACGGGCAGCGTGCAGCCAAGCACGCACACCGTGGCGGGAACTGCCAGCGCCACGAACAAGCCGGGCGCGAGGTGTGGTCTGACTGGAACAAGCATTTCCCGTAAGAATAGGGTCCCGGGCTATTCCTGGTAATTCAGACGGGAGGACGACCCACGAGCCAGTACACGACACTGCAGACGGCGCCGGCCACGGGAGCAAGGACGATGCCCAGGAGGAGTGTCTGGCCGCAGTCAGCGGGTTCGCAGCCGATGCGCCCGTAGGCGAGCGCGCCGCCCACCAGCATGGGCAGGTGCATGCCGGCGATGAACAGGCCCAGGCCGCGCAGCACGAGGCCCCGGTACCAGGTGCGCGTCCACAGGCGGAAGACGAGCGGGACGAGCACGAGGGTGCCGGTGGCGGCGGCGGCCAGGGCGAAGTGCCGGGCGGCCACCGCGACGCAGGCGCCCGCGGCCAGGAGCAGCGAGGGGGCCAGCAGGAGCGCGTTGAGGGACAGCGGCTCTCGTTCGCGGGTCGGCGGCGGAGACATGGGACGGCGCCGCAGGCTGGCAGGGCATGCCCACCCGTGCAAGGCCGTGCGCCATGCCGGGGCGGGGGCAGGTGGGCACGCGGCCCAGGGTCCCGCACCTGGGGGCCCCTGGGGTCCAGAGCAGGTTGCCCTCGGGTGCAGGAGAGGCCGTCAGGGCGGGGGAGTGAACAGTCGTGCGGGGATGCGGCCGGGAAGTCATCCCGGAGGGCCAGCGCGCTGTTCAGGCGGCGACGGCGCCTTCGCCCAGGAGTCGGGCATAGCGGCCGCGCAGCGCGAGCAGCTCCGCGTGGGTGCCGGACTCCACCACCCGTCCGCCCTCCACCACGGCGATGAGGTCCGCGTCGCGCACGGTGGCCAGCCGGTGGGCGATGACGAGCACCGTGCGGCCCTTCATCAGCGCCGCGAGCCCGGCGCCCACCGCCGCCTCGCTGGTGGCATCCAGGGCGCTGGTGGGCTCATCCAGGAGCAGCAGCGACGGGCGGCACAGGAAGGCCCGCGCCAGGGCGATGCGCTGGCGCTGGCCACCGGAGAGCCGGCCGCCTCGCTCGCCCACGGCTTCGTCCAGGCCGCCGGGCAGGGCGCGCACGAAGTCCTCCGCGTGCGCCAGCCGCAGCGCTTCCCACAGCGCGTCGTCCGTCGCGTCCGGCTGGCCCAGCAGCAGGTTGTGGCGCACGGTGCCGGAGAAGAGCACCGGCTCCTGGGGCACCCACGCCAGTTGCCCCCGCACGCTGGAGGACTTGAGCGAGGAGAGGGGCACGCCGTCCCAAAGCACCTCGCCTCCGCTCGGGGGCAGGAAGCCCAGCAGCACGGAGAAGAGGGTCGTCTTGCCCGCGCCAGAAGGCCCCACCAGCGCCACGCGCGCGCCCGCGGGCACCGTGAGGTCCACGCCCTTGAGCGCCTCGCGGCCATCCGCGTAGGTGGCGCGCACGCCCTTCAGCACCAGGGCGCGGGAGAGCGGCCGGGCGTCATCGCCCACGTCCGGAGGCACGGGAGAATCCGCGAGCGCGAACAGCCGCTCCGCCGCCGCCAGGCCCGTGAGCACCTGGGACAGCGTGCCGCTCAGCGACTTCACCGGCTGGTAGAGCAGGAGCGCCGCCGCCATGAAGGAGAGCAGCCGTCCGGCGAGCGTTGGATCCACGGACACCGCTCGCGCGCCCCAGGCCACCGCGAACGCCACGCCCACGATGCCCAACAGCTCCACCGTGGGACTGAAGGCACCCCGGATGAAGAGCGAGCGGCGCATCTCGCCCAGGTACGCGTCGGCTTCCTGGTCAAAGGACTCCAGCGCGCGGGGCACCGTGCCGTAGGCCTGCACCACGGGCAGGTTCTGGAGCTGTTCAGCGGTGATCGCGCTGAGCGCGCCCAGGCTCGCCTGCGAACGCGTCGCGACCTTCTTGAGCGAGCGGGCAAAGCGGTTGACCGGCAGCACGGTCACCGGCACGACGACGAAGGTGAAGAGAAAAAGTTTCGCGTCGATGAGGAAGCACGTCGCCAGCAGTGCGCAGATTTGAAGCCCATCCCTGACGTACGATGACAGCGCCTGGGTGACGGAGAACTCCACCAGCGGTACATCCGAGGTGAAGCGTGCCACCAGTTCTCCCGAGTGACGTTGTTCGAAGAACGCGGGAGGCTGGGCGAGCAGGCGGCCATAGAGGAAGCCCCGAAGGTCCGCCATCACCCTCTGGCCCAGCCGCTGCATCAGGCCTCCCTGGAGGAACTGGGCGGTGGCCTTCACCAATGCCACCGCGACGACGAGCAGGGGCAGGCGGGACAGCAGGGCCTCTGGCGACAGGGTCATCCCCGCCACGGAGACGGGTGCGCCGGTCAGGACGGCGCGAAGCAGGGGCCCGACGATCCAGGCATACGCGGCGGTGGCGGCCGCGGCGGTGAGCGAGGCCAGCGAGCCCGCGAGCAGCAGTCGGCGGTAGGGGAGCAGGTAGCCCAGGAGCCGGCGGTAGACGTGCGCGGAGGGACGGGGGGCCACGAGAGGGGGCGCACTGTGTCACCGAGTCGACGGTGACGTCCAAGTGAAAGGGAAGTGGGAAGCGGACGTGCATGCCCGTCTGCTCCACGGCCGGCCAGGGGGCGCCTCTGCCCGGCTGCGTTGCCGCATCCCACACATGCGGACAGCTTGAGAGGCGCCATGGAAACCAATTCCGAAAAAGAAGTCCTGATGAATCCCGGCTGCGAGTCGGTCGTGGACGATGAAGAACGCCGTCGCCTGCTGTGGCTCATGGCCGAGTACTTCCGGACCATCGGCTACTCGGACATCAAGGCCCGGCTCCCCGGCTTCATGCCGCCACCCGTGCTCTCCGGCACCATCGAGGATCACCGGCCGGACTTCACCTGCCGCCAGTCTGATTCGGCGCGCACGCCCATCATCCTGGAAATCGTCACGCCGGGCATGGTGGATGATCCGACCGCGGAGAACCGCTGGAGCCTGCTGGCGAGCGCCGCCAAGCTCTACAACGCGGAGCTGCACTTCGTGGTCCCCAAGTGGTCCGCCCAGGGCCCCGTGGATCCAGCGCTCAAGCGCCGGCTCTCCCGCATGGAGCTGACGGTCAACCGCGTCTGGACCGTGTAGGGACAAGGTGCCCGGCCGTACGGACCGGGGTGGGTTTCGGGCCTGGATTGCTGGCGTGTTTCGCTGCGTTATAGTGACTCTGACTTCCAACGCAGCGTAGAAACGCCAGCAATTTCCAGGGGTTCGATTCGATGGCAGCGGCCACGGGGCAGAAGCGCGACTACTACGAGGTCCTGGGCGTCCAGAAGACCGTCAACGCGCAGGATTTGAAGAGCGCATTCCGCAAGGTCGCCTTGCAGTTCCACCCGGACCGGAACCCCGGGAACGTGGAGGCCGAGGACAAGTTCAAGGAGGCCTCGGAAGCCTACGAGGTCCTGAGCGATCCGGAGCGCCGCACGAAGTACGACCGCTTCGGCCACGCGGGCAACCCCTTCGGGGACGCGGGCGGCGGGTTCCAGGGCGTCAACATCAACGACATCTTCGGGGAGATCTTCGGAGACATCTTCGGGGGTGGCGGCGGCCGGGGCCGGCGGCAGACGAGCCGGGGCGCGGATCTGCGCTACAACCTGGAGATCTCCTTCGAGGAAGCGGCGTTCGGCTGCCGTCCGAAGGTGACCATTCCCCGTCCCAAGAAGTGCGACACCTGCACGGGCTCCGGCAGCAAGAGCGGCGCGGCCCCCCGGCAGTGCTCGGCGTGCGGCGGCAGCGGAGAGCTGCGCTACACGCAGGGCTTCTTCGCGGTGTCCCGTCCCTGCGGCGACTGCGGCGGCACGGGCGCGACCATCCCGGATCCGTGCGCGAAGTGCCGGGGCAGCGGGAAGATTCCGTCCGAAGAGGTCATCGAGGTCGCCATCCCCGGCGGCGTGGACAACGGCACGCGCGTGCGGCTGGGCGGCATGGGCGAACCGGGGGACCGGGGCGGGCCCGCGGGCGACCTGTACGTGACGGTCATCGTGCGCGAGCACCCGCTGTTCCAGCGCGAGGAGTACGAGGTCTTCTGCGAGGTGCCGGTGTCCTTCACGCAGGCGGCGCTGGGCGCGAAGATCGACGTGCCGACGTTGGACGGCAAGGTGAAGATGACCATTCCGCAGGGCACCCAGTCCGGCAAGGTGTTCCGGCTGCGCGGCAAGGGCATCCCGCACCTGCACAGCCAGCAGCGCGGGGATCAGCACGTGCGCGTCATCATCGAAACGCCCACGGAGCTGTCCTCCAAGCAGCGCGAACTGCTGGAGCGCTTCGCGGAGGTGTCCGGCGAGGAGACCCATCCGCAGTCGAAGACCTTCTTCGACAAGGTGAAGGAGCTGTTCGGCTAGGTCGTCCGGCAGGCGTGCGTTCCGGACCGCGCCAGGGTGCGGTCCGGAGGCCACGGGCGGGGGCAGGGCGCGCGGGATTTCCCCCCGGTTTCACTCGGGGGATGCGCGCGGGCATGGCGGGTGCACTGAAGCGGACGTTCCAGGGGAATCATCCCTCCGCTCAAGTGTCGACGGAGCCGCACCCGCGCTGCTATGCACCTCGCCATGGAAGTCCTCTCCGCATCGCGCCGCGCGCTCGTCGTCGCGCTGGCCCTGTTGTTGACCGCCTGTCCCAAGGCGCCCTCGCGGACGGATGGACGGGACACGCCCGACGGCGAACCCTCCAGCCGCCCCCGCGTGGAGGTGAAGCAGGACGCGACCGCGAACGCCGCGCTCGCCCAGGCCCGCGCGGAAGCCCAGGCCCAGCCGGACAAGAAGAAGGCCGCGGAAGCCTACCTGTCCGTGCGCAAGGCCTACCCGGCCACCACCGCCGGCCAGGACGCGCTCTACAACGCGGGCGTCCTCTACTTCGAGGCGAAGGACTACGCCAACGCGCGCAAGACCTTCAACGAACTCATCTTCGAGAACCCCCTCTACGACCAGGCCGAGGACGCCAAGCACAAGCTGGCCCTCTCCGCGATGGAGGTGGGCGCCTACCGCGACGCGTACCAGACCCTCACCAGCCTGGCCGAGCGCGCGGAAGGCGAGAAGAAGGAACAGCTCCTCCGGGAGGCGGCGCGCGCGGCGGAAGGCGCGGGCCTGTACTCGCAGGCGCTGACCACGGCGGTGAAGGAAGCCGGCGATGCGCAGACCCAGGAGGACCGGGCCGCCGCCGTGGCGAAGGTGGAGAAGCTGGTGGAGGGCCGCGCGGACTTCATCGACATCGCGCGCACGCAGGAAGGCCTGTCCCCCTCCAACCCCGCGTGGCCGGTGCTCCAGTTCAAGCTGGCGCGCATCTACTACCACCTGCGCGACTGGACCCGCCTGGAGGAGACCCTCCAGCGCTTCCTGCGCGATGCCCCGGACAGCAGCTTCGCGCCTCAGGCCAGGGACCTGCTGGCGCGCGCCACCCGCCGCGTGGAGGTGCGTCCGCGCACCGTGGCGGTGCTCCTGCCCATGACGGGCCGCTACCAGCCCATCGGTGAGGCCGTGCTGCGCGGCGTGAAGCTGGCGCTCCAGGGCAGCGACGTGGAGCTGGTGGTGAAGGACACGCAGGGCGACGTCAACAAGACGGGCCAGGCGATGGAGCAGCTCGCGTTCGACGACGGCGCCATCGCGGCGCTGGGACCGCTGCTGGTGGACGACACCAAGCGCGCGGCGCTGCTCGCCGAGGAACTCCAGGTGCCGCTGCTGACGCTGAGCCGCCAGGAAGGCATCACGGACATTGGCCCGTATGTCTTCCGCAACATGCTGACGAACTCCGCGCAGGCGCGCGCCATCGCGGACTACGCGATGAACGTGAAGGGCTACAAGAAGTTCGCGGTGCTCTACCCGAACATCCCTTACGGAGTGGAGCTGGCGAACGAGTTCTGGGACGAAGTCGTCGCCCGTGGCGGCGCGGTGCGCGGCGCGGAGGCGTACTCGTACGACCAGACGACGTTCACCAGCGAGGCCAAGCGGCTGGTGGGGCGCTACTACCTGGAGGACCGCGGCGACTGGGCGGAGGCCGTGCGCGACGTGCAGGGTGAGAACATCACGGACGCGTACCGTCGCCGCAAGGCGATGGAGAAGGCGCGCAGTGGCGTGGAGCCCATCGTGGACTTCGAGGGTCTCTTCATCCCGGACGACTGGCGCCGGGTGAGCCTGGTGACGCCCGCGCTCGCGGTGGAGGACATCGTCACCAACGCGTGCGACCCGCGCGACCTGGAGCGCATCCGCAAGACGACGGGCAAGAAGGACCTGAAGACCGTCACGCTCTTCGGCACCAACCAGTGGAGCAGCCCCAAGGGCCGCTCGGGCCTGCCGGAGCTGCTGGAGCGCGGCGGCAAGTTCGTCACCTGCTCGGTGTACGTGGACGGCTTCTTCGTGGACTCGCAGCGTCCGGCCACGCAGAAGTTCGTGAAGTCCTACCGCGAGGCCTACAAGGAAGGCGGTCGGGACCCCGGCCTGCTGGAGGCCATCGGCTACGACTCGGCGCGCATGGTGCGGCAGGTGCTGGACAAGCAGCGCCCCAACTCGCGCGCGGCGATGCGCGAGGCCCTGGCGGGACTGAAGGACTTCGACGGGGCCACCGGACGCACGTCGTTCAACGACAAGCGTGAAGCGGACAAGCAGTTGTTCCTGCTGTCGGTGGACAACAAGGGCGTCAACGAGATCAACGTCGACAAGGAAAAGGCCGCCGTCCGCGGCTCGGGTTCATGAGCGTGCGCGCCGGGGGCTTCGTCCTCGCGGGCGTCCTGTGCCTCGTCGGCTGCGGGCACGCCCGTGCGGGGCTCTCGCCGGACACACGGACGCGGCTGGACGCGACGCCGGGCGGCTACCTCGCGGGGCCGGTGGAGGGCTTCGACACGCAGCCCTCCGTCCTCAACCGCAAGGACTTCATCTGGGCGCTGGACTTCGCGCCCCGGGGAGGCCGCGTGGCGTACACGCGCCTGGGGCTCAAGGCGTACCACGTCTCCGTCTGGGCGCTGGACGCTGGCGCCGCGAAGCCCGGGAGCGCGGAGGCCCAGGCCCCGGTGCTGTTGGCGGATCCGGAGGTCAACGCGCAGCAGTACGACCTGGAAGGCGTGGCCTTCTCTCCGGATGGCGCGCTCGTGGTCACGGTGAGTCGCAGCGGCTCGGTGCGGTTGTTCGACGCGGCGACGGGTGAGCCGAAGGGCGCGCTCGCCACCGAGGAACCGCTGGTGTCGGTGGCCTTCCACCCGGATGGCCGGTGGCTGTCGGTGGGCAGCGCGCAGGGCCTGGTGACGGTGCTGTCGGTGCCAGGGCTGGCGTTCGGCGCGGAGTCGCGGCTGCACACGGGGCCGGTGAGCGCGCTGGCGTTCGCGCCGGACGGAACGCTGTATTCGGGCGGTTGGGACGGCCACGTGCGCGCGTCGGACACGCCGGAGCAGTCCCTGCGTCCGGACGTGGCGCGCACGCACTTCGAGCGGCGCAGCGGCTTCGCGGCGGTGCAGGGCAACCTCAATGGTGGACCGCCGGTGGTGCTGGCGTTGGACTCGCGCTCGCCGGTGGTGGTGCTCACCACGGCGGCGGCCACGGCGTCCGGCATCGACGTGGCGTTCCTGAAGGACACCGTCACCGTGCCGGGCGCGCTGGGCAACACCGTGGCGCGGCTGGCGCGGGGGCAGACGCTGCGCTTCAAGGCGCTCGCGCTGACGGGCATGGACGTCGCGGTGTGTGACGCGTGCGTGCCCCAGGGCAGCCAGGGCGTGCTGGGCACGCCGTTCAGCGACCGCGTGGACACGGTCTTCGACGAGACGACGGCGGAGGCGGTGCTCACGCTCAAGGGCGGCGCGCCGGAGGGGACAGCCCCGGTGTTGGCGCGGGGGCTGACGCCGAAGGCGGACTTCACCTTCCCGGCGCACGTCAACGACGTCACCGTGGATGCGCGCGGCCAGCGACTGGGCGTGGCCTTCAGCCAGGAGAAGGCGGAGCGCAACCGCAAGGTGTACGAGCGCGAGCGCAAGGGCCTGGAAGACCCGCAGGGGCCGTGGAACGCGGCCGCGCTGGTGGACGCGGGCTCCGGCAAGGTGCTGCGCAAGTGGGACGTGCACCAAGGCGTGGTGTCCTCCGCGGCCATCTCTCCGGATGGCCGGTCGCTGGCGTCGGGCGGTTGGGACAAGACCGTGCGGCTCTTCACCGAAGCCGAACCGTTGCCGAAGGGCACGTTGGAGTTCGGCTGGTCCGTGCGCCGCGTGCGCTTCGCCCCGGACGGGCGCCAGGTGGGCGTGGCCGCGTGGACGCCGCAGAAGGTCACCGGCAGCCAGGAGAGCGACCCGGCGGCCCTGGTGGTCGGCGTGCACTACGCGTCTCCGGATGTGGAGACGCGCGTGGCCGCACCGGCCCCCGCGACGACGAAGGCTCAGTAGTTGAGGAACACGGCGCTCTGAGGAACGCCGCGCTGGCGCAGTTCGGCCATCACGTCCTGTACCATCTCCGCCTGTCCGCACACGAAGGCGACGGCGTTCTCCAGCGGCTCCTCGCCCAGGTGGGCCTGCACGTAGCCGGTGAGCCCCTCCCAGCCGCTGACCCCGGGCTGGCTCACGGTGCGCACCACGCGCACGTCGTCCGCCTGCCACCGCTCCAGCTCCCTCGCGTAGGCGAAGCTGCCTGGCGTGCGCGCGCCGAAGTACAGCGTCACCCGGCCATACGCGCGGCGCTCCTGGTGCAGGCTGGCGATGACGGGGCGGATGGCGGAGATGCCGGAGCCGCTGGCGAACAGCAGCAGGTCATGGCCGCGCGCCTTCTCCATGGGGAAGCCCGGACCTTCCGGACGCGACACCTCCACGGGCGTGCCCACGGGCAGGCGCAGGAGCGCGGAGGGCAGGGCCCCGTCGTGCTTGAGGAGGAACTCCCAGTGCGTGCCGTGGGGGGCGGGCGGCGAGGCGATGGCGAACATGCCCGGCTCCTGTCCTGGGAGGCGCAGGCGCACGTACTGCCCGGGGTGGGCATGGGTGCCCATGAGGGCCGTGCCCCGGAGGTCGAGCACCAGGTCGGTGAGGCCATCCGCCGCGGGGGCGCGGGCGCCGACGGTGGCGGTGTGCCAGTCGCTCATGGGACCTTTCTAACCGGACCTTCTGTCATGTGCCCACCCTGGGTAGAGTCGGGGGTGTGAAGACCGTCTTCTGGCTGTTCATGTTCCTGGTCGGCCTGGCCGGCGTGGTGATTCCGCTCACGTACCTGTACACGGCCAGCAAGCTGCCGCGTCTGGAGAGCGAGTTCGACGTCGAGAGCCAGCTGCGCCACCGCATCGAAGGCGACCGCATGAGCGTGCTCGTCGGCCGCATGGACCAGGGCGGCAGCGAGCGCGCGCGGGTGGCCTTCTCGCGGCCCGACTTCTCGCGGATGCCCAAGGACCTGGTGGCGCTCTACATCCGGCAGATGGAGTGCCCCACGTACTTCCAGACGCCGCGCGAGGATGGACGCGCGTGGGCGTGGCGCCTGTTCGCGGGCGTGACGTTCGGGACATCGCCTCCGGGCGACGGCGCCTGCGAGCGGCGGCTGGCGATGCGCATCGCGCGCGAGGTGGGCATCGAAGGCACGCTGCAGCTGTCGGTGGCGGCGCACCGGCTGCACGCCTTCTTCCAGAAGGACCAGCTCATCGCCTACGAGCTGTCCATCCTGCGCTTCGAGCGCGGCGTCGTCGGCGTGGAGGATGCGTCGCGCAAGCTCTTCGGCCGCGAGCTGGCGGAGCTGCAACTGTCCGAACTGGCGGAGCTGCAGCTCGCGCTGCCTCCCTACGGCTTCTATGGCGACCTGAAGAAGTGCAAGAACTCGAGCCTCATCCGGCAGAACAGGGACATGTTGTTGCAGGACCTGGCGGGGTATTCGCTGGTGAGCGAGGAGCGCGCGCGCAACGCCATCGCCCAGCCGGTGGCGTGCCTGTCGGCGAAGTAGCCGTCGCGTCGCCCGTGCCTCAACGCCGCACCTCCGGGGGCGGTGGTCACGGAGGTGGGGCCGGGCAGGGCGGACGCGGCGACTACTTGAGGTAGGTCGCCCGCCAATCGCGGAGGTCTTCGAGGATGAGCGCGCGCTCCTGCGCGCCCTCCGCGCTCTCCAGGCGGGTGATGAGACGGTTCACGGTGTTGAGCGCGGTCTGCCGGGACAAGCCCTTGTGACGCTTGTCGTTGGCGTACAGGGGACTGGCCTCGATGTCCTCCGAGAGCTTGAGGAGCTGCGCCTTGAGGGCCTTCTCGGACAACGAGTCCGGACGCTTGCTCGGAGCGGAGGCGGAGGTGTCCTCCCGGACGGTCTTCGTCGTCGCGGTCTTCACGACGGGCGCGCTCACCTTCACCGGCGGCTCTTCCACCACGGGCGGCGGAGGCGTCTCCACCACGGGCGCCGCGACGACTTCAGGCGGAGGTGGCGGGGGGATGAGCTTCGGCGCTGGCGGCGGGGTGGCCACGACGACGGCCGCCGGAGGTTTGACCTCGGGCCCGCGCGTGGCGATGACCACGCCCACGGCGGCGAGGAGCACGGCCGTGCCAATGGCGGCGGGCACGAAGCGTCGCGGTGAGCGGGACCCGTCTTCCTGGGGCACGACCCACTCGTTGGGAACCGGCGCGGGAACCTGGGTGGTGGGGCGGCGCGCTTCCGCGTCGCTGGCGGCGCTGGCCTTGGGGGCGGACTCCTCGGTGGGCGCGGGCGCGGTGGGGTTGGTGCGGGTGGCCCGGAGGGTGCGGCGCAGCTTGGACAGGTGCTGGCGCAGGACGTCCGCGGAGTTGGGGCGCGTCTCCGGGTCCTTGGTGAGCATCTGCAGGATGAAGGCGTCCACGGCGGGCGGCAGGTCGGAGACGAACTCCGACGGCCGGGGTGGGCGCGCCTCCACGTGCTTCATCAGGAGGTCCACGGGCGAGCTGCCGATGAAGGGCAGCCGGCCGGTGATGATCTCGAAGGTGACGACGCCCATGGCATACAGGTCCGTCATGGGACCCACGGACTGGCCCCGGGCCTGCTCCGGCGCCATGTACTCCGGCGTGCCGACGACCATGTCGGTGCGCGTCTGCGCGGTGCGTCCGGTGGGGCCTTCGCCGCGCTTGGCGAGCCCGAAGTCCAGCAGCTTCACGTAGCGCGTGCCGTCCGGCTGGCGGACGAGGAAGATGTTGCTGGGCTTCAGGTCGCGGTGCACGACGCCGGCACCGTGCGCGGCGGCCAGGGCGGCCAGCACTTCTTCCAGGAGCGCCAGCGCCTCACCGACGGGGATGCGGCCCTTCTCCGCGAGGATGGCGTCGAGCGGCTGGCCGTCCAGGTACTCCATGACGATGTACTGACGCCCGTCGGGGAGCTGGCCGAAGCCGAAGATGTCGATGATGCCGCGGTGCCGGATGGCGTTGACGGCGCGCGCTTCCGCGAGGAGGCGGGCCACCTGTTCGGAGGAGTGCGCCAGCTCCGGGCGCAGCACCTTCACCGCGACGCGCTTTCCGATGAGGGGCTGGATGCCGTCGTAGACGAGCCCCATGCCGCCCACGCCGATGCGGGAGCGCAGCTCGTACTCGCCCAGCTTCAGGCCGATGAGGGGGTCGGTGATGGCGGTGGCTTCGGTGCCCTGGTGCTCCACGATGACCTTCGGTTCCGGCGGAGTCGGTTGGAACGACGACAGCACGACGGTGCCATCACGAGGGCACACCGCCGTGTCGGACGGAACGGTGAGGCCACAGGTTTCGCAGATCAGCTCGGAAGACATCTCCACCACGGGGGAGCGTAACAGGTGAAATCCCAGGAAGCGAAGCAGGGGCCGGGAGCACGGAGGGCGAGCAGACAGGCACTCGCCCTGGGGTCGCGCTTTCACGCCCGCTGCTGTTGGGCAGCGGGCGGTGCGGGTGCGTCAGGGCGTCCCGGCGTCGGTGATGACGCAATCGATGTACTGACTCTGGGCGCCCTGCTCTCCCGGATTGCCGCTGCTCTCGCCGCCCCTGCCACCGTCGGCGGGGGTGACGAAGCCGCCATCCTCGAGGGTGATGCCTGCGTCCAGGCTGCACCAGACTCCGACGGAGGGGCCGCCAGCGCCACCACCTCCCGGACCTCCCGTACCTCCCGTGCCGCCCCGACCTCCAGGCCCACCGGCGCCACCATAGGTCGTGTACTGCCCCGCGGGCGCGGGCGAAGCCTTGTTGAAAGGCCCGATGTTGGCGCCGGTCCCGGCGTCACCGCCTCCGCCTCCTGCCCCGCCAGGGCCACCCTGTCCGCCTTCACCGCCCTGACCACCCCCGCGGGTCGTCAGGTGGGAGTTGTTTCCCACCACGGCGTGAGCGTCGATGAGCAGCAGCGCGATGGACGCGCCGCCGCCGCTACCGCCACCGCCCGGCATGCCACCGCAGCCTCCACTGCCACCGCCGCCGCCAGCACCCGAACCCGCGCGCTGACCGGGGTCGAGGTCGGGGTCTGAGCATGCGCCCCCACTGCCACCACCGCCACCGCCCGCTCCGATGACGCCCGCCAGCCCTGGGGCTCCCGATTGCGCCGGCTGAATCTCCCAGACTCCCGCGTCTGCGTTCAGCAGCCCGGTCCCGGTGCCCGCATCGCCTGGGAAGCCTGCGTCACCTGCCTGGCCTGCCCCACCCAGGATCCCCTCGGTTCCCGCGCAGATATAGATATTGGTGGAAGGCGTCTGGGTGAAACCCGCAGCTGAACCGCCGCCTCCGCCAAGGGTTCCCCCCGCTCCCGTCAGACCGGTTTCGCCAGCAGTGCTGGTGACGCCACGTCCTCCACCACCGCCGGCGCCCGAGCCACTCACGGAACAACTGCTGGTTCCTCCGCGCCCCCGCGAACCTCCCGTGGTGGTGTTCGCGGATCCTCCATCCTCACCCGCGGCGCCCTGCGCACCCGGGTCACCCGCGGAGCCGTTTGTTCCACGGCCACCCCTGCCCGCTTCCACGACGGTGTTGTGAAGGAACAGGTCCGCGAGGTGGATCGCTCGAAGGGCGATGGAGGGCTGGCCCTGGGGCGCGTCGTTGGAGGAGATGTGGAGGCCATCCAGCAGGACGCTCGCATCGGGGAGGTCGCGGATGGTGAAGGCCAGCGGGCCGCCGTCAATGAGCGTGCCGCCGTCGGTGAAGCGACCCCAATCGCCGCTGGTGCCGCGCCGGGCATATCCGCCATGGAGCGAGACCGCTACCGCCACCTCCGTGGAGGCCTCGTTGTAGGTGCCGCGCGCAAGATAGATGGCGGTGCGTCCCGAGTTGCCGGTGCGCACCTGCTCCAGCGCATGGGCGAGCGTCCCGAAAGGGCGCTCCCGGGAACCGTCGCCGGTGGTGTCGTTGCCGGAGGCGGGATCCACGAAGTAGCCCGCGTCCGCGACGCCGTCCACGCCATCGCAGTCGGAGTCGATGCCCTGATCATCGGGCTGGTCCGGGATCGAGCTGGGAATGCAATCCGGCCCAGCATCCCTACCTCCACCGTCGCCCTCCGCGCTGCCCCCATCCGGCCCGCAGCGGCCCTCGGCGACGCACTTCTCATAGGCCGCGTCGAAGTCCTGGCATCCGCCCACGCTGAGCACCGCACCGAACACCGCGCCCAGCGCTCCGACCTTCCAGATGTTCCGCATGGTTCTCCCCGAACTCACTGCCACGTCCCGGCGACGCTAAGTCCACCGCCCTGGGGCGTGAGCGTCACGGACGGCTGAACGGAAGTCTGCTTCGACGGCAGGAAGTACATCAGCGCGCCCGTCACCACCGCCGCCGCGCCCACGCCAATGCCCACCATGCCAATCGTCTGCGAACGCTTGCCGGAGTCCCGCACCGCATCCGCGTCGGCCACCGTCGGGAACTCGTTCTTGTCCAGGTCGGTGAACTTGCTGCGCGACTGCACCAGGAACACCGTGCCCACGCCCGCGAGCACCACGCCACCCGCCGCCGGCACCCACGCCCACTTGCGCCGCCCCGGCGTCTCCACCTTGGGCGAGTCGCTCAGGTCCACCCGCGTGGGCGGCTCCACGCCCGGCGTCACCGGCTGCTTCTCTCCCGGCGTCACCGTGGGCTGCTGCACCACCACGGTCGGCGGCGGCACCACCGGCTCCGGGCGCAGCACCCGCAGCGTGCGCGGCACCACCACGTCGAGGGACTTCGTGAGCGCGTCCAACACCTGGTCCTCGGTGACGCCCGGCACCGACTGTTCGACGAGCGGCGCGCCGTCCTGGGCCGTGTACACGCGCACGCCCGCCTTGTACGCGTTGAGGTAGGGACCCACCTCCGTCACCATCACCACGTCCGTCTTCGCCGCCGTGCCCAGCGACGCGATGCAGGAGGGCTGCGTGCGGTTGCAGCGCATCATCGCGGCGCGCTTCTTCTTGGGCAGCGTGCGCGTCACATCCTCCACGCGGATCACCTCCAGGCCCCGGGCCTTGAGCTGTTCGGCCACGTGCTCCTGGGCGGTTCCGATGAGGTAGCGGGGCGTGCCACGCGCCACGTCCGTCGGTGCCAGCAAGACGGTGAGGGGCTTCGCGGAGGAGGTGGTCGCGGGCGCCTGGGCGACCACCAGGGTGAGCGCGGCGAGGAAGGGGATCAACACGGGGCCACTTTCTCCCCGAGCCGACCGCGTCGCAAGGTCCCGCTTCGTGGAAGCCGTGGAGAAGCCACGGGGTGGGACAGGGCCCCACCCACCTGGGGACGACCGGGATGTCCGGCGTCGGGCGTCCCGCGCGGATGCATCACGTCACCCCGGCCCAGGGGACCTGGAGGGTCCCCATCGCGCCATGGGGACGGTCCTACCGGCGCGGACGTTCGGGCGCTGGACGGATCTGCGTCTTCTCCGACGTGTTCATCTCCGTGCTCTGCCCCCGTTCGTCGTCGTCCTCGTCGTCGGGCGGGGGAGGAGGCCCCGGCGGACGGCGCGGCGGCGCCGCGGCCGCGCGCACGTTGTTGGACGTAGACGGGACGGACCTCGCGGGTGACGGCGGCGGACGTCGCGGCGGAGGGGTGGTGCTCCGGGGAGGAATCTGCACCGCCATCAGGTCGTCGGCCACCTGCACCAGCGGCTCGGAGGCGCTGTCCGCGTCCCCGGCGAACGGGTTGCGCGTGGGGGGCGGCGTCTTGTCGTCGTCCGTGGCGGGCGGCGGCGGGCGGGGCGGCAGCGCGGGCTTCAGCGCCGGGGCGGCGGGCTTCGCGGCGGGAGGCGGGAGGGCCGCCTTGGCGGGCACCTGCACCTGCACGGGGGCGGCGGCGGGCTTGGCGGCAGGGGAACTGGAGCTGGGGCCGTCCGGACCGGCGTTCTTGAGCAACTCTTCGAAGCGGCTCCACTCCTCCTTGAAGTGCGCAGGATCCGGGAGGCCCTGCTCGCGGTGCTTCAGCGAGGGGGCCCAGCGCAGGGTGTACGCCTCGCCGACCTGGAAGTTGGGCGGGGCCGGCACGCCGTAGGTGGCCGGGTCGAAGAATGCGTCGTCCAGGTCCTCGAAGCCGTACGCGCGCGCCTTGTTGATGAAGTTGGGGATGATGCCGGTGGGCGCGTGGTAGCCCAGGATGTGGCCGTGCTCGTCCTTGCAGACGGGCGTGAAGACGAAGATGTCCTGGGTGCGGTACTCGCCCTTCTCCGTGAGGGGGAGCACCTCCGACAGGGCGATGGTCTTTCGGCTGCCGTCGTGGAGGCGCTCGCAGCAGATGACGAAGTTGATGGCGCTGGCCACCTGGGCGCGCACGGCGACCATGGGCAAATCCACGGGCGACATGAGGCACAGGGATTCAATGCGGCGCAGCGTGTCCGTGGGCGTGTTCGCGTGCGTGGTGGCCAGCGAACCGCCGTGGCCGGTGTTCATGGCCTGCATCAGGTAGAAGGCCTCGCCGCCGCGGACCTCGCCGACCACGATGCGGTCCGGGCGCAGACGCAGCGCGGAGTGCAGCAGGTCTCCCATGTCCACGCCGCCCTTGCCGAACTTGTCGGGAGGGCGGGATTCGAAGGCCACGATGTGGGACTGGTTGAGCTGGAGCTCGGCGGAGTCCTCGATGGTGAGGATGCGCTCCTCGTCGGGGATGAGGGACGAGACGATGTTGAGCAGCGTCGTCTTGCCGGAGCCGGTGCCGCCGGCCACCAGCATGTTGAGCTTGGTGGCGATGCCCGCCTCGATGAGTCGCGCCATGGGCTTGGTGAGCGACTTGAACTTCATCAGCGAGTCGATGCTGAGCTTGTCCTTGAAGAACTTGCGGATGGAGATGGTGGTGCCGTTGCGCGCGATGGGCGGAATCACCACGTGGATACGGCTGCCATCCGGGAGGCGCGCGTCCAGGCGGGGGCGCTCGTCGGTGAGCGGGCGGCCGACGAACTGGGCCATGTTGCGCGCGGCACCAATCAGGCCTTCCTCGGAGAAGAAGGCATCCGTCTTGCTCAGGCGGCCCTTGCGTTCGATCCACACGTCGGTGGGGCCGTTGATCATGATTTCCGACACCGACTCGTCGTCCAGGTAGGGCAGGACGGGCTTGAGGAAGGCGCGGAGCGACTCGGTGTACATCGTCATGGCGGGAGCAAGGCTAGCGCGGCTGGGCCCAGGCCCCAAGCACCCGACCTGACTGCCTGCTCGCTTTCCTGTCAGCGCTCCAGAATCATGGGGGCCTTGTGTGAGGAGGACGGGACCATGAGATGCCTGCTGCTTGTGGGAATGGTGCTCTTCGTCGGGTGCATGCGGCGCCAGGGCGCTTCGCCCGAGCCCTCGTGGGTAGAGGACCGGTCCATCGTCTTCCCGGACTTCTCCGCGCGGACTGGGCTGTCCACCGACGCGCCGGGACAGATGTACGCACTGGACGGAGCCCTGCTTCGCGCAGTGGTCCTCGCGGCCGATGCGTTCCTTCCCCGGGAACACGAAGGGCGGTCGTGCTGGAACCGGCGGGAGTCCTACCGCTTCCGGATCCTCCGCGAAGGAGACATCGCCTTCGTCCGCATCGACGCGGATCCTCGTGCCTGTACTCCAGGCCCACGCCTGCTGGATGGCGGCGCCACCTACGCGGTCAGGATTTCCGAGAGCCGAATCCTGCGCAGCCTCCATGACGGCGAACCCGACGGCACGACCGTTCCCGGCAACCCCGATGCGGGCACCCTTGATGCTCCCTCGGACACGTCCATCCCCGTGGGGGACACCTCCTGGGGCGAATCGCATCCTGCGCTCCCCTCGCAGTGGCTGGACGCGGGGACGCGCCCACCCCCTGTTCCTTCTCCCTGACGGTCGTCCCCGTCCCCGCCGTGATGTCCGCCGTACGGCACCCTGGCGCCATCTCGGCGGCCCCTGTGTCTGGGGGGCGGGGTAGGGTGGGGGTTCTGGGAGGCTCACAACGATGCTTGCGGACGGATTGCCCGAAGACTGGAAGCAGGTGCTGCAGGACGCCATCCACGCGCCGTCGTTCAAGGAGCTGGAGCGCTTCCTCCGGGAGCAACGCGCCGAGCACACCGTGTTCCCGTCGGAGGCGGACATGTTCTCCGCGTTCCGCCTCACGCCCTACGCCGACGTGCGCGTGCTGCTGCTGGGCCAGGACCCCTACCACGGCCCGAAGCAGGCCCATGGACTGGCCTTCTCCGTCCAGCCCGGCGTGCCCCCTCCGCCCTCGCTCGTGAACATGTTCAAGGAACTCCAGAGCGACGTGGGCGCCCCCAAGCCTCGCGACGGGTCGCTCATCCCGTGGGCGAAGCAGGGCGTGCTCCTGCTCAACACCGTGCTCACCGTCCGCCAGGCCGAACCCAACAGCCACGCGAAACATGGCTGGGAACAGTTCACCGACGCCGTCATCCGCGCCGTGAGCGAGAAGCCCGACCCCGTCGTGTTCCTCCTCTGGGGCAAGCCCGCCCAGAAGAAGAAGTCGCTCATCGATGCGAAGCGGCACGTCGTCATGGAGGGCACCCACCCTTCACCCCTGTCCGCCAGCAAGGGGTTCTTCGGAAGCAAGCCCTTCAGCGAAACCAACGCCGCGCTCGAGGCTCGGGGCCAGCACTCCATCGACTGGCGACTGCCCGGGTAGGACCGGGACGTCGGAGGGTTGGCTATAGTGCCGGCCCATCATGGCCACGACGTTCCTCGAAGATGCCGCCCGGACGCAGGCCGCCGAAGCCGTGGCGGCCATTGAAACGCAGACGTCCGCCGAGGTCGTGGTGGCCGTGCGCTCCGCCTCCGGGCACTACGCCCATACCGATGCCCGGGTGGGCGCGGGCCTCGCGTTCGTCGTGTTGATGGTGCTCCTGTTCGTCCCGCAGGAGATCCACCTCGCCGTCTTCCCTCCGGTGGTGCTGCTCGCCTTCTTCGCCGGCACGCTGGCCAGCCGGGGCCTTCCTCCGCTGCGCCGCGCGCTCACTTCGCGCAAGCTCCAGGAGGAGGCCGTGCGCACCACCGCGCGGGCCGCCTTCACCGAACTGGGCGTGTCGCGTACGTCGCGGCGCACCGGCATCCTCGTGTTCGTCTCCCTGCTGGAGCGCCGGGTGGAGGTGGTCGCGGACTACGGCGTGGACTCCGCCGCGCTGGGCACGGAGTGGCAGGAGGCCCTCGCCGCGCTCTCCGCCGCGCTGGTCGCGTCCCCCTCGCCCGAGCCCTTCTTCCAGGCCCTGCGCCGCGTCCAGGCGCCGCTGGCGCGCGTGCTGCCGCGCATGGAAGACGACGTCAACGAGCTGCCGGACATGCCCGGGGTGGTGGCGTGAGGGGCTCGAAATCCTTCCTCCTCGCGGTCGCGCTGTTCCTGGGGCTGGGCCTCGCCGCCCTGCCTGAGTCCGAGGCGCGCCCCGGTGGCGGCAGCTCCTACCGGGGCTCGTCGAGCAGCCGCGGTTCATCGAGCAGCCGGAGTTCCTCCAGCAGCCGGTCCTCCTACAGCTCCGGCAGCCGCGGTTCATCCACCTACTACGGGAGTTCGGGCTCCTCGTCCCGGAGCAGCGGCGGTGGCGGTGGCGGCCTGAGCGTCTGTCTCATCCTGGGCCTCGTCGGGGTGCTGGTGTTCGTCGCCGTGGCCCAGGGGAGCAACGACCTCCGGAAGAAGTCGCGCGACTGGAGCACCTCCGCGCCCCATGGGCCTCCGCCGACCCGGCGTCAGATATCGCTGCGCTCGAAACTCGCGGGGCTGGGCCGCCTGGGCTCGCGCGGCCCGGATGGGCAGGTGCGGCCGCTGGATCCGGACTTCTCCATCGTCCTCTTCGAGGACTTCGCCTCCTCGCTCTTCGCGAAGGTGCACGAGGCGCGCGGCGCGGACCGCCTGGACACCTTGAGTGCCTACCTGTCCGACGAAGCCATCGGTGCGCTCCGGGGGTTGGGAACTCCCAGTCAGGTGAACGCCGTGGTGGTGGGCGCCATGACGTACCACGAGGTGTCCGGCGTGGAGTCGGGCAGCCCGCGCGTCAGCGTGGCCCTGCACTTCGAGGCCAACTACACGGAGGTCTCCGGCACCGAGCAGAGCTTCTACGTGCACGAGGCGTGGGTGTTGGAGCGCTCCACCTCCGTGCGCTCGCGTCCCCCGGAAGAGGCGCGCATCTTCAAGTGCCCGAACTGCGGCGCGCCGCTGGACGCGGTGCACGGGCACCTGTGCTCGTACTGCAACACGGTGGTGAACACCGGTGAGTTCGACTGGGTGGTGACCACCGTGGTGTCACTGGAGCGCGAGCGGCGCGGGCCCCAGCTCACCGGCACCACCGAGGAGCAGGGCACGGAGCTGCCCACCCTGCGCGACCCCAAGGCGCAGGAGGCGCTGACGGCGCTCACCCAGGAGGATCCGAACGTCACCGCGGTGGGCCTGCGCCGCCGCCTGGAGTTCATCTTCCACGAGATGCAGACGGCGTGGTCGAAGCGTGAGTGGCAGGGCATGCGGCCCTTCCTCAGCGACAACCTCTTCCAGACGCAGCTGTATTGGATCAACGCCTACCGTCAGGCAGGCCTGCGCAACATCACGGAGAACGCGCGCATCACGAAGCTGACGCTCGCGCGGGTGACGCGGGATGCGTACTACGACGCCGTCACCCTGCGCGTGCACGCCATCAGCACGGACTTCACGGTGCGCGTCCAGGACGAAAAGGTCGTCGGGGGCAGCCGTTCGAAGGAGCGGGCCTACAGCGAGTACTGGACGCTCATCCGCGGACGCGGAGTGAAGGGCATCGCGGACACGAAGAAGCAGTGCCCGTCGTGCGGTGCCCCGCTGTCCATCAACATGGCGGGCCACTGCACGCACTGCCAGGCGCGGGTGACGTCCGGAGAGTTCGACTGGGTGCTCAGCCGCATCGAACAGGACGAGGCCTATCAGGGGTGATGCGGCTAGGATGCGGTGCATCATGACCGCCGCCTTCCTCGCCGCCACCCTCGTCGAACCGCTCGCCCCCGGGCACTACAGCTCGCGCTACGAGGCCGCCTGGTATCAGGGCCGGGGCGCCTACGGGGGCGTGGTGGCGGGGCAGGTGATGCGCGCGTTGGAGCACCACCTGAACGACGCGAAGCGTCCGGTGCGTTCGCTCACCGTGCACTTCTGCTCGCCCGCGGTGGAGGGCGTGGCGGACGTGCACACCCGCCTGGAGCGCGCCGGCAAGCTCGTCACGCATGCCACCGCGCGGGTGGAGAGCGGGGGCGTGGTGGTGGCCGTGGCCACGGCCACCTTTGGCGCCGCGCGCGGTGGGGCTCCGGGCTACCTGGACTTCGTCATGCCGGATGTTCCGGCGCCGGAGACGCTCACGCCCGTCCCGGATGACGTGCCCATGCCGGACTTCTGCCGCTTCTTCGAGTACCGCTACTGCGTGGGCTCACCGCCGTATTCGGGCGCGGCGGAGGCGGAGGTGGGGGGCTGGCTGCGGCCGCGCGACCCCACGGTGCTGGATGCCTCCCTGTGCGTGGGCTTGATGGATGCGTATCCGCCGTCGGTGCTGTCGCACGTGGACGGCTTCCGCGCCGCCGCCACGGTGGACTTCACCGTGCAGTTCTTCCAGCCGTTTCCCCTCACGCGGCTCGCGCCGGACACGCAGTACCTGCGCACCGGCCGCTCCCGTCAGGCCGCCGAGGGCTACACCGAGGAGTCCCAGCTGCTCTGGGCGCAGGACGGCACGCTGCTCGCGCAGTGCCGGCAACTGGTCGCCGTGCTCGGCTGAGCGTGCTTCAACGGTCGGCCTCCGTCAGCTCGGCCACCACCGCGTGGTGGTCGGAGATGGCGTCCGGCAGGCGCGCGTACCGGGTGAAGCGCAGTGTGGACGACGCCAGCACCCAGTCCAGCCGCTGGCGTGCGTGAGGCACCGGATACGTGGGCTCGCCCTCGCTCGGCGTGTGGAGCCCCAGCGCGGTGCACAGACGCGCCACGGGGCCATCACCCGCCGCACCCTCCGCGTTGAAGTCACCCAGCACGATGCGGGGTCGCTCGGGCCGTTGCCTCAGGGCCTGGATGAGCCGGTCCACCTGTCGCTGGCGCACGGCGGCGGAGAACGGATCCAGGTGCAGCGACACGACGTCGATTCCAGGCACGTCCTCCGTCGCGAGCGTGGCGACGACGTAGCCCTTGTCCACGCGCCGGTCGCGGCCGAAGTGCGCCGCTTCGCGCGCTTCCAACCTGTGGTGGGACAGGAGCGCGGTGCCCTGCGCGAACAGCCCCGGCACCCCCGAGTGCACGCCGTGGTGCACGTGCGCGTGGCCGGCCCGCGCGGCGATGCGCTCCACCTGGTCCACCCTCCCGCTGAAGAGGCTGGCGCGGTCCGCCTCCTGCAACGCCACCACATCCGCGGCCTCCCGCAGGAGCAGCGCCGCCACCGCGTCCAGCGTGCCCAGCAAGGCCGTCCTCCGGCGCAGGAAGGGCATCGGCACGGCGAAGGGCGCGCCGTGCGCCACGTTGAGGGTGAGCACCTTGAGTCGCACCCCTCCAGGGGGAACACGAAGCCTGTGCGATGGGCAAGCCCGGTGGGCACGGCGGCCCGACTCGCACCGCTCCACGGTCGCGGATGCGCCGAGCGATCCACGCTCCTCGGGGCTCCGTAGAGCATGGGGCGCGGGGACGCAGGCCCGCCAGGGTCTGGGGACCGGATCGGGAGTGTCGCCTGCTTGTCTGCTAACCTGGGGGCCCGGTAGGACTCGCGCGGGGCGCGGTTCCCCGAAAGCCCTCCTCTTCCTGACTGTGCCGTGCGGCGCGGACAGGCATCCCTGATTAGCTTTTCGAGCAGTGCCCATCCTCCATGGGGAGCGTCTGTCCTGAGCCCGGTTCCACGCTACGAATCCCTGTTCAAGGCAGGTGACCTGGAGGGGGCCCGCCGCGAGGCCACGCGGGCGCATGAGCGCGACGCCGGGGACTGGCGGGCGATGCTCACGTTGGCCCGTCTGGCGCTCGTCGACGGCGAGGAGGCCCTCGCGGAATCGCTGCTCCTGGGCGTCACCCGGGCCGGCGCGGGCGAAGAGCGCGAGTCGCGGCTCGTGAGCGCGGCGCTGCACACGCGGCGCGGCGAATGGTCTCAGGCGCTGGAGCTCTACCGCGCGCTCGTCGCGGAGCCAGCGCCGCCCACGGAGGCCTTCTTCGGCCTGGGCTACGTGCGCGTGGAGCAGGGCGACGCGGCGGCCGCGCACTCCGCGCTCGCGCACGCCGTCTCGCTGGAGCCCCGCGTGGCGCTGCACCACTTCCAGCTGGCCCGCGTGCTCTTCCTGTTGGATCGCCTGGAGGAGGCCTTCGCGCACCTGGAGCTGTCGCTGCGGCTGGATCCCTGGCACGCGCCCAGCTACCTCGTGTTCGCGCGCGCGCTGGAGGCCGGTGGGCAACTGGAGGCGGCGGAGGACCTGCTGCGCCAGGGGCAGAAGGCGGTGCCGGACGACGTGGGCCTGCTCAAGGCGCTGGCGGATGTGCGGCTGGCGCGCGGCAACGTGCGGGGCGCGGTGTCCGCGGCGGAGGCCCGGGTGCGCGTGGAGCCCGAAGGCGTGGCGGCGCTGGGGCACCTGGCCCGCCTGCGCGTGACGGAGCGGCGCTTCCTGGAGGCGCTGGAGCTGTGCCACCAACTGGAAGCGCGAGGCATGTCCACCGGGCTCAGTCGCTCCGTGGAGGCGCTGGTGTTCGAGGCGCGGGAGCCCCCGGAGGTGGAGCGCGCGCTCGCCGCGTGGCGCGAGGCCGTGCGCCTGTCCCCGGACGACTGGATGCCGCCGTGGCGACAGGCCCTCTTGCTGCTGCGTCAGGTGGAGGAGGGTCCCCCGGAGGCCGCGCTGCCCGCGAGGGCATTGCTGGCGGAGGCCCACCACCGCGCGCCCCAACGGCCGGAACCCGTGCTGTCCCTGGCCCGCGTGGAGGCCCGGCTGGGGGCTCCGGAGTCAGCGCGGGAACGGCTGGTCGCGCTGCTGCGCCATCCAGGGCTGGAAGCGGATTGGCGCGCGCAGGCCGAAGCCCTGCTCACCGAACTGGGCTGAGGCGGGCCGCCGACACAGGCCTCCCGGCTCACGCGGCGATCTGCTTGCGCAACAGCCGCGTCAGCTCCGCGGGGTCCACCGGCTTGGGCAGCAGCTCCGCGCCGTAGCGGATGGCCACGGGGATGAGGTCATCCAGGTCCGAGTGCCCGGTGAGGAAGATGAACGGCGCCTGGATCTCCTGCAGCTCGCGCATGGCGACGAGCACGTCGGAGCCGTTCATCTCCGGCATGTTGTAGTCGCACAGGATGGCGGAGATGCCGGACAGGTCCAGGTGGAACGCCTCGGCGGGTGACTGCACCGTCAGCACCGTGTAGCCCGCGCTGCGCAGGACGTCCCCCACGGTCGCGAGGACGAAGAGGTCATCGTCGATGACGAGCACGCTTGGCATGGGGCGGTCCTCCTGCGCCATCGCGGCGCGGCGATGTTCAGGATTGTATCCGAGCCCGGTCCGCCGCGCGCATCCTCCCCACCCAACAGGTTCGCTGGGTCGGGAACGCCCCCCTGTCTCACGGAGTACGTCCCCTGCGTTGTTCAGGGCTTGGGCGCGGAGGGAATGAGGATGAGCTGTTCCTGGGGTGGGTTGAGGTACTCGGCGCCGGTGTCGGTGACGACGGCCATCTCCTCCACGGAGAGGATGCGCAGCGCGTCCGGGCTGCTGCCGTCCTTCCACGCGAAGAACCCGTCGAAGGCGAACACCTGACCGGGCTGCAACGTGCGCAGCGCGGAGCCGGTGGGCGGCTTGCCGGACTGCGCGCCGGAGAGCGCGGGGCCGGCGTCGTGGGCCCAGTAGCCCACGGGATGGCCGGTGCCCCACATCACGGGCTCGGAGCCTGCTTCGCGCATCCAGTCGCGCTGGGCCTTGTCCACGTCGTAGCCGCGCACGCCGGGCTTCATCGCCGCGAGCGCGATGCGGCTGCCCTTCTTCGACTTCTCCCACTTCGCCAGCGCCTCGGCGGGGGCCTGCTTCTCACCCGGGGCCAGCACGTAGGCGAAGCGCTGGATGTCCGTCACCCACGTGTTGCCCACGCGGATGCCGAAGTCCGTCTGGATGAAGTCCCCCGGCTGGATGACGCGGTCGGTGGCGTTCGAGTGTCCACGCGTGGGTCCGCTGTTCACGTTGGGGTTCTGGTCCGGCTGCCACCCGTCGCCCACGCCCAGCTCCGTGATGCGCTTCTTGAGGAAGCGCGCCACGTCCGAGTCGCGCGTCCTGCCCGGCACCACCGTGCGGTACGCTTCCTCCTCCAGTTGCGCGGTGAGGGCCGCGGCCTTGCGCATGATGTCCACCTCCTCCGGCAGCTTCACGGACAGCCACTCGGAGACGAGGTCCTCGGAGGACACCAGCCGCTTGCGCAGCGCCGGGGTGAGCGCCGCCTCCAGCTTCGCGCGCTGCGTGGCGGACAGGCCGTCCGCGATGGACATCCGCTCCGACGAATTGATGGCCACCTTCGCGGGCTTCGCCTTCACCAGCCGCGCGGCGACGAGCGCGAGCACGTCCGCGCCCCGGTCCACCGGCACCACTTCATCCACCACGGCCATGTCCTTGAGCGCCGTGGCTTCACCCACGGGGGACAGCGCCACCGAGCGCAGCGTGTCGCCGTCGCGAAGGAACAGGAACGCGGCGGTGCCACCCGCGTTCTCGCCGCCGACGTGAGCGGCGAGCGGGTCGTTGTCGTTCTCACGGCACAGCACCACCCACGCATCCACGCCCACGCGGGCCATGGCCTGGGGCAGCAGCTTCTGGAGGCGCTCCTTGCGCAGCCGGGGCCACGCGCCTTCCGCGGCGGGCACGGCGGGCGCCGCATGGACCAGCGAGGCGGACAGCAAAGCGGAGAGGAGGACGGACCGGACGCGCATCATGGGGCGTGCTTCCTGGGTGGAGGAGGGCGCCAAGTGTTTCACGGCCGAGCGGCGTTGAAACCCGACGCGGAGTCCTGCCGCCCCCTTCCGGGCCGTGGAGTCGCGGGAGTTGCAGTGGCTGGAGTCCCAGGGGCGTCTGTTCGCGCCCTTGACGGAGGCGGACATCGACACGCTCGCGCAGCGGCTCTGCGCGGAGGCGCGCGCGGGGGGCGGTGTCTCCATGCCCTATCCGATGGTGGCCGCCTGGGCCCGCCGCCCCGGGGCTGCCGCATGAAGTCCGCGTGAGGCAAGCGGCCCTCGCGTCGAGGACCGGCGTCCGCTGGCGGTCAATTCCTCGCGACCCGGGGACGGGGCCGTCGGCACCCGCGCGGATGTGCAATCTCAGACATGCGGGCCGTCTCCAATGCCCCACCCGGGAGTCTGTCCATGCGCACCGACGAAGCGGAGTCCTCCTCCAATTACTTCCTGGGACACGAGGACCGGGAGCTGCAAAGGCTCATCCTCCAGGCCCGGATGTATGCCCCCCTGACGGAGGCCGTGCTGCGCGGCGCGGGGCTCGCAGCCGGTATGCGCGTGCTGGACGTGGGGTGCGGCGTGGGGGACGTGGCCCTGCTCTGCGCGGACATCGTGGGGCCCACGGGCGAGGTGGTGGGCGTGGACCGCGAGGCCCGCGCGCTCACCTGGGCGCGACGCCGGGCCGAGCTGCTGGGCCTGTCCCACGTGCACTTCGTGGAGACGAGCCTGGAGGCCCTGCCCGTCGCGCGGCCCTTCGACGCCGTCGTGGGCCGGCTGGTGTTGATGTACCAGCCGGACCCGGTGGCTTTCGTGCGGCGCATGGTGAAGCACCTGCGCCCCGGCGGGGTGCTGGCGCTGCACGAGCTGGAGCTGGCGGCCACGGGGCTGACGCACCCGGAGCTGCCGCTGTTCCACCGCCTCTGGGGCTGGATGCTGCCCACCTGCGAACGGGTGGGCATCCACGTGCACATGGGGATGGAGCTGGTGCCCACGCTCAGGCAGGCGGGGCTGGCGGTGGAGGACGGCGTGGTGAACGGACGGCTGGGCACGACGCCGGACGCGGACCCCACGGAGGCCCTGGTGGAGACGGTGCGCTCGCTCGTGCCCCACATGGAGCGGCTGGGCGTGGCGACGGCGGCGGAGGTGGACATCGACACGCTGGCCGCCCGGCTGACCGCCGAACTGCGCGCCAGCGGGAGCATCCTGGTGCCCAGCCTGATGGTGGGCGTCTGGGGCCACCGGCCAGGCGCCACCTGAGGGCCAACTTCGCACGTCTTCACGAGCGGCGCGCACAGGGGTCGCTTAGAGTGGACCCATGGCAAGAACGGCACCCCGCAAGTCCCCGGCGAAGGCGAAGAAGCAGCCCGCACGCCCGGCCGCGCCCGCGAAGCCCTCGGCCGCGCCCGCGAAGTCCCCGGCCCGGCCGGTGAAGTCCAAGGTGGAGCCCCGCGCGGAGCCCCGTCGCGCCTCCGCGGCGTCCCCGAAGCCTCCCGTGCTGGAGGCCGAGCCCGTCTTCGACTCCGAGCCCGGCGCGGACCCCCGCGAGGATGACCGCAAGCGCCTGCCCGCCGGCGAGGAGTCCAAGGGTCGCGTGCTGCCCTTCGAAATCGACCCCGCGCAACTGGAGGCGGGCCTCAAGAAGCTCCAGGGCGAACTGGTCCACTGGACCAACAAGGGTCGCTACACGAAGGTCCGCTTCAAGTTCCGGGGCAAGCAGCTGCTGCCCGACCTGCCCCTGGCCGCCGTCGTCGCCGCGGAAGGGCTCACGTTCTACTGGGGCGGCATCCTGCGCATGCTGGTGGCCAACGTCGTGGGCCGCAGCGTGTTCGAGGTGGAGCTGGTCAACGACGCGGACAAGCGCGTGCAGGCGGGCCGTGAAGCGCTCCTGTCCGGCGACGTGGACCAGGCGCTCGCGCTGTTCCGCGAGGCCCTGGCCATGGACCGCGACAACCCCTCCGCGCACCTCAACGTGGGCGTCGCGCTGAAGCTGCGCGGCGACCGCGAAGGGGCCCTGGCCGCGTTCGACCTGGCGAAGAAGAAGGACCCCGAGGGCGGCGTGGGAGCGGAGGCCGAACGGCTGTCCGCGAGCCTCCGTCCCAAAGCCTGAAAACGCGCGTCTCGCGGGGCTGAAAACGCACCGCCCGGGTGTTGAATCCCAGGCCCTGGAAAGGCCCTTTCCGCCAGCTGAAACCGGGCGGGCGGGCAACCTGGGTCCATGTGCCCTGTTTCCCCTGTTGACTGAGGGAAATCCAGGGGTTACGAACACTCTCCCATCGGGCGGAGCCCCCCACGTGAGGGGCCCGTCCGCACCTTCCAGAGCCCATGGCTGACGACACCACCGACACGCCGGCAACGCCCTCCGCGCCTCCTCCGTCGAGCGGCGCCGGAGAGCTCATTCCCATCAACATCGAAGACGAGATGCGCCGTTCGTATCTCGACTATTCGATGTCCGTCATCATCGGCCGCGCGCTGCCAGACGTGCGCGACGGCCTGAAGCCCGTTCACCGTCGCGTCCTCTTCGCGATGAATGATTTGGGCAACCTCCACAACCGCGCCTACAAGAAGAGCGCGCGCGTGGTGGGTGACGTCATCGGTAAGTACCACCCGCACGGCGACTCGTCCGTGTACGACGCCATGGTGCGTCTGGCGCAGGAGTGGAGCCTTCGCTACCTGCTGGTGGACGGCCAGGGCAACTTCGGCTCGGTGGACGGCGATTCGCCGGCCGCCATGCGTTACACCGAAGTGCGCATGGAGCGACTGGCGGAGGAGCTCCTGTCGGACATCGACAAGGAGACCGTCGAGTTCGGGCCCAACTACGACGACTCGCTGGAAGAGCCGCTCGTCCTGCCGGCCAAGTTCCCCAACCTCATCGTCAATGGCAGCACGGGCATCGCGGTGGGCATGACCACCAACATCCCTCCGCACAACATGACGGAGGTGGTGTCGGGCACGCTGCACCTCATCGAAAACCCGGACTGCACCGTCCGCGACCTGATGGAGTTCATCAAGGGGCCGGACTTCCCCACCGCGGCCATCATCACCGGCCGCGAGGGCATCATGCGTGCCTACGAGACGGGCCGGGGTTCCATCCCCATCCGTTCGCGCACGGAGATTGAAGCGAACAAGAAGGGCGACCGTGAGGCCATCATCGTCACGGAGCTGCCCTATCAGGTGAACAAGGCGCGCCTCATCGAGAAGATCGCCGAGCTGGTGCGCGAGAAGAAGCTGGAAGGCATCAGCGACATCCGCGACGAGAGCGACCGGCAGGGCATGCGCGTCGTCATCGAGCTCAAGCGCGACGCCATCTCCCAGGTGGTGCTCAACAACCTCTTCTCCATGACGCAGTTGGAGACGACGTTCGGCGTGGTGATGCTCGCCATCGACGGTGGGCAGCCGCGCACGCTCAACCTCAAGGAGATGTTGGATCGCTTCATCGCGCACCGCCGCGACGTCGTCACGCGCCGCACGCGCTTCGAACTGCGCAAGGCGCTGGCGCGCATGCACATCGTCGAAGGTCTGCTGGTGGCGCAGGACCTCATCGACCTGGTGGTCAGCCTCATCCGCGCGTCGCGCGACCCGGACGAGGCCCGCTGGGGCCTGATGAACATCCTGTCGCCGGAGCTCTACACGCGCGAGCACTTCAAGGACCTGCAGCGCATCGACTACGCGCAGGCCAAGGCGCAGATGGAGATGCTGGTCAGCCGCGCTCGCAACGAGGAGCCGTCCTACGGGGGGCTGGCGCACAAGTACGAGGGCGCGGGCTTCAGCGAGGGCCAGGCGCAGAACATCCTGGAGATGCGCCTGCAGCGGCTCACCGGCTTGCAGCGCGAGGAGCTGTTCCGCGAGCTGATTGAGCTGGCGCGCGACATCATCCGGCTCCAGGACATCCTGGCCAACGAGAGCAGCCTGCTGACCGTCATCAAGGCGGAGCTGATGGAGATCCGCGAGCGCTACGGTGACAAGCGCCGCACGGAGATTTCCGGCGCGGTGGACGAGTTCACCAACGAGGACCTCATCGCCGAGGAGACGATGGTGGTGACGCTCTCGCACACGGGCTACGTGAAGCGCTCGCCCCTGTCGGAGTACCGGGCGCAGAAGCGCGGCGGGCGCGGCAAGACGGGCGCGGGGACGAAGGAGGACGACTTCGTCACCAAGGTGTTCGTGGCCAGCACGCACGCGTACCTGATGCCCATCACCACCAAGGGCAAGCTGTACTCGCTGAAGGTGTACCAGATTCCGCAGGGCAGCCGGACGGCGCGCGGCAAGGCCATCGTGAACCTGGTGCAGTTCGGTGAGGGCGAGCGGCTGGCGCAGGTGCTGGTGACGCGCGACTTCCCGGAGAACCGCTACGTCTTCTTCGTCACGAAGAAGGGCGTGGTGAAGCGCACGGACCTGAGCGCGTTCGAAAGCGTGCGGGCCAGCGGCATCATCGCGCTGGGCATCGACGAGGGCGACGAGCTGGTCGGCGTGATGATCACCGACGGGACGAAGGACGTCCTGCTGTCCACGGCGACAGGCATGAGCATCCGCTTCCCGGAGTCGGACGTGCGCTCCATGGGCCGTCAGGCCTACGGTGTGAAGGGCATCACGCTGGAAGAGGGCGACGAAGTGGTGGGCGCGGACCTGGTGGAGCCGGAGGCGAAGGTCGCGGCCCCGGTCGAAGGCGAGCCCGTGCCGGAGGGGGAGCAGGCGCCGGCGGTGGTGACGGACAGCGCCATCCTCACGGTGACGGAGAACGGCTACGGCAAGCGCACGCAGGGCGCCGAGTACCGGCAGCAGGGCCGTGGCGGCAAGGGCATCATCGACATCAAGACCACCGAGCGCAACGGCCGCGTGGTGGGCGTGGTGCAGGTGAAGGACAGCGACGAGGTGATGATCGTCACCAACGGCGGAATGCTCATCCGCATGAAGGTGAAGGAGATCTCCGTCATCGGCCGCAACACGCAGGGCGTGCGCCTCATCGCGCTGGAGAACGGCGAGGAGAAGGTGATGGCCATCTCCAAGCTGCCTGAAGGCGAGGAGTCAGAGGAGGAGACCGAGGGCGGTGATGCCACCGCTCCGGTGGACGCGGCGGCCGAGGGTTCCACGGACGCGGCGCCGGTGGAGGCTTCCTCGGACGCGACGCCGTTCGATGACGCGGCGGAGGCTTCCGGTTCGGCGGGCTCGGCGGGTTCGGACGACGAGCCCGGCTCCGAAGGCTGAAGTCGGTAGGTCGGTGTGAAGCACCGGAGGGTCGGGAGCGGGGGCGCGACATGCGCCTTCCGGGTCCCGGCCCTCTTCGTTCGTGGAGGGCTACTTGCGGGTGAGGTCCGTGGGCACCTTGATGCCGGCGGTCCTCTCATCCAGCCAGACGATGTGCATGACCCACCAGCGCTGGCCGTCGTTGAAGACCTGGATGCTGTTGACGCCCTTGGCGATGACGGGGCCGTCCAGGGTTCCCCGCGCCTCGTAGGTGCTCATCACCTGGACCAGGTCGCCGTAGCCCAGGGACTGACGCTGGGTCTCCTTCTCGAAGAAGCCCTGCGTGGAGGCGGCGCCGGCGGACAGGGTGATGTACTCCTCCGTGCTGAAGGGGCGTGCGTGGAGGCCGGGGACAGTCGGGCTGTGCACGAGCGGCACCAGCGTCGCGCCAGGGTAGAAGAGCGAGCGGAAGCGCTGCCAGTCGCGAGGCGCGCCGGCCGGCCCGCTGATGACGTCGTAGAGGGCCTTGAGCAGGGAGTCGATGGACTTCACGTCCTCGGGCTTCGGCGCGGGGAGCTGGGCAAGTCCCGCCTGGGTGCGCTCGAGGACGGCCTTGCGCGGATCCGGCTTCGTCGCGGCGGGTGCGGCCGGCGCGGTCTTGGGCGCGGTCGCGGTCGGCGCGGCCTTGGGGGCGGGGGCGGCAGGGGCCTGGGCGAAGGCGGACGAGGCTCCCAGGAGGACGGCACAGGCGACGAGCAGGCGCGACATGGTGACTCCCTGTGACAGGGGAAGAACGCGGCGGCAGCCTAGCCTTCCTCGGGGCGGGGTGGGCTTCCCGTGGTGTCCCTGAGGCGGTCGTCGCACCGGGCTTCAAGTCGCCTTCCACGCCATGGCTCCTGCAACGGGTGCGGTGGTGGCGGAATCGCTCAAGCAGCCTGTTGCTCGGAATGGAGGCTGGCGCGGCCCTTCATGTCAGTGGCCTCTACAACCGGCTGGAATGGGACGTGTTGATCCGTTCCCTGAACACGAAGCCTCCCCTGTTGGCGGAGCCCGCGCGGTTGGAACTGGAAGGACTCCTGGCTTCACTGGCGCGGACGGAGCGCGTCTTCGCCTGGCTGTCGTTGCTCTTCGTGCTCTGGGCCTTCCGGGGTGCCCCTGCCCCGCGGTGGCCTGCCTGGGTCGCGCTGCCCCTGTCCCTGATCGCCCTGGGTCTCTCGCTCCACGTCACGGTGTGAGCCGCTCGCGTCCGCGACCTTCGTAAAGCCCCTCGTCCTGCCGCGGGCCGTGTCCGCCGAGCGTCCGGCATCGCGCAGCCCGTGGGACGCAGTGCTTTGCCCGGCCGGACGCGCACCGTAGTGTGGCCGCCGTCATGCCCCTGCTCTCGCTCGACGCCCTCTTTCTGACGTACCCCGGTGCCCCGTCCCCGGCGGTGCGGGACGTGTCGCTGGCGCTGGAGCCGGGCGAGTCGCTGGCGGTGATGGGCTCCTCCGGCTCCGGCAAGACGGCGCTCCTGCGGCTGGTGGCGGGCCTGGAGCGTCCCAGCGCGGGCACCGTCACGCTGGAGGGCCGCGTGCTCGCGGGCCCGGACGTGTTCGTCCCTCCGGAACAGCGCCCGCTGCGCCGCGTGCTCCACGACGCCGAACTGGAGTCCGGCCTCACGGTGCGCGACGTCGTGCTGAGCGCGCAGCCGAAGGGCGAGGGCGTGGCGCACGCACGCGGCCTGCTGGCGCTGTTCCAACTGGAGGACCTGGAGTCGCGCGCCTGTGGAACGCTGTCCCGGGGGCAGCGGCAGCGGGTGCTGCTCGCGCGGGCGCTGGCGTCCGGTGCGAAGCTGCTGGTGCTGGATGAGCCCTTCGCGGGGCTCGACGCCGGACTGCGCGCCGCGCTCCTGGGCGAATGGCGCCGCGTGCTCAAGGCCCGGGGCACCGCGGTGCTCTTCGCCACCCACGACGTGGCGGACGCGCTGGCCTTCGCGGACCGGCTGGTGCTGCTGCGCGGGGGCACCGTGGAGCAGCAGGGCGCTCCTGAAGCCGTCTACGAATCCCCGCGCACCGCCTTCGCCGCGTACTTCCTGGGCGGCACCAACCTGCTGCCGGGCTCCGCCTTCGGTCGCGTCGCGCGCACGGCGCTGGGCAACCTGCCGCTGAACGCGGACGCGCGCGGCCAGGTGATGCTGTCGCTGCGCCCCGAAGCGCTGAAGCTGGTGCCGGACACGGACGGCGTGGCGGTAGGCGGCGCCCTGCGCGCCGAGGTGCTGGAGCGCGCCTTCCGCGGCGCGCACGTGGACTTCACCGTGTCCTGCGCCGGCATGGCGCTGGTGGTGCGCTCCTCTGCTGCCTCTCCGCTGCGCGAGGGCAGCCGTGCCCGGCTGGAGGTCGCGGGCCGCGCGGAGGTGTTGGAAGAGACGGCTGTGTAACGCCCGCCTGTACACCGGGCGTGTGAGCACCGGGCACGGGAAGTGCAATCACCCGGGCCCCCCATGCGTAGGGAGGGGTATGAACATCGCAGGCCTTCGAGGAATGGGAACCCGCTTCTTCCAATACGTCCGCGACCCCAAGGTGGGGACGTGGCGGAAGCTGGCCGGGCTGCTGGCCGTCCTGTACTTCGTGTCGCCGGTGGACGCGGTGCCGGACTTCATCCCGGTGTTCGGCTGGCTGGACGACCTGGGCGTGCTGTCGGCGGCGGCCCTCTTCATGGTGCGCGAGGTGCAGCGCTACCGCCCCAGCGCGCCGGACGCATCCCCGGATGCGTTTTCGGAGGATGTTCCCGGAGACGGGGTGCCGCGCGACGAAGCGGGGCGCCCGCGCGTGCCCACGCTGCGCCGGCACAGCTAGCGCGTCAGCTGCCGCCCTTGTTCTCGAAGTGCACGAAGTCGATGAGGAACGTGGCGGCGACCACCAGCGTGCGGACGTGGACATCGTCCAGCCCGTTGAACTGGACGCCGAAGTTGTCGGCGTCCGTGAACATCTCCTTGCCGAAGCCGCTCCACTTCTTGGCGATGGTGCCCACCTCGTGCCCCTGCTGCTGCACGTGGAACGTCCACGGCTGGAAGAACGGGCCGCTCAGCTGGGCCAGCTCCTCTTCCCGGGGCCCCAGCACGTCGTAGGCGCGGGTGAAGAAGCGGAAGCGCTGCTGGATGGCGCCCAGGTGGTTGCCCGCGCCGTCCTCCACCTCCATGCGGGACAGCCAGAAGCGCCACGGGCGGCGCAGCCGCAGCAGCGTCTGCCCGTGCGTGTCCTTGAGCTCCATGGTGAAGGGCCGGTTCGCCTTGAGGATGCTGCGCAGCAGGAACAGCCCCACGCCGCCGCCCACCTCGCCCGCGAAGAAGAGCGGGCGTCCGTCGTCGCCCACCACCTCGTAGCGGTTGCGGCCCTCGAAGCCGGAGAGGATCTCCCCCCACTCCTTCACCTGCCGCACGCGCAGCGCATGCTCACCGCGCAGAAGGGTCAGGGCCTGGGACTCGACGGGCATGGACGGCTCCGGGACGGCGGAAGGAGGAGGCGGGACGACCGGGGGACAGTCTAGAACTGTCCGAGCATCGTCAGGCCCATTCCGCCATGGCGCCCCATGGCCGCGGGGACGAGGGTCACGGCCGGGGCATCCGGCCCATCGAAGTTGCGCGTGAGGAACGTGGTGGCCGCGAGCCCCGCCACCGCGCCCACGGCGGTGCCCACGAGGTACACGTCCGAGTCCGCGTCCGAACCCAGCAGCAGGAACAGGGCGCTCAACCCCGTCAGCCCGCCCAGGATGCCGCCCGAGTCGATGAGCAGCATCCGCCCCCGGGAGATGTCCAGGTTGCGCGAAATCAGCGCGAAGGTGAGCAGGCCCGCGCCCACCACGCCCTGCTCGATGGCGAAGAACGCCTGCGTCTCGTCGTTGTCCTGCGTGGCCAGCAGGAGCCCCGCGACGACGCCCGCCCACAGGCCGCCGGAGTTCGCCAGCGACACCTGTCCCGCGGTGGGGTTCGCGAACTCCGCGATGAGGATGCCCAGGCCGGTGAAGCCCGCCGCCCCCACCATCACCGACGCGATGGCGTTGTCGCCGTCCAGGTCGAAGGACCCGATGGACGCCAGGCCATAGCCGAAGCCCCACACCGTGCCGGAGTTGATGGCCGCCGCCTGCCCCGGCGTCAGCCCGTTCTGCGTCAGCAGCAGCGCCGCCGCCGCGCCCGCGCCACCGCCCAGCAGGGACACCGCCACGTACGCGCGCGAATCGTCACAGCCCGCGATGGTGCACAAGAGGACGCCCTGGGTGATGCCGTGCACCGTCTGCACGATGGTCAGCGAGGCCCGCGCCCCCCGCGACGTTCCTTCTTCCGACACCACCGGCCGCGCCAGCGTCTCCTGCGCCAGCCTGCCACCGGGCGTCAGCCGCGCCCGCGCCAGCCGCGCCAGCTCCGGCGCGTACGGATGCTGGGGACACGCCTCCTGCACCCGCTCCAGGGACTCCACCGCCTGCGCGTCCTCGCCCCGCACCAGCGCATCGAAGCCGGCCAGGTAGTCGGACTCGGCGGCGCACGCGTCCGGAGGGCCCTCCACGAGCGGGGGAGAAGGCATGGTCCGCAGCACGGCGGAGTCGGGGGGCACGGGGGCGTCGTCGCGGGCCGGAGACCCGGGCTGCGCGGCGACGAGGACGGCCAGGACGAAGGGCGCGAGGAACATGTCGCCTTCACCCTAGTCGACCCCCAGGGAAAGACGGGAGGTGAGGCCCCCGGCATTCCGTCTGGGAATGCCGGGGGCCTGGATTGACACCGTGCAGCGGCCTACCGCGTCGCGAGCGTCTCCACGTGCTGGCGGAGCGCGTCCGTGTCCGCCAGCCGCCCGTCCAGGCCCGGCAGCGGCTTCGCGGCCTGTTCGATGCGGCCCCGCGTGCGGGGGCCCGCCGCCACCAGCCACGCCACGCCCAGCGCCAGCTCCGCCACATCCGGAGCCTGGGTGAGCTGCGGGGCCAGGGCCAGCAGCGCGTCCACGGCCTTCTTCACCTGCGCGCCGTGCAGCGGGTGGCTGCTGGTGATGCCTTCACGCAGGAGCACCAGCAGCACCCGCGCGGTGGCGCGGGCCTGGCGCACCGCCTCCGACCCCTCACCCGTGCCGTCCCACAGGCCGTTCGCCAGCTGTCGGCCCAGCACGCTGCCCACGTCCTCGGCGGCAAGCCGGTCCGCCGCGTCGGCCACCGACAGCATCGAGGCCTCTTCGGCTTCGTAGAAGGCCTCGGGCGGGGCCTCCGCCTTGTCCTTCTTCTGCTCACGCCGGGCCCTCTCCGTCGGCGCGGGCGCCGACTTCTGCGGCATCGCGGCGGAGATCATCCGGCCCAGCAGGCCGCCCTTCTTCTTCGCGGCCTCCTGTTCCTTCGGGGCGGGAGGCGCGAACCCATCCCGGGCCTCCGCCTGGATGGGCATGGGCGCCATGGGCGCGGGCGCGGACATGCTCGGAGGAGGCGGCGGCGCGGCGCCTCCGCGGGACACCGCCGACGGAGGGGTGGCGCGCCGGAGCGGGGTGCTCGGACGCGTGATGCCTCCGGGACCGGCGGGAATGGGCATCATGACGCCCGACCCCGTGGTGGGCTCCGCATCATCGTAGTCGTCATCGACGTCCTGCGGCGGAGCGAGGCCGCCCTCCTGCTGGCCCTGTTTGAACATGCTCCAGCCCGCGGGGGCGTTCACCGGCACGACGCGCGTCTCCGGCGTACCCGAAGCACGGCGCTCGCCCTGGCGCTCCTCCACCACCACGAAGGACGTGTAGCGCGTGGCCAACTGGTGCGTGAGCGCCAGTTGCACGATGCGCTCCTTCATTGCCTCCGCGCGCCGGCCCACGAGCCCCGCGTCCATCCAGCCCCGGATGCGCTCGGCGGCCCACAACTTCTCCACCACCGGGCGGTCCGACAGGGCGGGCAGGTCCAGCCGCACCGTGAGGGAGAAGGGCTCCCGGCCCGAGCGGCCCTTCAATGTCACGCTGCCGGTGCCTGCTTGCGCATAGCGCCCGAAGAGCGTCCAGGGCGTGCCGTCCACCAGCGGCGGCAGGGTGGCCGGAGCCAGCTCACTGGCCTCCACGCCGTCGAAGCGAACCTCCAGGTCGGTGACGCGCGGGGCGAGCGCCTTGGAGAACTGCGCCACCACCTTGTCGTCGATGCGCTCTCCCGGGTGGATGAACTCCACCGCGCCATCCGTGCGCCGCGCCAGGTCGCGCAGCAGCGCGTCGCTCACGTTCGTCCCGATGCCGAAGGAGAACACCCGGCCCGAACCGCGCGCGGCCAGCACCGCCTCCAGGATCTCCCCCTCGTTGCCCACCTGACCGTCCGTCAGCAGCACCACCACACCGTCCGGCGCGGCCTTCATCGCGGCGACGAGCGGCTCCAGCAGCTCCGTGCCGCCACTGGCACGCAGCCCGGCGACCCACGCGTCCGCCTGCTCCAGCGTGCGCTGGGTGAACGTCACCGGCGCGGGGGTGAAGGTGCGGAAGCTGTTCTCGAAGGCGATGACGTTGAAGCGGTCCCCCTCGCGCAGGTGGCGCAGGCACAGCCGGAGCGCGGCCTGGGCCTGGGGCAGGCTCTCTCCGTCCATGGAGCCGGAGGTGTCCACCACGAACACCACCTCCTGCCGGGGCGGCGCCGCCGCCAGGTTCAACAGGTCCGGCACCACGGTGAGCGCGAACGTGCCCGGCCCTTCCGCCTTCCGGTGCGTGACGACCGGGGTGAGCATCACATCCGGGTTGGCGTTGCGCAGGTTGAGCACCACGTCCCGGTCCAGCGCCACCTCCGTGCGGCCCTCATGCGCGCGGTCCGGCTTCAGGCCCACGCGCAGGCGGGTGCCTTCCCGCGTGATGTCCAGCGCGTGCGACGGGCTCTCCACCACCACCTCGTGGCCCACGTCGATGAGCAGGCTCATCCGCAGCCCGTAGTCCGGGGTCCCGATGGGCGGGGAGATGCGGTCCGCGTCCGGCACTCGCGTCGTCGGGGCCGCGCTGCCGTGCGCCGTGCGGTCCCCCTTCACCACGCCAGGCATGTACCGGGGCGCCACCAGCGTGGGCAGCATCCAGCGCACGCTGCCCTCCTCCGCGGTGAGGGCCTGGAGGAACTCCACCTCCACCAACGTCTCCTCCCCGGGCAGCAGGTTGCCCACCTGCGCGGTGAAGACGTTGGGGCGCTCCTGGTCCAGCAGCGCCGCGCCATGACCTTCCGTGATGGCCGTGTCGTAGGTGCGGAAGGCCTCTTCGCGCTCCTTCACCACCCCCGCCACGCGGCGGCCCGCGCACGTCATGGAGAAGGCGCTGAGCGTCGCGTCCGAGGGCAGCGGGAAGGTGTAGACGGCCTCCACCGGCTTCTTCTCCTCGTTGCGGTAGCGCTGCGTCACGCGCACCCGCGCATGCCCTCCGAGCAGCTCGCCGGAGACTTCCACCCCTTGGAGGGGCACCTGGGCCCCGTCGCGCGTGAACAGCCCACACTTCGCCTGCTCGTTCATGACTGCTTCCCTTCTTCGGATTCCTCGATGAGGGCGCGCACCCGCTCGGCCAGCGCCCGGACCTTCGCTTCAGCCTGCTCCGACACGTGCAGTTCCAACCCCGGCGCCAGGAGCCAGCGCTGGTAACGCGCCACCTCCACCGTCGGGTCTTTTCCCGGATTTCTCACCGGCGGCCTGGGAAGCACCGCCGGCAGGGGCGTGGGCAGCACCTGCGTCTCCGACAGCCGGCGCAGCTCCTCCGGCGACAGCCGCAGCAGCTCCGCCTGGATGGCGTCCAGGGGCAGGAAGCGCGCCTGGAGCACCCGGATGGCCTTGAGCCGCACCAGGTGCTCCTCCCCGTACACCGTGTCCGGCCCCTTGAAGGGCGGCGCGGGCAGGAGGCCCCGCTGGACGTAGTAGCGGACGGTGCGCGGCGAAATGCCCACCGCCTCCGCCAGCGCCGTCAGCTTCCACTCGGTCTGTGTCTTGGGCGTGCTCACAGGCCGAACAGTAGGTTGCGACAGTTTGGGTGTCAAGTCGTCAGTGTCGATTCGACAGGAGTGGTGTCGCGATGGGGCAGGCTGGCGGCCGGGCGGGGGGTGGGCCAGAAGGGGGGCATGAACGGCGTCACGGACGGTCTGGACTTCTCTTCCATCCAGCTCATCGGCACGGCGGTGACGCCCGCGGTGATGGTGTCGGGATGCGGCATCCTGGCCACGGGGTTGGACAACCAGATTTCGCGCATCACCGCGCGCATCCGGGACATGGTCCGCGAATGGCGCATGCTGCCGGAGGGCCACGTGCGCCGGGCGCTCCTGCGCCAGGAGGTGGCCATCATGGACCGCCGCCACGCCATCCTCGCGCGGGCCATCGGCTTCACGTACGCGGCGCTCCTGTCCTTCGTGGCGACGTCACTGCTGTACCTGCTGCGCCGCAGCATCCAGGTGCCGGAGGAGCTGCCGGTGGTGGCCTTCTCCCTGGGCGTGGCGCTGCTGGGCACCACGGCGGTGCTCGCGCTCGCGTCACTGCGCCTGAGCCGCCGGGCCATCACGCTGGAACTCGAGGACCTCTTCCGCGAAGGCCCCCCGCCGGGCAGCCCGGGGGCCTGAGCGTGTCGGGATTTGTTCCGCAGCGCACGCGACGGTGCTAGCTCGTGCCTTCACGACGCTCGTGTCTGGTACGTCCCGGCACGAACGCCCTTTTCAGCCTCTGGCCCAACCCGCACCGTGGAGCACGTGAACATGGCAAACACCAAGGTCTTCTTCGACATGACGATCGGTGGAGCGCCCGCCGGCCGTATCGTGATGGAGCTGTTCTCCGACGAAGTTCCCAAGACCGCCGAGAACTTCCGCGCCCTTTGCACGGGCGAGAAGGGCATTGGCCGCGCTGGCAAGCCGCTGCACTACAAGGGCTCGGCCTTCCACCGCGTCATCACGCAGTTCATGTGCCAGGGCGGCGACTTCACCGAGGGCAACGGTACGGGCGGCGAGTCCATCTACGGTGAGAAGTTCAACGACGAGAACTTCACGCACAAGCACACCGGCCCGGGCTTCCTGTCCATGGCGAACGCCGGCCGCAACACCAACGGCTCGCAGTTCTTCCTCACCACGGTCCCGACACCGTGGCTCGACGGCAAGCACGTCGTCTTCGGCAAGGTCGTCGAGGGCATGGACGTGGTGAAGAAGATTGAAGGCGTGGGTTCGTCGTCCGGCGCGACGAGCAAGCCCGTGGTCATCGCGGACAGCGGCCAGCTGTAATCCGCTGACGTCTGTTCGACGTGAAGAGGTCCACCCGTGCACCTGCGCGGGTGGACCTTCGTCGTTTCCGGGGGGCTGTGCGGACGACGGGCCGCTCAGGCGTGGATGAACTCGCCGTGGAACGTGGGCGGCAGGGCGTGCTCGAAGTGGCAGCGCGCCACGGGCCCCGCGTCCAGCCGCTCGGCGTCCAGCACGGCCACGTGGGTGGTGTCCGTCTTCGTGTCGAAGACCTGGGTGAGCAGCCATCCGTCGTCCTCGGCCCGCGAGCCGGGGCGGGGCACGAAGACGGGCTCGGAGGGGTACTGGCCTGAATCCAGCGCGGCCCGCGTCACACGGCCGGTGGCGAGGTCCAGCCGCACCACCGCGTCGTAGAGGCCGCGCCGGGCCTCGCGGGTGGCGTGCGCGCCCATGTAGACCGTCTGGTACGGCCGGCACTCCGCGCTGGGGGCGACGCGGGGGAACTCGCAGCTCAGGTCCATCAGTTGCTCGCTGCGGAACGTGCGGGCCTTCAGGTCGATGACCGCGCGGTGGAGCATGCCGTCGGCGTCGGTGGACGGGGCGCCGCGCACCAGGTCCCCCAGCCACTGGTTGGAGGCGAAGTCGGGGTAGCGCACGTAGTCCACCACCAGCGTGTCGCCGTCCTCGTACGCGTTGGAGAAGTGCCAGTTGAAGAAGGAGTCGGCGGGGATGCGGATGGGGTGCGCCACGTCGTCGATGGGCACCACCAGCACCTCCGCCGCCGCGCCCGGCCGGAAGTGGACGTTGTTCGCGAACGCGCCGATGCGCAGCAGCATCTTCAAGACGTCGATGCGCATCGCCGGCAGGAAGAAGACGAAGTAGCGATCCGTGACCATGTAGTCATGGACCATGGTTGGACCCGGCAGCGGCACGGAGCCCATGTGCCGCGCCTTGCCGCCATCCGGCAGGGCGTACAGCTCCAGCGTGTTCACCCGGCCGTGGTGCTGGCCGAAGTTGTACACCGTCGCTCGCGAGTGGACGCGGTGGGGGTGCGCGGAGAAGGACTTCATCATGGCGCAGTCGAGGTTCGTCTCGCCCAGGGTGGACAGGTCCTCCGGGGACAGCTCCACGGGGAGGTTCGGCTCGTGCAGCGCGTACAGCCGGCCGTTCCACGGCAGCAGCGCCGTGTTCGCGTTGTTCTTCTGGGGGTTGAGCAGCTTGTTGCGCAGCGGCGTGGGCATGGCGTAGCTGCCGTAGAGCTGCCGGCCCGCGCGCCGCTCCGTGACCATGGTGCGCGAGTCCACGAGCCGGGCCGTGCCCTGGACGCCGTCCGGCCCGAAGCGCACGCCCATCACTCCGCCGTCACCGTCGAACCAGTGCTGGACCGGCACCCCGTGCACGTCGAACGTCCACGCGCCCATCCGGAGCAGCGTCCCACGGAGCGCCTCGGGAATCCGGCCCTCCACCCGCAGGGGTTGGAAGCCGTGCTGACGGGAGATGTTGCGAAAGGCCCGACTCCAGGCCGGAAGTGGAGGGGCGGCCGGCTGCGGTGTCGCGGTCGTCATGGCGGGTCCGAGGTGTAGGGGCGCGGTGGCGGGAGGTCGCCTGGAGTCAGGGCGTGGGCTGGGCGATGGCTTGCTGGCCGCGCGCCTCGGCCTCGTCGCGGCGCAGCGCCATGAGCGTCCACATGGCGCCGCTGAAGTCGATGCAGCCGAAGAACGTGACGATGGGATTACACAGGCCCATCACCGTGCAGATGATGAGCACCAGCACGATGAAGGTGCGCCCCATCACCGCCCAGACGAAGAACTGGCGCATGTCCAGGATGGCCGCCTGATGGGACATGAACGACATGGACACCAGCAGCGCGCCCGCAAGCCGCATGAAGAACAGGTCCCCGTCCGCCGACCCGGGTGAGATGCCCATCACCTTGAGGAACAGCCCGGGCACCAGCAGCAGCGTGATGGCGAGCGGGATCGTGTAGTAGACCCAGAGGTACATCGAACGTCCGGAGTGGCTCAGCGAGGACAGCTTGGGAAACACCTTCGGTGCGAAGAGCATGAAGACTCCGGCGGGCAGGCTTGAGGCGGTGCCGGGAGTGTAGTGGACAACCCAGACTCCGCGCATCTGGGGGCACTGCACGGCTTCCTCAAGACGGAGTGGTGCCACCCGCACTCATTCACGAAGCCGGAGCGGGCAGCCGCTAGAGTGCCGCCAGTTCCGGGCTTGCCTGCCTGCCACCCTGACGAAAGGAATCGTCGTGTTGCTCTTGAACACCGTTGTCGTCCTGGCCCTGGCCTCGGCTCCTCCCGCGAAGCCGGAGGCCCGCGCGAGCTGTGCCACCACGAATATCGAGACCGCGCTCCAGCACCTGGAGGCACACCTCAAGGCGAGCGCTGACAAGCCGAGGGTGGAGCTCTCCGAGGAGGAGCTCGCGCGACAAGTGGAGTCCGGGGAGTACGTGGAGTCCGTCGCGGACGAATTCATCGGCAAGACCTGGACGGTTCGCGACGTGCCCAATGGCTTCGTGTCCACGGGGGACTCGGAGCCCATGGGGACCTTCGAAGCCGCCCTCTTCAAGAACGCGGAGGGCTACCACCTGGTGCTCGTGGGTGAGGGCGCGTCCGTGACGCATATCGAAGCCTTCCGCTGTGGCAAGGACGGCTTCAAGGCCGACGAAGCGGCCTTCCGGATGTCAAACAAGCAAGCCATCCAGCTCTATGCCGACGCGGGGCTCATCGCGCCCAAGGGCAAGAAGGGCCTGCAGGAGAAGACCCTCAAGGATTGGGGAGGCTCCATCGTGAACTTCCACCTGCCGCGCAAGGGCCGGTCCATCCGGCTCACCGCCAACGTCGAGGAGCCGGCCAGCGTCTACGGAAAGGCATTGGGCACCATCGAATACGTCGACTCGAAGTTCGTGGTCCGCTCGCTCGCGAAGAAGCCGGCGCCCTGAAGTCGTGAAGGGGTCCAGGGCGCTTCAGGACAGTCCGGCACCGGGCGACATGTCCTCGTCCTCCTCGTCGCTCTCACGCCGTGAAGGCTCCGGACGCGGCGGTTGCGCGACCGCCGCGCCGAACGTGCGGATCAGGTCCAACGGGATGGGCAGGATGGTGTGGTTGCCGCCGCCGGTGATCTCCACCAGCGTCTGGAGGTAGCGAAGCTGGAGGGTGGCGGGGTTGCGGCTGAGCACATCCGCGGCCTGGGCGAGCTTCTCCGCAGCCTGGTGTTCGCCCTCCGCGGCGATGATCTTCGCGCGGCGCTCACGTTCCGCCTCCGCCTGTCGAGCGATGGCCCGCTGCATCTCCGCCGGCAGGTCGATGTGCTTCACCTCCACGTTGGACACCTTGACGCCCCACGGGTCGGTGCGCGCATCCAAGACCTGTTGAAGTTCGTGGTTGATGCGCTCGCGCTGGGACAGCAGCTCGTCCAGCTCCACCTGGCCCAGGATGGCGCGCAGGGTCGTCTGCGCAATCTGGCTGGTGGCGTACAGGTAGTCCTCCACCTGGAGCACGGCCTTGTCCGCCTGGATGACGCGGAAGTAGACGACGGCGTTGACCTTCACGCTGACGTTGTCCTTGGTGATGACGTCCTGCGGAGGCACGTCGCGCGCCACGGTGCGCAGGTCGATGATGACCATGCGTTCGATGAACGGGATGAGCCACCTGAAGCCCGCGCGCTTGAGGCCCACGAAGCGGCCCAGCCGGAACACGACGCCGTTCTGGTACTCGGTGACGATGCGCACGCCGGAGGCGAAGAGGAGGAACAACAGGGCCAGGGGGATGAGGTATCCCAGGGCGCCGAACAGTTCGTTCATGGCATCGCCTCCGCGACGGTAAGGGTGAGTCCTTCCACGGCGCGCACCACCACGCGGGCGCCCTCGTGGATGGGCGTGAAGGAGACGGCACGCCAGCGCTCGCCGTGGACGAACACCTCGCCGCCCGAAGGCGTGACGGGCCCCAACGCGGTGCCCGCCTCCCCGACGAGCCCCGCGTCACCGCCCAGTTGTGGCAGCCGGCGCGTCTGGGCGCTGCGGTACGCGACGAAGGCCGCGGCCCCCGCGAGCACGAAGGCGGTGGGCAGCATCACGCCCCACGACAGTCGGAAGGAGGGCTCCACGAACCAGCCCGGTTCGAAGCGGTCCACCAGGAACACGCCGCCCAATATCAACAGGCCCACGCCCGAAGCGCCCAGCAGCCCACTGGTGACGAAGAGCTCCGCGATGATGAGCCCCACGCCCACGAGCATCAGCACCAGCGCCCCGGAGCGCACCGGCAGCGTGGCCGAAGCGACCAGCGCGAGCACCAGCGCCACGACGCCCACGAGCCCCGGCGCCACCGCGCCCGGATGGGACAGCTCCACCACCAATCCCAGCGCCGCGACGAGGAACAGCAGGTAGACGATGGACGGCTGCGCGAGCGCATGCACCACCCGCTGCGACAGCCCCGGCTCCATCGACACGACCTGGGCATAGCGCGTGGCGAGCGTCACGGTCTCGCCGCCCGCGACCTCCACGCGGCGACCCTCGACGGCGGAGAGGAACGCGTCCTCGGTGGGCGCGACGAGCTCCACCACGCGCAGTTCCACGGCGCGGTCGGCGGGGACGCTGGCGCTGTCGCGCACGGCGGCGGCGGCCCATTCGGCATTGCGTCCCCGCTGCCGGGCGATGCCTTCCGCGAAGGCCACGGTGTCGTTCTCAATCTTCCGGGCGAGCTGTTCGCCGCCGTCCTGTTCCACGTCCTCGCCCATGGCGCCCACGGGATGCGCGGCGCCGATGTTCGTCCCGGGAGCCATGGCGCTCACGTTCGAGGCGAGCGCGATGAAGACGCCCGCGCTGCCGGCATGCGCACCCGAAGGACCCACCCACACGAGCACGGGCACGCGCGAGCCCAGGAAGGCCCGCACGATGGTGCGGGTGGCCTCCAGGGAACCGCCCGGAGTGTCCAGCCGCACGAGCAGCGCCTGGGCCCCCTGGCCTTCCGCGCGCTTCACGCAGTCCGCGAGATAGGCGCCGGAACCCGCATCCACCACGCCCTCCAACTCACACCGGGCGATGACGGAGGAAGAAGCGGTCGCGGGGCCTGCCGAAGCGAAAAGGCCGGTGAAGAGGAAGAGCACGACCCAGGCCCAGAGCCCGTGACGGCGTCGGGCCTCCGCGAAACGGATGGCTCCCGACCCTCTGTCGAAGTTCTCCCGCATGGTGGTCGCTTCCTTCCAGTGCGCACGTCCTGCATGCACACCGGCCTTGGCAACACTGCTCATCCCCGCGAGAGGTGACAGGGATCCAAGGTCGAGGGCTCGGGGAGCGTCCGGCCAGGGGAGGCTCGGGGGCCACCCTGGGCATCCAATGGTGGACGTTGCAGGGGATGCGCGTTGCTGGGAGAGGACGCACCTCCCTAGGGTCGGCCTCTCGCACATCCTCAGGAGGTTTCATGCGCCGTGCCGTGCTGCTCATCGCTGCTCTGGGCCTGACCGCGGGAGCGGTGGCCTGCAAGACCACCCAGCCCCCGGGGACGGAGAACCAGGAACCCCTCCAGGGTCCGGACACGGTCCGCGAGCCCACCCAGAACGTGCCCAGCGACCCCGCTGGCCCCGCCGGCCCCATCAACGCGCCGGGCATCGACGGTGGTGCCTCCGAAGCCGGGTAGTCTGCCCGGCATGATGTCGAAGACCACGATCTACAAGGCCGCGCGGGTGTGGACGCTGGAACCGGAGCGTCCGCGCGCGCAGGCCCTGGCGGTGCGCGACGGACGCGTGCTCGCGGTGGGGACGCTCGATGAGGTCCGCGCCGCGGCGGGACCGGAGGCGTGCGAGGTGGACCTGGGCACGGCCACGGTGGTGCCCGGACTGGTGGATGCGCACGCGCACCTGCACGGCCTGGGGCGGAGCCTGACGACGGTGCGGCTGGAGCGGTCGCGCTCGGTGGAGGACGTCGTCCAACGGCTGACGCAGGCCCCCGCCTCCAGCTTCCAGGGGGAGTGGTTGCTCGGCAAGGGCTGGGACCAGAACGAGTGGCCCGGCGCCGCGTTCCCCGGCCGTGCGGAGCTGGACGAGCGCTTCCCCTGGACCCCGGTGTGCCTCACGCGGGTGGATCATCACGCGGCCTGGGTGAACGGCGAAGCGCTGCGTCGTTCGGGCATCACGCGGACCACGCTGGATCCGGAAGGGGGCCGCATCCTCCGGGACGACCGGGGCGAGCCCACGGGCGTGCTGGTGGACAACGCGATGGACGCGGTGACCGCGGCCATGCCCGCACCCACGCGTGAGCAGTTGGAGACGCGTCTGCGTGCGGCGCTGGAGCGCTGTGCCCGGGTCGGCCTCACGGGCGTGCACGACGCCGGCATGGACCTGGACGCCTTCCGCTGCTTGCAGGCGTGGGACCTGGAGGGAACGCTGCCCCTGCGCGTCTACGCGATGGCCGCGGGCCAGGGCGAGGAGCGCCACGGCTACCTGGAGCAGGGGCCCTGGCACGGCCGTCACCTGACGATGCGCGCGGTGAAGTTCCTGGCGGACGGCGCACTGGGCAGTCGCGGCGCGGCGCTGCACGAGGACTACAGCGACGAGCCCGGCCAGCGCGGCCTGTTGCTGCTGTCGCCCGAAGAGCTCGAAGCCCGCGCGCAGGCCTTCATGGCCCGGGGCTTCCAGGTGTGCATCCACGCCATCGGAGACCGGGCGAACACGCTGGTGGTGGACGTGCTGTTGCGAGGCGCGGAGCGGACGGGAACGCAGGCCCTGCGCCACCGCGTGGAGCACGCGCAGATATTGCGGCCGGAGGACATCCAGCGCCTGGGCGCAGCGGGGTTGGTGGCCAGCGTGCAGCCCACGCACGCCACCAGCGACATGCGCTGGGCAGAAACGCGGCTGGGCGCCGAACGGCTGAAGGGCGCCTATGCGTGGCGCTCGCTGAAGGACGCGGGCGCGCGTCTGGCATTGGGCAGTGACTTCCCCATCGAGAACCCGGACGTGCTCGCGGGGCTCTACGCGGCGCGCACGCGACAGGACGCGAAGGGCTGGCCCGAGGGGGGCTGGTATCCCGAAGAGCGCCTGAGCGGGACCGAGTCCCTGGAGGGCTTCACCGTGGGGCCCGCGTGGGCGTCGTTCGAAGAGGTCCGTCGCGGAAGGCTGAAGCCGGGCATGGACGCGGACTTCGTCGCGCTGTCCGAGGATCCGCTGGAGGGAACCGCCCAGGCGCTGGTGGAGGCGCGCGTGCTGGCCACGGTGGTGGCGGGCGCGGAGGTGTTCCGGGCGGAGGACTGATGCGCGCGTGTCACCCGCCGAAGATGTGCGAGCGCGCGGCCTCGGCGATGGCGACGACGGCGGGGTGGCGCAGGCGGCGCTCGACGGTGATGGCGTAGAAGCACTGCTCGATTTCGTCGGTGTGCCCGATGGCGGTGACGTTGAACTGCCGCTGCACCTCCGCATCGATGATGGAGGGCATGGCGAAGATGCCGTGGCCCTTCTGTCCGAAGGCCTGGAGCAGGGCGCTGTCGTCGAAGTCCCCGGCGATGAGGGGACGGACGCCCTGGCGCTCGAACCACAAATCCAGCGAGCGGCGCACCGACGAGTCCTCCGAAGGCAGCAGCATGGGCGCGCCGTCGAGTGAGCGCGGGAAGTCCTTGCGCAGGTGCGCGAGCGGAGCCGCCGCGAAGAACGTCACGCCGCACTTGCCCAGCAGGTGGTTGAAGGACCGGACGCTGACGGGCTCGGAGCCGGGAGCGTCCGCGAGCACCACGTCCAGTTCATGCAGCGCCAGCTGCGCGAGCAACTGGGGCAGGGGGCTCTCGCGGCAGATGATGCGCAGCGAGGGCCCTGCATCCAGCGCGGGCTTGAGGAGCTGTTCGGCCACCAGCTTGGGGATGACGTCCAGCACGCCCACGTTGAGGCGCAGCTGCTGCCCCGTGGGCAGGCCGGAGACGACGTTCTTCAGCTCGTTGCCCAGGCGGAAGATCTCGTCCGCGTAGCGCATCACGGTGCGGCCCACGTCGGAGAGGACCAGCTTGCGGCCCTTGCGCTCGAAGAGCTGGTGGCCCAGGGATTCCTCGAGAAGCTTGATCTGGGTGCTGATGGTGGGCTGGGCGAGGTGCAGCTCCTCGCTGGCCTTGGCGATGCTGCCGGCTCGCGCAACCGTCCAGAAATACAGGAGATGGTGGTAGTTGAGCCAGTTCATCACTTAGGAATAACCGAAGGGATTCATCCAAACTAGCTCATTTTTTTATGAGTCGCGCCCGCTTATCTCTATGCCCGTCACCGCGCGATGGGTGTGCGGAGGACTGCTTGGGGAGGTGCGTTCATGGAAGCCATCTACGAGGAGCGCGAGTCCACGGTGGAGGGTGTGGCGGGCGGGGTGGATGCGGCGGAAGTGGAACTGCGGGTGCGGGGGCACCTGGAGCTGGTCCGGCGTCTGGCCTGGAAGTACCGGTGGACGGGCCTGTCGCTGGAAGAGCTGATGTCGGAAGGCAACGTGGGGCTGGTGGAGGCGGCGCGCCGGTTCGAGGAGCGGGGAGTGCCGTTCGGGGCGTACGCGCAGCAGTGGATCCGCGCGCGCATCCGGGCCTACGTGTCGCGCACCTGGAGTGTGGCGGGCGGGCGGGCGCCGTGGATTGTCTTCCAGTTGCGGCGCGAGCGGGCGCGGCTGGAGGCCCGCTGGGGCGAGGGCCATCCGGAGGTGATGAAGCGGCTGGCGGAGTCGCTGGGCAAGCGGGAGGAGGAGGTGGCGCGGGGGACGGAGGCCTTGAGCAAGGACGTGTCGTTGAATGCGCCGCTGGGGTGGGACGGGGATGTGACGCAGCTGGACATGCTGGAGTCGGACCTGGACTCGGCGGAGGACGTGGCGGACCGGGGGGCCTGGGCGCAGAAGCTGCACCAGAGCGTGGCGGAGGCCTGGCCGGAGCTGGACGCGAGGGAGCGGGCGCTGGTGAAGGAGCGGATGTTGGTGGAGGACGGGGTGAGCGCGGAGTTCCTGGCCCAGCGCTTCGGGGTGACGGCGGTGCGCATCCGGCAGATCGAACAGGGGCTGCGCCAGAAGCTGCGTCAGCGGCTGACGGCGGGGTGCACGGCCTGGGACGGCGAAGCCCTGCGCCTGGCGGCCTGAGGGGAGGGGTGGGAAACGGGCGCGCGAGGAAAGAGGTTGACGGCGGAGGCCAGGAACCGTAGATCGGCGCTGCCGTTCGCGGTGCGCAGCGAAGTACGCCCAAGTAGCTCAGTCGGTAGAGCAGGGGACTGAAAATCCCCGTGTCGGTGGTTCGATTCCGCCCTTGGGCACAGAGTGAAGAACTTGAGGGCCCTGGACTTCGGTTCAGGGCCCTTTTCTTTTGCTTCCAGTGCGCGTGTGGAATTGGCGATATCACCAAGGATATTGGCGATATCGCCAAGAAGATTGGTAGGTTTGCTTCGTGCTCGAAGATGGTTCTCGGCTCTTTGGTACCTCGACCAGGACGTCGGTGCTCGTGGCCATCCGTCTGCTCGAGGGAACCTATCCCAGCGAATTGGCGGCTCTGCTCGGCGTACGCCCCTTCACCGTCCAATCCATTCTGGCGTCGCTCGAACGGGAAGCGATCCTCGTCAGTCGGTTGATGGGGCGAACTCGTATGGTCTCCCTGAACCCGCGGTACTTCGCGCACGCCGAACTCAGCGCGCTGCTTTGGACGCTCGGAGCGCACGACAGGGACCTTCAGGCCAAGCTCGCCGCGCGCCGCCGTCGCCCCCGCCGCGCTGGCAAGCCGGGGCTCCCGTGATCGGGCCCACGTCGTCGCTCACGGACATTGCCTTCACCGTGTGCACAGCACTGGATCGCCAGGGCTTCCACGCAGTGCTCACTGGCGGAAGCGCGGCGACCTACTACGCGCCAGAGGCGTACCAATCAGGAGACCTCGACTTCGTGATCACCCTCAAGGGAACGGGAGGCGAAGCGGCGCTGGCTGCGCTTGGCTTCACCAGGAAGGGGGATTTCTACCGTCACCCACGCTCGCACTTCCTTTTGGAGTTTCCGAATGGGCCGCTGGCGGTGGGTGACGACTTGATCAAGAGCTGGAGCACCGTCCGCCGTGACGACGAGGTGCTGCATGTTCTGTCGCCCACCGACTCATGCCGTGATCGACTCGCGTCTTTTCTCTTCTGGAATGACTTCAGCGGTTTGGAACAGGCGATCGCCGTCTTCCACGCACGAGCGAATGAGGTGGCTCTGACCGTCATCGAGGATTGGTGCCGGCGCGAACGTCACACCCAGAAGTTCGGCCTCTTCGTGTCACGCATTGGCGCCGCGACCTGACGATTCCAATCGAAAGTCACACTTCTCCCATTCGGTATCCCGGAGGGAGGGGAAGGTCGGGACGTACCTTCTCCCAGGCCGCTGCAATTGATTGCAAGACCTGCTCGCGAGCGGACTCGGAAAGCCCCTGCTCCCGGGCTGGCGCCACCGACCAGAAACCGTGGTTGATGAAGACGCACTGCCAATGAGCGTCAATCACCTTGTCTAAGTCCACGGGCGAGACCGCGAGCAGGTGACTGAGCGCCTGGAGTTGATGACGCGGATCCTCGCCCGGCTCCGGAGTCAGCACACGGGGGCCCTGGTAGCGCGAACCATAGAAGGCGTGCGTCACGCGGATCCGTCCCTGGATGTGGGCGTTGAACTCCGACAACTCCTCGGCGGGCACCCACAGCTCCTGGTGCCGCAACGCTCCTACGACCTTCACGTCGAACCGCTTCAGGTACTCCGCGTCCACGTCGAACGCGGTGACGAAGCCGGCGTAACCGGAGGCCTCGTCCGGTGTGTTCCAGTTACGGGCGATCTGCTCGGCGTACTCCGAGTTGAGCACCGGGTAGAAGATGGGCTGCTCGGGGAGGCGGGGCGGAAAGGCCCGCGCGTCCGCGTCCAGGATGAGCTCCAGCTCCCGGAAGCCGACAGGTCGATAGAGCGTGCGCGAGGTCGTGGTCATGATGGGCTCCTGACGGAGCCTTTCATGGATGCTGACCGGGTTCGTGCCTCAGTAGGCCCGTTCGTGCAGGTGCAACTGGAGCGCGCGGAGGTGCTGGCCCCAGTGGGCCCCGAAGTTGAATTGGAAATGCCAAAGGGCATCCACCTCGCTGGTCTCCCACCGCAGCAGCACCTCCTGAAGGTCGCGCGCGATGTCCGTCAGGTCATCGATGGCATCCCCAATCCCGGGCTTCTCCTCTCCCAGGTCCGTGCTGTCGAGCGACACGCTGTAGTAGCCCAGTCCGGGGAAGAGCTGACCGAGCCGCTGGCTGAGTTCTTTGTAGGGCGTGGAGGGAACGTCGTCCGGTGAGGGTGCGCTCGGGTCGAACTCCACGTCCACGAAGTGGGAGGCCATCGCGAGCCTGTCGAGCGCCCGTCGCAGGTCGCGCTCGCGCGTGGGGGTATCGACCTCCGCGTCGAACACGGCGAAGAGGGACTGGATGGCTTCGCGGATCTCGTTCCGGGTCATGGGCCCGCGAATCCTATCGTCCCCAGGGGCCCGCCAGAGGGGGAGGGCACCTGGACCGCCCCGTGGAGTCCGCGGCGCCTGCTCGCCCGGCCGACGTGCCGGGTGCACAACCGAGCGCGACGCGGTAGATGGAGGGACCGGAGGAACATCAACGCAATGGACGCGAACGTGGTGGCGGAGTTGGAGAAGGCGGGCGTGAAGGTGGACGACCCCAGGCTCCTGTTCATCCCGGTGGAGCGGGACGAGCAGGGCCGGGTGAAGCCCGTGGGCGACGAGGTGCCCGTGCGCTTCGGTGACCTCACCGCCCACGTGCACCTGCAGCCCGTCGCGAAGCTGTGGACCGGCGACCGGCAGCCCCCCAACTTCAACAAGCCGCCGTTCTTCGAATACGAGCCGTTCTTCTTCCTCATCGAAGCAACCGCCGCCGGCTTCTGCCGCGACACGCGCCACGCGGAGAACGACCAGGAGTTCGCCCAGCTCTACCGCCACCTCGCGCGGCGGCCGGATGGTCAGCACAAGAACCCGCTGTTCTCCCACCTGCGCGCCGCGGCCCGCCTGTACATGTCCCTGCGCGATGTCAGCCAGGCGGAGTTCGAGGCCGTCGCCCAGCGCCTCCACCAGTCCGCCAACACGTATTCCACGCACGTCGGGAGTCAGAACTACTTCCTGAACGTGCTGCGTCAGGTGCTCGGGGCCTGACGGCTCCTGGCGAGACTGCCGTGGCGGGGCACGCATGCCTCCCCGCCCCCCTGACAGGAGGCACGGCAGCGCAGAGGGGGCGGGCGGAGAACCCAGGGAGGACCCGGCAATGTGGCTGGCCAGGACCCCACTCCATGGGTAGGTTTCTCCTCGTCCATGTCCCGCTCCCACGCCCCTCGATCCCGGTTTCCCTTCCAGCAGCGGCTCACCCTCGAACTGCTGCGGGAAGTCGCGGGACCGGAGCTGTTCGCCCGGGGGGAAGCGCTCCTCTCCCGGTACGGCGTGACGCTGGCGCCGCCGTCCACGGAGCACATCGAAGGGACGGTGTTCGAAGCCAGGGCGCGACGGTTCAATGCGTCCCTTCGAGTGGACCCCGACTCGGAAGGCCTGCTGTTTCACTGTGATTGCGACGAGTACTGGAGAGAGGGGCTCTGTCCCCACACGGTCGCCGTAGGTCTGCGGTGGCTGGGGGGCACCGACTCCCATCCGCGATGGCGTCCGCCCACTCGAGGCGGCAAGCCCTCCCCGCCCAAGTCCAGCACCTCCGAGCGGCCTTCCTCACCCACGGCCATCGAGGCCTGGCTCGTGGAGCACCAGGCCACTCGCGCCCGGACCGTGCCGGTGGCCGTGTTGCAGCCTCTGCTGCCCCACTCCTTCGAACACGACGTGCTCCACGACCTGCGCAAACTCACGGTGGTGGACGTGTGGGAGGGTTCTCCCAAGCTCCGGTTCATGGAGACGCGGACGCGGACGCAGCTCGCGGACGCCGCCTGGACCTGGGTGCGTGACGAAGCCGAGCGGTGCCGTCAGGGTCTGGCCCGCGAGGCCTCCGCTCCACCCCCGCCCCCACCCCTGGATGCGCACATGGCGCCGCTCCAGGACGCGCTCCTCCGGGCCCGCGCTCGCGTGCGGGCACAGGCCCTGCCGCGCTTGCTGGAGCGGATGCCCACCGTCACGCTTCAGGAGCGACCCGTGCTCATCAAGGTCTCGGAGCCGGAGCTGGAGGCGTGGGGGAACCCCTTCGTCCGGGCCGGCTCAGAGGACCGGCGTCCCGTCCTGCTCGATCCACGAGCGCTGCTGGAGGACCGTCCCGGACTGGCCTGCCCATGCTCACCCAAGACGACCGAGGCCCACTGCGTCCATGCCCTGTCCGCCGTGGACGCGACGCTGGAACTGTTGCGCCGCCCGAAGCAGTCCGCGCGCGCCGCGAAGCTGGCGGAGCTGCTCTTCGAAGCCCCTGGACGTGAGATCCTCGCGGCCCTGGAGACGACCTTCCTGGCTCGCCAGCTCCGCGAGGCCGCCCCCGATACGGAGCAATCGGTCACCTTCCGCCTGGCACCCGAGGCTTCGGGGCGCTGGACCCTGAAGGCCCTGCTGCACCATCCGGTGGGCGTAGGACGCTGGTCCAAGGGCACCGCCGTCACGACGTATGAACGGGAAAAGGTGGCCACCGTGCTCCGAGATCCGGAGGAGCAGCAGGCCTTCGCTTTCATCGAGGCGGGACGCTCCCTGGCGTCATCCTATTACGGAAGCAACGTCATGGCGGATGCCTATCCGTTGCTCCTCCAGACCCTGCGTGCCCTCACACGCAGTTCCCGCCTGCGCCTCGCCGGCGCGCCCGACGCCCCTGTCCAGGTGCGGGAGGCCCCGCTGGGGTTCGCCCTGGAGCAGGAGGGGCAGGCGCTGCGCTTGCGGCCGGCGGTGGACGGGCGCGCCGTGGACACGCAGGCCCTGTGGCCACCCCCGTCCGGCCCCGGCGCCCCATTTCCCTGGCTGCTCGTGGAGCCCGAACTTCCGAGCGTCACCCTGGTGGCCGTTCCTCCCGAGGCGCTGGGGCTGCTCGACAGCCTGAGCGTCCACGGCACCCGCGTGTCCGAGCGCCAGCGCGATGCGCTCCTGGGGCAGCTCTCCGCGCTGGAGGCGGTCTTTCCCGTGTCGTTGCCCCCGGCCCTGGAGGCCCGCCCGGTGGAGCCCCAGCCCGGCCTGCTCGTGCGGTTGCGCGCGGTGGGGGAGTCCTCCCTGGATGGCTCGCTGTTCGCGCGGCCCCTTCCGGAGGGGCCACCCCAACCGGTGGACGGCGGCGCTCCCGTGGTGCGCGGACAGCGTGGCGGGGAACGGGTCAGGGCCCTCCGTGATCGGGACGCGGAGCGGGCCGAAGCGGATGGCCTGCTCGAACGTCTGTCATTGCCCGTGGGGGCCTACCGCTTCAAACGCGACAGCGTGGAGGACTCGCTCCACCTGCTGGAGGCCCTGGAGCCGCTCACGGGGCCCGGGGTGCGCGTGGAGTGGGAGGAGCAGCCGTGGACGGTGGTGCACCCGCCCGGCGCCGCGAGCCTGCGGGTGGAGGTCTCACGCGAGCACGACTGGCTCGGCGTGAAGGGTGGGGTGGTGCTGGAGGGGGCGCGGGTGGAGTTGGCCGTCCTGCTGGAAGCCGTGCGCCGCCGCCAGCGCTACGTCCCCCTGGGCAAGGGCCGCTGGCTGCGGCTCACGGAGGCGCTGCGCGAACAGCTCACCCCGCTCGCGGACGCGACCCACCCCGCGCGCCAGGGACTGGAGGTGAGCGCCGCGGCGGTGCCCGCGCTGGAGGCACTCGCGGAGGCCGGCGCGCGGGTCAAGCTGCCTCCGGACTGGCGCAAGCTGGAGCGGCGCATCCGGGAGGCCCGGGCGCTGTCGGTGCGCGTGCCCCGGGGCCTGAAGGCGAAGCTGCGGGACTACCAGCACGAGGGCTTCGTGTGGCTCGCGCGGCTGTGCGCCTGGGGCGCGGGCGCGTGCCTGGCGGACGACATGGGCCTGGGCAAGACGCTCCAGGCGCTGGCCCTGCTGCTGTACCGCGCGGAAGACGGCCCCGCGATGGTGGTGGCTCCCACGTCCGTCTGCGGCAACTGGACGCGTGAGGCGGCCCGCTTCGCGCCCTCGCTGCGCCTGCATGTCTGGCGGGACGGTGACCGGGAAGTCCTGCCGTCCCGGCTGGGACCGAAGGACGTGCTGATCATCAGCTACGGGCTGCTCGTGAAGGACGCCGAGCGACTGCGCGATGTGTCCTTCGCCACGCTGGTCGTGGACGAGGCGCAGGCGGCGAAGAACCCGGACACCGCCCGGGCCCGCGCGCTGCGCGCCGTGAAGGCCGAGGCCCGGGTGGCCCTCACCGGCACGCCGGTGGAGAACCGCCTGTCTGAGCTGTGGAGCCTCTTCCACCTGCTCTTCCCCGGGCTGCTGGGCGGGCGCGAGTCCTTCCACTCGCGGTTCGCCGTCCCCATCGAGCGCGACTGGGACGCGCTGGCCCGCGCGTCACTCGTCCGGGTGGTGCGTCCCTTCCTCCTGCGCCGCACCAAGGCGGAGGTGGCGCGGGAGTTGCCCCCGCGTATCGACACCGTGGTGCCCGTCACGTTGTCGGACGACGAGCGGCGGCGGTACGACGACGTGCGACTCGCGGCGCTGGCGCGCATGGGGGAGGAGGCTCCCGGACAGGAGCGGCGCTTCGAACTGCTGGCCGCGCTCACGCGACTGCGGCTGGCGGCGTGTCATCCCCGGCTGGTGGATCCGGACGCGGGCCCGTCCTCCTCCAAGCTGGAGCGCTTCATGGAGCGGGTGGAGGAGCTGCTTTCGCAGGGCAGCCGCGCGCTGGTCTTCAGCCAGTTCGTCCGGCATCTGGCGCTCGTGCGCGAGGCGCTGGAGGCCCGGGGCATCACGTTCCAGTACCTGGATGGACAGACACCGCCCGCGGAGCGTCAGGCTCGCGTGGATGCCTTCCAGCGGGGGGAGGGCGCGCTGTTCCTCATCTCGCTCAAGGCGGGCGGCACCGGGCTCAACCTCACCGCCGCCGACCATGTGCTCCATCTGGATCCGTGGTGGAACCCCGCCGTGGAGGACCAGGCCTCCGACCGGGCCCACCGCATTGGCCAGACGCGCCCCGTCACCGTGTCCCGCTTCGTCTCCGAGGGCACCATCGAGGAGGCCATCCTCGCCCTCCATGCGGACAAGCGGGACCTGGCCGACAGCCTCCTGTCCGAAGCGGATGGCGCCGCTGCCCTGTCGCCCGAACAGCTCCTGCGGCTCCTTCGCTTTGGCGGGGAACCGAATCGCGGCTGACGCAAAGGCGAACGGTGGACGCAGGAAGGCGCGGCGTTTCTGGAATAGGGTGCGACCCCGCCCGTTCCCGGGCGCCGCTTTTGCCTCTCCCCAGGAGTGAGGATGTTCCGACAGCCGTTGTCGTGGTTCGCCTGCCTGGCCCTGCTGGGCACATCCCCGGTCCTGGCCCAGGCTCCCAAGCCGTCCCCGTCCTCGAAGACGCCCGCGTCCGTCGCGAAGCTGGGCGCCAGCGTCCAGTCGCGCACGCTGAAGAACGGGCTCACCGTCATCGTGTGGCCCGACCACGACATCCCCTCCGTGGTCCTCAACAACTGGTTCCGCGTGGGCAGTCGCAACGAACGCCCCGGCATCACCGGCCTGTCCCACTTCTTCGAACACATGATGTTCAACGGCGCGAAGAAGTACGGCCCGGGTGAGTTCGACCGCGTGATGGAGGCCAACGGCGGCGCCAACAACGCCTTCACGTCCGAGGACGTCACCGTCTACCTGGACTGGTTCCCTTCCTCCGCGCTGCCCCTCATCTTCGACCTGGAGGCCGACCGGCTCCAGTCGCTCGCCTTCGATCCCAAGGTCATCGAGTCCGAGCGCGGCGTCGTCTACTCCGAGCGCCGCTCGGGCGTGGACAATGACAACTCCGGCGCGCTGATGGAGCAGGTGCAGGCCACCGCCTTCGTCGCGCACCCGTACCAGATTCCCGTCATCGGCTGGCCGTCCGACATCGAGTCCTGGCGCATGGAGGACCTCCAGCGCTACTTCAAGACGTACTACGCGCCCAACAACGCGACGCTCGTCATCACCGGGGACGTGGAGCCCTCGCGCATCTTCGAACTGGTGGAGTCCACGCTGGGCGTCATCCCCTCGCAGCCCGCCCCCGAGCCCGTCCGCACGAAGGAGCCCGAACAGCAGGGCGAGCGGCGCGTCACGGTGAAGAAGCTGGCCCAGTCCCCGTTGCTCCAGATCGCCTATCACAGCCTCGCCGCGAACGACCCGCAGGCGGAGACGCTGGAGCTGCTGGGGCTCATCCTCACGGATGGGGATTCGTCGCGCCTGCACCGCAAGCTGGTGGAGGAGGAGCGCGTGGCCATCCGCGTCCGCGGGTCCTTCTCCGGAGGATTTGATCCGTCGTTGGCGTGGTTCATGGTGGACCTGCCGCCGGGCGGCGACCTGCCGCGCGCCGAGGCGCTCCTCACGGAAGAGCTGGCCCGCGTGGCGAAGGACGGCGTCACCGACGCGGAGCTGCGCAAGGCGCGCAACATCGCCCTGGCCACCTTCTGGCGGAAGCTGGAGACCAACGACGGCCGCGCTCGCGAACTGGGCGCCGCCGCTACGTTCCGGGGGGACTGGCGCGCACTGCTCGATGCGCCCACGCGCTACGAGAAGGTCACCCGCGACGGCGTGCGCACGCTGGCCGCACGTCTCTTCAATTCCGACCACCGGACGGTGGGCTGGGTTGTTCCCTCCACCGCCGCCGCCACTCCTGCCCGCAAGGAGGCCTCGCGATGAACGCTCCCGTCCGTCCTGGCCCCGCTCGCCGCGCTGTTTCGTTGTTCCGTTCCAGTCCACGGGGAGGCGTCCCGATGAGTGCTCCCGTCCGTCTTCGCTCCGCGCTCGCCGCGCTGCTGTTCGTCTCCGGTCCTGCCTTCGCGCAGACTCCCGCGCCCGCCGCCGCGTCGTTGAAGACCGCCACGCCTGCGGCGGCTGCCGTGACTCCGAAGGCCGCCGCATCCGCGCCCGCTGCCTCGACTCCGAAGACAGCCGCACCCGCCGCGCCCGCTGCCTCGGCTCCGAAGACCGCGCCCCTGGGCAAGGGCGTGACGCTGCCCGCGGCGACCACCGTGACGCTGAAGAACGGGACGCGGCTGCTGCTCGTGGAGAAGCGTGACCTGCCGCTCGTGTCATTCTCCGCGTGGCTCCGGGGCGGCGCTGTCACCGACCCCGCCAGCAAGGAGGGCCTGGCCGCGCTCACCGCCCAGCTTCTCCAGAAGGGCGCCGGCTCCCGTAACGCCCAGCAGTTCGCCGACGCCGTGGACGGCGTGGGCGGCCAACTGGAGATCACCTCCGGCCGCGAGGCGATGATCATCACCGGCAGCTTCCTGTCTCGCGACACCTCGCTGATGGTGGAGCTGCTGTCGGACATGCTCGTGCGCCCGCGCTTCGACGCGCAGGAGCTGGAGAAGACCCGCGCCCGCCGCGTGTCGGAGCTCGCCGCCGCCAAGGACGGCGACCCGCGCGTGCTCGGCGGCACGTATTTCGACGCGTTCCTCTTCGCCTCGCACCCCTATGGCCAGCCCGTCACCGGCAGCGAGGCCTCCTTGCCCACGCTCGGTCGTGACGACGTGCTCGGCTGGGCGAAGGCGAACCTGGGCGGAGACCGGCTCATCCTCTCCGTCGTCGGCGACTTCGACGCGAAGGCGCTCGCCGCGAAGCTGGAGGCCGCCCTGGGCGGGTGGGCTCCCGCCTCCCAGCCGCTCGCCGCCGTGCCCGCCACCGCTCCTTCGAAGGGCCGGCGCGTGCTGCTGGTGGACAAGCCTGACGCCACCCAGACGTACTTCTGGATTGGCAACACCGGCATCTCCCGCACCGACCCGGACCGCGTCGCGGTGGAGCTGGGCAACACCGTGCTCGGGGGCCGCTTCACCTCGCTGCTCAACTCCGAGCTGCGCGTGAAGACCGGCCTCACCTACGGCGCCCGCTCCTCCCTCGCCCCCGGCCGACAGGCGGGCCCCGTCGTCCTCTTCTCCTATACCCAGACGGAGAGCACCGGCCGCGCCATCGACCTCGCGTTGGACGTGCTGGAGCGCTACCGCAAGGAAGGCATGGACGACGCCATGCTCGCCTCCGCCCAGGCCTATGTGCTGGGCCAGTTCCCTCCGAAGCTGGAGACGGGCGCGCAGTTGGCCTCGAAGCTGTCGGAGCTCACCTTCTTCGGCCTGGACGCCCAGGACGTGGACGGCTTCGCGGGCGCCATCGCCTCCACCACCCGCGATGGCGTGCGCACCGTGCTCCAGCGCGTGCTGCCCGCTTCCCAGGACCTGACGTTCGTCCTCATCGGCAAGGCGGCGGCCCTGCGCGACGTGGCCCGCAAGTACGGCCCCGTCACCGAGATGAAGATCTCCGACAAGCGCTTCACTCCGCCGGTCGCGCCCGTCAAATAGCGGAGAGGCCTTCGGGTCGTCTGGTTCGCAAGTCCTTGCGTGGGGAAACCATCTCCCAGACGACCCGGTAGGCAGACGCGCTGGCTGCGTATGAGAGGTGTTGGGTCCGGGCCCGGACCTGACTTTTCCACCCTCATCCGTTGCCTGGAGGCGTCATATCGTTGCGTCGTCTGTCGTTGTTGCGGGTCCCCACCTGCGCCCTGGGCCTGGGCTGCGCGGAGCCGGAGTCCTTCGAGCAGCTCCGCCCGCCCGTGGAGGATCCCGGGTGCCCTGCGTCCACGTCCGTGCTGGTGACGGCCGACACCCGCTTCCACACGGGAGCCAGGGTGACCGCCGTCCCGCAGGACCTGTCCGGCCGCGACCTGGAGCTGCTCATCTTCCGGGGGAATGACTACGACCGACGCTCGGGGCGCGTCGTGAGCAAGGGCTTGTGCTTCAGTGACGTGGGGCAGGGCGCGGAGTTCTACGTGCGCTCGGGCACGGCCTACTACCGCAGCCACGCACGTCGCTTCGACCTGAGCATCAACCGCCACGGCCGGCAGGACGCCGTCGCCTCCGCCATCACGGAAACCCCCGCGCGGCTGGACCTCACCGGCCTCCAGCCCTGGCAGGCGAACACGTCTCCCAGCGAGCCGGGCAGCCAGCTCCAGGTGGTCAGCGGCGAGGTGGAGCTGCTCGCCAACGGTTCGCCCTTCTTCGTCCCCTGGCTGGCGCCGTACGTCTCCGCGGATGTGCTGCCCATCCGCACGGCGGGGACGTTCAGCGCGGTCTTCACCACGCCGTCTTGACCCCCGGGTTGTTCCCGCCCCCACGCGGTCCGGTGGGGGCGGTTCCTCCATGGGGTGGCGTGGGCGGGAACTGTGTTGGAAATTCCCCGGAAATTCACTGAGCCAGGGAAATGCCCCCACTGCGTATAGGGGGAGCCGGGTCTGGGCTGAGACCCGGCCGTCAATCCATCGCATGCCTCCCGGGACCGTCATGTCATTGCGCCGTCTGTCGTTGTTGCTCGTTCCCTCCTGCGCGGCCTGGCTGGGCTGTGTGGAAGCAGGGCCTCCTCCGGATGAGGTGAAGGGTCCGGACATCGTGTGGAGCGACCCCCGCGAAGGCACCGCGACGGTCGCCGACGGGGACCTGCTGCCGGGCTGTGGCGAACCCGACGGGGGACCAGTGGAGGCGGACGCGGGCGTACCCGACACCTCCGTGCTGGTGACGGCCGACTCCCGCTTCCATGCGAGCACGGGCGTGACGGTGGTTCCCCAGGACCTGTCCACCCGCGACCTGGAGCTCCTCGTGCCCGACCCGAGCGGGGTGGGCTTCGACCGGCGCTCGGGCACGCCCGTGCCGGGCGGCATGCGCTTCGACAACATCCCGGATGGGGAGTTCTTCGTCCGCTCCAACCACCTCTACTACCTGACCCGGGAGCGGCGCTTCGACCTGGGCGTCAACCGTGTGGGGCGTCCGGACGCCGTCTATTCGCCGGTCACCTACACGCCCGTGACGGCGGACGTGTCCCAGATGGACCCCTGGCAGGACTACGAGTCCGTCAGCGCGTCGGGAACCGTCCTCCAGGTGATCAGCGGCGACGTGGACCTGGCCGCGTCGCTCGACTTCGCGGCGTGGCCCTCGACCGGCACCACGTCCCATCAAGACCCGGACGCCTCCCTGGCGGGCTTCACCGGCTACCCGTTGCCCGTCCTGGACCCGACGAAGGGCGACCGGGTGTACGTCAACCAGCTCAATGCCGTGCCGTCCGGAACGCTGCCGAGCGGCGGGCCCATGGCCTACGCCACGGTGACGAGCAGCCAGCACCTGCCGTCCTTCGCGTTCACGCCGGATGGCACCACGCCCCTGTCGTTGACGGCCAGCCTGCAGCCCACGCCCCGGAGCGAGTTCTCCATGGAGTGGCGCCTGCCCGAGTTCACCCGCTGGCGCGCGGACGCGAACCCGAACTCGGAGCTCAGCTGGGCCTGGTTCCAGGTGCTGCCCGTGCCGCACGGCCTCGAGGATGGCTGGGTGGGCTACCAGGGAGAGTTGCTCAACCTGGCCCTGCCGCGCGGTGAGAACGGCGTCATCACGCGCCGGATGGCCTTCGGCAATCCCTATCCCGCCTCCTGGGGCGTGCTGGGGTACGCGACCTATTCGTTCCGCTCGGCGGCCCCGGTCATCGTGGGGTCCCGGGGGCACTACCTCAATGGCTCCATCACCGTCGTCGACCGGTTGGAGCACTTCATCGCGGGTCCCATCGTGCCGAAGATCTCACCGCCGCAGGCGCTGCGCATCGACGGCCTGGATGCCTATGTGTCCCGGTCGGTGGGCACCACCCAGCCGGTGGTGAGCTGGCAGCAGCCGGTCCTGGGAACGCCCCAGGCCTACAGCGTGACGCTCACCAAGCTCACCGACACCTTTGATGCGCCGTCCACCAAGCGCTTCTACGTGCCCGGCAACAGGACGTACCTGCGCCTGCCGCCCAACGCGCTGGAGCCCGCCTCCACGTACTTCCTGCGTGTGACGGCGGATGGTTCACCGGGCTTCGAGCCCTGGCGTGCGCCCTCCGTCAGCATGGAGCGGTTGCCCAGCTCCAGCGCGGCCACGTTCAGCGCCGCGTTCACCACGCCGTAGCCCGCGGAGACCCTGGCGGGTCCGCCCGCTACCGCTCCAACTGGCGGTGGCGGGTGAGGCACTGCTGGTAGCGCACGTCCACGGACTTCGCGAACCACGCGGTGGTCTTCTCTCCGCTCAGCTTCACGCTCTTGAGCGTCACCTGCGGAAGCTGGGCGTAGACGGGGGACTGGCCCGTCTGTTTCGCGTACACGCGTTTCACCGCCAGATACGTGTCGGTGGTTTCGAACTCCGCCGTCTTCTCCTGTTCCACGTCCTTGCGGACCCGGCGCTCGCTCAGGTCCGGTGCGTGGCGCTCACGGAAGACGAGCAGGGCCTTGAGGCTCTGGCTGTCATCATCCCGGGGTTCTCCCTTCTTGTCATACAGTCGCAGGTCCCCATCCGTCGCGAGTGTGATTCCGGTGAGCCTGCCGACCTGGGCCTGCAACGCAGCGTTGCGTGAGCTGTAGACACCGCTGTTGTAGTCGGCGAAGCGGTAGAGGGGTTCGGCGTACGCGGCCTCGAAACCCATCAGCCGGGCGGTGCCGTACCGAACGCCCCCCGCGCGCGTGTACAGCGATTCGCGCACGGCGTCCGGGTCCGCGTCTGGCCCGGTCTTGTTCACCGCGTACTGCACGCTGACCTGCATGGAGCCCGCGGTGGTGATGGGGTTCTGCCCCGCGAACGAGGACGGGCCGAACAGCGAGCTGGCCAGGTCCGCCGCCGCGTACGCCGCGGGGTATTGCTCCTCGTAGTACGCCAGCATGTCGCGGAAGAGCCGGTCCAGGTCCCGCTCCGTGCGCGCGGCGTCCAGCCGGGCCCCGAAGCTGCGCTTCGCCCCCTTCGCCTTCGACGCGAGCACCTCGTCCAGGACGCGCCGCCCCAGCGGGCCCAGCCTCCCCGCCGTGGCGTCCAGCTTCTGGCGCACCAGCTTCGACAGCCCCGGCACCGCGGGGTCCGCCTGGAAGCCGGACTCCTGTTCGATGACGGCCAGCACCTGACACACCACCGGCGGCGACGGGTGCACCGCTTCCGCGTCCAGCGCGGCCAGCACGTCGCGCGCCCACCCCTCGCGCTCCGGGCCCTTCACCTTCGCCGGCAGCAGCCGCGTCACCTGTGCCACCGACAACCGGGGCGGGGCCGGCACCTCTGGCATCGTCGTGGGCGCCCGCGACGCGCACGCCACCGTGAGCGTCATCAGGGCCACCAGCGCCACCGGAAGCGGACATTTCCGAGACACTGTTTCAATCCGCCCGGAGCCGACGTTTTGCTTCATGTCAGCCCCCGGGTGCATGCTGCGCCCCGTCTCATGAAACACCTGAGACATCCTGCGGGGCATCCCGGGCGACTTCTCTCGACCGCCATGAAGGTTCTCATTTTTTGAGTAAATGAGCCTGTCGGGGAATTCGCGGCTATCATGTTTGAACGGGAGGGTGGGAGAAAGTAACTAAACGTACTTTCCCCAAAAAGTAGTTGCCCTGATGAAAACAAGTGTGTCACGTATCACCCCGCTGTTTCTTCATGGAGGTATCGCGTTGGCTCATCGACTGTTGAAGACGATTGGCGCGGCTTGGCTCGGCGTGGCTCTGACGGCGTGCGGTACGCAGGGCTCCACTGGTGACGAGGCGAAGGCGCCGGAGCAGGAGAAGTCGGGCGAGGACATCCAGAGCACGCTGAACGCGCTCGGTGGTGCCCAGGTGGTCGGCGTGCACGCCGACGGCATCCCGGACAGCATCCGTGGCGAGCTGGGCCGTGCGGCGGGAACGCTGAACACGCTGGCCGCGGGACAGCAGGCGGTCGCGGGGGTTGCGCCCGCGTTCCGGCTGAACGCCGAGGACCTGGTCCTGCGCCGGACCAACACGGACGAGCAGGGCAACCAGCACCTGCGCTTCACGCAGATGAAGAACGGCCTGGAAGTGGTCGGCGGCGAGCTGGCCGTGCACGTGCGCCCGGACGGCACGGTGTACGCGGCCAACGGCTCGGCGCGCGACGGCGTCTCCGTCTCCGCCCTGCCGCGCATCGCGGCGGCCTCCGCCCAGCAGGCGGCGCTGAGCGCGACGGTCGGCACGGAGCTGGCGGTGGAAGGCTCCCCCCGGCTGGTGTACGTGCGCACCGAGGAAGGCGCGCTGCGCCTGGCCTACGAAGTGACGGTGACCGGCCGTGGTGAAGCGGCCCCCATCCGTGACCGCGTCTACGTGGGCGGCGCGGACGGCTCCATCGTCCTGGTCGCGCCGCAGGTCCACACGGCCATCAACCGCCGCGTGTACAGCGCGAACAACGGCACCAGCACGCCGGGCACGCTCAAGCGCAGCGAGGGCCAGGCGGCCATCGGTGACTCGCACGTCGACACCAACTACGACATGCTGGGCTACACCTACGACTGCTACAAGATCCTCTTCAACCGCGACTCGCTGGACAACGCGGGCACGGCGCTGATCAGCACGGTTCACTACGGCAACAACTACGTGAACGCGTACTGGGACGGCACCCAGATGGTGTACGGCGACGGCGATGGCGTGAACTCCATCGAGCTGGGCAAGGACGCGGACGTCACGGTCCACGAGCTGACCCACGCCGTCACGTCGAAGGAGTCCAACCTCACGTACTCCGGCCAGTCCGGCGGCCTCAACGAGGCGATGTCCGACACGTTCGGCGCTGTCTGCGAGAGCCGCGTGAACGGCTGGAGCACCACGGCGGACATCTGGATGGTCGGCGAGGACGTCTGGACGCCCGGCACGGCGAACGACGCGCTCCGTTACATGGATGACCCGGCGAAGGACGGCGCGTCCAAGGACTGGGCGGCCAACGTGACGTCCGGCACGGACGTGCACTACAGCTCCGGCGTGCCCAACCTGGCGTTCGCGCTGCTGTCCAAGGGCGGCGTGCACCCGCGCGGCCGTTCCACCATCAACGTGCCGGCCATCGGCGTCGAGAAGGCCGCGCGCATCTGGTACAAGGCCAACACGGACATCTACACGGCGGGCACCACGTTCCTGCAGGCGAAGACCTGGACCATCCAGGCCGCCTCGGAGCTGGGCTACGACCAGGCCACCCAGGACGCGGTGAAGGCCGCCTGGGAAGCGGTGGGCGTGGGCGGCGTGGTGGTGCCTCCGGTCACCGTTCCGCTGACCAACAACGTCGCGGTGACGGGCATCTCCGACAGCGCTGGCAACAACCGGTACTACACGCTGGCCGTTCCGGCGGGTGCCACGGCGCTGACGTTCACCACCTCCGGTGGCACGGGTGACGTGGACATGTACGTCAAGTTCGGCTCCGCGCCGGACTCCGCCACGTACGACTGCCGTCCGTACGCCAGCGGCAACGCTGAGACGTGCACCATCACCAACATCCAGGCGGGCACCTACCACGTGATGCTCAACGCCTACTCGGCGTACTCGGGCCTGACGCTGAAGGGCAGCTACACGGGCGGTGGCGGACCGACGGGCAACGTGCTGCAGAGCAACGTGCCGGTGACGGGCATCTCCGGCGCGGCCTCCTCGTTCACCACGGAGTGGACGACCCTGGACGTGCCGGCGAACCGGACGGTCACCATCACCACCACGGGTGGCACGGGTGACTCGGACCTGTACGTGCGCTTCGGCTCCTCGCCGACGACCACCACGTACGACTGCCGTCCGTACAACAGCGGCAATGTGGAGACCTGCACGATCACCAAGACGACCGCGGGCAAGTACTACGTGAAGCTCCGCGGCTACTCGGCGTACTCGGGCGTGACGCTCAAGGCCGTCTACTAGTCGTCGCATCCGCTGTTTGAAGACAGGCACCCGGGGAGCCGACAAGGCTTCCCGGGTGTCGTCGTTTCGGGGCCGTCTCTTCGTGGCTGTTAGCGACGTACCTGCACGTCGCGGGCGACGGTGCGGCCGCCGATGAGGGCGAAGCTGGCGCGCACCGGGGTGCCTTCGCGCAGCTCCGTGAGGGGCACGCGCTGGCCCTGGCGCAGGCCCCGGCTTCGCGGGTCGAGCTGGAGTTCGTAGACGGTGCCCTCGCCGTCGCGCACGTGCAGGGTGTCGCGGTTGGCGCGCGTCACCCGGCCGTTCACGGTGCTGGTGGCGATGGTGACCTGCTCCAGCGGACGGTCCGCGGTGTTGTCCGTCACCGCCGCCTGCGCCGCCTTGGCCGCGCCCTCGTACCAGGATTCGTCGTCGTTGGCCTGGACCGCCTGGGCGCCAATCATCACCCGGCCTTCCGGAGGCGCCTGCGTCGCGGGCTGTCCGTTCGCGTTGGCCTGGGCGGCCTGCGAGCCCGGGGTCGCGTTCGCGTTGGGCACCGCCGCGCCCTGTGGGGGCGCCACGGCCGGGTCCCGCGCGGGCGTCCCCGGAGCCTGCTGGGCCATGCCGCCACGGACCGGGGCCTGCGCGGGGCCGCTGCCACCGTAGGCGGGAGCGTTCGCCGGAGCCTGCTGGGCCGTGGCGTTGTTCGCGGGCGCATTTGCTGGAGCTTGCTGGGCCGTGGCGTTGTTCGTGGGTGTGTTCGCCGGAGCCTGGGCGGTGCCGCTGCCTCCGGTCCCAGGGGCCTGGGCCGTGCTTCCGGAAGTCCGGGCCTCCGTCGGAGCGCGCGCCGTCGTGCGGGCGGGCTCGTTCATCTGGGTGTCTCGCACGGGCAGGTTTCCCGGAGGAGGCGCCGTGTTCGGGGGCACCTCCGCGTTCGCCCCGGGAAGCGGCGTCGGCCGGGCGTCCCCTGTCGTGCCCTGCGCCAGGGCCGGCGTGGCGGGCACCCACAGCCCCCCGTTCGCGGTGTCCCGGGCCTGCATCGTCGTCGCCGGGACGTCCACCGTGTCCGGGCTGTCGGACTCCCGACATCCGGAAGCCAGCGTGCACAGCCCCATCATCCCCATCCACATCCAGCGTTGACCCATCCGCCAACCCTCCCGCAGGCGAACCTGCGGACGCCTCCCTGGCGGTGCAAGCGTTCGGGGTGGGGGCGGAGGTTGGCTGCCTGCCCGGGGCTACGTGGGGAACGTGGCGGCCACGGCGCGCACGTGCTCGCGCACCAGGGCCCTCGCGGCGAGGAGCGCGGAGGACTCGGTGGGCGTGTAGCCCAGGCACAGCACCACGTCGTCCTCGGGCGCGGCGCGCGTGCCCAGGGCCGCGTAGTCGAGCGTGCGCGGGACGGGCTCGCCCTCGGTGTCGTGGGTGAAGCGGCCGAACACGGTGGCCTGCGCGTCACGGCCGGGCGCTGACTCCTTCAGCGCGAAGAGCCGGCGCACCGCGAGGAGGGATTCGGGGCGCTCGCGCAACACTTCGGGACGGGCGGGGCCGCCCAACTCCCATTCGAGCAGCTTCAGGCAGCCGCGCACGAACTCCACGTCGGTGATGACGAGGCCGTAGAGGTACCAGTCCGCACACGCCGCCTGGACCAGCCGCGCCTGCGCGTCGGTGAGCCAGCCGAAGGACGGACAGGTGAACGTCTCGCAGATGGACGCGCGGTAGACGCCGCAGTCGCGCAGGTCCGTGCCGCCCGTCACCTTCGGGTGGCCCAGGCAGCCCACCTGCTTTGCTTCCGCGTCCAGGAAGCCCAGCAGCGGACACACCCGCACGATGGGAAAGAGCGCGTGGGCGTCGCGGTTCGCGGTCAGCTCTCGCGCGGCCTCGCCATAGGCCTCCGGCGTCCGGGGCGCGTGGGAGAGCCGCGCCGTCTGCGTGGCCAGCCGCTGGGTGAGCGCCGCGCGCGAGTGGTCGCGGAAGTTGTAGAGGCCGCAGCAGGCGCCACACGAGGCGCCCCCACCGGGCTGGCACAGGTGGAAGGAGACCGACATGCCCGTCATTGTGACGGATGCCGGGCTCCCCTGGGCTCGGAAGGTGCTCGGAAGGTGCTCGGAAGATGCGCGCTCAGAACCAGTCGGAGTGCATGCGGGCGTACGAGTCCTCGCCCGTCCGGCACAGGTGGGCCAGCAGCGGCACGCGCGGCACCTCCACGGCGAACCAGTACTGCGCGGCGGCGAGCTTGCCCTCGTAGAAGGGGGCGTCATTCGCGGCGCCACGTGCGAGGGCTTCCTTCGCGGCGGCGGCCTGCGCGAGCCAGCGCCATGCCACGGCCACCACGCTGAACAGCTCCAGGAAGTCCGCGCTGTGGCGCAGCATCGCGTCCACTTCGCCCGCCATGCCCCGCGCGCCGAGCTCCAGCGTGAGGGCACTGGCCTGCTGGAGCGAGTCCTCCAGCGCGTCGCTCCAGGCGGGCTCCACGCCGGCGGCCCTGGCGCGCGCGGTGGTGGCGCGCACCTCTTCATCGAGCGCCTGGAGCGCGGCGCCGCCGCCCGCCACCGCCTTGCGGCCCAGCAGGTCCAGGCCCTGGATGCCGGTGGTGCCCTCGTGGATGCTGTTGAGCTTCTGGTCGCGCAGCCACGCTTCGGGGAGGTATTCGCTGGAGTAGCCGTAGCCGCCGTGGATCTGCAGCGCGAGCGCGTTGGATTCAAAGCCCTTCTCCGCCGGGAACGTCTTGGCGATGGGCGTGAGCAGGTCCAGGAGCAGGTGCGCGCGCTGGCGGGCCGCTTCGTCCGGTGCGTGGTTCGCGAGGTCCGCCTGGGTGGAGGTGACGAGCAGCAGCGCGAGGCCGCCCTCCACGATGGCCTTTTGGCGCAGCAGCATGCGCCGCACGTCCGCGTGTTCGATGATGGGGGCCTGGGCGCGCGCGGTGTCGCGGATGCCGCTGGGCCGGCCCTGGGGACGCTCGCGCGCGTAGGCGAGCGACTCCTGGTAGGCGACGGACGCGGTGGCGACGCCGTTGAGGCCCACCATGATGCGCGCCTCGTTCATCATCTGGAACATGCAGGCGAGGCCCCGGCCGGGCTGACCCACGAGCCAGCCATGGCAGTCATTGGATTCGCCCAGGTTGAGGACGAGGCTGGGAATGCCGCGCCAGCCAATCTTGTGGATGACGCCAGCGACCTGGACGTCGTTGGGGACGAAGCCGCCGGCCTCGGGCCTGCGCGCGGGCACGGCGAAGAGGGAGACGCCGCGCGTGCCGCCTTCCGCGCCGTCGATGCGCGCGAGGGTCAGGTGCACGATGTTGTCGGTGAAGTCCTGGTCGCCGCCGCTGATGAAGATCTTCGAGCCCTGGAGTCGGTAGCTGCCATCCGGCGCGGGCGTGGCGCGCGTCTTCACGTCCGCGAGGCTGCTGCCGGCCTGCGGTTCGGTGAGGGCCATGGTGCCGGTCCATTCACCCCGGTACAGGGGGGCCATGAACTGTTCGCGCAGGAAGGGCGTGCCGAAGACCTCCAAGAGGTGCGCGGCGCCGAGCGTGAGGCCCAGGTAGCCATAGGCGCTCAGGTTGGCGGCCATGAGGTAGGCGCTCGACACGGCGTGCACGGTGAGGGGGAGCTGCTGGCCTCCGACAGCGGGCGGGCGGGTGGCGGTGAGCAGGCCCAGGTCGACCATGTTCGCGTAGAGCGAGCGCATGGCGGGATGCACGCGCACCCGTCCCTGTTCGAAGACGGGCGGGGCGATGTCCATGGCCCGGTAGGTGGGGGCGAGCACTTCGCGGGCGAAGCGGCGGGTGCTGTCCAGGAGCAGGCTGAAGGTGTCGCGCGAGTGCTCCTGGAAGGCGGGCAGCGCGCAGAGGGCCGTGGTGTCCAGCACCTCGTAGAGCTGGAAGTCCACGTCACGGTCCGAGAGCAGCGGGTTGGGGCGGGGCACGCTCATGCCCTGGCTCCCTACCAGGACGCGATGGCGTCGTCGAAGTCGACGTACGCGGGACTTTCACCGTCGGACGCGGGCAGGGGGGCATCCAGGGGCAGGCACTGGCGGACCTCCTCGGGAGCCGCCTGGGGCCAGGGGGTGTGCGGGGTCAGCGAGGGCTGGCGTTTCCAGCAGGAGGGAGGGATGTCTTTCCGTCGTCCGATGCTGGTGTCTTGCATTCGCGCACCTCCTGGTCGGGCGTCAGGGCTGTCTGGGTGGAAGGTGGGTCCGGTGTCTGTCCATTTCCACCGGGGGACACCGGGGTCGCAGGGGTACGGTGAATCCAGACAAGGGGGCGAGGTCCCGCCGGGCATGGCTCCTGCGTGAGCGGTGGACACGACGCAGTGTTGGGAGTGGACGTGGCTGGTGCCCTGGTGGCGCGGCCCCTTCAGGTGAGGTCGGGTCACATGCTGATCATCGGTGCGACGGTGGTGGGCATCTTGTTGATGCTGGTGGTGCTGTCCGCGGTCGTGATGGGCGGAGCGCTGGCGCACAAGAACGCGCGCCAGGATGAGGAGCGGTGGGCGCGGGAAGCCAGGGAGCGGCGGGACCGGGAGCGCGGTGGGCCGGGGCCGCTGGGCGGAGAGCCCGTGCCCGCGTGAGCGTTGGGGGGGGCGTGAAGAGGTGGATGCATTCCCCCGAGGCATGGGAGGATGCGCCGTGCGATTCGCGTTCCCGTGCCTCTTGGTGTCGCTGCTCGTGGGGTGTGCGACCGCTCCGGCCGCCGGCTTCGCGCCTGAGCCGGAGCGCGCCAGTGGCCCCTGGTCCGAGGTCCCCGTGGTCGAGATGCCGACGGGGGAGAAGTCCATTCCTATCTCGCTGCTGCGCGATGTCGCGGATGCGCTACTCCGGCGCCCAGGGGCGAAGACGTGCAATCCCGCCACCCAACGGCCGATTCCGGGGCTCTCCACCGAGTACTGCTCGACGGTCTATGTCGCGGGGACACGGGAGTCGCTGTCCTGGCGGGTGACAGAACCCGTGAAGGCGGGGCACAACCGGTGCGCACCTTTCTTCGAGGTGCAGGATGCGGACTACCCTTCCACCCAGGTCTGGGTTGTGGGCTTCATCCACAACCATCCCTGCGGGGCGGCCCCGTCATCCCAGGACCTGGACTTGTGGCCCACCGATGCGGTCAACCCGACCGTGGCCCTGGCGGAGGTCCGATTGATCCCAGGCAATCCTGCGCCTGCGCGGTTTCGGAGCACGTTCATCGAGATGGCTTCCGCCGTGGTCGCTGAGCGGCAGGATGGAACCCGCATCTTCCTGCGCTACTTTCCCACCGGTGAGATCGAACAGTGGAGTGAGGCTCGGCGTGGGTGGATCCTCCTGGGACGCTGTGCACCGGCTCCTTCTGGGGGGCTCAGTGTCGCGCCCCGGTGTGATGGCGGAGCGCTTCGATTGTTGCGTGAGTAGGGGACGGTGAATGCGAAGGGTTCATGGATGGCTGGGGCTCATGCTGGTGATGTCCGGATGCAGGCCCCCCGCGAAGGCGTGGACCGGCGTTGTCGAGTGGCCGGACGAACAGACGGCCCGGCCCGTGGTCAATCCCATGCCCGCGGGCGCGGTGCAGGCTGCGGTGGGCGCCGTCCGGGAGTTCGTGAAGACCACGCCCGCGCGTGTGTTCTTCGGCTGTGCTCATCCCGAGGAGGGGGTGAACGTCTCGCTCTTCACGGGGCCGACGTCGGGGCTGTACTACGTGCTCGTGGATCCCGACTTTGAACGCTGCACGGGGCCTCGCAGGCGCATCCTGGATGGCTGGTTCTTCTACGCCGTTACACCCCAGGGGGACGTGGTCGCGGAGTCTCCGGGCCCTCCCGACGAACGTGCTTCCGAGGTGCCATCCTCGCTCCAGGTTCCTCCTTCAGCGCCCGTGGAGCGTCCTGCTGGGTCGCCGCCTCCGCCTCCCGCGCCCGTGAACGAAGCACCCGTGCCCGCTCCCGCCTCCTGACGCTCACCGGGGCCGGGGGGCGTAGTAGCGGCGCAGCCAGCGGCTCAGGCCGTCCAGGCCGGGGAAGAGCACTCGCTCGGTGATGTTCGCCTGGTCGAGCTTGTCCCGGACCTCCCACTTGAGCGACGCCGGCACGATGAGCCGCCGCACCCCCTGGTGCTGGTGCCCCAGGAAGTCGTTCAGGCTCAGGTCCGGCCCGTTCATCACCGAGAACAGCGCGAACTGGTTCACGATGCGCGCATCCAGCGACGGCGGCTCGAAGAACAACACGAACGGATGCTCCGCCAGCCCGTCGAACGTCGGCAGGTCCACCGCCACCGTCGCCAGCATCTCCGCCGTGAACACATCCGCGCCTTCCAGCCGCAGCTGCTCCTTCAACGGCCGGGGCAATTGCTGGTTCGTCTGGTGGTAGTCCACGCACCAGATGGCGCCGTCCTCGCTCAGGAAGTCCTGACGCTCCGTCATGAAGTGCAGCGCCACGTACGGACTGAACGTCCAGTCCAGCAGCCGCGTCGGCATCCCGTGGTGCTGCGCCAGCGCCAGCCAGTCCCACACCGACGTGAGCTGCGCCGTGCCCGGCACGCCCCGCGCGTACTTGCGGAAGGCCCGGAGCAGGTCCCGCTCATGCCGCACGAACGCGCCCTGGCGATTCAACGTCGCGGACAAATCCAGCCGGGCATCCGGAATGCCGCGGAAGACAAAGCTTGTTCGAAAGCGGCCGAGCGGCTCGTTCCACGAACCCCCGAACAACAGGTCCTGCAACTCCAACCACGTCGTGACGCGTTGCTCCTGCATCCCCGCCCCCCTCGCTCCGGAAGGTGAGCCCTGCCGTTCAAGGAAGCAGCGTTTCAGGAGCCGAGGCTTCGTCCGACGACGGGCGCCCTCCCGGTCCGCTCCCTCCCCTGGCGGGGAAGCACGGGCCCGGTCGGACGCCCGGTCGCCTCAATCACAAACAGGAAGCAGGACTACGGCCGCCCGAAGTCGGCGGGCTGGGTAAAGGCATACGAGCTGGCCCCCGGCGCTTTGTCCGCCTGGAACAGCGGGCACTTCGCGCAGGTGAAGCTCTCCCAGTCCTCCCGGACCGCCACGTCAATGCATCCGCTGTACATGCGGCAGTGGACGTTGCGGTACTCCTCGATGGAGAACGAGTCGGCCCGCAGCGGGAGATGGAACTCGGTGGGTCGCGGCTGTGGACAAGGCATTGTTTCTCTCTAGCCCCCCTCGTGGGTGCTGATTCCCTCTACCGACTGGTGCGTCGCGTCATTCCCGAGGGCCGGAAGCACAGGCACTGAACGCCTGCACCCTGGCTCATCGCAGCCAGCAGAAGACCGTGTAGGTTCTCAACGCTCAACAAAAGGCAGAACAGCCTATGCACGGCGTCCCTCCCGGGCCCGTCCTGGCGGGATGTCTGCCTTCACGCCGGACAGGCAACCGGGCACGGACTGTCGGAATCTTCACCCTCGGAGGACTTTCCCGCGAAGATGCGGCGCGTGAGCCCCCCCTTGCGACCCCCCCACGTCCCCTCCCGCTGGCTGAGCGCCCTGGCCCTGGCCACGCTCGTGCTGCTCAGTGGTTGTTCCGCCTTCTCCCGCGCGGTGCGCGAGGGCGATGCCTCCTCCAAGGAGCGCCGCTGGGCGGAGGCGGAAGCCGCCTACCTGCGCGCCCTGGCGGCGGACCCGGAGGCCTCCGAGGTCACCGTGAAGCTGCGCGCGGTGCGCAAGGAGTGGGGCGCGGAGGTGTACCAGGAGGCCGGCGCCGCCCATGCCTCCGGGGACCTGCCGTCCGCCACGAAGCTGCTGATGCGCGTGCTGGAGCTGGATCCGGACCATGACGGGGCCCGCGCCCTGCTCGCCCAGACGCTGGAGGCGCGCGTGCAGGTGGCCCTGGGGCTGTTGAAGGAGGAGAAGCTCCAGGACGCCCGCGCGGAGCTGGACGCGGTGCTCGCCGTGGCCCCGGACCACACGTCCGCGCGCAAGGGCGTGGACGCGGTGCAGGTGGCGTGGGCGAAGCGCTTCTTCGCCAGCGCGGACACCCTGGAGAAGGCGGGCAAGCTGGGCAACGCGCTCCTGGCCTACGTGCGCGCGGATCAGGAGCGCGTGGGCGCCACGGCGGCCCGGGAGCGGGCGGAGGCGGTGCGGCTGAAGCTGCGCGACGAGGTGGCCTTCCTGGTGGTGGCCTCGCCCGTGGACGACAAGGCCCAGGCGCCGGATGTCGCCCAGCGGCTGGGCGCGGGACGGCTGGCCACGTTCCTGCCCACGCAGCTGCCCCTGAAGGTCGTGACGGAGGCGCCCCCCGGGCGGGTGGGCGTGAAGCTGGAGCTGGCGCTGGAGCGCGTGCTGCCCCTGAAGGCGGTGGAGGAGTCGCAGCGCACGAAGCGCTACCTCGCCGGCAACCGCTCCGTGCCCAACCCGAAGCGCGGCCAGTTCGAATCGAAGCTGCTGGAGACGGAGCGCACGCTGGAGACGGTGGAGCGCAAGCAGGCCGCGGTGCTGCGCGAGTACCTGCGCGCCCAGATGGAGCTGGGCACGCTGCGCGATGCCGCCGAACGGTGCCGCGAGCGGGAGAAGCGCGAGTGCCGCGAGGCGCTGGTGGAGTGCGGCGAGGAGGCCCGCGCGGCTGCGAAGCCGGGCAGCATCCCCGGGGAGTGCAACCCGGAGCGCTGCTCGGGGCAGTGCACCCAGGACGAGGGCCTGATGGTGCAGAAGGCCAAGGCGGCGCGCGTGCTGGAGGTGGCGGTGCAGGTGGCCCTGGACAAGGCGGAGACGCAGCGCACGGAGGTGCAGCGCAACCGCGACTCCGTCTTCCGCGAGCCCATCACGGTGGAGGAGCCCATGTATTCGGACTTCGTCTACGACGTGCAACTGCACCGGCTCACCGTGACGGCCACCGTGACGGCGGTGATGCGCGATCTGCTCACGCCCCAGCAGGTGCCCGCGCCCAACACGCAGGACTACGCGGTGCTGCACGAGGACGTGGCCCACAAGGGCTATGACCGGTACGGCGTGCTCGCCGACCCCGTGCAGCTGCGCAACGAGCTGGAGCTGCGCGTGGACGCGGGCGACAAGGCCGTCGCCGACCTGGCCAGGCGCGTGAAGGAGCGCTTCGACGTGTACCGCGGCAAGCGCGTGGAGGACGCCCGGCGCGGCATGGTGCGCCCCGGTGCCGAGGACGTGGTGGAGACCGCCGTGCGCGCGCTGCTGCTCACCGCCGACGCGCCCCCCCAGGATGTCCTCCAGCCCGTCGCCCGCGCTCGCGGCCTCACGCGGCCGGAGGCGCTGCTCGGGCAGTAGTCTCGCGGCCTCACGCGGCTGGAGGCGCTGCTCGCCCAGCCGCTCGGTCGTACGCGGTGGTCCGTGCACGGCTTCACGGGCCACCCGAGCCGTCGCGCTCCGCGACGGCCCGGCGCTCAGTCCAGGCTGGCGCTCATCTCCGGGCGCTCCAACCGCAGCGCCTCCACGCGCCTGCGCCGCGCACCCGCGATGGCCAGGTGCCACGCGCCCGCCGCGAGGCCCAGGACGCAGCAGCCCGCCCACAGCGCGGAGGCGTTGATGTGGCCCAGCACCGCGCCGCCCAGCGCGGGCGCGATGCTGGAGGCCAGCCCCCACATCATGTGGTACGCGCCCTGGTAGCTGCCGCGCAGCTCGGTCGGCGCCAGGTCCGCCACCACCGAAGGCGCCACGGGTGACTGCGCCATCTCCCCCAGCGTCCACACCGCCACGGCGAGCATCGCCCACGGCACGCCGGTGGGCAGCGCGTGCAGCCCGAAGCCCACCCCCGTCAGCAGGCCCGCGAGCGCCAGCGCCGTGGAGCGCCGCACCCGGCCGACGAGGCGGTTGACGAACGGTTGCAGCGCGACGATGAGCACGCCGTTCACCGACATCACCAGCCCGTAGTCCGCGGGTGTCAGGCCCCGCGCGGCCAGCGTCACCGGCAGGCTCATGTGGCTCTGGAAGAAGATGAGGGCCAGCGCGAAGATGGGCAGGCAGAACGCCAGGTACACGCCGTCGCGGAAGGGCGTCAGCAGGTCGCCCAGCGTGGAGCGCGCCATGGCGCCCTTCGCCGCTGCTGGCCGCGTCTCCGGCACCAGCACCCAGACGCAACAGCCGTAGACGAACGTGGTCACCGCGTCCGCGATGAACAGCAGCCGGTAGCCCATCCCCGCCAGCAGGCCCGCCAGGGGCAGCGCGATGGCGTAGCCCAGGTTGATGACCCAGTAGAGCATCCCGTACGCCCGCGCCCGGTCGCGCGCCGGCACCAGGTCCGCGATGGCCGCCGACACCGCCGGGCGGTACAGCTCCCCCAACAGGCCCAGCAGGAAGGCCGCGACCGCGATGCGCCCCGGCGTCTCCGAGAAGCCGATGAGCAGCATCGCCCCCGAACCCAGCCACAGGCCTCCCGCGAGCGTGATGCGCCGGCCCACCCGGTCCGCGAGCATTCCCCCCAGCGGCCCGGCCAGCACCGCGCCCGCCCCGTTCAGCGACACGATGAGGCCCGCCTGCTCCACGCTGAAGCCGCGCTCGCGCGTCAGGTACAGCGCCAGGAAGGGCGCGACGAAGGAGCCCAGCCGGTTCACGAAGGTGCCCACCCACAGCACCCAATAGGTCCGGGGCAGGCCACCGCCACCGAGCGCTCTCAACACCGTGGCAATGGGATTCATGCAGGGGGCCCGGACGGGGACGCGGCGCCAGGGCTGACGGACCGCGCGCGGGAGAATGCGCCCCCACTCGGCGCCTTTCCACGACCTTCCACCTCCTGCGCGGCGGTTGGGGCTTCATGCATTCCATTCGCGTGGAAACGCGCATTCCCGGGGTGTGTGCTCCGGGCTGGACTTCTCCGGTGGGCTCCTCCAGGTTGCGCCGCCACCGACACGGGAAGGCGGGACGAAGCAGGGCATGGGTCAGGTCATCGGACTCCTGGGGGTGTGCCTGGTGCTGGGGGTGCTCGCCCGTCGCAGCGGCCGGTTCCCCGAAGCCACGGCGTCGGTCTTCAACGTCTTCCTCCTCAACGTGTCGTTGCCCGCGCTGGTGCTGCGCGCCATGCACCGGCTGGAGTTCGTCCCCGGACTGGCGGTGGCGGCGGTGGCCCCCTGGCTGCTCTTCCTGGGCGCCAGCTTCGTCATGCGCCTGCTGGGACCCCGGTTGGGACTGTCGCGCGAATCGGTGGCGGCGCTCGTGCTCACCGCGGGCCTGGGCAACACCGCCTTCGTGGGCCTGCCCATGGCCGCGGCGCTGCTGGGGCCCGACGGCGTGGCGGTGGCGGTGGTGGTGGATCAACTGGGCTCGTTCCTGGTGGTGGCGACGCTCGCCACGCTGACGGCCGCGAAGGCCCACGCCCAGGCTTCGCTGTCCGTGCGCACGCTCGTGCGCAAGGTGCTGGTGTTCCCCCCGTTCCAGGCCCTGGTGGTGGCGCTGCTCCTGCGGCCCTTCGCCTTCCCGGACTGGATGGACTCCGTGCTGCAACGGCTGGGCGACCTGCTCACGCCGCTGGCGCTGTTCCTCGTGGGCTTCCAGTTGCGGCTGGACGGCCTGCGCAAGCGTTTGCCGGCGCTCGCGCTGGGGCTGTCCTACAAGTTGGTGCTCGCACCGGTGGCGGTGCTGGTCATGCTGGCGTTCATGCCGGGCCTGGCGCTGGTGGTGAGGCAGGCCACGGTGCTGCAGATCGCCATGGCCCCCATGGTGACCGCGGCCCTGCTCGCCGCCGAATACGAATTGGATCCGGAGCTGGCGGTGCTGATGGTGGGCGTGGGCATCCCGCTGTCGTTCTTCACCGCGCCGCTGCTCATGGCCCAGGTGCACTGAAGGCCGCACCCGGGCCATGCCCCGCGCCCTGGACTAGAGCTGGCGGATGAACACGGCGTTGAGTTTGTTGTTCGCCGCGCCCGCCGCGCTCTTCACCGTCAGGCGCCCGTCCGACACCGCGACGCGCGCGAGGCCCGTGGTGTAGCCGTAGCCGGTGGGCAGGCCGCTGAGCACCACGGTGTCCTCCGCCTGGATGCGGTAGGCGCCCACGTAGTTGAACGGCTCGCCGGCCAGCATGCTCACCTCGTAGACGCCGTTGGGGACCGAAATCTCCCAGACGCGCTCGCCGCCCTGCTGCAGGCGCGCGTGGCGCTGCGCGACGATGTCCACGTCATGGCCCGCGTCCACCATGTTGGCCGTGTTGTCCACGTTCCACCCGTAGGTGAAGCCGAACTGGCGCGCGCCGTAGATGAGCCCGTTGTCCGGCAGGTAGCCGTAGTTCTCCAGCGGCGGGTTGGACGCGGGCTGGAAGTTCACCCGCAGCTCCAACGAAGTGAACGGGGAGAAGGGACCGGGGGACTGGGCCTGGGCAGGGGAGCCCGCCAACGTCAGACCCAGGCCCAGGGCCGTGGCGGCGGACAGCAGGAAACGCTTCATCGGGAACCTCGGAGGACAAAAAAGAAGGGAATCGCGGCTTACCGCGATTCCCTCCGTGCCTCCGCGCTGATTCCGTCCGTTGCCGCCCGGGGCGAACGCCCTCCGGGCGGGCTGTCACCGTGAGGAAGGACGCTCGGGATTACGCGAGCGCCGTGGTCTCGAAGGAGAGCTCGACGCCGTTGGGCTTCACGCGCATCTGCGGTCGTGACAGCACGTGGCAGTGGGGGCAGTAGCCGTGGGCGCCTGCGGGCGTGGCACGGATGGAGACCGCGCCGCCGCACACCATGCAGCCCTCGGGAAGATCGAAGTCCGCGAATCGCTCTCCGCTCTGGGTCTCGAAGTGGGTCATGCCATTGAGTTAACGCAGGATCCGCGAGACACAAGGAGACTGAAACCTTCCCGCGAGGACCCGGTTCGCTGCCCCGCCCCTCCTCTCGGGGACAGCAGCCGGATGACAGCGCCCGACTGCAAACGTTACCGGGGGCCAACCGACTGCCCACCTGTCGACATTGCAAGCTGCTGTCCGTGCTGGCGAGGGCTGGCACGGGACTTCCATAGCGCACTCCCTCGGATGGCAACGGGCCGGGGGAGGCGTGGGATGGGTGCAGGGACGACAGTGAAGGTCATGTGCGACCGGAAGGGCTGGCGGGTAGACGTCACCCCGCCCGAGGGGGAGCTGCGGCGCTACCGCTACGAGAGTGAGGCGCAGGCGCGCTACTTCGCGGCGGTGTTCGCGCTGGGCCCGAGCGTGCTGCCTCCCAAGGACCATGCGCGAAGGCGTCAGGGGGCTCGCTTGCCTCTACCCATGCGGCCGGCTTTCGGAGAGGCTTCGATGCATGAGTGATGCTTCCAAGCCCAAGCCCTTCCTGCTTCCCAACCGGCAGCACGTCACCAAGGAGCCGGATCCCGCGGGTCGCTGGTCCCCGCAGTTCCCGGAGATGATTGGCTACTCCAGCCAGGGCGGCGGCAAGGTGCCGGCCGACTTCGGGTGGAACACGAACCCCAAGCAGTGGCAGGAGGAGCTCACGCCGCAGACGCTGGCGGAGCGCTTCGAGGAGCTGCGCATCCTGCCGCCGAAGAAGGACGCCCCGGCGCTGCCCGCGTCCGCGGCGCCTCCGGCGCTGCCTTCCGCGACGAAGCCTTGATCAGCTGAACGGCAGGCTGGCCAGCCGCTCGCGGAAGCGGGCGAGCAGGTCCCTGGCGCCGGCCTCGTTGAGTCCTCCGGCGGCTTCCTGACGTCCCTTGCGCAGGAAGACGTCGAAGGGCACCGAGCGGCCGGAGAGCGCGCCCGCGGCCGTCACCGCCTCCTCCAGGACGCGCGCCGCGCCCGGTGAGCCCAGCTCCAGGTGCATGTCCACCTGCTCCAGCCGGACGCCGCTCGCCGCCCACACCGCGCGGTCATGCACGGTGAGCCAGGTGCGCGTCATCTCCTCCATCGCCTCCTCCAGGAGCGCGAGGAAGGGCTCCACCAGCCCCGGCAGCACGTCCGGCCCCAGCTCCGGCTTCGCGCCCGCTTCGCGCAGCCGGCCGCGCGCCGCGACGATTTCGCGCTTGGTGGGCGTGCGCAGCGCGAGCGACGGCGACAGCGACACGAAGGCCGCGAGGCTCTCCTCCGCCTGCCGCGTCAGCGCGGGCCGCTGGGCATCCGTCGCCTTCGCCGCGCGCTCCAGCCTCCCTTGCAGCGAACGGCGCAGGTCCGCCGCCGCGCCCCGCAGGGCCACGCGCGCGCCCACCTGATGGGCGTAGCCGGGCACCACGTCCTCGCGGCGCACGTCGGCGAAGGCCGCGGCGGTGAGGTAGACGAGGTCGCCCACGCGGTTGCGGAAGTCGGCGCGTGACGCGGCCAGCTCCGACATCAACGTCCAGCGGTCGCTCACCACCTCTGGCCGCCGCATCTGCACGCCCAGCTCCTGCACGCGCTTCGCCAGCCGTTCAGCGCTGGCGTGCAGCACGGCCTCCGCTTCCTGCGCGCGGCGCTCGTCGGAGCTGGAGGGGGGAGGGGCCCAGCCGCCGTCGTTGGACGCGGGGCGGGCCGGCGGGGGGAAGGCGTCGCGGATGGCGACGACCAGCCGGTTGACGTCCACCAGCGTGTCGCCGATGGCGGGGGCCATCGTCTCCCAGAGGGACAGGTCCGCGCCGTCGTCGGGTTCGGCGGTGGTGGGCTCGTACTTCACGACGTTCAGGTGGCCCAGCCGGTCGATGGCGATCGCGGCCGCCTGGTAGACCTTGCGCAGCCGCTCCGCGAAGTCCCGATCCATCAGGGACTCGAGCAGCGTTTCCAGACGGGGAGGCAGGGCATCCTGCGGAGGGCGGTTCTTCGGCGCGACCATGGCGCGGCACCCTAACCCACCCACCCCCGTGCGCGGCAGAAGCTGGGGGGGCGGGACCCTCCGTGGGCTTTCCAGCGTACAGTGGCTGGACGGGGAGAATGCATGACAGTGCGAAACCATCGCCAGCGGTGGGTGGCCGGGGGCCTGGGGTTGTTGGTCCTGGGGGGAAGCCTGGCCTACGTGGCTTCCGGGCGGTGTCTGTCCGCCTGGGTCTTCCAGGGGGTGGAGGTCCCCCGGTGTCCGGATGGGAAGTTCCGCCAGACGGCGGGGGTGTCCGCGCACGGGCTGGCGCGAGGCGCTTCCAGCCGCGTGTCGGTCTGGGCGGACGCGCACGCGGTGGACGAACGCGGCAACGCGCTCAAGGCGCGCGTGGGCCGGGGCTCCACCGAGCTGTTCCTGGTGGACGCGGCCGGCAAGGAGACGCCCCTGCCGGTGGATGCGAAGTCCAGCTGGAAGCGCGAGGGCAACGGTCCGCTGAACGCGCCGGTGACGCTGCCGCAGGTGCCGGACGGGGACTACCAGCTGCGCGCGCGCATCACCACGCCGCTGGGCACCGACACGGTGGACGCGCCCCTGCCGCTGTACGCGCCGGCGCGGGTGCGGGTGCTGACCGACCGGCCCCTCTATGAGCCCGGGCACCGGGTGCGCTTCCGCGCGGTGGCGCTCAGGGCGAAGGACTTGTCGCCGCTCGACGGCCGGCCGGGGACGTGGAGCGTGAAGGACCCCACCGGGGAGGTGGTGCTGGAGGAGCGCGCGCCCGCGGGCCCCTGGGGCGTGGTGGCCGGGGACCTGCCGCTGGACCGGGGCGCTCCCACGGGCGACTGGACGGTGGCGTGGACGAGCGGCGGCGCTTCCGGCGAAGCCCACTTCACGGTGGAGCCCTTCACGCTGCCTCGCATGCGGCTGGAGGCCCGGAGCCCGAAGCCTTTCTGGCGGGCCAACGAAACGCCGGAGGTGACGGGCGAGGTGGCATACGCATCCGGGGCGCCGGTGGCGGACACGGACGTGGCGCTGGAGTGGAGCCATGCCGGTGCGTGGCCGCCGCCGACGGAGTGGCTCAGGGGGGAGCTGCCGAAGAAGGCGCGCACGGATGCCGCGGGTCGCTTCCGGGTGACGCTGCCGCGCGTGCCCGCGGACCTGCGCGGACAGTCCACGCTGAGCGCGCGCGTGGAGGCGCGGGACGCCACGGGCGAGCCGGTGAGGGGCGCGGTGTCGCTCCTGTTGTCCGAGGACGCGCTGGCCGTGTCGGCGGTGACGGAGCTGGAGGACGGGCTGGTCGCGGGCTTCAGCAACCGCGTCTACCTGCGCGCCACCACCGCCTCCGGCCGGGTGCTGCCGGGCGCGGAGGTGACGGTGACGCGCGCGTGGGACCCCAAGGACCCCGGCGTGAGCGCGGTGGCGGACGAGGACGGCGTGGCCGCCTTCCAGATGGACCCCGGCCCCGCGGTGAACGTGGTGGTGCCGCCCCTGCCGGTCCGGCCCATCCCGCGTCCGCCGCCGGTGTCGCTGGCGTCATCCCAGGACCTGCTGAATGACCGGGGAGGTCAGCAGCCGGCGCTCGCGGATCAGCTCGCGCTGGAGCGCCTCCTGCCCGCCTTCCACCCCTGCGCCCGCTTCGTCGCCTCCAATGGGGCCGCCATGGTGGCGCTCGCGGCGCGGGTGGGCCCGTCGGGACAGGTGCTGGACGTGGCCGGCGCGGACGAGGGGACGGGGGCGTGCATGGCGTCCGTTCTGAAGGCGCGGGGGCTGCCCCCCGGCGCGGAGCGGATGCTCGCGCTCCAGTTCCGCGTCATGGACCCGGGCCTGCCCTCGCTGCAACCCCATGTCCAGACGGCCACCGGGAACACGCACGAAATAGAGGCGGCCTTGAGCCGCCCCGCGCTGGATGCCCGGGCGTGTCTGCCTTTGGACCTGTCCGGGTCCTCCACGCTGCCCGCCGTGCTGACGTGGCGACAGGTGCCTGGCAAGCGCGACGTGGTGCTGTCGTGGCTGCCGCTGCCCGCCCGCGACACCGCGTTCTCCGCGGCGGTGCTGCCCTGCCTGAAGGAGCGCTTCTCCCGGCTCCGCCTGCCGTCGTCGCAGTCCGGAGAGGCGGTGGCGGACGGCTCGCCCGTCGGAGGCGCCATGGGCGTGGTGCGCTTCAGCGTGCAGCCCCCGTGGAATGGGGGGCGCACCCTCCAGGCCCAGGCCACCACGTTCCTGGGCTACGAGCTGAAGGTGAAGGCGAAGTGGGACGGCCAGGACGTGGGCGACACGAAGCTGGTGCTGCGTCCCGCGAGGCTGCCGCCCTTGCGCCTGCGCGCGACGCCGGTGCTGGCGAAGGCGGGCGAGGCCGTGAAGGTGGAGCTGCTGCGCGGCCCGGGCTTCGTGGGCGAACTGCCCCGGACGCTGGAGCTGGTGGCGGGGAGCGCGCGGTTGAAGGCGGAGGTGGACGCGCCCTCACGCTCGGCGCGCTTCACGCTGCCCGCGGACTTCGAGGGCTGGGCCCACGTGGAGGGTGTGGAAGCGCAGGCGCGCGTGTACGTGGCGCCGCGCGCGCAGCTGGCGGTGGAGGTGTCGCCGGACAAGCCCGCGTACGCGCCCGGGGAGCTGGCCCACCTGCAGGTGCACACGGTGGTGGATGGCAAGGAGGGGCCCGCGGCGGTGGGCCTCTTCGGCGTGGATGAGACGCTCTCGCAGCTCGCGCCGCTGCCGGGCGCGGATGCGCTGGAGGGCCTGAGGCCCGCGCCCACGGTGGCGACGCCGGCCTTCGGGGTGCTGGACGGACAGGCGCTGGCGATGGGCCGCATCCGGGGCGCGAACGCGGCGGCGGCGGCGCTGCTGCGCGTGACGGAGGTGCCGAAGCCGGAGGAGCTGGAGGCGCGCGTGACGGCGAACGCGACCAGCCCCTTCTCACCGGACGCGGAGCTGACAGAGCCCTTCTACGCGGTGCTGACGGAGCTGCACGCACGCACGCGCAAGTGGGAGGAGACGGCGCCCAAGGGGGAGACGTTGGATCCCGCGGGCGCTGCCCGGTTGTGGAAGGAATCGCTCGAAGCGTGTGAGCAGCGCGGCGAGAAGGTGACGGACGCGTTCGGGCGCAGGCTGCGGCTGTCGCGCCTGCCCGAGGACCTGCTGTCGCTGACGGATCCACGCGCGGTGGTGGTGAGTGGAACCCGGTTGCCGGAAGACGTCGTGAACTGGGGCGCGTGGGTCGCCCAGGAGTCGCCATGATTTCGCGCGGACTGAAGGGCGGGGCCGTGGGCTTCGTGTTGGGCGTGGGGGCCGTGGTGGTGCTGGGGATCGTGGGCGACAGCGTGAGGGGACTCTTCGGGGCGTCCGCCAGCGCGCTCTCGGGAGAAGCGGCGCCACCGATGGAGGTGTCGGCGCTTTACCTCGGCAAGAAGAGCATGAAGTCCTTCGGCGGGGCGTCCTTCGACGAGGGCGGCCTGGGCTCGCGCGGAGCGGGACCGGGCGGGGGCGGAATGGCGCAGGCCCCGTCGGCCATGGCCCCCGTCACGGCGGAGATGGACGGCGACGACTCGTTCGCCGAGGAGGAGAAGGCCGAACCCCCGGAGCCGGGCGCGGACGGGGCGGCCGCGCCCACCCGCGCGTGGTTCCCGGAGACGTTCCTCTTCGAGCCCCTGGTGGTGACGGATGCAAGCGGCCAGGCGACGGTGCCCGTGCGCGTGCCGGACCGGCTGACGCAGTGGCGGGTGCTGGCGCTCGCGCACTCGCGCTCCGGTGCCCAGGCCGGGGCGGTGACGTCCTTCGCGGGCACGCTGCCCACCTACGTGGATCCGGTGCTGCCGCCCTTCCTGCGCGCGGGCGACACGGTGCGCCTGCCGGTGCAGGTGGTGAACACCACCGACAAGGAGGTGGTGGCCGCGCTGAAGGTGGACGTGCGGGGCGCGCAGGTGGAGGCCGGCTCGCGCACGGTGAAGGTGCCCGCGCGGGGCAGCGCGGTGGAGCTGGTGACGGTGCGCGCCCAGGGCGCGGGGCCGGTGACGGTGCGGGCCTCGCTGGGTGACGCCGACGCGGTGGTGCGCGACTTCGACGTGTGGGCCACCGGGCAGCCCGTGGTCCAGACGCGGGGCGGCTCGCTGGCGGCGCCGCGCACGCTGTCCCTGAGCGTGCCGACGGACGCGCAGGCCGGCAGCGAACGGGTGCGGCTCCAGGTGTACCCGGGCGCGCTGGGCGTGGTGCGCGCGGAGCTGGCGGCGGTGGAGCGCAGGCCCGGGGATGTGGCCGCGGATGCGTACGCGCTGCTGCTCGCGGGGCAGGCGCCCACGCTGCTCCAGGCGCTGGGCGAGACGCCGGACGCGGCCGCGCTGAAGGCCCTGGCCCAGGTGGCGGGGCAGCGGGTGCTGCGGGCCGCGAGGGCGCCGTCGGTGGACGTGGCGACGCGGCTCGCGGAAGGGGCGCTGGCCCACCCGGACAACCCGGTACTCGCGCGGTTGGGTGAACGGCTCGTGGACCAGGTGGCGAAGGCGCAGCGTCCGGATGGCACCTGTCAGGGCGGTGAGGGCTGGCCGCTCCAGCGCCTGCTGGTGGCGACGGCGGACTGCGCGCGCACGGTGCGCGCGGCGGTGGGGACGGACGCGGGCAAGCAGCGCGCCTCGGCCTTCACGGCGCGCTCCGCGGGCGTCTTCGAGCGCTACCTGCCGCAGGTGAAGGATGGCTACACGGCGGCGGTGCTGCTGGCGGAGGGCGCGGTGACGGGCAGCGTGGCGGACGCGCTGCGCACCCGCGTGCGTGAAGCGGTGAAGCAGGGCGCGGATGGCACCGCGTCCCTGTCGGTGGAGCCGGGCACGGTGCGCGCGGATGGCGAGGAGCCCTCCGTCGTGGAGGCCACGGCGATGGCGGTGCTCGCCCTGCAGGGCGATGCGAAGGCGCCGCTCGCGGACCTGGGCGCCTTCCTGCTGGCGCGCTACTCGCCCGGCCAGGGCTGGGGGGATGGGCAGGCGAACCGCGTGGGCCTGCGCGCGGCGCTGGTGCTCTTCCGGGAGCCGCTGCCGGCCCAGGTGCGCGTGACGCTGGAGCGCGACGGGAAGGTTGTCACCGAAGGCACCTACGACGCGAAGGCGCTGCGCGAGGTGCTGGCGCTGGAGGCCGCGGCCCCGGGTTCGGCGGGGACGCACGCGTGGACGGTGCGCGCGGAGCCCGCGGTGCCGGGGCTGGGCTTCTCGCTGGCGCTGGCCGCGACGGTGCCCTGGAAGAACGAGGCGAAGGGCGGCCTGGAGCTGACGGTGGACGGGCCGAAGGACGCCCGGGTGGGCCAGCTCGCGGAGATGCGCGTGGTGGTGGGCGCGCCCTCGTTCATGCCGCTGGTGTTCCAGCAGGAGCTGCCGGCCGGCGTGCAGGTGGACACCGCCAGCCTGGACGCGCTGGTGTCGTTGGGACGGATCGCCTCCTGGGAGGTGCAGGACGGGCTGCTGTCGCTGCGCATCGCCCCGCGGACGCAGGGCGCGGCGCCAGTGCAGGTTGCCTTCCGTGTGTTGCCCACGCTCGCCGGGACGTTGCAGGCGGGCGCCTCGCGGCTGGATGTGCCGGGGCAGCCGGGCGTCACCTCGTTGTTGCCGCCCACCACCTGGGCGGTGCGCTGAACCGGAGCAGGGGTGCCCGCACCCCTCCCTGAAGTCCCTGGGCATGGGACCTGGGTCCAGCTCAGGGTCATTCCCCACTCCCGACCTGGGAGCCGCACCGTCCATCCGGTCGCGGGCGACGCAGGGTGGCGGGCGGAAGTGGCGCGGGGGCCCGGCCCGGCGAGCGCTCCGGTCGCAGTGCAATCGCGGCCCGCATGCGTACACTGCAAGTCACACGGCAGGCGTGAGCTGAGCGGCCGCGAGAGGACACGGATGGAGCTTGAAGGCTCCGAGCGGGAGGAACTCACCCACGCCCTCCTGGGCGCATTCGCCTCGGTGGAGGAGCTCCACCGGATGGTCACGGTGAAGTGCGGTCGGGAGTTCGCGCCCCCCGTGGAGGGCGAGAGCGCTGCCCGGGCCCGGACGCTCGTGCACACCGCGGAAGCGGAAGGGTGGACGGACGTGCTCGTGCGCGGCGCGCAGGCGGCGGCGCCGGGCCATCCGCGCATCCGCCGCTTCCTCCAGTCGTATCACTCCTCCGTGCAGCGCAGCGTGTCTGGCAGTGCGTTGGCGCGCATCGTCCAGGCGGCGAAGCAGCCCATGACGCCGGAGGCCTGGAGGGACCGGCTGGCCCTCCTGTCGCGGCGGGTGTGCCGGGTGGAACTGGACGGAGGCCGCGCGCTGGGCACGGGCTTCCTGGTGGCGCCGGACGTGGTGCTCACCAATTCGCACGTCATCGAGCACCGGTTGTTGGAGGCGCTGCGCGTGCGCTTCGACCTGAAGGTGCTGCCGGACCGCATCGCGGTGCACCCCGGCCGGGTGTACGCGGTGACGGCGTGCCTGGCGCAGAGTCCGCACAGTCCGGCGGACCTGATGCACCCCCGCCCGCGGGAAGCCACGCGCGACGAGCTGGACTACGCCTTCCTGCAGATCCAGGACGCCCCCGGCGAGGACCGGCTGGGTGACCATCCGCGCGGCTTCGTCCCGCTGCCCCCGTCGCCCACGCCCTTCACCACCGGCTCGCTGGCGCTCGTCGTGCAGCACCCCAAGGGCCGGCCGATGCAGGTGGCGCTGGACACGTTCCAGGCGCTCAACCATTCGCGGACGCGCATCACGTACTGCACCAACACGCACCCGGGCTCGTCCGGTTCGCCGTGCTTCACGCAGGACCTGGAGCTGGTCGCGCTGCACCACAGCGGAGACCCGCGCCCCGGCCACGAAGCCGCCGAGGACGACGAGGGCATCCCCCTGGAGGCCATCCGCGCCAGCCTGCCGCCCGGCGTATTGCGCCGCCTGGGCTGGGACTGACGACACGCGCTGTTGGGATGCGGGGCCGGGGGAGGGGACTGCTATCGTCCACGCATGGGCCTTCCCGCTCGAAGTCGCACGACCGTGACCGTCTCCCCGCGCGCAGCAGCGGGCCTGACGTGGGCGGTGCTCTGCCTGCTTCCGACGCTCGCGCTCGCGGCGCCGCGTTTCAGCGTCGCGGGGGTGAACGCCAACAACGAGGTGCGGCTGCGCACGTCCACCGGCCACGTGGAGACGGTGCTGCGGGTGGACCTGCTGACCGCGTCCGCGGAAGCAGGAGGCGAAGCACCGGCGGACACGCGGTTGACGGTGCTGGTGGATCCACTGCTGTCCACGGACGGCACGCAGGTGCCGGTGACGGTGCGCGTGGGGACGGCGGCGGACGGCGCGATGGAGGCCCCCATCTCCGTGCGGCAGCCGGTGACGGTGGTGCTGACCGCGGAGCTGCCCTCGCCCGGTGAGTACAAGGGCCGCGTGGTGTTGTTGGGGGACGGCGTGCGGGAGGTGGCCACGCTGGTCATCCAGCGCGTGGCGGTGGCCCCGACGGTGCAGTTCTACCCCGTCTCTCCCGCGCGCGGCTGGACGCTGGGCCCCTTCTCCGGGAAGGCCACGGTGCGGCTGACCTTCAAGGAGACGGCGGGCGTGGGCGGCGCGGTGGGGCCCGCGGCGGTGGTGCAATTGGACCGCAAGGAGGGCGGGGCGGGCAACGGCGCGGCGCCCGTGCAGGCGCAGGACGCGCACTGGTCCTTCCGGGGACAGGCCGCCTCGGGCGACGACGCCAGCGCGGAGGGAGGCATGGACCCGGGGGGCGTGTTCCAGGTGCCCGCGAACGGCACGGGCCTGCTGAGCCTGGATGTGGACGGCCTGCCGGAGTCCGGCGAGTACACCGGCACGGTGCGGCTGCTCGTGCCCCAGGGCGCGCCGGTGGAGCAGACCTTCACCGTCTGGGTGAAGACGCCGGCCCTGTGGGGCGCGTTCCTCATCTTCCTGGGCGTGGTGACGTCCGCGGCGGTGCGCTTCTACGTGCAGCGCGTGCGCCCGCGCGTGACGCTGCGCGGTCGGGCGGAGGCGGCGCGCCAGAAGTTGCAGGAACTGGTGCCCGCCCGTCCGCTGGAGCGCGAGGCGGCGGTGGCCGCGTCGCTGCGGCGGCAGGTGGACGCGCTGTTGGAGAACATCCAGCGGCCCCTGAGCGGGCTGGTGGTGCAGGACTCGGTGCTGTCGCTCTTCGAAGCGCGCCTCCAGTTGTTCTCGCTCTGGTCCGTCCTCCTGCGCCAGTTGGAAGCGCTCAAGGGCATGGCCCTGCTGGACGCGGAGAAGAAGCTCAAGGCGGTGGAGACTCTGCTCCAGAACGACCAGGCCACGTCCGCGGACTTCACGGAGCAGGCGCAGTATTTGCGCACGCTGGACCTGGAGGGCGTGGCCCGCGCGGTGCTGGCATCAAGGCTGGAGGAGCTGGAGCAGCAATCCCAGACATTGGTCTCCCAGCGCGGAGACGACGCGGTGAGCCGCCGGCTCCAGGGGGAGCTGCCCCTGTACCTGTTGCGAGCGCGACAGCAGCTTCCTGGCACCGACCTGGACGCGTCGCGCCGGCTGGTGGACACCGCGCGCGAGGCGTTCCTCGAAATCCTCCTGTCGGACCTGGAGGGCTCGCTCTCCGGCCGGGAGCTGCCCGGGGGCTTCACGCCGGAGGAGTGGTCGGAGCTGCGCACGCGCGTGGCGGAGCAGCTTGCCCGGGCGCGGGCGCGCAAGTCGGCCAGCGTGGACGAGGCCTTCCTGTACTACCAGTCCGCGCAGGCGCTGTACCTGCGCGCGCTGGTGGACAACCTGGAGGAGGCGCTGACGGCCGCCCATGCGGAGGTGGGAGGCGACATGGGCGCCCTGTCGGAGTGGGAGTCGGAGGTGGATGCGCGGCTCAAGTCGGCGCGCGCGCACCTGGATCAGGGCGAGGCGAACCTGGCCACGCCCGACTACCGCGCCGCCCGCGAGTCCTTCGAGCGCCACGCGACACTGCGGCAGAAGGCGGCGTCCATCGGCAGCCGGCAGTCGGTGCTGGAGGCGTTCCCGGACGTGACGCTGGACCCCTTCTCCCAGAAGCCCGCGGAGGCCCCGCCGCCGCTGCCCGGCGCGCCCGCGGGTGGCAGCATCACGCCCCTGCCTCCACCGGGAACCACGAAGACGGGCACCGACGCGCTGGTGAACCTGGACTGGATCCCCCTGCCGCGCTCCAGCGACCTGTGGAAGGTGGAGCTCGCGGTGCTGGGGATGATGTCCATCATCGCGGTGCTGCTGGGGCTCCAGTTGCTGGATGTCTTCTCCCCCACGTGGGGCGGCTCCGGTGCGTGGATGTCCGCCTTCCTCTGGGGCTTCGGCCTGCACCAGGTGGGCAACGCCACCTTCGACGGCCTGTGGGGCATGGTGTCGAAGCTGGAGAAGTAGCCCGTCCTGCTCAGGCCTTCTTGCCCCGGATGGCGCGCGCGGCCAGCGTGTCGAGCAGCCCCGGGGCGACGAGCTTGAGCACCAGGCCCACGCGGGCGGTGAGCGTCATCACCACCTCGCGGTCGCGCCGCTCCATGGCGCGCAGGATGAGGCCCACGCAGGTGTCCACGTCCATGGTGGCGCCCTCCTCGTCGCGGGGGCTCTCTCCCAGGGGCCGGCCTTCGGCGCCCAGCGCGTTCGCGCGGATGCCCGTGGCCACGAAGCCCGGCGACACCACGAGCACGTCGGTGCCGGTGCCCAGCAGCTCGATGCGCAGCGAATCGAAGAAGCCCTGCATGGCGTGCTTGCTGGCGGCGTAGCCGGTGCGCGTGGGCACGCCCGTCTTGCCCGTGAGCGACGAGATGGCGACGAGCAATCCCTTGCGCGCCTTGATGTGCGGCAGCGCGTGGAACGTGCAGTGCACCGCGCCCAGGTAGTTGATGCGCATCAGCCGCTCGAAGAGACCCAGGTCCTTCACGTCCTCGAACCGAGCGTGCATGGTGATGCCCGCGTTGTTGACGAGCACGTCCACGCCGCCGAACTCAGACACAGCCCGCTCCACGAGCCGCTGACACGCCTCTGGCTCCCCCACGTCGGTGGGCACCGCGAGCGCCTTGCCGCCGGCGGCCTCGCACCGGGCCTTCACCCGCTCCAGCGCGGCGCCATCGCGCGCGGCCAGCGTCACGTTCGCACCCCGGGCCGCCAGGGCCACCGCCAGCGCCTCGCCGATGCCCGACGAGGCACCGGTGACAATCACGGACTTTGCTTGCATGGACCGCATCCTCGCTCAGTGGTGGGCGCCGAGGAACCGCTCCACGAAATGCAGGCCGCCGATGAGCAGCAGGCCGCACAGGAAGCCCACCACGCGCTGGCGCGAGTCCGGACCCCGGCGCAGGTCCGGCAGGAGGTCCACCGCGCCGATGTAGAGGAACGAGCCCCCGGCGATGGCCAGCACGGTGCCCTGGAGCGAGGGCAGGTGCTGGGTGCCCACCAGCACGGCTCCGGCGCCCACCGCGGCGGTGAGCTGCACCGCGCCCAGCGCGACGAGCGACTTCGCCCGGGACCAGCCCGCGGCGCGCAGGAGCGCGTAGTCGCCCACCTCCTGCGGCAGCTCGTGGATGATGACGGCGAACGCGGTGGCGAAGCCCGCGTTGGGGGACACGAGGAAGGCGGCCGCCACGGCCGCGCCATCGCCGATGTTGTGCAGCGCATCCGACGCCAGCAACGCCGACGGCAGGGTGGGCGCGCCGTGCGCATGCGTGTGCCCATGGGCATGGCCATGCACGTGTCCCGCCGCGGCTTCGGCCTGGTGGTGGTGATGGCCCAGCGCCCACTCCAGGAGGGCCAGTGCGACGAAGCTGCCAAAGGCCCACGTGAAGGCGGAATCCCCGAGCGTGGCCACGGCCTCCGGCAGCACCTCCAGGAAGACGGCGCACAGCAGGGTGCCGGCGGCGAAGGCCACCAGCGCGGGCAGCCGGCGCTGCAACCAACGCTCGGACAGCACCCCGCCCGCGAGTCCCGCGACACCGTCCAGCCCGACGGCGATGAAGACGAGCAGGACGGTCTGGGAATCCATCAGGCCAGCAGCCAGGCCAGCAGGGCCTGGGGACTGTCCACGTGGACGAAGTGCCCCGCGTCCGGGAGCAGGGCCACGGGGCAGCCGGCGGCCTCCAGGCGCTCGGCGGCGGCGTCCGGCACGTACTTGCTGCGACCGCCCCGGATGCAGCGCAGGGGCGGGTGGACGGGGCGCTCCACGGCGGGCCAGAGGTCCTCGCCGATGACGCGCTTGTGCAGGCGCAAGAGGGCGTCGCGGTCGAAGCGCCAGCGCACGCCGTCGCCGTCGGGCACCAGGTTCATGAGGAGCCAGTCGGACAGGCCTTCGGACAGGCCGCGTCCGATGAGGTCCGCGCGCAGGGCCCGGCGGTTGTCCGCGCGGGGCGGCGCTTGCAGGAGGATGTCCAGGACGTAGCCGCTCTCCGACAGGTCCAGGGGGACGGGCCCGGGGGCGATGTCCAGCAGGGTGACGCTGCCCACGCGGCCGGAGGCGTGGAGGCTCGCGGCCAGGGACACGCGGCCGCCCAGCGAGTGGCCCACCCAGTCGATGGCGCCGGTGAAGCCCTGGGCGTCCAGCGTGTCCACGACGTCGCGGGCGAGCGTGGACAGGTCCGCGTCCGGAGACAGGGCCGGTGAGGCGCCGTGGCCGGTGAGGTCGGGCAGGAGGATGCGGCGGCGCGGGTCGGCCTGCGTCCACGCGACCGCGAGCGAGCGCAGGTTGCGACCGCTGCCGAGGAAGCCATGCAGGAACACCGTGGGCACATCGCCCGTGCCGACCTGAAAACTTTCGAGCACCACGCCACACCACCTTGTCCGCGTGCCTTGACCCGGGGCACGTCGTGCCGCTTCATACCGCGAACCCCCCTTCCGTCGAGGTGAACCCGGTGCCTTCCGTCTCCTTGTTGTTGCTGACGCTCGCCGCCAACCCCGCCGTGCCCGTCACGCAGGCCCCCGCCGACCCGAAGGTGGCGGTGGCCACGGTGCTGGACGACTGGCACCGCGCGGCGGCGGCGGCGAACGAAGCGCGCTACTTCGCGCTCTTCACGCCGGACGCGGTCTTCATGGGCACGGACGGGACGGAGCGCTGGACGGTGGACCAGTTCCGCGTGTGGTCGAAGCCGTTCTTCTCCAAGGGCAAGGCCTGGAGCTTCAAGTCGGTGTCTCGCAATGTCTTCCTGTCGAAGGACGGGCAGACGGCGTGGTTCGACGAAGCGCTGGACACGCCCAACCTGGGCCCGGCGCGCGGCAGCGGCGTTCTGGTGAAGGAGCCCGTCGGGTGGCGCATCGCCCAGTACAACCTCTCCGTCCCCATCCCCAATGACCTGATGGGCGAAGTCACCAACCGCGTGGCCACGTACACCAAGGCGAAGGCGGTGCGGAGCACCACCCCGGCGACGCCCGCGCCGAAGACGACGACGTCCACGCCCAAGCCTTGAGCACCCGGCATGGATGCCATTGAAGCCGTCAAGCGGGTCTATGCGCTGATCGCCGAGCGTGAAATCGCCACGTCGATGCGGGCCTGTGCGCTCGCGCAGGCCTCGCTGGAGGGGGCGCGGGGCAATGAATTGCTCGCGCTGCAGGAAGCCATCGTGGACTCGCTCGCCGCGATGCTAAGCGAGCTGGGCGAGCACGGTCTCCAGAACCAGGCGCTGTGGGAACAGGCCGTGCCGGGCAATGGTGGCGACGTCGACGTCGCCGGGATGGCCCGGGACTGCGCGGCCGCATGGCAGGAGGTGACGCGCCTGCGTGCGGCTGGCTTTGAAAGCCAGGCGCTGATCTCGCCGTATGTCGGCGGTTGGATGGATCCCATCGGTTCGCCGGACTGGCTGGACAGGCTGCGGCGAGGGGTGGCACGTCGTGACGCGAAGTGGGTCGACCGGATCACCCGCATGCTTCGCGACGGCGAAGAGTCGGAATGACCGCGTGTCTGTCTTCACGGCTCAGCGCCAGTGATACATGAAGGAGGCGCCAGGGGCGAAGGCAGGACCCCCCCGGCCCTCCAGTTGGCGCCCGGCGAGGACTCCCAGGTCCACGGACCACCGCGGCCCCATGAACCGCGCACCCACCGTCGCGAAGGCGAACGCGCTGGCGATGGCGCGCGCCGGTGAGATGGCGACTTCCCCCGCGAAGCCCCAGTGCTCCCCTACGCGCAGGAAGCCCCCCACCATGGGCAGCACCATCACGCTCCCATTCTCGCCCTGGACCCAGACGTAGATGGGCTGGACCGTGAGGGAGAGGTTCGCGTCGGCCGTCCCATAGGTGAGGGTGCCATAGGCAGCGACGGCGCTGTGGAGCCCCAACGAGCCCGCCCAGTCGCTGTCGTAGGAGCCGCCCTGCACGCCGAACGCCAGATGCAGCTTCTCGGTCAGCGGCGTGCTCACCTTGATGCCAGCGAGGAGGCTGAAGGAGGTGTCGCTGAATGCCAACTGGATGGGGATGGCCGTGGCCATGTTCAAGGACACGCGCTCGCTCAGGCCCACCTCCGCGACGGTGGCGAAGAACGCCTGCTGTCCGACGAAGCCCTCTCCCGCATGCAACGGCAGCGCGGTCGAACCCAGCAGGCCGCGCGTGCGGGTGGGGTTCTCGAACCAGCCCTGGGCCGATGCCGGAGGAGGCTCGGGAGCCGGTTCCCCGGCGCTGGCGGAAGCGCCAGGGAGGGCCAGCCACAACAGCATCAGCCAACTGAAACGCCGCATCGTCACTTCCCCCTCGTGGTGGCGCGCCTCATAGGCAACCCCCATGCCAGGGAGGACGCTCTCAGGAGTCAGCAGGGCGTTCGCTCCGCCGCGCTCCCCCGATTCCGGACATGGGCGTCATGGCGTCACGAATCCATGACGGCCCAAGGTCCCTGGCGTGCCTTCAGACCGCGGTCCAACCGCCGTCGATGTCGATGACCTGCCCCGTGGCGTAGGAGCATGTCGCGAGGAAGTAGGCCGCATCCGCCATGTCCCGGACGGTGCCCGGACGCTTGAGTGGGATGTTGCTCACGAGCGAGTCCATGAACGCGCCCAGCTGCTCGGGCGGAACGCCCCAGTCGATGGCCGTATCCCGGGTCAGCCCTGGCGACAGGACGTTGACGCGGATGCCCCTGGGCGCGAGTTCGACCGAGAGCGAGCGGCCCATGGCGTTGACCGCGCCGCACAGGCCCGCGCCTCCGGAGTAGTTCACCAGGGCGGCGTGTCCGGCGATGCCGGAGCAGAGGATGATGGCGCTGCCCGCGTCCATCTTCGGCACCGCGTAATGGCAGGCGGAGAGCTGGCCGAAGAACCGGTCGTTGAAGAGCTCCCTCCACGCCTTCGAAGGCACGGTCTCCACCGCTCCGAACACGGCGCCCCCGGCGCACGTCACCAACAGGTCCACGCGCGGCACGGAATCAATGAGCCGCTTCACCTGCGCGTCGTCACCCACGTCCGTGACCACGCCCCGGACGCCATGCCCCAACTGCGCCGCCGCGTCCTCCAGACGTTGCTGGCGACGTCCGGCGATGACCACCTCCGCGCCTTCGTTCGCGAAGCGCTCCGCGATCGCCAGACCGATTCCCGTGCCACCGCCCGTGATGACCGCGATCTTCCCATCCAATGCTCCCACCGCTGCCTCCTGTGAAAGGAAAACACCGACAGCAAAGCACGACAGTCCCAGCGGACACAGCGGGTTTGCCTTCACCCCAGCGCAATCCCAGGCGTCGAACGGCATGCCGGATGCGGTCACTGTCCATGGAGGGCCCCAACGGGGGGACCTGCACGCCGGGCCTGGACTTTCCGTCCCCCGCCCCGTCCGCTTCCCCGACCGCACCTTCTCGGCCGCGGTGGACCTCGTCACCCTCCAGCCCGAGGTGATGTCCGACACGGGACCGGATTCATGGCCTTCCGGGTGTGGCGGGATGCGCTACGAATCCGGCGCTGTGTGTGGCCATTCCTGTCACAGCCTGCCGGCCCCGGAAGCGGTGTCGCCTGGGGCGGGCTCCTGAGCTGCGATTGGCACCTGGGATGCACCGGTCGCGGGACGACGAGTGGTGTTCCCGTGGACTTCACGGGAACGCCTTTCCCTCCTCGTCATTTCCCAGAAGGTGCCCCCATGACTCGAAAGTTCGTCCAGGCTTTCTCCCTTGTCGCGGCGCTGGTCCTGACCTCCACCACGGCGGTCGCCGGTGAGCGGCTGGCGGCGTACCTGCCGCGCATCGACGCCCCGAAGGCTCCCACGCTGGAGTGCACGGACCCCCGGGCCCAGTTGCATGAGGCGGCCAAGAAGGCCGGCGTGGACATCAACCCGGAAGAGACCGTCACCGTATCGAAGGACGGCCTGACGTTCGCAGGCAGCAGCATCGCCGGCTTCGAGCAGGTCCCCGCCTCCGCGCTGCCCGAAGGCGCGGACTTCGGCTTCACCTTCCTGGACGCGCCGCAGGCGGGCATCCCAGCCGGCTACTACAAGCTGCGCGCGCGTGCGGCCGCCGAGGACATCCAGGTGGGCGAGTACCGCGGCGAGGTGGACGTCATCGACGCGTCCGGCAAGGCCGTGGCCCGCCTGCCCGCGACGATGCAGACCTCCTCCGTGGAGGTGCCGAAGCCGCTGCCCTTCGCGCGCACCACGGTGGACGCGCAGTTCCGGCAGACGAACTTCATTGGCGGGCGGCCTGATCAGCTCTCCCGCTACCACCACACGCTGATCATCATCTACCACTGCCCCAACGGCACCACGATCATCATCTTCATCGACTACTGGGATTGATACTGAGCCGCCCGTCGCGGACCGTCTGAATGCGTGAACCCCGGCCCCGGAAGCGCGAATCCCACGCGCCTTCGGGGCCGAGGTGTTTCCAGTTCCGTCACTTCACGGCTCTGGCTTCAACAGCTCGCGCAGTCGCGCGGACTTGTCGGCGCTCCAGCCCTCGGGTTGCAGCAGCGCGACCCAGCCATCCACGTGCTCGCCGGTGTAGACGTGGCCGTAGCCCGGAGGCACCTTCATGCCCAGGGGCAGGTCGGCCGTCACCTGCCAGAACGTGACGAAGGGAATCCACACCATCGCGCCCAGCACGTCCGGGCCCCGGGGCTCGCGCAGCCAGTCCGGCCGCTTCACCATGAGGCCGGGGCTCCACCAGATGATGGGGTCGGAAGGGTGGAGGAGGTACAGCACCCGGGAGGGGCCCCACGGTGTGTCCGCCGGGGGGATG